>SVOA01000026.1 GCA_015066635.1 Oscillospiraceae bacterium | reverse complement strand
TCACGGGCGGCGGCTTCTATGAAAATATTCCGAGGAGTATTCCCGACGGTCCCGGTGCAAAAATCGACGGGTCAAAGGTCAGAGTGCTTCCGATATTCGACCTTATTGCCAAGACGGGTAATATTTCCGAAAGGGATATGTTCAACACCTACAATATGGGCGTAGGTATGAGCATAGTCGTTAAAAAGGAAGATACCGACAAAGCGCTTGAAATACTCCGCGCAAACGGAGAGGACGCATATATCATAGGCGAAATTGTAAAATCTGAGGAGAAGATAGTAATATGCTGAATAAGATTTTATCAGGTGTCAGCGCAGGTGTGCTCATTTCAATAGGCGGTTCGGTTTTTCTTGCCTGCGATAACAAGTATGTCGGCGCAGTTATGTTCAGCGTTGCGCTACTGTGTATTTGTTTAAAGGGATACTCTCTTTACACGGGAAAAATCGGTTTTATTCCCGAAAAGCACGATAAGGAAGCTTTCTCGGTACTGCTTCTCGGTCTTTTGGGCAATCTTATCGGTACGGTTATATGCGGATATGCAATTCGTTATGCGCTTCCCGCACTCGGCGACACAGCCGAAAAAATCTGCACCTTAAAGCTTGAGCAGAGCTTCCCGCAGACAGTTATCAGAGGTATTTTCTGCGGAGTGCTTATGTACCTTGCCGTCAGCATCTTCCGTGATAAGCAGAAGGTTATCGGTATTCTTTTCTGTATTCCCGTATTTATACTTGCGGGCTTTGAACACTCGATAGCCGATATGTTCTACTTTGCGGCTTCGGGTATCGTAAGCGTTTCTGCATTTGTATTCATTGTTGCCGTTATTCTCGGCAATACAGTCGGAGGTATGCTTCTTCCCGTGCTTATGCGCACAAAGGCGAAAGGAGATACAAAATGACTTCCGGCAAGGTAAAAATAGCCGTGCTCGTTTCGGGCGGCGGCACAAATCTGCAGGCGCTCATTGATGCACAGAAAAACGGAATAATAGAGCACGGCGAAATTTGTCTTGTTATTTCAAATAACCCTGACGCATACGCGCTGAAAAGGGCAGAAAACAACGGAATAAAGACAGCAGTTATCAATAAAAAGGAATGTGCAGACCAAAATGAGTTTGAGAATAAAATATCTTCTCTTATTGACTCGGAGGGTATCGACATTATAGTTCTCGCAGGGTTTATGTGTATCCTGAGCGAAAAATTCACGGGCAGGTATCCAAAAAGAATTATAAATGTTCATCCCTCGCTTATACCGTCCTTCTGCGGAGAAGGCTTTTACGGACTTCGTGTGCACAGGGCGGCTCTTGAAAAGGGCGTTAAGGTTACGGGAGCAACGGTACATTTTGTAAATGAAATTCCCGACGGTGGAGAAATCATTATGCAGAAGGCAGTTGAAATTCAGGACGGAGATACGCCTGAAATATTACAAAAGCGCGTTATGGAACAGGCAGAGTGGATAATTCTTCCTGCTTCCGTTGAAAAGGTTTCAAAAAATATATTATCAGAAAGGGAATGACGCTCATGGACATCTACAAAATCAATGACATCGGTGAACTCATCACAGGCAATTCTTATGTCGGCAGAGGCATAGTAATCGGTAAAACCGAGGACGGAAAGAAGGCTTGCACTGCTTACTTCATTATGGGCAGAAGCCAGAATTCAAGAAACAGAATATTTACAGAAAAGAATTCGGAAGTTTTTACGGAGCCCTTTGATGCGTCAAAGGTAGAGGACCCGAGTCTTATTATTTACGCTGCGGTACGTCAGTATGAGAATAATCTCATAGTTACAAACGGCGACCAGACAGACACCGTTTATGACGGACTTAAAAACGGAAAATCCTTCTCAGAGGCGCTTGAGAGCCGTGAGTTTGAGCCCGACAGACCTAACTATACGCCGAGAATCAGCGGTATGCTTACTTTTGCAAACGGCGATTTTAAATACCAGATGAGCATTTTAAAGAGCATTGACGCAGAGGGTACCGACTGTGCGAGATATAACTTCTCATATCCTGCAAAGGCAGGTCTTGGACACTTTATTCATACCTACGTCTGCGATGGCTCTCCCATTCCCACCTTCCAGGGAGAACCCGAAAGAGTAGCTATTGACTCGGATATAGAGGCATTTACGGAGAAACTCTGGTATGCGCTCGACAGCGATAATAAGATTTCTCTCTATGTACGCTATGTTGACCTTGCTACAAATGAAATTGAAGAAAGAATAGTAAACAAAAACAAATAAAAGGAGCACCAAAAATGAAAGAATTTGAACTCAAGTACGGATGCAACCCCAATCAGAAGCCCGCAAAGATTTATATGCACGACGGAAGCGACCTTCCAATCGAAATTCTTTCGGGCAGACCCGGATTTATCAACTTCCTTGACGCCTTCAATTCCTGGCAGCTTGTCAAGGAGCTTAAAGAGGCTCTCGGACTTCCCGCAGTTACCTCTTTCAAGCACGTCAGCCCGACTTCGGCTGCAGTAGGCATCAAGCTTTCCGACAAACTCAAAAAGGCCTGCTTCGTTGACGACATTGACGGACTTGACGAGTCTCCGCTTGCCTGCGCATATGCGAGAGCAAGAGGAACAGACCGTATGTGCTCCTTCGGCGACTGGGTTGCTCTTTCCGATATATGCGATGTTACCACTGCAAAGCTTATCAAGCGTGAGGTTTCGGACGGCGTTATCGCTCCCGGTTATGAGCCCGAAGCGCTTGAAATTCTTAAATCAAAGAGAAACGGAAACTACAATATAGTTAAAATCGACCCCGATTATGTTCCCGAGGTTCAGGAACGCAAGCAGGTTTTCGGAATTACCTTTGAGCAGGGCAGAAATAACTTCAAAATTGGCAGAGAGCTTATCTCAAATATTGTAACCGACAATAAGGATATGCCCGAGAGCGCAAAGAGAGACCTTATAGTTGCTCTTATTACACTTAAATATACTCAGTCAAATTCCGTATGCTATGCGGTTGACGGTCAGGCCATCGGCGTCGGTGCAGGTCAGCAGTCAAGAATTCACTGCACAAGACTTGCAGGTTCAAAGGCCGATACATGGTTCCTGCGTCAGGCGGATAAGGTTCTTAATCTTCCCTTTAAAGAGGATATAGGCAGACCCGAAAGAGATAACGTAATTGACGGTTATATAAATCAGAACGAAGAGGACGTTTGCGCAGAGGGTATCTGGCAGAAGTATTTTGTAACAAGACCCGAGCCCTTTACAAAAGAGGAGCAGAGAGCTTATCTTGATACGGTCGGCGGCGTTTCACTCGGTTCGGACGCGTTCTTCCCGTTCAGCGACAACATTCAGAGAGCGCTCAAGAGCGGCGTTAAGTATATCGCAGAGCCCGGCGGTTCCATCCGTGACGATGCAGTTATAGACTGCTGCAATGAGAATGGCGTAGTTATGGCGTTTACGGGCATGAGATTATTCCATCACTGATATTGGGAGTTTAAAAATGAAATTACTCGTTGTAGGAAGCGGCGGCAGAGAGCACGCTATTATTAAGGGATTAAAAAAGAATAAAGAGGTTACCGAGATTTATGCTGCGCCCGGAAACGGCGGTATCGCAAAGGACGCTGTATGCGTTAATATCTTGGCAACCGATATTGATTCGATGGTTTCGTTCTGTATCGAAAAGGGAATTGACTACGCCGTAGTCGCTCCCGACGACCCTCTTGTACTCGGTATGGTTGACGCGCTTGAGGCGAAGGGTATCCGTTGCTTCGGACCTAAAAAGGATGCGGCGATTATAGAGGGAAGTAAGGTCTTTTCAAAGAATCTTATGAAGAAATATTCTATCCCCACCGCTGCATACGAGGTCTTTGACAATGCCGCGGATGCACTTAACTATCTCAGAACAGCGCCGATACCGACAGTTATCAAGGCTGACGGTCTTGCGCTGGGCAAAGGCGTTATTATTGCCGAAACGAGAGACGCGGCTGAGAAGGCGGTTGTCTCAATTATGCAGGACAAGCAGTTCGGCAAAAGCGGAGATAAAATAGTTATCGAGGAATTCCTCACAGGTCCTGAGGTTTCCGTGCTGTCGTTTACAGACGGCAAAACCGTTGTTCCCATGATTTCGTCTATGGACCATAAAAGAGCAGGGGATAACGACACGGGACTTAACACGGGCGGTATGGGTACTATTGCTCCCAATCCCTTCTATACACCCGAAATTCAGAAACAGTGTATGGAAAAGATTTTCCTTCCTACAATAAACGCTATGAACAGCGAGGGCAGAACCTTCAAGGGTTGTCTGTACTTCGGGCTTATGCTCACGCCCGACGGACCTAAGGTTATCGAATACAACTGCCGTTTCGGCGATCCTGAAACTCAGGTTGTCCTGCCCTTGCTTGAAAGTGATTTGCTTGAAGTTATGACGGCGGTTACTGATGAGAGACTTGCCGACATTGACGTTAAATTCTCCGACAAATGTGCGGCGTGCGTAATAATGGCTTCGCAGGGTTATCCCGTATCCTACAAAAAGGGCTATAAAATTACAATTCCCGAGGATAATGAGGCAGAGGTTTTTGTTGCCGGCGCCAAGAAAGAAAACGGCGAGCTTGTTACCAGCGGCGGCAGGGTGCTAGGCGTTACCGCGACTGCCGATACGCTTGCCGAGGCTTTAAAGAAATCATATTCTTTTGTAAAGAGAATTACATTTGACAATGCCTATTACAGAAAAGATATTGGGGCAAGGGCATTGAGAGCGATGGAGGAGTAAATTTTGGTTTACAGAATTTTTGTAGAAAAGAAAAAAGGTCTCGACAATGAGGCTCAGGCGCTTCTGAGCGATGCAAAATCGCTGCTCGGTATAAAGGGCATTGAGAATATCAGACTCTTTAACCGATATGACGCCGAGAACATTTCAGACGAGCTTTTTGACTATGCGGTTAAGACAGTATTTTCGGAGCCTCAGCTCGATACGGCATCAAAAGAGGTTGACCTCTCGGGCGCTTCGGTATTTGCCGTTGAGTTTCTCCCGGGTCAGTTTGATCAGAGGGCTGATTCTGCCGCGCAGTGTATTCAGATTATTTCGCAGTCCGACCGTCCTTTGATTCGCTCGGCAAAGGTTTATGCCGTTTACGGAAATATAAGCGAGGATGGCTTGAACGAATTAAAAAAATATGTAATTAACCCCGTTGAGGCGAGAGAAGCGGCTCTCGAAAAGCCCGAAACGTTAAAGGTTAACTATGAAATACCCGAATCTGTTAAAACGCTTGACGGCTTCCTTGAACTTGACAGAGCGGGACTTGAAAAATTCGTCGCCGATTACGGACTTGCCATGGACGCGGACGATATTGAGTTCTGTCAGAACTATTTTAAATCGGAAAACAGAGCGCCTACAATTACCGAAATCCGTATGATAGACACTTACTGGTCCGACCATTGCCGTCATACAACGTTCTTAACGGTAATTGACGACGTAAAATTTGAGGACGCTCTTTTACAGAAAACCTACGAGGAATACCTCGCGGTCAGAAAAGAACTTAACAGAACCAAGCCGATTTGTCTTATGGATCTGGCAACGGTTGCAGTCAGATACCTCAAAGCGCACGGTAAACTGCCGAAGCTTGACGAGAGCGAGGAAATCAATGCCTGTACGGTTAAAATTGAGGTTGAGGTTGACGGCGAAAAACAGCCGTGGCTGCTCCTGTTTAAAAATGAAACACATAATCATCCTACCGAAATTGAACCTTTCGGCGGTGCGGCTACCTGCATAGGCGGAGCAATACGCGACCCGCTTTCGGGCAGAAGCTATGTTTACGGCGCTATGCGTGTTACGGGCGCCGCAGACCCGACTGTACCCGTCAGTGACACAATAGAGGGTAAGCTGCCTCAGCGCAAGCTTGTTACAACGGCTGCCGCGGGCTATTCTTCTTACGGAAATCAGATAGGTCTTGCGACGGGAATTGTTGACGAGATTTATCATCCCGGATATGCCGCAAAGCGTATGGAAATCGGCGCAGTTATTGCCGCTGCACCTCAGGAAAATGTTCGCAGAGAGGTTCCTGCTCCCGGAGACGTTGTTATTCTTCTCGGCGGAAGCACGGGCAGAGACGGTATCGGCGGTGCAACCGGCTCGTCAAAGGCGCATAACGCACATTCCGTTGAAACCTGCGGTGCTGAGGTTCAGAAGGGTAATGCTCCCGAGGAAAGAAAACTTCAGAGACTTTTCAGAAACAGGACAGCCTGCCGTATGATTAAACGCTGTAACGATTTCGGGGCAGGCGGTGTATCCGTTGCGATTGGCGAACTTGCAGACGGACTTGTAATTGACCTTAATGCGGTTCCCAAGAAATACGACGGACTTGACGGCACCGAGCTTGCCATTTCCGAGTCGCAGGAGAGGATGGCTGTAGTTGTCGAGAAGAAAGATGTTGACGCTTTCCTTGCACTCGCAAAGGAAGAAAACCTTCAGGCGTGTCCCGTTGCCAAAGTTCAGGCGGAACCCCGTCTTGTTATGAATTGGAACGGCAAAAAAATTGTTGACATCAGCCGTGAATTCCTTAACTCAAACGGTGCTGATAAGCATATTTCCGCCGCTCCCGTAAAGGCAGAATATAAGGGCAAAACCGTTAAGGGCGGATTTAAGGAAAACTATACTGCACTTGCAGAAGACCTGAATATCTGTTCAAAGAGGGGACTTTCCGAGCGTTTTGACTCGACCATAGGCGCAGGTACCGTGCTGATGCCTTTCGGCGGCAAAAATCAGCGCACGCCTATTCAGGCGATGGTACAGAAGATTTCCGTTGAAAAGGGACATACTGACGATTGCTCGCTTATGGCGTGGGGATATAATCCGTTTATAATGTCGGACAGCCAGTATCACGGAGCTTATCTTGCAGTAATTGAATCTGTTTGTAAGCTTATTGCCACGGGCGCCGAATTTAAGGACGTATATCTTACCTTCCAGGAGTATTTTGAAAGACTCGGCAAGGACCCGCAACGCTGGGGCAAGCCGCTTGCGGCACTCCTCGGAGCGTTTAAGGCGCAGCTTGAACTCGGTATCGGTTCCATAGGCGGTAAGGACTCTATGAGCGGTTCGTTTGAAAACCTTGACGTTCCGCCTACGCTTGTATCCTTTGCCGTTACGACACAGAAAACAGACGATATTATTTCTCCCGAATTCAAATCGGCAGGCAATAAGGTTATACTTATCAAACCTGAGTTTGATGAGAATTCGTTACCGAAAACTGAATCTTTGCTCAAAATCTTTGATAAGGTTACATCACTTATCCGCTCGGGTAATGCTCAGGCTGTTTATACACCCGGACTCGGCGGTATTGCCGAGTCGGTGCTTAAAATGTGTCTTGGCAACGGCTTTGGCTTTAAATTCAATGACACTCTTTTGCTTAACGAAATTTTCGGATATAACTATGCTTCGTTTATTCTTGAGGTTAGGGACAGCGAGGGCGAGACCGTTATCGGCGAGGTTACGGCTGACGGTAAGATTTCTTACGGTAATGAGGAGCTTACGCTCTCCGAACTTTCCGAGCTTTACGAGAATAAGCTTGAGAGCGTATATAACTGCAATATCAAGCAGGAGAGCGGAGAGATAAAGAATATTTCATACAGAGCGCAGTCTTATCCCGTACCTGCCGTTAAATGCGCAAAACCGAAGGTGCTTATTCCCGCATTCCCCGGTACAAACTGTGAATACGACAGCGCAAAGGCAGTTGCAGACGCAGGTGCCGAGCCCGAAATAATGGTAATCAACAACCTTGACGCTTCGGGAATTCAAAGGTCGGTAGAGGAATTTGCAAAGAAACTCAAAACAGCACAGATGATTTTTATTCCCGGTGGCTTCTCGGGAGGCGACGAGCCTGACGGAAGCGGAAAATTCATTACGGCATTTTTCCGCAACGCCGCTGTCAAAGAGGGCGTTTCCGATTTGCTCGACAACAGAGACGGACTTATGTGCGGTATCTGTAACGGTTTCCAAGCGCTTATAAAACTCGGACTTGTACCCTACGGTAAGATTATTGATACGGACGAAAACTGTCCCACCCTTACCTTTAACACTATCGCAAGGCATCAGTCCAAGATAGTGCGCACGAGAATCGCGTCCAATAAATCTCCCTTCCTCAGTCTTATGGAGGTCGGCGAAATAGTGAACGTCCCGATTTCGCACGGCGAAGGCAGATTCTATGCGAGCGCGGAACTTATTAAGCAGTTAGCCGAAAACGGTCAGATTGCTACTCAATACGTTGACCTTGACGGAAACGCCTCGGGACTTGTTCAGTTTAATCCCAACAATTCCGCTTACGCCATTGAGGGTATTACCTCTCCGGACGGCAGAGTGTTCGGTAAGATGGGACACAGCGAGCGTGTCGGCATGGGACTATATAAAAATGTTCAAGGCAATTATGATATAAAAATGTTCAAAGCAGCAGTAAAATATTTTAAGTAAGGAGTTTTGACTATGGCTTATTTATCAGACATTGAAATTGCTCAGGCTTGTCAGATGAAACCGATTTTTCAAATCGCGGAGGCTGCCCATGTAGATGAGAAATACATTGAGCAGTACGGTAAGTACAAGGCAAAGGTTGACCTGTCTCTACTGAAGGAATCAACCCGTGAAAACGGCAAACTTATCCTTGTAACGGCTATCACTCCCACACCTGCGGGCGAGGGCAAAACAACAACTACAATAGGTCTTGCAGACGGACTTCGCAGAATAGGAAAGGACGTTACCGTTGCGCTTCGTGAACCTTCCTTAGGTCCTGTATTCGGAGTTAAGGGCGGCGCGGCAGGCGGCGGATACGCTCAGGTTGTTCCTATGGAGGATATTAACCTTCACTTTACGGGCGACTTCCACGCAATAGGCGCGGCAAACAACCTTCTTGCTGCTATGCTTGATAACCATATTCAGCAGGGGAACGCACTCGGAATTGACCCGAGAAAGATTACCTGGCACCGTTGCGTTGATATGAACGACAGACAGCTCCGTTTCCTTGTTGACGGAATGGGCGGAAAAGCAAACGGCGTTCCTAGGGAGGACAGTTTTGACATTACCGTTGCTTCCGAAATTATGGCTGTTTTCTGCCTTGCAAGCTCGATTACCGACTTAAAGGCAAGACTTTCAAGAATTATTGTCGGCTACACCTATGACGATAAGCCCGTTACCGCAGGCGACCTTAAAGCTGTCGGCGCTATGACCGCTCTCCTCAAGGACGCGCTCAAGCCCAACCTTGTTCAGACTCTTGAAGGAACTCCTGCATTTGTTCATGGCGGACCGTTTGCAAATATTGCTCACGGATGTAACTCCGTAATAGCTACAAAGATGGCTCTGAAGATGGGCGATTACACTGTTACGGAGGCAGGCTTCGGTGCAGACCTCGGCGCAGAGAAATTCCTTGACATCAAGTGCCGTATGGCAGGTCTTACTCCCGACGCAGTTGTTATGGTTGCAACAGTACGCGCTCTCAAGATGCACGGCGGTCTTGCAAAGACAGAACTCAACAAAGAGGACCTCGGCGCTCTTGAAAAAGGTGTTCCGAATCTTCTGCGCCATGTTTCAAATATTAAAAATGTTTATAAACTTCCCTGCGTTGTTGCGGTCAACCGTTTCCCGACAGATACGGACGCTGAAATCGACTTCATAATTAAGAAGTGCAGAGAACTCGGCGTTAACACTGTTCTTTCGACCGTTTGGGCAGAGGGCGGTAAAGGCGGCGAAGAACTTGCAAAAGAGGTTGTACGCCTCTGTGAAGAAGAAAAAGGCGACTTTACCTTCTCATATTCCGATGATTTGTCGATAACCGAAAAAATCAATGCGGTTGTTACCAAGGTTTACGGCGGCGACGGAATTCATATCCAGCCGAATGCAAAAAAACAGATAGAACAGCTTGAAGCGCTCGGCTTCGGTAAGGTTCCCGTATGTATCGCAAAGACGCAGTACAGCTTTTCGGATGATCCGACCAAGCTCGGAGCGCCCGAAGGCTTTAAGGTAACCGTAAGAAATGTCAAGGTTTCGGCAGGTGCAGGCTTTATAGTAGTTCTCACGGGCGATATTCTGACAATGCCCGGACTTCCCAAGAGCCCTGCGGCAGAAAAAATTGACGTTGATGAGAACGGCAGAATTTCGGGACTTTTCTAAAAAAACAGATAAAAATAACTCCCTCTTTCAGAGGGAGTTATTTTTTTAACTGTGTAATTATTTACTTGCCTTTGTTTCGCAGTAAGCACAACGGTAGATTTTATGTTCCTTATCCGTCAGCTTAAAAACATGGTCAAGCTCCTGCTCGGTTGAGGTAATACAGCGCGGGTTTTTGCATTTGATTACATTTACAAGTTTTTCGGGCATACCGATTACTTTTTTTTCGGCGAGCTTGCCGTCTTTGATTATGTTTATCGTTGCATCGGGGTCAACATAGCCGATAATATCAAGGTTAACGGGAATATCGGCGTCAATTTTGATTATATCCTTTTTGCCGAGCTTCTTGGATGAAACATTTTTTATTATCGCTATTGAAACATCAAGCTCGTCAAGACCGAGCAGCTCATAGAGCTTCATACCCTGACCTGCGTAAATGTGGTCTATGACGAAGCCGTTCTGAATTGAGTCTATATTCATATAGTTCCCGCCTCCTTCAAGAGCATTAAAATCAAAGCCATTCGCATATATTTGCCGTTGAGTACCTGCTTGAAGTAGCACGCCCTCGGGTCGTCGTCTATTGCAACGCTGATTTCGTTGACACGGGGCAGGGGATGCATAATGCTCAGGTCGTCCCTTGCATACTCAAGCTTTTTGGTGTCGAGAATGTAACTGTCCTTGAGCCTTAAATAGTCTTCCTCGTTAAAGAAACGTTCTCTCTGGACTCTCGTCATATACAGAATATCAAGTTTCGGCATAGCGCCGATTAAATCGGTAGTCTGCTCAAATTCGATACCGTTCTTGACAAGAACGTCCTTTTTGACATAGCTCGGGAGTTTTAATTCCTCAGGCGAAATGAGTATCATTTTATTGTTTTTGTATCTTGAAAGCGCATTGATTAGCGAATGTACCGTTCTGCCGAATTTAAGGTCGCCGCAGAATCCTATTGTCAGGTTGTCAAAACGTCCCTTCTCACGGTAAATGGTAAGCAAATCGGCAAGGGTCTGCGTGGGGTGGTTATGACCGCCGTCGCCTGCATTTATTACGGGAACGGTTGCGTTGACGCTTGCTACAAGCGGCGCGCCTTCTTTGGGATGGCGCATGGCAATAATATCAGTGTAGCAGCTGACCGTCTTTGCCGTATCCGCAACGCTCTCGCCTTTGGCTGCGGAGGATGAGTTTGCCTCGGACATTGATATTACATGACCGCCGAGCTCGTACATAGCCGCTTCAAAACTCATCCTTGTCCTCGTGGACGGTTCAAAAAAAAGCGTGGCAAGCTTCTTTCCCTCGCAGATGTGAGCGTATTTCTGAGGGTTGTCAATTATATCCACAGCTGTTTTTATAAGACTGTCAAGCTCCTCGACGCTCAAATCAAGCACATCAATTACACTTCTCATTTTATTCTCCTATCCAGCTTTCGTCTGACGGATTATTGCGAAAGGCGATAAGCCTTTTTATATCCTCTTTCTTAATATAGCCTTCTTCTGCGGCTACAACGGCGATTTCGTCAAAATCGGTAAGCGAAACATTTCTGATATCAGCCTCTTTGAGACGGTCAAGACCCTTCTGCATACCGTAGGTAAATATCGAAGCAATACCGAGCACCTCTGCGCCGGCTTCTCTTAAAACATTCACTACCTCAATTACACTTCCGCCCGTGGAAATAAGGTCCTCGACAACGACAACCTTCTGTCCTTTTTCGAGTTTGCCTTCTATCTGATTCTGTCTGCCGTGGTCCTTTGCGCCCGAGCGGACATAACCCATAGGCAGTCCCATAATATGACCGACTATTGCGGCGTGAGCAATTCCTGCGGTGGATGTGCCCATAAGCACCTCGGCATCGGGATAATATTCCTTGATAATCTGAGCGAGGCTGTTCTCAACGTCGTTTCTGACCTCGGGAGCGGTTAAGGTAAGTCTGTTGTCGCAGTAAACGGGACTTTTGATACCGCTTGCCCAGGTAAACGGCTCCTCGGGTCTGAAAAATACAGCCTTGATTTTAAGCAAATCTTTTGCAATAAGCTTTTTGATTTCCATTTTTATCTCCTATCCTATGAATTCGTTACAGCATCTTTTGTAGGCGGCAACGGGGTCGTCGCTTGCGGTTATCGGTCTGCCGACAACTATGTAGTCGGAACCTGCTTCTTTTGCAGCTGCGGGAGTCATAACTCTTTTCTGGTCGCCCAAATCTCCGTCCGCAAATCTTACGCCCGGCGTTACGGTAAGGAAATCGCTTCCGCATACCGCGTGAACTTTCCCTGCCTCAAGAGGGGAGCAGACAACTCCGTCAAGACCTGCTTTTTTTGCATTTTCGGCATAGTGCATTACAACCTTGTCGATTGGCTCTTTGATGAGCAAGTCTTTTTCCATTGACTCCTGATCCGTGGAGGTAAGCTGAGTTACCGCAATAAGCAGGGGACGGGTTCCGTCCTCACGCGTGAGCCCTTCAAGCGCCGCTTTCATCATATTTACCGTACCCGCGGCATGAAGATTGCATATATCGACATCAAGCCTTGAGAGTACAGCCATTGATTTTTTAACCGTATTTGGTATATCGTGAAGCTTTAAGTCGAGAAAGATTTTATGACCTCTCTTTTTAATTTCACGGACTATGTCGGGACCCTCTGCGTAGAAAAGCTCCATACCTATTTTAACAAATGGCTTTACATCTGTAAACATGTCAAGGAAATTTAATGTTTCTTCCTTACCTGCAAAATCGCAGGCAACTATAACATCTCTGCCCATTATTTAATGCCTCCTGTAATATCTCTGAGATTGGCTATGGAATATTTATCCATTACCTCGGGTAATTTGTCGATTATGTCCTTGCAGGCAGTGGGGTTAATGAGATTTGCCGCGCCGACCTCGACAGCCGTTGCACCTGCGAGCATCATCTCAATAACATCCTCTGCAGTGCTGACTCCTCCCATACCGATAACGGGTATTTTTACCGTGTTTGCAACCTGATATACCATTCTCAACGCTACGGGGAAAACAGCAGGACCCGAGAAACCGCCCATTTTATTGGCTATAACGGGCTTTCTTGTCTTTAAGTCAATTCTCATACCGAGAAGGGTGTTTATTAGACTGATGCCGTCTGCGCCTGCATCCTCACAAGCTTTGGCAATAGCGGTAATATCCGTAACATTGGGCGAAAGCTTGACTATAATCGGCTTTTTTGTAACCTTTTTTACAGCTGAGGTAACCTCAGCCGCGGCTTTTGGGTCCGTTCCGAAGCTCATACCGCCGCCGTGAACGTTGGGACAGCTTATGTTGACTTCGAGCCAGCCGACCTGCTCTTGCGCGTCAAGTTTCTCACAGGTATAGGCGTAGTCCTCAACGGAGAAACCGCTGACATTTGCCATAACGGGTTTTGAAAACACCTTTTTCAGTTTGGGCAGTTCTTCGCTTATAACCTTTTCAACTCCGGGATTCTGAAGACCTACGGCGTTTATCATACCTGCAGTACACTCTGCAATTCTCGGTGTAGGGTTGCCGAATCTCGCTTCCTTTGTAGTACCCTTGAAGGAAAAAGTACCAAGACAGTTAATGTCGTAAATCTCTGCAAACTCGTAGCCGAAACCGAAGGTTCCCGAAGCAGGTATAACGGGATTGTCAAGCTCTGTTCCGCATAAGTTAACGCTTAATCTGCCCATAGAATTTCCTCCTTTTCAAGTACGGGACCGTCCTTGCAGATTCGTTTGTAACCTGTGATTACCCTGCACGAGCATCCCATACACGCGCCGAAGCCGCAGCCCATTCTTTCCTCAAAGCTGAACTGTCCCGAGGTTGCCGTGCTTTTATATACGGCTTTGAGCATTGGCTCGGGACCGCAGGTGTAAAAATATGTGTATTTTTGCGGCAGGGCGTCGGTTACAAAACCTCTTATACCGTAACTTCCGTCAACGGTTGTAACTGAAACCTCACAGCCGAGTTTTTTAAATTCGTCTTCGTAAAAGATTTCACTTTCGGTATTGAAACCGAGAATTACATACGGCTTTTTGCCCAAAGCTATAAGCTTCTTTGCAAGCATATAGAGAGGGGGAACGCCTACGCCGCCGCCGATAAGCAGGGGATATTCTCCTGATTTTTCAAGGTTATAGCCGTTGCCGAGCCCCGTAAGCAGATTTAATTGCGCGCCGTTTGTAAGCTCAGACATTTTTTCCGTTCCCCGACCTACCGTTTTATAGACGAGGGTCAGAATTCCGTCCTCACAGTCGCATACCGAAATCGGTCTGCGAAGGTAAAAACCGTCAAGTCTGATGTTTACAAACTGTCCGGGAGCCGTAATGCTTTCGGTATCGCCTTTAAGCGTCATACGAAAAACATTTTTTGCTATCTGTTCGTTTGTTATTACCTTAAAAATGCTTTCTTTCATAATTATCCTTTATGAGTCGATAGTGGAAATCGTGAGCGTGGTTTCCTCAAGTATGTCAAGCAGAACTCTTACCGTGTCAAGCGAAGTGAATATGGTCGCATTGTTTTCGGTTGCAAGACGGCGCATTTTCTGACCGTCGCTCGCCTCTGACTCAGCGCCTATATCTCTTGTATTGATAATGTATGCGATATGTCCCTGACGGATAGCGTCGGGAATTTCCTCGCTGCCTTCGCTGATTTTACGAAGCATATGAGTTCTGATACCGTTTGATTTAAGGAAGTTCGCCGTGCCCTCGGTTGCCTCGATATTAAAGCCGAGATTATAGAAGCGTCTGATAAGCGGAAGCGCCTCGTTCTTGTCCTTGTCGGCTACCGTTACGAATACCGTGCCGTAATTTTGAAGATGTGTTCCGCCTGCCTGCAATGCCTTGTAAAGCGCACGGTTAAGTTTGTTGTCATAGCCGATGGCTTCGCCCGTTGACTTCATTTCGGGCGAGAGGTAGGCATCAAGTCCCTTTATCTTATTGAAGGAGAATACGGGAACCTTTACATAGAAGCGCTTTTTCTCGGGCGGATAGAGGTCAAAAATTCCCTGCTCTTTGAGTGATTTGCCGAGTATGACTTCGGTAGCAATATCGGCAAGTGAGAATCCCGTAGATTTTGAGAGGAAGGGAACTGTTCTCGACGAACGCGGATTAACTTCGATTATATAAACGTTTTCTTCTTTATCGACTATGAACTGAATATTGTAAAGTCCTATAATTCCTATTCCGAGTCCGAGCTTTTTCGCATACTGAAGGATAATTCCCTTGACCTTGTCAGATATGCTGAAGGAGGGATATATGCTTATCGAGTCGCCCGAGTGGATACCCGTTCTTTCGACAAGCTCCATAATGCCCGGTACGAATACATCTCTGCCGTCGCAAATTGCGTCAACCTCGACCTCCTTGCCCTGAATATACTTATCGACAAGTACGGGCTTGTCGGCGTCGATTTCAACGGCAGTTTTGAGATAATGTCTTAACTGCTCCTCGTTGCCGACTATCTGCATGGCTCTGCCTCCGAGTACGAAGGAAGGACGTACAAGTACGGGGTAACCGATTTCCTCTGCAGCTCTGACGCCGTCCTCAATTCTTGTAACTGCCTGTCCCTTTGGCTGAGGAATATCAAGGTCCTTGAGTATCTTTTCAAAGCTGTCGCGGTTTTCGGCTTTCTCTATTGCCGCGCAGTCGGTACCTATTATTTTCACGCCTCTGTCCATAAGCGGCTGTGCAAGGTTGATGGCTGTCTGACCGCCGAGAGAAGCGATAACGCCCTCGGGTTTTTCAAAGTCGATTATTGCCATAACGTCCTCGGGAGTAAGAGGTTCAAAGTAGAGCTTGTCAGCAGTTGTATAGTCTGTCGAAACGGTTTCGGGGTTGTTGTTTATGATTATTGCCTCATAACCGTTTCTCTTAATGGTCTGTACGGCGTGAACCGTTGAGTAGTCAAATTCAACGCCCTGACCGATACGGATGGGACCTGCGCCGAGAACGATAATTTTCTTTTTATCGGTAAGTCTTGACGCGTTTTCTCCCGTGTAGGAGGAGTAAAGGTAGGCGATATACTTGCCCGTGTGAAGCGTGTCAACCATTTTGAATACGGGAATTATTCCGTTTTCTTTTCTGAGGTTATATACCGAAATCTCGTCCGTTTCCCAGAGTTTAGCAATAAACTCGTCAGAGAAACCGAGCTTTTTGGCATTTTCAAGTATTTCGTTATTGCCCTTGTTTGCCTTTAATAACTCTTCGGTATCGGTTATTTTCTTGATACATTCAAGGAAAATGTCGGTAATCATTGTCGCCCTGTGAAGCTCGTCAATGTCTGCGCCGAGTCTTAAAAGCTGAGCTATCGCAAATATGTTATCTGACTTGAATTCCTTTATATATTCAAACAGTTCATCCTTTGACATACCGTCAAACTTCTGCATATATACATGGCAAACGCCCGTTTCGAGAGAGCGGACGGACTTTAAGAAGCACTCCTCAAGTCCCGAACCTATTCCCATAACTTCGCCCGTCGCTTTCATCTGTGTACCGAGGGTGTTGGGAGCGTCGGCAAACTTGTCAAACGGGAAACGCGGGAATTTTGCGACAATGTAGTCGAGACTCGGCTCCGTGGCTGCCGTACCGCCTGCAACGGGTATTTCCTCAAGAGACATACCCATAGCGATTTTAGCGGTTACTCTGGCTATAGGATAACCGCTTGCCTTTGAGGCGAGCGCCGACGAGCGTGAAACTCTCGGGTTGACTTCTATAAGGAAGTATTCGCTTGAAGTCGGGTTGAGCGCAAACTGAACGTTGCAGCCGCCTTCGATTTTAAGTTCTTTAATAATTTTTATTGCACTGTCATTGAGCATTTTAAGGTCGTGCTCGTTGAGTGAAAGTATGGGAGCAACAACTATTGAGTCGCCTGTGTGTACGCCGACAGGGTCAACGTTTTCCATACCGCAGATGGTTATTGCTTTATCGTTTGAGTCGCGCATAACCTCAAACTCGATTTCCTTGTAACCCTTAACGCTCTTTTCGATAAGCACCTGATGAACGGGGGAGAGCTTAAAAGCGTTTGTGCCGATTTCGACAAGCTCGTCCTCGTTGTTTGCAAAGCCGCCGCCCGTTCCGCCGAGAGTAAACGCAGGGCGCAGAACTACGGGATAGCCGATGTCGAGAGCCGCTTTCTTTGCCTCATCTATATTATATGTGATTTCGGAGGGGATAACGGGCTCGCCGATGGACTCGCACATCTCTTTGAAAAGTTCTCTGTCCTCGGCTCTTTCAATGCTTGTTGCGGGAGTGCCGAGCAGCTGTACGCCGCACTCCTTGAGTATTCCTTTTTTATAAAGCTGCATTGCAAGGTTAAGTCCCGTCTGACCGCCTATTCCGGGAACGATGGCGTCGGGACGCTCGTAACGAAGTATTTTTGCAACGTATTCAAGTGTCAGAGGCTCCATATAAACCTTGTCCGCGATAGAAGTATCCGTCATAATTGTTGCGGGGTTCGAGTTACAGAGTATAACCTCGTAGCCTTCCTCTTTAAGCGCAAGACAGGCCTGAGTGCCTGCGTAGTCGAATTCCGCCGCCTGACCTATTACTATAGGTCCGGAGCCGATAATAAGTACCTTTTTGATGTCTGTTCTCTTTGCCATATTATGCCTCCTGTATAATGAAATTATTATAAACTGTTTTACCGCCGCATACCGTCAGACAGCATTTTCCGTTTAAGAGCATACCTTCAAACGGAGTGGCTTTTCCCATAGAAAGAAATCTGTCGGGGTTAACCGTGAATTGCTCGCCGAGTTTCCATACCGTAATATCGTTACCGAAGGGTATGCCGAAACGCTTTCTCGGGTTAATTGCCATAAGCTCTATGAGTCTGTCGAGTGTGATAATGCCTTTGAGTACAAGCTCTGTATATAAAACGGGGAAAGCCGTTTCAAGACCGACTATACCGAAAGCGCTTTTTTCAAGACCTTTTGATTTTTCCTCTTTTGAGTGCGGTGCGTGGTCGGTTGCTATCATATCCACAGTGCCGTCCTTAATTCCTTCTATAAGAGCAAGCCTGTCCTCGGCAGAACGAAGGGGAGGGTTCATTTTGAATTTTCCGTCTTCCCTTAAACTGTTCTCGTCAAGTACAAGGTAATGCGGGGCTGTTTCGCAGGTGATGTTTACGCCCTCCTTTTTTGCCTGCCTGATTATTTCAACGCTTTCTTTGGTCGAAATATGGCAGACATGGTAGGCACAGCCCGTGCGTTTTGCGATTTCCGAGTCTCTTTTTATCTGCCGCCATTCGCTTTCGCTGCATATTCCCCTGTGAGAATGTTCGCGGGCGTATTTGCCGTCATGGATATAACCGCCCTTCAGCAGTGAATTGTCCTCACAGTGAGCGACTATTATCTTGCCGAGCGATTTTGCCTTTATCATGGCTTTTTCCATAAGTTCTTCCGTCTGAATTCCTTTTCCGTCATCCGAAAAAGCAACAGCCGTTTCTTTGAGCGCCTCCATATCGGAAAGCTCCGTACCGTTCTGTGAAACGGTTATTGAAGCATATGGATAAACATTTATAAGCGCATCGCGTCTGATTATATCGGTCTGTACCTTCATATTCTCAGCGCAGTCGGGGACGGGGTTCAGGTTGGGCATGGTACATACTGCGGTGTATCCGCCGTGAGCCGCGGCAAGAGTTCCCGTTCTTATTGTTTCCTTATAAGAAAAACCCGGCTGACGGAAATGCACGTGCACATCGCAAAAGCCGGGAAAAACAGAATATTCATTTGTATCGGTAATTACTTTTCCGAGAGGGGAAAGAAGCCCCGCGAGAGAGTCTGAAACGACTCCGTCCTGAAGTAAAGATTTATGAATTTTAAAATTCTCAAATGTCTGCATAATAACTCCGTTATAAAAAATGCCCTGCCGTTTATGGCAAGGTACGGTTAAATATACAGGGTTATAAATACAGCCCTTTTCTATTAAGTAATCTTGCCAATCTCACGGAATTGGTTTTAAAGATTTCTGATTTTTAATATTTTACCATTACTGACGGTAAATGTCAATATTTTGCCGAGAATTATTTTATGGACGTTCCGATATGTAAATATACACAAAAAAGTTATATATTCTGCAAAAAATGTAAAAATACTGAATAAAATTACATAAAAAGCGAATAAATATACACAATTTTCTTGACTTTGCCGCATCTGTCGGGTATAATAATTCAAAATAATAAAATTTTTAAAAGGATATTTTATGATTAAGGTTTTTATTGACGGAAGCGCAGGCACAACGGGACTGAAAATTCATGAGCGATTAAAGTCGAGAGAGGATATTGAGCTTATTACTCTCAGCGAGGAGCTTCGCAGAGATGAGCAGGCGCGTGCCGACGCGCTCAACAGCTCGGATGTTACTTTTCTGTGTTTGCCCGACGAGGCGGCAAAGCAGGCGGTTTCCATGATAAATAACGGCAATACTGCACTGATAGATACCTCAACGGCTCACAGAACGTCTGACGGCTGGACTTACGGCTTTGCGGAGCTTTCGGGACAGAAACAAAAAATTGCTTTGTCAAAGCGTATTGCAAATCCCGGATGTCATGCAAGCGGAGTTATTTCCCTGATTGCTCCGCTCAGAGAAATGGGGATAATCGCTTCTGATATAAAGCTTACCGCTGTTTCTTTGACGGGATATTCGGGCGGCGGCAAAAAGATGATAGCCGATTATGAGAGCAAAAACAGAAAAGCTTTGCTCTCGGCTCCGAGGCAGTACGGCCTTTCGCAGGCGCACAAGCATTTACCCGAAATTTCAAAGATTTGCTCGCTTGATAACGCGCCCGTCTTTATCCCGATAGTTGCCGATTATTTTTCGGGTATGGAGGTTACGGTTTCGCTGTTTAAGAGTGAAGTTAAGGGCAACGCTGACGTTATTAAGGATATATATAAATCATATTATAAGGACGGTCTTGTAAGATATAAGGAAAATGCCGACGAAAACGGCTTTATGAGCGCCAACGCTTTTTCGGGACGCGACGATATGGAAATATCGGTTTACGGAAATGATGACAGAATACTTCTTGTTTCAAGATTTGATAATCTCGGCAAAGGCGCTTGCGGCTCCGCAATTCAGAATATGAATCTTGTTACGGGAGCCGAAATGAGCAAAGGTCTGATTACTGAATAAACGAAAGGAAAACGATATGAAATTTATTGACGGAGGAATATGCGCAGCCGAAGGCTTCAAGGCGTCGGGAATTCACTGCGGTATCAGAAAAAACAGGGATAAAAACGATTTGTCGCTTATATACAGCGAAGTTCCCTGCAATGCCGCGGCGGTATATACTTTAAATCTTGTTAAAGGTGCTCCGCTTACCGTTACTAAAAAGCATCTTTCAAACGGTATAGCGCAGGCGGTCATCTGTAACAGCGGAAACGCCAACACCTGTAACGCGGACGGAATTGAAATCGCCGAAACAATGAGTACGCTTTGTGCAGAAGAACTCGGAATAAGCGCAGACGATATGGTTGTCGCCTCAACAGGAGTTATAGGCCAGCCCCTTGATATAACGCCCATAAAGAACGGAATACCGAAGCTTGTCAATAGTCTGTCCCATGATGGATGCGACTCTGCCGCAGAGGGTATAATGACTACCGATACCGTTAAAAAAGAGATTGCCGTTGAATTTACCGTTGACGGAAAAATTTGTCATATAGGCGGTATTGCCAAAGGAAGCGGAATGATTCATCCGAATATGGCGACAATGCTTGTATTCATAACAAGTGATGTAAATATAAACTCCGAAATGCTTTCATCGGCTCTTTCGGGAGATATACAGAATACATTTAATATGATAAGCGTTGACGGAGATACCTCAACAAACGATATGGTAACCGTACTTGCAAACGGTAAGGCGGGCAATAAGGAAATTACTGCAGACGGAGAAAATTTCAAAACATTTATGAAAGCGCTTAACACCGTTACGGTTGCTCTGTGCCGAAAGATAGCGGGAGACGGCGAGGGAGCAACAAAGCTACTTGAGTGCAGGGTAAACGGCGCCAAAGATTTAAAAACCGCAAAAACAGTTGCAAAGAGTGTTATCTGCTCAAGTCTTTTAAAGGCGGCTATGTTCGGCGCCGACGCAAACTGGGGCAGGGTACTCTGCGCCATAGGTTACAGCGGTGCTGATGTCGATGTCGGCAGGATAGACGTTTCTTTTAAAAGCAAGGCGGGGGAGATTCCCGTATGCAAAAACGGAAGCGGAATTGCTTTTTCCGAGGAGAAGGCAAAGGAAATTCTTACCGAAGAGGAAATTGAAATACTCGTTTCGCTTAATTCGGGAGAGTATTCCTCGGTTGCGTGGGGCTGTGATTTAACCTACGATTATGTAAAAATTAACGGTGATTACCGTACCTGATATAAAGAAAGGAAATTGATATGTCGGACAGCTTTTCAAATGCTCAGAGGGCAGAGGTTTTAACTCAGGCACTCCCTTACATAAAAAGGTACAACGGCAAGGTTGTCGTTGTGAAATACGGCGGTAACGCCATGATAAACGAGCAGCTTAAACAGCAGGTTATGGAGGACATTGTTCTTTTGTGGCTTATAGGCGTTAAAATCGTTCTTGTCCACGGAGGCGGTCCCGAAATCAGTGAGCTTATG
>SVOA01000025.1 GCA_015066635.1 Oscillospiraceae bacterium | reverse complement strand
GGTTTGCACCGAGAGGCGTAACAATTTTGCCTGTTGCGTGGAAATTCTGTCCCGCAAACGAGTCCTTCATCTCCGCAAGACTGAGAATATCAACAGCCGCGTCGGGAGCCGCGATGAGAGTATTCATCTCATAGGGGTCAAAGCGGTTCCAGAAGGTAACGAGGTCGGCATAGGTAAGAGTGCCCGAGGTTGCAACCGCATATACGTCAGCCGCATTTGAGTTGCCGTCGCCCTCAAGAATAACGGATACGGCGTCGTTAAGCTGTCTGCGTGCGATATATGCGCCTATCTGTCTGAGCATTACGGTAAATACGTCAAGACGCTGGAAGCGGATAGCTTCGTAAGAGGCGACAAGCATTCTGCCCCTCTTGTGAAGATTTACGAGATTTGACTGAACCGATACGGTTGTTTCGGGGATGGCTTCGCCTTCGCCGACGCTGACAAGCTCCTTCTGTGAGTTTGTCGGAGCGGAGGTAATTGTTCTGTAATCCATACCGTTAATGCTTGTCTTTGAGGCAATAATCTGAGGCAGAATGTCCGCCTCCTCCTTGCCCTTCTGTACCGCTCTTGCAACATACTCGGGAAAGAGTACGGCGCTGTCGGTTGTAGCAAAGAACTTCTCAATGGTGTCGCTTGAAGCGCCCGACACCTTGATGTTGAATCTTTTAAGCTGTCTTTCAAAGGCGTCAAGACCTTCGAGAGCCGTGCCTCTGTAATTCTCCGAAGGGTCAATTTTTTCAAGCTCGCGGGCAAAGCCATTGCCTGCGGTGTAAAGTCCCTTGTCGAGTTTAATGTTTTCAAAAATAGCCATATTTTTATTTCCTTTCTTTAATTAAAATCTGAACTGACTGTTGTCCGTGTTTTTTTTGGCTTCAAGCACTGCCGTCTGAGGCGCCGAAACGGTTTTTCTTGCGCCTTCAAGCGCGGAATTAAGTGCCTTTAAATCTTCGGTGGACAGCGCCTTGCATATACTCTCGGTACAGTCGTTGGAAAGCGAGGGCATAAAGAGCGCAAAGTTTTTTACCGTTTCCTTTTCAAGCGAGGCGCGGTAAATCTCTCCGTCCTTTGCCATCAGGGAAAGCTTTTCGATTTCCCCGACAATTCTGTGCGCCTCGTCCACGGTAAGTGTTACGCTGTCGGTGCACTCCGAAATTGTTTTGAAAATGTCCTTCATATTCTCCTCCTTATCGGGTCTGAAATGCTTGACCACTCCCGCGTTTTTCTGTGCGGGGACAGCCACAAACGACCACTCGTATGCGTCCGTCGGCTCGCAAAGCTCGTTGTAACAAAGTCTGCCTTTATATTTCCTGCCCCTTGTGTGCGGGCAGGGACTTACCCTTACGTCCTTGCCGCAGACCGAGCATATACTGCTCTTTACGCTGCAACCGATACTGACTTCCTTTTTGATACCTGCCTTGATTTCGGCAATAAGGTCCTCATTTTTAGGTATAACGGGCATATAGCAGTATGCCTTTAAATAGGTGTAGGGTTCGCCGAGCGAGTTAAGTTTGTTACTGTCGGTAACAACCTCGGTCTTGTACGTTCTCGCACTCTGGTCCTCTGTATTCATCGAGTGGTTTTTGATAGCGGTCTTGCCTTTGAAAAGCTTTGCAAGTTCTTTAATCGCGTCCACGCCGAAGCGTTCAAAATCTCTGTCGATTTCGTTGTCGCACAGCACCGCCGAAAAGCAGAAAACCTCATCTGCCGAGAGCTTTGTCTGCGAGTATGAGTTTATAAGCGCCATATCCTCGTCGGACACGGTTTTTACACCTGAATTATCCTCGGAACATAAATAGCTTTTATTCATTTTTCTCCCCCTTTCCTTTGCCTGTACTGCCGTAAATTGCTTCGGTTTTAGCCATAAGATACTGAGCGTTTGCCTCGTCAAGTCTGTCTTTGAGCATAATGTCGTCCCACTCAACCGACAGGGGCTTCGTATAGCCGTAGGCAAGCAGATGTCTTGCGCATACCGTTCTGATTACGGGCGTAAGAATTCGTCTGTAATGCTCAAGCTCCGTTGTCAGCGCGTCCGACTGCTGCTGAGACATTCTCTCCGTTGTTGACCACGACAGTCCGAACATAAACGGCGGAAGCGAAAGCTTTGCCACTATCTGTTCAAGCAGCTGTCTGACGGGAATTTCGCTGTCGAGCACCTGATTGTCGGCGCCGATAACCTTGATGTCCACATCTCCTACCGCTATAAAGTCGCGTACCTCGGAGCTTTTCATGGCGTTGCCCCACTCCTCGGCTATCTGCATGGCTCTCTCCCTGGCGAACGCCTTGGAGGAATTCTCCGTGCCGGGCTTGTAGGTTACGGCAAAGCGCACATTTCCGACTCTGTCCCAGTTTGCTCCCACGGCGTTAAAAACCTTTAAGAGCAGAGAACTTACATACGGAAGTCCCCTTAAAATCGAGGTTCCCGTAAGCGAACCCGCCTCGCAGTTAAGCACGGAATAAAGCAGTTTATCCTGACTCGGAAGCACCTTTTCCTCCCCTGCCGAATTCAGACAGATTTCAACCCTGCGGAAATCGTCCTTACTTCTGCGCAGAGCGATATTTTTAATGGGCGCGTTATACAGATAGGCGACTCTGTCCTCGCTGTCCGTCAGCATTTCGCCGACAGCCGTGCCGTAAGTCAGAAGCCCCTCAAAAAATGTGTCGATAAATGAATTCAATGATGTCTGCGCGCTGTCCGAAGGCACCGACGAAACAAATTCGTCAAGTATCGGGTTAAAGCGCTCATCCACGGCGGTAACCTTAAAGCCGCCGACAAGTCTCACAAGCTTATAAATCGCCGCGTCTATCACGGGTACGGCTTCGCGGAGACTTCTGTATAATTCGTATTCGTATGCGCAAAAAGGCGTATAGGAGTCAAGTATTCCAAAGGGATGCGTACTGTATTTCCCCGTGCTTGAAAGTACGGGAGACACAGGCGTAAGTATTTCCTTTTTCCTTTTAATCAGTCCCAAACTAAAACCTCCCTTCTCTCTGACAGCTCACTGCAAAAAAGCCGTCTTGTTTGCCGTCGGGCACGGTTGCGGCGAAATAACGCATATCGTCCATCGCGTGGTCGTTTTCCTTGCGCGGAGCATCGTACTTTGAACTCTCGTCCCATTTGTAGAGAGTAAATTCTCTTAAAATGTCGTTACATCCCCTGCAGATGTTTATTCTTCCCTGCTTGAGCGCGTCCGAGGTTTTTCTGATGCCCGACAGAACGTCGTTGTCCGCCTTGATGACATTAAACTCTCCGTGCCGTCTGATACATTCGATAAATGACGCAGCCGACGGGTCAACTATCACGCCCTCCACCTGTCTTGTTCCGATGAGTTTAACGAGTGAGCCGTAATATTCCTCATCTGTCATCTGAAAGCCTCTGAGCCTTGAATCGTGATAGAATTCGTCAATTCTGTACCATTTATCTCCCGATTTTCCCCACAGTCCCATCGAGGTTGGGTTGACTGTTCCGTAGTCGCACGAAACATAAAAGCTGTCGCAGTCCTCGGGGACTTCACAGACAAAGCTCTCATTAAAGAAGGGATAGATAAGTCCGTCCGCGGCAACCCATTTCCCGAGCACGAAGCGCTCGTAAAAAGCGCCCGAATAGAGTTTGCGGTAGCGTTCTCTCATCTCCCTTGAAAGAGAGGGATTGTCCTCCATTGTGAAGTGAAGATACAGACAGTTTTTTTCGTTTCTCTTTTTTATCCACTCCCGATAGAACCAATGTGAAGGGTTTTCGGGATTGCAGTTAAACCATAAACGGGAGCCGTCAACCGAGCATCTTGCCACAGCCTGCTCGCAGAAGGAACGCGGCATAAGCGCCGCCTCGTCAAGCATTACTCCCGACAGGGTAAGTCCCTGAATCAGCGCGGCAGAGCTCTCGTCCTTGCCGCCGAAAAGATAAAAGCGGTTGACGTTTGCCCCCCTCTTTATTTCAATCATATTTTTCGAAATGCTCTGCGTACATCTGAAGCCGAGCTGTTCAAGTATCGGAAAGACGGGCGTTACGATATTGCGCCTTACCGAGGTTATCGTTTTGCCGCATATTGCGAAGTCCGAATTCTTAAAGCGGTAAAAAGCCCACAGCACAAACGAAATGCTCATACACACGGTCTTGCCGCTTCGCACGGCTCCGTCGCAGATTACGGCGTCTCGGTCTTTAAAGGGACTTTCCTCGCACCACCACGAGAGAAGCGCCAGCTGTTTCGGGGAAAACTCCCTGAAATCTTCAAGCTTCATCGCTGTCCCCGTCCTCCCCCGTAATTTCAAGCGCGGCGGCAGATTTACGCAGCGCCGAATAAAACGGAAGCGCGGTGTCGTCCGAGCCCGCCTTTTCAAGCTCGGCAAGACTTTCAAGAGCCTTCTGGCGGTCAAAGAATTTTATTTCCATACCGCCGCCCTTGGGTATTTTGATGTCGGACACCATAAACAGGTCAAGACCGTCGAGATTTTCCCTCTCGCCGTCAAGAAGTCTTACGGCGTCGGCAACCGAGCCGAAGGCAAGTCTGCGGAAGCCCGTCCTTGCGTCCGCAACGTCCTCGTGCTTTGATAAAAGCGAGTGAATATACTTTTTTATTTCGCTGCGTTCAAGCAGGCGTCCTGCGGCTTTTTTCGGCATTAAGTAGCCCGCACGCGCGGCGGCTTCCCTGCCGTTGCCGAGTTCGAGATAATATGCGGAAAATTCCTTTTCCTTTTTGCTTAATTGCTTCTGCATTTTTAAAAGCTCCTTTCACCCATAGTTCCAAATACCCCCGTTTGTCACACTTTTCTGTGTCAAAAAGCGGAAAAACACTCAAAATTTTTCCGTTCTATTGCAAAAAAGCGCGGTATTGTGTATAATTATTTAATAATATATTTGGGAGGATTTTTTATGAAAGTCAGTGAAATTAAAGATATACTTGACGCCGAAATTATCTGCGGCGAGGAATACCTCGACAGAGAGGTTTTTGCCGCCTGCGGAAGCGACATGATGAGCGACGTGCTCGCCTATGTCAAGGAGCAGGCAGTACTGCTGTCGGGACTTGTCAACCCTCAGGTTGTCAGAACCGCCGAGATGATGGATATGCAGTGCATAGTTTTTGTCAGAGGCAAAACCCCCGACGAAAGCATTATTGACCTTGCAAAGGACAGAGAAATAGTTCTGCTCTCTACCAAACAGCCCATGTTTGCGTCCTGCGGTATGCTGTACGAAAAGGGTTTAAGAGGAGGAGCGGCAATAGTATGAGCCTGTTTGAGCTTCACTACGACGTTCCGGGTGACGACTTCACCCGTGCGGGAGAAGCATCGGGAGATGTCAAGGCGCATCTTAAAAAGCTCGGCTTTGACCCTTCAACCGTCAGAAATGTCGTAATCGCCCTCTATGAGGCAGAGATAAATATGGTAATCCATGCAGGCGGCGGGGAAATTGCCGTTTCGGTTGACCCCGACTGTATCAAAATGGAGCTTACCGACCACGGTCCCGGTATCCCCGATATTGAACTTGCGATGACGGAGGGCTATTCCACTGCCCCCGACAATGTGCGTTCTCTCGGCTTCGGCGCGGGTATGGGACTCCCGAATATAAAAAAATACACCGACGAAATGGTCATTGAATCGACCGTCGGCGTAGGTACAACTATGAAGTTACGAGTAGATGTAAAGGAATAAATATGGCTGACAAGAATACTTTTTTCCATTCCGTGCGTCTTGACGAGGAAAAATGCAAGGGCTGTACCAACTGCATCAAGCACTGTCCTACGGGCGCTATCCGTGTAAGACGCGGAAAGGCATACATAATTAAAGAACGATGTATCGACTGCGGCGAGTGTATAAGAATCTGCCCCAGCCACGCAAAGTATGCCGAGAAATATCCCTTTGACGAAATAAACCGCTATAAATATAAAATCGCACTTCCCGCCCCCACTCTTTACGGTCAGTTCAACAATCTTACCGATACCGACATAGTTCTGACCGCGCTCAAAAGAATGGGCTTTGACGACGTGTGCGAGGTAAGTCAGGCGGCGGAATTCATTTCCGAAGCAACGAGAATTATGCTCAAAGGCGACAGAATCCCCCGCCCCGTTATTTCCTCTGCCTGCCCTGCGGTAGTGCGCCTGATCAGAGTGCGTTTTCCCAACCTTATCGGCCATGTGCTTGACCTCAACGCTCCCATGGAGGAGGCCGCGAGAATTGCGCGTGAAAAAGCACTGCGCGAAACCGACTATAAAAATGACGATATCGGAGTTTTCTTTATCACTCCCTGCACGGCAAAAATCACGGCGATTAAATCTCCGATTTGCAATATCAAATCTTATGTCAACGGAGTTTTCTCCATAAAGGACATCTATCCCGTGCTGCTCGGCAATATGGAAAAGCTTGATGCGGAGGAAACCGAGGAATTAAGCAAGTCGGGTATTATCGGCGTCGGCTGGGCTTCCTCGGGCGGCGAGGCTTCGGGAGTGTTTACGGACAGGTATCTTGCCGCAGACGGCATTGAAAACGTTATAAAAATTCTTGAGGAGCTTGAGGACGAAAAGCTCAATGACCTTGACTTTATTGAGCTTAACGCCTGTCCCGGCGGCTGTGTCGGCGGACCTCTTACGGTTGAAAACCCCTATGTCGCAAAGGCAAGACTGACGCGGCTTCGCAAGTATATGCCGATTTCCTGCAACCACCTGCCGACAAAGAACATACCGAAGCCGCTTTACTGGCAGAAGCCCCTTGAGCCCGTTTCGGTAATGAAACTCGCGGACAATGTGCGCGAGGCAATGGCAAAGATGAAGGAGCTTAACGAAATAGACGCCATACTGCCCGGTCTTGACTGCGGTACCTGCGGAGCGCCCTCCTGCAGAGACCTTGCAGAGGACATTGTCAGAGGCAAGGCGTCCATAAACGACTGCGTATTCTTTACGAGTGAAAACACGGACGGCAGGGACTATATCCCGATTCCCGCCCCCTTCAGAAAAGCAGACGACGACAAAAAGGATAAGAAGGAATAAAAATGACGGTTAAGGAATTAGCTCAAAAGCTGAATCTTACTTTTCTCTGCGAGGAGGACCCCTCGCGCGAAATCTCGGGCGGTTACTGCGGCGACCTTTTAAGCTGGGTTATGTCAAAGGCTCAGTCGGGCGACTGCTGGTTTACGGTTATGGGCAATATAAACTGCGTTGCCGTTGCCGTGCTTACGGACTGCGCCTGTGTTGTGCTGTGCGAAAACGCACCTCTCGACGAGGACGCAAAAACGAGAGCGGGTCAGCAGGGAGTAAACATTCTGCAATCGGAGGAAAGCGCTTATTCGCTTTCGGTAAAGCTCGGAGAAATTCTGTAATTATAAGGAGAAAAGGTTATGAAGGTCAAGGCAGATTTACATCTGCATTCGTGTCTGTCGCCCTGCGGCGATAACGATATGACACCTTATAACATTGTGAATATGGCCAAACTGCTCGGCTACGATATGATAGCCCTGACAGACCATAACTCCTGCCTTAACTGTGAGGGCGCCGTCGAGGCGGGCAAAAAAGCCGGCATTACCGTTGTGCCGGGTATGGAGCTTTGCACGGCGGAGGAAATTCACTGTATATGCCTTTTTCCCGAAACAAATGCGGCGCTTGAATTCTCGGACTATATTCGTTCAACCATGCCCGATATAAAAAACAGACCCGACATTTACGGCGAGCAGATAATTATGGGAAGTCAGGATGAAATTACGGGCCGTGAGGACAGACTTCTGCACCTTGCAAGCTCCGTTTCGGTTGATAGCCTCGTCTCTCTTGTAAGCGGTTATGACGGAGTGTGTTTCCCCGCGCATCTCGACAGGAATTCTTACAGTTTGCTGTCGGTAATCGGCTTTGTTTATCCCGAACTGTGCTTCAGGGCGGCGGAATTCACTCCCGACGCGGATGTTGCGCCCTTCCTTGAGAAGCACCCGCTTTTAAAGGAAATGAAGATACTGAAAAATTCGGACGCGCATTATCTTGAGAATATGCTTCCTCCCGTTCAGACGCTCGAACTCCGCGAATGCTCCGCAAAGGCGTTAACGGAATTTTTAAACTCGTGAGCAGAAGCAAAAAAAGTATTGACAATAAAAAGGTTATATATTATAATGTACAAGCCTTTGCAAAAGGAATAAACTGTATGGCGGCATAGCTTAGTTGGCTAGAGCGTCCGGTTCATACCCGGAAGGTCGTTGGTTCAAGTCCGACTGCCGCTACCATAACGGCCCGGTGGTCAAGTGGTCAAGACACCGCCCTTTCACGGCGGTAACACGAGTTCAAATCTCGTCCGGGTCACCATTAAAAAAGATACCGTATCCACGGTATCTTTTTTAATTTTTAATTTGTATCAAGGACGGGATTTGAACGATACGGTCCGTGTCGAGCGGTTTGCCGTAAGGCAGAGCGAGACGGACATATAATATGATTGGTTTACAAAGCAAACCCCCTTGCAGAGCACAGCTCTGCAAATCTCGTCCGGGTCACCATTAAAAAAGATACCGTATCCACGGTATCTTTTTTAATTTTTAATTTGTATCAAGGACGGGATTTGAACGATACGGTCCGTGTCAAGCGGTTTGCTGTAAGGCAGAGCGAGACGGACATATAATATGATTGGTTTGCAAAGCAAACCCCTTGCAGAGCACAGCTCTGCAAATCTCGTCCGGGTTATCATTAAGAGAGATATCACATTTTGTGATACCTTTTATTTATATTTGACAAAATATTGATTTTTGCAAATAAAAATGATAATATATATAAATGTATAAAATGGTTTTTTATGTCGATTTGCATAATTCACGGAGGGCTTAAATGCTAAAGAACAAATTCAGATTCAGATACATTATTATAATTTCGCTGATTTGCGCGCTTGCGGTTGCAGTTATCGGCGAAGGCATTATCTCGGCAGAAAGAGTTGTCAACCTTCCCGATGACAGCGTCCGTCTTTTATCCGATGGCAGCTATGCCATATCCGCTGAAGGCTACAGCGTTGAAGGTGAGAATTTTTATGCCTCAAGCATTGACCCTCAGCTGATTTTTGATGACATTAACACTGAGGTTAACTATATTTATATTGATTTTGCCTCAATAGTTTTACCCCGTATGACAATTCAGGCATTTACAACGAATGAAAATTTGCATTTTACAGCTGAGAATTCAAGTGCTGTTTTCACTACCTCATATACTTCGGATTATGTAATACTCAAGGTTGACGCAGGACAGTGCGAAGACCTCAGACTTGACCTTGACGGAAACTTTACCCTTGATGATATTGTTGTCAGCGCAAGTCAGATTACTATGCAAACCAAGCTTTTCAGCAATTTCAGTTTCCTTGCGGCGTTCGTGCTTTTTGCAGGTATCGCATTTGCACTTATCTGCTTTATGTACTTTATGTTCTACAGCAATTCAAAACATTCGCTGCAAATGAGCGAAAAGCTGTTTGTGCTCGGATGTCTTGTTTTCTACTCTATGTGGATATTCACTTCTCCCTATTACTGCCCGGACGAAACAATGCGCTTTGATGTTTCCGAATTTCTGTTTGAAAACGGCAGACTTCCCGTAGGCAGAGAGGCTGCACACCCGGTATGGGGGTTCTCTTATGCATTGCTGCCGACCATGCTTTGCAATTTGCTTGACTATATTCCGATGAAGTTAATGAGTCTTTTCAGCACCAACGGTTTTGCGCTGCTGCTGTCGGCAAGAATGATAAGCGTGGTAAGCGCTGCGGCAACGGTTTATTTTATGCTGAAAGCTTCAAAGCTTATATTCAAAAAGCCGTTTTATATGATTCCCGTCTGCGTTGTGGCGGCAATTCCTCAGTTTGCTTTTTTAAGCGGCTATGTCAACAACGATATGCTTGCCTTACTCGGAATATCGATAATTCTTTACACATGGACGCTTGTGCTCAAAGAGGACTGGAGTTTTATGAGCTGCTTTATGCTGTGTGTCGGAATGTCAATATGCGCCCTTTCCTACTATAACAGTTATACATGGGTGCTTATGAGCATGCTTTTCTATCTTGTATCGTACTTTTCAAAGCACAAAAAAGACTTCAGGGGCTTTACAAAATACACGGCGTTTATCGTAATAGTTACGCTGGCAATGATAAGCTATATTTTCCTGCGCCATCTGGTTTTATACAAGGATTTGCTCGGCTTCAACATCAGCCACGAATACGGAGAAACCTACGGTCAGGGTAATTACAAGCCGTCATTGAGAGCAACACCGCAAAATAAGGGTTATTCAATTTGGTATATGCTTTTTGATATGCACTGGCTGAAAATCTCTTTCCAGAGCTTTGTCGGAGTTTTCGGCGGTATGAGCGTATTCCTCAGAGGCAGCGTTTACAGATTCTATGCTCTGCTTTTTGCTGTTGCCTTCCTCGGTGCGTTTATCGGAGCGCTGGCTTTCATCGCAAAGAAAAAGAAAATAACGCTTCTCAAAGCCGTATATGTTTTCTGTATTCTGGCATGTATGACAGGCGCTTTGGGACTGAGCATTTATTACAGCTACTTTGACGACTTCCAGCCTCAGGGCAGATACTGTTATCCGGGACTTCCCGCCTTGGCAATGCTTGTAGGCTTCGGAATTTATTCACTTTGCTCCCGTCTTAAAAAGGAGCATCAGTACGCAATAGTCGCAGGACTCTGTGCCGTTCTTTTTGCAATAGACATAGATGCACTGCTTACAGTTTTATATTAAACACAGGAGATTAGCTTATGATTAACTTTAACGAAGCGCCTTTTATAGGCACCGAACTCGAGTACATCAAAAAGGCTGTTGACAACAAAAAAATCTGCGGAGACGGAGAATTCACAAAAAAGTGCAACGCCTTTATTGAAAAAACTACGGGTACAAAAAAGGCTTTGCTCACCACCTCTTGCACTCACGCGCTTGAAATGGCTGCAATACTCTGCGACATAAAGCCCGGCGACGAGGTAATTATGCCGTCATACACCTTTGTTTCAACCGCTGACGCATTTGTAGGCAGAGGCGCAAAGGTCGTATTTGTCGATATTCGTCCCGACACAATGAACATTGACGAAAAGCTCATTGAGGATGCAATTACCGATAAGACCAAGGCGATAGTTCCCGTTCACTACGCAGGCGTAGGCTGCGAAATGGACACTATTCTTGATATAGCAAAGAGACATAAGCTCAAAGTCGTTGAGGACGCCGCTCAGGCAGCCGCATCATACTATAAGGGCAGAGCCCTCGGCTCAATAGGCGACTTCGGCTGCTATTCCTTCCACGAGACAAAGAACTTCTCAATGGGCGAAGGCGGAGCAATTCTTATTGCGGATGAAAAGGAAGCCGAGCTTGCCGAAATCATCAGAGAAAAAGGAACTGACAGAAGCCGTTTCTTCAGAGGACAGGTTGACAAATATACCTGGGTTGAGTACGGCTCGTCCTACCTACCCAGCGATATGAACGCCGCTTATCTCTGGGCGCAGTTTGAGAGAATTGATGACATTTGCCGCGACAGGCTCGGAACCTGGGATTTCTATTATGAAAGACTTAAGGAGCTTGAGGATAAGGAATACATCACTCTCCCCTACATTCCCGAGGAATGCACAAACAACGCTCACATGTTCTACATCAAGACAAAGAACCTTACAGAGCGCACGGCTCTGATTTCCTTCCTCAAGGAAAACGGTATCTGTGCTGTATTCCATTACATTCCGCTCCACACGGCTCCCGCAGGTCTTAAATACTGCGAATTCCACGGAGAGGACAGATACACCACAAAAGAGAGCGAAAGACTTGTCAGACTGCCTCTCTTTTACGGACTTCCCGAGAGTGATAAGGAATATATCTGCGACAAGATTAAGGAGTTTTACGCAAAGTAAATTAGCGCATCAAAAAAGCCTTCCTTTCGGAAGGCTTTTTATATTATTGTTTTACACCTGCAGCGAATATGTGATGATACCTGCGATTATTACCGAAAGTCCGATAAACTTTTTAAGATTGATATGCTCTTTGAGTATCAGACGGCTGAGAACGGCAACAAAGATGTATTCGCTCGCCGCAAGTATCGGTCCTAAGGAAAGCGGTATTTCCTTATAGGCAAAAATCGTGCAGAAGGTTGCGCCGAAGAATATTGCATAGGAAATAATGACATAGGGGTTGAGATATTCCCTTATTTTGCTTTCGTATTCCTTGCCTGCACTCTTTTTTAGAAGAATCTGTGCAACAGCCGATACGATAACTCCTGCGATATAAATCAAAGCAAAAATCAGTCGTTTATTCATCGGCATTTACCACTATGATCACGCCGATAATGACGATGACTGCACCTAATAACATATTCCAGGTAACTGCTTCCTTAAAGATAAGGAACCCCCATACAATTCCCCATATAATGCTGACCGCCTTGTTACAGAAGGCTGTGGTCAGAGGTATGTGCTTGAGTATCTGCTGCCATACTATCGCATATATGCCGAGTATTCCGATTACTCCGCCGTAAAGCAGAATAAATCTGAATGACAGGAAGGCTTCCTTTGAGGCGAATTTTGACAGTACGCCCGCAAAGGAATATACAAACAGCAGAACATGAAGAACGGCAAAATAGATTAAGTTGTTTTGTTTTGTCTTACTCATCTCTGTTTTCTCTTTTTTCAAAATTTATTTTCTCTCTGATGACGAATTGCGGCGATTCATTTATTGAGATGTAAATTCTGCCGAGGTATTCGCCTATCATTCCGAGCATAAGCATTATAAGTCCGCCGACAAACAGAATTATCGCAACTATCGAGCTCCAGCCCTCACTGATAGCAGGGTTAAGGAGCTTTCTGATTATTGTGATAAGTCCGAACAGCGCTCCGAGTGCCGCGCAAACGAAGCCGAGAAGCGAAGAAACCCTTAACGGCTTAATTGAGAAGGCGGTCAGCCCGTTAACCCAGAGCTTGAGCATTTTGCTGAAGGTAAAGGTTGTCCTGCCCTCAAGGCGTGAACGCTCCTCCATAGGAACATTCTTTATACTGTCGGTTGAACGCAGTATAAGTCCTGTCATATACGGATAAGGATTGTCATACTTGACTATTTCCTTAACGATATACTTTTTGAGCGCCATAAAGTTGGTAAACTGCAAATCCTTCGGTCTGTCGATTACCCACTCCGTCATCTTTTTGTTGACTATGGTGCCGAAGTCCTTGAATACCGACTGCTTTCGCTCGGGATAATCCGCCATTGAAACATCATATCCGTTGTGAAGCGGTTCAATCAAGTCAAAGAGCTTGTCCATCGGGCACTGTCCGTCATCATCCATAATGATAACAATGTCGCCCTCGGCAAGATTAAGTCCTGCCATTACGGCACCGGGTCTGTTCATATTCTTGGCAAGGTGTACGGGCTTAACCCTTTTATCCTCCTTTGCAAGTCCGACAAGTACATTCCAGACATTGTCGGGAGAACAGTCGTTTACGGCGATAATCTCATAGTCATAACCGTCCTTGCCCGCAACGGTCTGCTTAATTTCCTTTATTACGGGCTCAACTGTTTTTTCACTGCCGTAACACGGTATTACAAAACTAATTAACTCCATTATCTGACACATCCTTAACTTTATTGATGCATTCGCATATTTCCTTTATCCGCTTTTCGCCGATGAGAAGCGGAAAGTTGAGAATTGATTTCTCTGCCGCAAGTGCGTTCGGATAAGACGAGTAATCGTCAAACATTATCGCGGAAACGGGATACCAGTCGCTTACGGGAACATTCATTTCAAGCAGACGCCTGACAAACTCATCCCTGACTTCGGGCGCAACATAGATATTAAAGCGCCACGGCACTGCCCCGTCAAGATAATCATAAGGCTTGATACTGCCGCCGAATTCGGTAAGCGAGGCATACAGAAGCGCCTCTCTCCTCCTCTGATGAATTGCGCCGTCAAGCTCCGAAGCAACCCTTTCGCCGATATTTTTTTCGGCTTCGGGGGTAAGTCTGTAAAGGAAATTTTTCCTTACGTCCCCGTGGCAAACCGCATAAAATTCGCTGTCGCGTATGTCCGTTTTGCTGTTGCGGAAAGCGCGGTACAGCTTTGAAAACTCAGCGCTTGTAACCTCTGCTCCGCCGTCATACAGGTCTAACGAAGCGTAAAGCTCGGTTTCTTTGTCAAGACTGTGCCCGGAAGCCAATATTCCACCGTCTCCGAGGTCAAGCGTCTTGGAATAGCCCGTGCTGAAAATCGCATAGTCGCCGAAGGTGCCGAGCATTCTGCCGTTAAGCTCTGCTCCCATAGAGGACGCGCAGTCCTCTATAAGCATTATGCCCTTTTCCTTACAGAAGCGCGCTATTTTTTCCGTATCGGCAACGGGATTACCGTACATATGCGGCATAATGACCGCCGATGTTTTACCGTTTACCGCGCGTCTGAGAGTTTCAAGCGTCATATTGCCCGAAGCACTGTCAACATCACAGAAAACGGGCTTGTTGCCCGAAAAGACAACAGGGTGAATTGCTGCGTAACAGATATTTGCGGGCAGTACGATTTCGGCATTTTGAATATTTGCTTTCAGGAGCACATAAATTGCCGTCGCACCCCTGCCCGTGATAAGTTTATTCTTTAAAAAGTCAAGCATAGCCATATCAGAATGTCAGCGGCTTCTGGTCCTCAAGTACGTAGTGATAGTTGTGGAATTTCTTTGACTCCCACTCCTTCTTGTAATCTGCATAGAGGTCGTAAAGCGAGGTGTATTTCGGCTTCCAGCCGAGCTCTCTCTCCGCCTTGGAAATGTCATAGACATAACCTCTGGTAAGACCGGGCTTTTCGGGACAGCAGATAACCTCGGACTCCTTGCCCGTCGAGAAAATCTTTGCAAGCGCAAGCGCCTCTTCATACTGCGAATATCCTACGCCGGAAGCAATATTGAATATACCCTTTGCTTCCTTTGCGTTAATTGCCGCCTCGATAGCGGTAAGAACGTCCTTAACGTAAACGTGGTCTCTCTTTATGCTCTGGTCGCCCCAGACATACATAGGTTCGCCTGCAAGCGCCGCCTCGAAGAAGATTTCAAACGTGCTCTTTTTGTAGGTTCCGTCAGCGTTGAGGTGTCCGAGAAGTTCGCCGTAGCCGTGAACGCCCGTAAGTCTGAGCGCAACGGCATTAAGACCGAAGTCCTTGTTATAATACTCAACGAAATTCTCGGCGGCAATTTTGGAAATGATATAAGGCGTGTGGTCGCCCGTGAAGCAGGGATAGGTTGCCTCGGAAATGGGCTTGCCGTCCGTAACCTTGACATCGTTATATACCTTGTGCGAGGAAGTAACAACGACCTTCTTTATACCGTGAGTGCGTGCGTATTCAAGCACCTTGTATGCGCCTATGGTGTTGAGCGTGAAAAAGTCCTCTACGGGAGTTTCATGCTCTGCAATTCTTGCCGAGAGGTCAACTATTGCCTCTACGTTGTCAGGAAGGCTGTCAAAGGACTTGTCGTCATTGAGGTCAAAATACTGAAACGGTATTCCGTTCTCCTCAAAAAACGGCCTAATCTTTGCCGAGCGTCCGAGTGCAAGAATATCGTAATTTTTCTCCTTGAGATAGGAACAGAGATACCTGCCTACATATCCCGTTGCGCCGATAACTAAAATCATAATTCTTCTCCTTTTAAAAATTGTTATTTGGTTAAAATATAATAGCCCAGCCGTGTAGAGCTGTCAACGACATGGCTCATATTCTCATACTCGATGTCGCTGATTCTGTATATACGGTCGGGAATTTCCTGCTTTACCCTCTCGAGCTTTTCAAGGTCCTTTTCGTCAAAGAGGAATACGACCTCGGCGCTTTTGCCGATACTCGGCTTGACGCTGATTTTGTTACCTAACGCAACATCCATAACCATTTTGACAAAGTCGTTGCCCGTCGAGAGATACACAAGGTCCGAGCCAATGCAGTCGCCGCCCATCCTTGCGCCTATTTCTATAATTTTAATATTTCCGTTTTCGTCAACCTTGAATTCGCTGTGCCCTGCGCTGTTCTCAACGTGAAGAGCCGTGAGCGCTCTGAAAACGGTATCTTTTGCCTTTTCGTTTACCGCGTCGCTCAAATCGCTCGGCTGAATATGTCCCGTTTCAATGAAATGCGGGGCGCCCGTAGTGAATTTTTTTGTTGTGGCAAGGTAATGATGAACACCGTCCTGAGTGATGGTCTCCATACTGTACTCGTTGCCGCCGATAAATTCCTCGATAATCGCCTTATGCTCAAAGGAAACCGCACATGCTTCCTTTACAGCCTGCTCTGCACCCTCGGGAGATTCAAGCTTCATAATATTTCTGCTGCCCGAGCGGTCGGTGGGCTTAACGATAATCGGAAAGCTGAAACCCTCAAGCATGGATTCGTCAAAGTCCTCGCCCGCCTTTAAGAATTTAGGACAGTCTATCCCTGCCTTGCTGAGCGCCTTACGCATGGCGTATTTATTTGTCTGAACAGCCGTAAACTCGGTCTTGTTGCAGGGAAGTCCGAGATTCTCTGCGACATAGTTTACCGTAATAGCCGCAAGGTCGGAAGCAATGGAGCATACTCCGTCGGGTTTAATCTGCCTGCACTTTTCGAGTATTTCCTCTTTCTCGACTATGCTCACGGGATAGAAGTAATCGGCGCTCTGCTTGCCGACAGCACCCTCCTCCCACGCAAAGACGTGAGTTTCATAGCCGAGAGATTTGGCTTTTAATATGAGCTGATTTTGAAAATCGTTCGCTCCGATAACAACAAGTTTTTTCATTTTTATCTCATCTTCCGTATCAAAAATATTAAAATCAATTTATTTTATCACATTTCGGCAAAAAAGTAAAGAATAATATACAATATAATGTAAATAAAAAACGGACTACACAATATTCTGTATTTTGCTCTTTTCGGGAAGCGGTTTTAAAAACGGAATTAAAAGTATAAAATTCCATTGACATTTGACAAAAAATATTGTAGATTATATATGTATAATTTTGTAAAGGTATGAAACCACTACTGAAAGGGGAAACCATACAATGGCTAAAAAAGAAAAAGTTCCTTCAACTCCCGAAACGAGAGCTAAGAAATTAGCAGACAAGCAGGAGGTCAGAAAGGCCTTTAAAAAGACCTTCTTCCCTGCACTTGCAATTTGCCTGTCGCTTCTTTTACTCTACTCTCTTTGCTATCTTGCCTTCTTCAGACCGGCGGATATAGTTGAGGAGGGAGGAGCTTCCAACAATACGAATACCGTTGTTGACAATACTCCCGTTTATAACGGCGGCAGTTCTTCTGCAAGCACCGATACCAATAACGGCTCGTCATCTACTCCTTCGGGCGGCGGTTCATCAAACGATTCGGCTCAGCCTGCTTCCGACAATTCGGGTAACGGCGGCGCTGCTTCAGACTCGGAATCTGATGTACTTACCGAATTCAACAATGCCATAAACAAAGCCAAGAGCGAGGGTACAATTACTCACGTCAGCGGCGGTACAAAGAATAACGGCGGACTTGACCCGTCAAGCCAGCTCCCCGGACTTATCAAGAGCGTGGGCGGAAGCATTATTGACGCGGCTATGTCCTCAAACGGCGTTAAGGACGACGGCTCTGTTATAGATTCTTCCAAATTCCCCGTAGAAAATACCGACTACGCTTCACGGCTTACTGCCGACGATATTGTTTCCGCAACCAAGAGCGGCAATACGATTACCATTGTAACAAAGGACGACGAGCTCGGACAGGCAGACAACGGCCATAACTCAAAGGCTATGAATGTTATCAAGGCGGCAACAATTATGGAGAATATCCCCTCAGTTGCTTCGTCTCTTGCTTCGGAGGCAAAGACCTCTGCAAAGAACGGTAAGATTGTTGTTGAGCTTGACGGCAGCGGCAGAGTTGTAAAGGCTGACTACAGCTTTGACTGGGATATCGAAATCCTCGGCAGCAGCCTTGACGCTATCATCCACCTTGCAAGTGAGGAGCATTACGCAATCGCTTACTGATAAGATTTATTAAAAGACTCTCGAACGAGAGTCTTTTTTTATTGTATATAAACACGTTTTCATTATTGGTTTATTGACATAGTTCTTTATAATAGTGTATAATATTTTTGTAATTTTTTATTATTCAGGAGGATAATTATGGCTGACAAAAAAACCGTTATGCTCACAGGCGGCTCAGGCAATATGGGCTTTGCCGGATTCAAGGAGCTTTACGCAAAGAGAGATAAGTTCAATATTGTACTTCTTCTCAGAGACAGCAAAAAGAACCGTGAGAAATTTGCGGCTTACATCAATGACCCTTGCGTAAGAATCGTTTGGGGCGACCTTACCAAGTATGAGGATGTACTTGACGCTGTTACGGGCTCTGACTATGTACTTCATGTAGGCGGTATGGTTTCTCCCGCTGCCGACTGGAAGCCTTACAGGACTCAGAAAACAAACATCGGCGCTGCAGAGAATATCTGCAAGGCAGTTCTTGCACAGCCTAACGCAGACGAAATCAAGGTTTGCTATATCGGAACAGTTGCCGAAACAGGCGACAGAAACTATCCCATTCACTGGGGACGCTGCGGCGACCCGCTTAAAGTTTCCGTATATGACCACTACGCAGTTTCAAAGTGCCGTGCAGAGGCAGTTTTTGTTGAAAGCGGTATCAAATACTGGGTTTCAATGCGTCAGTCGGGCATCCTCTATCCCAACATCTTAAAGAATATGGACCCGATTATGTTCCATGTTCCCGTAAACGGTGTTCTTGAATGGTGCACGGTTGAGGACTCGGGCAGACTTCTCGCAAATCTCTGTGATGAGGATATGCAGGGACATCTCGGCGCAGACTTCTGGAATCATTTCTACAATATCGGTTCGGGTAAGGAATACAGAATTTCCAACTACGAATTTGAATGTCTTCTTCTCGGTACTCTCGGACTTGCAGGTCCCGAAAAGCTCTTTGAACCCCACTGGTTTATCACAAAGAACTTCCACGGTCAGTTCTATGCAGATTCTGACAAGCTCGAGAATTATCTCCACTTCAGAGAGAATCTTCCCGTAAAGGAATACTTTGACAGACTTGCTTCTCAGGTTGAATTCTATTTCAGAATTCCCCGCCACCTTCCCAAGGGCGCAGTAGCTGCTGCTGCAAAGCCGTTTATGAAGAAGCTTGCAAAGACAAAGGACTTCGGTACCATTGACTGGGCTGAAACGAACAATGAAACAAGAATGAGCGCTTACTACGGCTCAAAGGAAGAATATGACAAGATTCCCAAGAATTGGGATGACTTTGAAATTCAGACCTTTGACAAGGATACATCTGCTGCAGAGCAGTTCAAGCTTGACCATGGCTATGACGAGTCAAAGCCCGAATCCGAGCTTGATATTGAGGATATGAAGCAGGCTGCAAAATTCAGAGGCGGCGAATGTCTTTCCGACACAATGGTCAAGGGCGACCTTGCAACCAAACTTAAATGGAAATGCGGACACTGCGGCACAGAGTTCGAGGCAAGCCCCGCGCTTATCCTTCTCGGCGGACACTGGTGCCCCGAGTGCTTCATCCCCCACAAGGCATGGGACTATGACTCTATTGCCAAGGATAACCCGTTCTTTGCTCAGGTATGGTATCCCAACCACAGAAAAGACGAGAATAACAAGTACCTCTTTGACGATTTGTTCCACATTGACGGCAAGCCGTGGGACGAAATCAAGAGATAACAAAACAAATATTACAAAAGAGGCTCCGTTACGCTACTTTCCATAGGGATGTTTAGCGTGAAGGCCGGAACAGGGCAGACAGCTTGGCTGTCTGCTCTATTCTTTTGTCTTTAAGCGATGCTTCCAATGTAGTTAAAGTAGATATCAATCTGCTGATCGGCGTTTTTAGCCCATTTCTGCGTTCGTTCATGGACAACTATCTTTGATATGAATGCTCTGACTATTTCCGGAGTTAGCTCGGCTATGTTTGTGTAACTCCTTGCCAGCGATATAAACTTTTCCGTATTTGTCTGTGTAGCTGCAAGGTATTCAATCTCACTTTGAAGCTCGGGCATTCTTTGAGCAATTTCTTTTTGCTCGGTGTTGTATCCGTCTGACAGCATTCGGAATTGTTCGTTTGTAACTTTACCGAGTACATTATCTTCATACAGCCGTTTGAACAGTGAGTTCAATTCTTCGTTGCGTTTTTTCAGCTTACCGAGTTCCTTTGTCTTGGCTTTAAGCTCTTTCTTGCTGTCTGAAGAACTTTTCTTGGATATGTAGCTCACAAACGCATCCGTGTTTGTTCTCGCTTCATAGGTTGCTTCCCGGATTTGTTCAAGAACTAATTCATCCAGTGCCTGTTCTCTTACCGTGTGCGGTGTACAGATATCTTCACCCATGTGCTTTCTGTTTCGGCTGCATACAAAGCTGAACAGACTTTTCTTTATTGTTCTGCCTTGTACGAAGTACATTTTGTTTCCGCAGTCAGCGCAGAACAGCAATCCGCTATATTTACTTACTTCGCCGGTTACATTCTTTCGCCGTTTGCTCTCACGGACTTTCTGTACCATATCAAAGGTATCTTTGTCTATGATTGCTTCGTGGGTGTTTTCAAATCTGTATTGCTCCTCGGGCGGTCTGTCAATCCTGCGCTTGTCCTTGTACGATACTGTTGTTGTACGGCAGTTAATCGTGTGTCCGAGATATACCTCGTTGCACAGAATATCAACTATGGTATGACTGCACCATGAATAGGGTTCCTCTTTATCGATTTTTCTTGATGTAACGCTTTCCTTACAGTATCTGTACATTGATGGCTTGAGAATTTCCTCATTTTTAAGAATTGTTGCAATCTGAGCAGGACCTTTGCCGCAAGCACACAATTTGAATATCTTTTTCACTATCGGTGCCGTTTCTTCATCAATGAGAAGCGGACCGTTATTTATTGGATTCTTTTTGTATCCGTAAGGTATTTGCGTGCTTACTCTCTCACTTAATAACAACGGGAAGCGAAAAATATCGGCTTTTTGAAAAAAATACCTTTCACCTAACGGACAAAAATCTGGAAAATTATTAGGTTTTTGAATAAAAAAATATGCAAATTATTTTTGAAGAGCGAATATTCTTCTCACTTGTATAGGAGTATTCAGGGCAAAAACGGGGGGTAGTTATTTAAAAAGTCCTCTCACCCTAATGCCTTTTTTCGAGCGTTTTACAACCTTTTTAGATATGAATTTTTTGTAAATCTTTTTTCAAAGGAGAAAAACTCCTCTCATATAACGGACAAAAATATTGCAAAATATGCGGTTTTTCAGAAAAAATATTAAAAAAAATCTCCATATATTTGCTCACAAAAACACAAAAATATGAAATATATTTATTTATCTTTTATTTCAATTTGTTGCAAAAACAGAAAAAAGCCCCCGGTTTTTATATGACCGAAGGCTGAAATAAAAAAATACTATTTCTTTTTAATTGACTGTCAAAAACAAATAAAGTATAATCAAACCGAAAGCACGGCGCAAACACCCTTTTATCGGCTTTTAATGAATTTAAGGGAAATGATGAAATGAAAAGCGGCGCAGGTTCTCAGATCGGAAAATTGAATAATCAGTTCAGAAGTGTGGCATTCAGCGGTGAAAGTATGAGCCTTAAGAATGTCCGTCTTTCAAGATTCTGCTATTTTATGGCGTATGCATTTGAGCTGATTCTCTATTCTCTCAGAGGGCATTTTATGCCTATTGGGACAGAGTATTTCGGCGTTTCGGGAACTATGTTCGCCACCGCCGCATATGGTCTGGCTTCACTTGTTGTGATGCTTCTGTGGTCGCCGAAATTCAAGCCGCTCATCCGTTTAAGCATTGCCGTCACGGTAATCGGCTTTGTGCCGTTTGCCTTTTTGCCGGCAGGGAATGTCCGATTTGTTTTCGCAATTATTGCCTATATCGGACTCGGCGGATGCGTAACGAGCGCACGGTGCGGCTACGCCTTTGCGGTCAACAATGTTGAAAGGCTTTTAGGCATTCTAATCATGTATTTTGCTAACGCATTTATCAGATATATTGATACAGATACTGCGAATGCTCTTTTGTGGACTAAGATAATTCCCCTTGTTGTTCTGACGGCTATGTGCGTTTGCCTTCTTATGTTTAAGGAAAACGACTTTGAGGTCAAGGAAAGCTCCGACGAAAAGGATACCAGAGGACTTTACTGGGCTTTCGCATATTTTATAGGTTACTTTGTAATTGACGGCTATATATGGGGAAATCTCGACAGCGACAACAGAGCCGAGTACCGTTTTCTGCTTGCGGGGCTTCTGATTTCGGGCGTACTGCTTTATGTCGGACTTAAAACCCTTAGACTCAATGTATGGCACATATGGAATATATGTTTCATTTTCTCCGTAACAATGGGACTTTTCACCGCGTTCGGCAAATCATCGGTATCTGTTAATATGATGCATCTTCTCTCGGGCCTTTCCGTAATCGGCTGGCCGCTGTGTATTTATATGCTTGCCTGCGCTCAGAGACGGTTTGCAAGCTATAAGCTGTTGAAAAAATGCACCGTGATTTTTGTCCTTGTTTCGCCCGTATGTTATTTTTCAGATGATGTTTTTGAGGACTATTTCCCCGCGCTTGCGCCCTA
>SVOA01000024.1 GCA_015066635.1 Oscillospiraceae bacterium | reverse complement strand
AGCATTATAAACACATAGAGAAGAATTCCGAAGGTAATAAGTCTCTGCAAGCCAAGAATATAACCGAGTATAGCTATCGGAACAGCTGCCGCCGATCCTATCTGTGCAGGCTTGATAACAGCGTTTCTGAGTTTGATAGGCAAATATCCCTGCGCGTGCTGAGCGGCGTGTCCCGCCTCATGGCAGGCAATTCCTACGGCTGCGATTGAAGTGCCGCCGTAAACACCGCTTGAAAGACTGATAATCTTGGTTGAGGGGTTAAAATTATCGGTAAGCTCGCCTGCTATCTGCTGAATTCTGACATCGGTAATGCCGTAAAAGTCAAGTATCATCTGTGCCGCAACAGCTCCCGTAATACCTCTCGAATTTGCAACTCGGGAAAACCTTCCGTAAGCTGACTTAACCCTTGCCTGACAGATAAGAGAAATAAACAGTACAGGTAAAACAAGAATAAAATAAGACAGATTATAGTTTATAAAACCGCCGTCTCCGAACATATTATCATCCTCTCTCCAAAAAAGACCCTTTTTCTATTTTATGACCCAAAAGAAAATCTTTTGAGCTCATTTTCTTTTTGCCTTCAAGCTGAAGAGACAAAATATCAATACATTTTCCGTCTCCGCAGCATACGGAAATTACTCCGTCGGAATCAACTACCTCTCCCGCCTTTTTGCCCGTTTTTGAGGACAAAACGGATGAGTGAATTTTTATCCTTTTGTCTCCGATCAAAGCCGTTGCAACGGGCCACGGGGAAAGTCCCCTTATCTGATTATGAACCTCCTGAGCAGATTTTGTAAAATCTATCGGGCAAAGTTCTTTTGTGAGCATCGGGGAATAATTTGACTCCGAGCCGTCCTGCTTAACAGGTTTCAGCTCTCCGTTTTTAAGCGCCGAAACTGTTTTACTCATTACCTCGGCGCCGACCTGCGACAGGATATCGTGAAGCTCGCCCGCCGTCATATTCTCGGTAATCTCAACGCTCTGTTTTAAAAGCATATCTCCCGTATCAAGTCCCTCATCCATATACATAGAGGTTACGCCCGTTTGCTTTTCGCCGTTTAAAACGCACCATTGAATAGGCGCCGCGCCTCTGTATGCAGGCAGAAGCGAAGCGTGTATATTTATAGAATTATAAGTCGGGAAATACAGAATATCCTTTGGCAGTATTTTGCCGTATGCGACAACAATACTCAGGTCGGGTTTAAGCTCCTCAAGTATTTTCAAGGCCTCGCCGTCTCTCATACTTTTCGGCTGAAATACGGGAATACCGTGCCTGAGGGCGCACTCCTTAACCGGAGGAAAACTGACAACGTTTCCCCTGCCCTTGGGTTTGTCGGGCTGAGTAAATACTCCGACAACTTCTTCCCCGTCCGAAATTAGCCTTTCAAGGCAGGGCACGGAAAAATCGGGAGTACCCATAAAAACAATTCTCATACTATCATTCCGTTTCAAGTTCTTTCAGTATTTCCTTTGCGGCATCCTCGGGGATAAGTCTTTCCGTATAAAGATGTCCGTCAAGATGGTCTATCTCGTGGCAGAAGGCTCTCGCTTTCAGTCCCTCTCCCTTATACTGACACCACTTGCCGTTTCGGTCCTGAGCCTTAACCTTGACCGTCATAGGTCTTTTGGTAATACCGCTTTTCCCGGGAAGCGAAAGACAGCCCTCGACTTCAAACTGCTCGCCTTCCGCTGATATTATCTCGGGATTAACAAGCTCAATAGGACCCTCGCCTATATCTATAACAATAACCCGTCTCAAAACACCTACCTGAACAGCGGCAAGTCCGCATCCGTCTGCGTCATACATAGTATCCTTCATATCATCTATAAGCGAGTGAAGTCTGTCGTCAAACACCTCAACCTGACGGCTCACTCTTTTTAATATAGGGTCGTCGTTGACCCTGATTTTTCTAATTCCCATAATACACCTCAGAACATACTTTCGGGATTCATATCGGCAAAAGCCGTTACTTTTTTATATCTGTTATCGTTAGCAAAATCTTTAAGCAGGGTTGAAATCAGCTGCCTGAAGCGTTTTGTATTTTTGCATTTTACTACAACGCGGTATCTGTATTTGCCCGACATTCTCGCAATTCTCGGAGTAATCGGGTTTAAAAGAATTATATCAAGGTCGGAATACTCCTTTTTATGAAGCTCCTGAAGTCTTGAGTGAAATTCTTTAGCCGCATTTTTGGTCATAAGCTCATCGCTTCCGACGAAGCCCACAGAGCAAAAATCACAGAACGGCGGATATACAAGCGCTTTTCTGATTTTTATCTCCAAATTGTAAAAAGATTCGTAATCCTGAAGCGCCGAAAGTCTTATAATCTCGTTATCGGGAAAACCCGTCTGAATAATGGCTCTGCCTTTCTGAGCGCCCCTGCCGCTTCGACCTACAACCTGAGTGAGTAAATCAAACGCCCGCTCAGCGCTTTTATAGTCATCGTTAAAGAGCTGCTGGTCTATGGAAATTACGCCGACAAGCGTAACATTGGGAAAATCAAGTCCCTTAGCAACCATCTGAGTTCCGAGCAGAATATCGTACTCTCCGGCCGCAAATTTATTTAACTGCTCCTCAAAATAATATCTTGCGGCAACCGAATCGGTATCAAGTCTCAGAATCCTTGCTTCGGGGAATTTTTCGGCAAGTTCGTCTTCAAGCTTCTGCGTGCCCGTACCCGAGTAAACAACCGTGTTATTACCGCATTCGGGACAGGTATGGCTGAACGGCTCGCTGTAACCGCAGTAATGGCACATCAGCTTTTGATTTTTACTGTGATATGTAAGGGAAATACTGCAGTTTGGACAAACTCTGACTTTTCCGCAGTCAGAACAAGATGCAAAGGTGTTAAAACCCCGTCTGTTCAGAAGCAGAATTGTCTGCTTCCCGTTTTCAAGATTTTCCTTAACGGAATTATATAAATCAACTGACAGATTACTCTTGAGAGTAACGTCTGCGCCGTACTTAATATCGGCAGTAATAACCTCGGGAAGCTGTGCTTCTCCGAACCTCTCATCAAGCACATTGAGAGAATAAATGCCTTTTTTTGCATAAGCGTATGCCGTAACGGACGGCGTTGCTGACGAAAGAAGCAAAAGAGCTTTATTCATTATTACTCTCTGCGCCGCAACATCTTTGGCATTATATCTCGGCGTCATTTCCGATTTGTAAGTTGACTCCTGCTCCTCGTCTATAACAATAAGTCCGAGATTGGTAACGGGCGCAAAAACTGCTGAACGTGTGCCGAGTACGATAGTTGCTTTACCCTCGTTTACTCTGTCCCACTCGTCCTTTCTTTCGCCCATGGACAGACCGCTGTGAAAAACCGCTACCCTGTCTCCGTATCTTGAATAAAAAATATCAAGCATCTGCGGAGTAAGAGATATTTCGGGCACCATTACTATAACCGATTTGCCGTCGCTTACCGCTTTATCCGCAAGTTTAAGATAAACCTGCGTCTTGCCCGAACCCGTAACGCCGTACAGAAGCGCTGCTTCGGGTTTATCGCTGAGATACTGCTTTAAAATATTGTTATATGCAGTATTCTGATTTTTATTTAACTTTATTTCTTCCTTATCGGATGCGTTGATTTTAGACTTCGGGCGTCTGTAAATCTTATTCTCATAAAGCTCAATAACGCCTTTTTTATATAGAGTCGAAACAACTGCGGACGTAAGTCCCGTAAAGTAGCATATTTCCTTAACGCTCGCCGTTCCTATATCCTCAAGAAGCTTGACTATATTCTTTTGCTTGGGCGTAAGCTTTATTTCATTTTCGCTCTCGGTATAAAGCGGAGAGAGTCTAGCCATTTTAACGGTTGAGTCGCCGATTTTCTGCGAAGCGTCAACGCTGTTTAAAAGATACCCCTTTTTGCAAAGACCTGCAAGAATACCCGATTCGTTTTTAAAGCCGAGTTCCTTTAAAATTCTGTCTTCCTTAACATAAGTGCCTTTTTCCGACAGATACTCAACGACGCGTTTTTCGTCGGGCGTAAGTTTCTCGATACTTTCGGGAGTTACTGTCGGAGACAGGACAAAGGAATTGACAAATTTTATCCCGATACCCGCAGGCAGCATCGCCTTAGCCGCGTCATAAAGAGTACAGAAGGTATTTTCCTTGAGAAAAGACGCAATTCTGATAAGCTCCTCATTGAGAACGGGCTTACTGTCGAGCACGGATGATATTGACTTTAGTTTCTTACCCTCGGCAGGCTCACTCAGGGCAAAAACTATCCCCTGACGTCTTGAGTTGCCGTTTCCGAAGGGTACGCTGACACGCACACCCGGTTTAACCTCGGATAATAAAATATCGGGAATAGCGTAGTCAAATGCGCCGTCAAAGCTGTATGCGGTATTTTCAACCGCAACCTTGGCTATAAGCTCGGACATAAGACCACACCTCCCGAATACCGATTATATGAAACTATATATTTCTGATTTCTTCCGGTTCAACAATTTTAACCTTACCCTCAACAATATCCTGAAGAGCAAGACTGACGGGCTTTTCCGTAAGGATTTCGCCTCTTGCCTCAGCTTCTTCGGAAATCTCTCTGGCGTGCTTTGCAGTAGCTATAACAAGAGAGTAACGGCTAAGATGATCTTTAAGTACATTTGCAAGACTTGGATTGAATTTCATAATTTATACCTCACATTTATTATTTGTCCAAAATTGTTAATATTTCCTCGGCAGCTTTTTCAAGACTGTCGTTGATAACCCTGTAATCGTATTCCTCACACTTTTTAAGCTCCTCAACGGCGATTTCCATACGTTTAATGAAATCTTCCGCCGTTTCCGTGCCGCGCATACGAAGTCTCTGCTCGAGTACCTCAAGCGACGGCGGGAGGATAAAAATAGAAATACATTTGTCGGAATACATTTTTTTGACGTTCTCAAAACCGTGAACATCAATTTTAAGAATAACGTCAACGCCCTCTTTAAGCCATTTATCTATCGGCTTTTTAGGTGTTCCGTAAAAATGCTTGCCGTATTTGTTATATTCAAGTATTTCATCAGCTTTAAGCATTTCGTTGAATTTCTCAACGCTGATAAAATAGTAGTCCTTCCCCTCTACCTCACTGTCACGTTTGTTACGGGTGGTAACAGAAACAGAATGTCGGAGCAAAGGTCTCTTTTCAAAAAGGACGTCAAGCAGCGTGTCTTTACCCACTCCGCTCGGACCCGAGAAAAGAATAAGCCTTCCGCAATTTGCCATTTACACATCCTCCGATATTGAATCGTCATTAAATCTCTGAATTATTTTTTCACTCTGAAGATACGACAGTATGATATGATTGCTGTCCGTAATAATTACAGCCCTTGTGCGCCTTCCCTGAGTGGCGTCTATGCACATTTTCTGTTCTTTTGCGTCCTGAACAAGTCTTTTGACCGGCGCTGAATCGGGATTGACGACAGACAGAATTCTGTCGGCGTTTACCGCATTGCCGAAACCGATATTTATAAGCTTCATATACACACCTGCTTAATTATTCAATATTCTGAATCTGCTCTCTGATTTTCTCAACCTCTGCCTTAACGGCAATAACCTTACGGGCTATTTCAACATCCTGCGCCTTTGAGCCAATGGTGTTTGCCTCGCGGTTAATCTCCTGAACAAGAAAATCAAGCTTTCTGCCGACAGCTTCATCGGAATTCATAAATGAGCGAAGCTGGTCAATATGGCTTCTGAGTCTGACGGTTTCCTCAGCAACTGCGATTTTGTCGGCATATACCGCTGCCTCGTTAAGAAGTCTCTGCTCATCAACCGCTGCGTCGCCGAGAAGCTCTTTCATCCTCTCTCTGAGCTTATCGTTATACTCTCTGACCGTTTCGGGAGAGCGTTGCTCAATAAAACCTACGCACTCAATAATAAAATCGGCTCTTGAAAGAACGTCTGCTTTAAGTCTCTCGCCCTCGGTAAGCCGCATTTCAATAAATTTCGCAACTGCTTTTTCGGCAACGGACTTAACGCTCTGCCATATTCTGTCCTCATCGTCGGCAGCCTTATGTACCGAAATTACGTCGGGATATCTTGATACGGCGGCGGCGGATATTTCGCCGTCAATACCGAGTTTTTCGGCAATATCCTGAACCGCATTGTAGTAACCTTCGGCAAGAGCGTGATTTACGGAAATCTCTGTCTGTGTATCTTCAAGATTATCAATACTGACATAACAGTCTATCTTGCCTCTTGAAACAAGAGAGTTGGTAAAGCTTTTTAATTTTTCCTCAAGAAAGCCGTATATCCTCGGAACCTTTGCGTTAAACTCAAAATATCTGTGATTAACGCTTTTGAATTCAACGGCAATATTCATATTGTCAATAATTTCCTCGGCTCTGCCATAACCGGTCATACTTTTTATCATAAAATATCCACCTTGATTTTTTATCTGTATATTTTACTATATTTATATATTTTAGTCAAATATAAAAAACTACTTATTCTCCTTACAGCAGGAGCCTTTGAGAAGCTCGGGAATCTCTCCGCAGAGAACTCCGTTGTTGTCTGCAAAGCCGAGATTTGCGAGTACATCGCCAAAGCCCGAAATATCGGCAAAAGCCATATATGCTCCCCTGTTTGCGCCGAAGTTAAGAGCGCTCCTTATAAGTCCCTCGGCTGTAAGATTTCCGCTTTCTGTGTCAAGGTTGCTCAAAAAGCAGTTGTAACCCTTTACCTCGGCAAGAATACTGCCCGTAATATTGCCGTTTTCCTCAGCATCATAACGGCAATACTGCGCATCCTCAAACTGCTTGTCCGGATATAAAGCTTTTAGTTTTTCACTATCCAAAGCAGGCAAAAACCTTATCATAGTGCCTCCGATTATTCCGAATAACTTAAAAGCGACTGAATTTCATCCTCGGTAAGCTCTCTGTACTCGCCCTGTTTGAGCATACCGAGTTTTACTTTACCGATTTTTGTCCTTTTAAGTCTTGCTACCTCTATGCCGAAATATTCAAACATCTTTCTTATCTGACGGTTTCTGCCCTCGTAAATCGTAACCTCGGCAACAGTTCTGTTATCCTCCGCGCTTATAACCTTAATATCGGCGGGCGCAGTAACTCTGCCGTCAATCTCAATTCCCTTGCGGAACTTTTCTTCCTGAGACTTTTCAATACCGGGTCTTATTGTAACCCTGTATGTTTTGGGGATATGAACGGAAGGATGAGTTACGCTGTTTGCAAAATCCCCGTCATTGGTAAACAGGAGCAGACCTTCGCTTTCACGGTCAAGTCTGCCGACGGGATAAACCCTTACTCCGACGTCCTTAATAAGCTGAGCGACGCATTTTCTGTCGCGTTCGTCGTTCATGGTGGTAATATATCCTCTCGGCTTATTTAACATCAGATATACCGTTTTTTTCTCTTTTACAAGTTTTTTTCCCGACAGAGTGATTTTATCGTGCTTAGGGTCAACCTTGTCACCGATTTTTGCAGTAACACCGTTTATTCTGACTTTACCTGCGGCAATAAGCTCCTCTGACTTGCGTCTTGAAGCAACGCCGCTTTCAGCCATAAACTTCTGTAATCTGACTTTATTATCCGACATATCATTTTCCTTTGATATATTTTATTATCCTGTCAAAAACAGACTTACCGTTTCTGTCTGCGGACTCTGTTTCGGCATCAATTACGCCGTCTGCGATAAACGGTATTTCCTTAATAAATCTGCCGTTACCGCCATAAAGCCTCAAACAGCCGAGTCTGTCCCCCTTCTGAACGGGAGCATAGACAAAGCTGTCAAGATAAACGTCGGCTTTAATTTCCGATTTTTCGCTTACGGAATATACAAACGGCTTCTCGGTAAGCGTAACGCTGACACGGTCGGAATTTCCAGAAACAACGGGAATATCATAGTTATCCCTGAAATCAAGGAACTGCTTATTTGTGTTCTCAAAGCCGTAATCAAGCAGTTTACTGTGATTATCCCAGTCATTTGAATCGTTAAGCGTAACGCAAACAAGTACAAGCCCGTCCCGCTGCGCAGCGGAAACAAGACATCTGCCGCTTTTCTTTGTAAAACCCGTTTTAACTCCTATTGCGCCGTCATAAATCTTTAACAGACGGTTATGGTTTGTAAGCCGTCTTGCATACGGAGGATTACCGTAAGTAAGAGAGGCGGAATATGTTGAGCATATTCTGCGGAAAACGGGGTTTGCAAGAGCATACGAAGCAAGCAGAGCCATATCGTAAGCAGTTGAATAATGCTCATCCGCATCAAGTCCCGAGGGAGTAGCAAAATGAGTATTCCGCATACCGATTTCCTCGGCTTTACAGTTCATCAGCGCAAGGAACTCATCAACTCCGCCGCTGACAGCATAAGCCGTACAGTTTGCCGCATCATTTCCCGACTGCAAAAGCATACCGTAAACGAGTTCCTCAAGACTGACCGTGTCGCCGGGCAAAAGTCCCATGGAGGTACCCTCAACATTTATCATTTCATCCGTAACGGTAATTTCTCTGTCAAGGTCGCCGCTTTCGAGCGCAATAAGCGCAGTCATAATCTTTGTCGTGCTTGCCATAGGACGTCTGACATCGGCGTTTTTGGTATAAATAAGTTCTCCCGTATCGGCTATCATCAGCGCCGCGCACGAAGCGTCAATATCAAACGCAAAGCCCTGCACAGATGATATCAGCAATATGATAACACAAGCAAAAACGATAACGGATTTTTTAAACACACCAACCACCTGCCTATAAAAGATATGCAGGCGGCGATTAAATTATTTGCCTTGAAAAAGCGCAGTTATTCCTGAGTCTGATCTGCTGCCGACATATTCTCGGCAATAGCTTTTTCCTTTTTCTGTTTGTTAACAACGCTTGTAACCTTGTCAAACATTTCGGGTACAAGATTAACAACTCTCTCTGCGGCATTATCATAAGCAGTGATATGCTTGATGGTAACTTCGCCGTCGGAAATTACAAGAAATGCAACGGGAGTAATTGTTACGCCTGCTCCGCCGCCGCCGCCGAAAATGTCCTGATTTGACTTTGACGGGAAATCGGAGCCGCCCGAAGCAAAACCGTATGTAACCTTTGATACGGGAATAATTGTAATCCCGCCTTCAAGATTTATAGGATCCCCGATAATTGTGCTGACATTGACAAGATTTTTTACCTTCTCAATAGTAGTTTCGAGAATTCCTGCTGCTGACTGTTCTTTCATTGAACTGCACCACCTTTTATATTTTGTGAATTATTTGTATTTTCACTCTCCGCATTTTTAGGTTTTGCGGAAAGAATTTTAAGCAATACTTTAAACAGCATTTTAAACGCAAACGCGATACCTGCATTTATCAAAAATATCGGTCTTAACGAGCAGTTGAAAACAAACTGTCCCGTGCTTAGAGTTCCTATAAAGTCGGGTTCAACGCTGACGTCGTATCTCCTGACTTTAAGAGTCGAACAGATATATCCGAGCGCAGGGAAAACCTTCTGACAGACATTTCCGTACTCAATAGCCGTTGCCGCCGCGTCATGGTTTTTTGAAATGACAAGCCACAGATAAAGGTCGTCGATAATGAAGTGCTTTTTAAAGCTTTTCATCATATCGGCAAGCGCGTCTGCGCTGTCGTTAATAAGCTGCAGTACACCGTCAAATCCCTGATTCTCATAGAAGGTTTTAAAAGGATTTGGTTTCTTTTTGCTGATATTTTCATCCTTCGGTTTTTCTTCCTTGGTTTCGGCGGGTTTCTTCTGCTTGCCGCCGAGTTCAATGGGCTTCTTTAAAGGATAAATTGTAAACTTGATAAACAGCCATCTGACCTTTAAAGTGAACTCGTCAATATATTCTGCTTCAATTCTGAATTTTATACTCAAAAGAAGGATAAAGAACGCAATTATTCCGAGTATTATGTATAACGCAGTCATTATTTATCCTCCTTTCATATAATCTCTTTTTTAATCAGTTTTGGTTTTCCGAATTTTCTTCGGTATTTTCGCTGTCATTTTCAGACTTTTCTTCAAGTTTCCCTTTAATCGCGTCGGTATCCTCTATGCTCAGCTGAATATTCCCCGTTTCATTTTCGGGAAGCTCAGGCAAATCGTCAAGAGACGAGAAGGAAAAGCATCTTAAAAAGTCTGTCGTTGTGCCGTAAACAAGCGGTCTGCCGGGAAGGTCGAGTCTGCCTTTTTCCTCAATAAGTTTCTTCTGACAAAGGGTTGCTATAACTCCCGAGCAGTCAACTCCCCTGACCTGCTCTATAAATGCCTTTGTTACCGGCTGGTTATATGCGACCACCGCAAGCACCTCAAATGCCGCCTGCGAAAGAGGCGTGTTCTTTTTTACCTCAAGCACCTTGCGTATGTAGTCGCCGTATATTTCTCTTGTTGACAGCTGATATTTACCGCCGAGGTTGAGAAGGCATATACCGCTGTCCCTCTCGTCAAGCTCAGCCGCAAGATTAAAAAGTATCTGCTCTGTCAGCTCATCCTCAATGTCGAGCGCTTCAGAAATCTTTGAGATTTCAAGTGGCTCTCCCGCCGAGAAAAGTATTGCCTCAACTATTGCCTGTAAATGTTTTGCATTAGCCATTTAAGTTTTACTCCCAATCTTCAGTACTCATTTCGTCAATGTTATCGTTTAACAGTTCAATGTCAACATCGGAGCCTTCTCCGCTGATTTCGATATTTTTACTCCTTGCAAGTTCAAGAACCGCAAGGAAAACGGCAACAATCTCGGACCTGCTCTTTGCGTCTTCCATCAAAGCGGTAAGTTTCTGCTTTTTGCCTGCTTTGCCGAGTTTTGTAAAAATTGATCTGAATTTTGAACTTACGGTAACTATCTTTTTTGCAACTATCTCTCTGAAAGCCTCAACGGGAGGCGGCAGATTTCTGAGTTTCTTGCCGACTGCGGCGAGATACGCCTTTAAAAGTTCACTCTCGTCATGAAGTCTTGTATAGGTATAATCAATTTCGACCTCACTCGGCTTTCTGATAAATCGGTCAAAACCGTCTGTGTCCTCTGCGAGTTTGCCCGCCATAATCTGACAGTCTCTGTACTCTATAAGCTCGCCCGAAAGTTCTCTTTTAAGCTCCTCCGCCTCCTCATAGACGGGAAGAAGCGAAACGGATTTTATATAAATAAGCCTTGCCGCCATCTCAATAAATTCGCTGGCAACATATAAATCTTCATTTTTCATTTCATTTACATAAGCGATATACTGATCTACAAGCTCCACTATCGGAATATCGTAGATATCAAGCTTATGCTTTGAAATCAAATGAAGTAAAAGGTCGAGAGGACCTTCAAAGGCTTCAATTTTATACGAAATCTTTTCCATTTAAGAAGTTCCTTATCAGATGAATTTAAAAGGCAGACCTATAAGTGTATTAAGCGCGGAATACAAAGCATTCTGTAAAAACGAAAGTGGTTTGTCAAGTATTCCGAAAACAATCAGTCCGAAAACAACAAGCACGATATATCTCTCATACTGTGCAAATTTAAAGTAATATTTATCGGGAACGAGCAGCTGTAAAACTCTCGAACCGTCAAGCGGCGGTATGGGTAAAAGGTTAAACACTGCAAGTCCTACGTTTATAATCGCCGCATAGGTAAAGAATACCGAAAAAGAATCAACAAACAGATTAGAGCCGAACAGCGAAAGAATATTATTAAGAAGAATAAATATCGCCGCCATAACGATATTGGCAAAAGGTCCTGCAAGAGCGGTTATCGCCATACCTGCTTTTGGGTTTTTGAAATTTCTCGGATTTACGGGAACGGGCTTTGCGTAACCGAATCCGACAAAGAGTATCATCAGAGTACCGATAATATCAAGATGCGCAAGCGGGTTAAGAGTTAATCTTCCCGAGAGCTTTGCCGTTTGGTCGCCGAGCTTGGTTGCGGCATAAGCGTGCGCGTACTCGTGAACAGGCAGTGTACAGAAAACAACAAATACTCTTGCAAAGAAAAGTATTATGATTTCAATGCCCGACATACCCCGTAAAATATTAAAAAGCATAGTTTCTCCTAACCTTTGAATTATACCTTTATTTTGACAATTCTGTCAATATTATTGAAGTCATAAACGACTTCCGATTTCTGTGTTTTTTCTCTGAAAATTTCCATTATTTGCGAGCTTTGATTATCTGCGCACTCAAGAATAATGTAACCGTCTTTTTTTACCATTGAAAGCCACTTATCGCAAATCGCTCTGTAAAAGTCGAGTCCGTCCTCTCCTCCGTCAAGCGCCGTAACCGGCTCCCTGCCGACCTCCTTTTGAAGAAAGGTAATTTCATCTCTTTTAACGTACGGAGGATTTGAAACAATAATATCCGCTTTCGGAATACCGTCGGGACATCCGTTTAAAACATCACAGGAAATTATATGCGTATTGCAAAGCGATAATTTGCCGTTATTTATATTAAGATATTCAAGCGCCCGTTCGTATTTCTCAAACAGATAGACATCACATTCGGGTCTGTGCTTTGCGACGCTAAGTCCTATTGCTCCGCTTCCAGCGCACAAATCATAGACAACGCATCCGTCTGAGGAAATCAGTTTTTCCGTTTCTTCGGCAAGAATTTCTGTTTCGGGACGGGGAATCAGTACTCCCTCGCCTACCGTAAACTCCAGATCAGTGAAATTCCACTTGCCGAGTATATACTGAAGCGGCTCTCCCGAAATTCGTCTGTCTATATACGACATAAAAACACCGTATATCTCTGTGTCAATTACGGAATCGGGATTAAGTATCCGTTGCGTCCTGCTCAACCCCGTTGCAGTTTCAAAAAGGCACTCACAGTCAAAGGCAAAATCTTCAACGCCGCCTGAAGCGAGCTTCTCAAGTCCTTCTTTATATACGGAAAGCACCGTCATTTTATTTCATCATCCTCGGGATTATCCGTAAGTACGGCTTTAAGGGAAGCAATACCGACCTCAATAATTTTGTCATCGGGTTCCTTGGTGGTAATTCTCTGCATCCAGAGTCCGGGTGCCGACAGCACCTTCACAAGCAGATTCTCATGCTTGCCCGCATAACGGATAAATTCATAGCCAATGCCCATTACAAGCGGTAAAATGAGAAGTTTAACCGATATCCATACAACACGGTTAACCTCTGCAAGCGCAGGGAAAATAAGCACAACTGCGCTGGAAATCAGAATACTCAAAAGTATCATGACAAACATAAAGCTTGTACCGCAGCGCGGATGAAAACGGCTCTGCTTTTTAACGTTCTCAACAGTTAATTCAAGTCCGTTCTCATAGCAGAAAATTGATTTATGCTCTGCTCCGTGATACATAAAGACGCGTTTAATGTCTTTCATCTGTGAAACTATTGCAAGATAAGCGACAAAAATGATTATTCTGATAATGCCCTCAAAAAGAGGATGAAATTTCAGCAGATGATTAAAGGTTATTTTGTCGACGAGAAAAGAAGGAAGCCACAGGAAAAGCACAAACGCTATTCCGAAGCCGAGAACTGCGGAGACAATTCCGACCGCGTTCATCATTTTCTCTCCGAAATGTTCCTCTATCCACTTATCAAGCTTTGACATTTCCTCCTGAGGTCCGTTATCAAGTCCCTGAGTTGATTTCTCGGCTGACTCCATAAGATAACCGTAACCCGTAACAATAGACTCGACAAAGCCAACAACGCCTCTGACAAGCGGCAGAGAAAAGAACTTGTTTTTCTCTCTCCAGGGTTTAACGTCCTTGTATTCTGTTTCAATTTCGCCGTTCGGGAGTCTTACAGCCATAGCCGCTCCCTTAGGCCCTCTCATCATAATTCCTTCTATCAATGCCTGTCCGCCGACCGAAGTCTTATGAACACGGCATTTGTTTTCTTCTGACATAATTCCTCCGTGTTATACTGCCGAGCAGTTTACCTTAATCGTATATTCTCCGTATGCCCAGCAGGTTGACGTACCGTTAATTACTATCTTGACGGGAACGGTGTTGACACCTTCCTTTAAGTCAAAAGCAGACAGGTCAACCTCGGCATAGATATTCTCCTCGCTGATTGAGGCAAGGTCCTCTGACGGTCCGATAAGTTTAATGCCGTTTACACCCTGAGTAACATTTGTAAGGAATCCTTCATGCTCCTTTGTAAACGAAACATTTGATACGGGAAGATTAACGTTCTTTGTATCATAATTATTCATCCTTATCGTTACGCGGAAAGAAGTAATACTGTCGTCATAACGGTACTCGGGATGCTCCGAAGCGTCAAATTTGAAGTTGTTGACACCGACATCAATTTCGGAAAAGTCAACATTTCCGACCGTAAGCTCCTTCATCTGTTCAAGCTTTTCAATAGGTACTCCTACCTTGACCGTTGCAGGCGAAACCGTGAGGTTTATATTTCCCGTAAGAACATCCGCAGGTGCGTTTTTAAAGCTGACCGCCGTGGGCAAAGTTACCTCTTTAAGTACGGGAATTGTCATTGTTACGCTTGTGTCGCCCGTATCAACGGTAACGTTTGTCAGCTGCATCGGAGACGCACCGACAAGTTCAACGGAAGGAGTAAGCGTTGTCGTCTGCTCAATCATCTTGGTAATAACATAAGAGGCGTTTACACCCGTAATACGGTTAACCTCGGTTGACGGACCGCTTACAACAACCGTATTTTTTGACAGAATCGCATCTCCGAGAAGGCAACCGTCGGGTACGGTCTGAGATATTTCGCTTGTAACATTTGCTTTAAGCGCAAACTCCGCCTCTTTGAGAGTATCAAAATAAACCGAAATATAATTCTGTGAAAGCGAAACAATATCGAATTCCTTATTACTGTCATTAACAGCCTTGAGAGTAAGCGTTTTATTGCCTGCGGAATCAACATAGTTAGTCTGCGCCGTTACCTTGATATCTTCTGTCGAAAGAGCGCTGACAATAAACTTTTTACCCGATACGGTTACGTCAACCGTATAGTCGGTATTTCCGAAAATCTTCAACCCGAGCTGTTCGGGAATAGTGCCTGCCATATCTATCTGTACGGGTACGGAGACGATAACATTCTCCACAACGGGACTCTTGTTTATCGCTACCCAGAGCCAGATGCCGAAAGCAAGTATCAAAGAAAATACAAGTACAAATTTATTGTTGTAAAAGAGGGCTCTTAAATTAAAACGAATTTTACTGTTGATTGATTCTTTCATTTTATTTGTCCCTCCTTATTTTTTTGAAAAAGCCTTTGTCTGTATCTTCATACGAAAAGCTGTTTGAAAGTATTTCTCTGAGGTCGCCGTCAGAAATATTGCGCCTGAGGTTGCCTTTTTCGGCAACGGAAATTGCGCCTGTTTCCTCGGAGACGACTATAACGATAGCGTCGCTCTGCTCGCTCATGCCGATAGCGGCTCTGTGCCTTGTACCGAGCGAAGAGCTGATGTCGTTATTCTTTGTAAGCGGAAGGATACATCCCGCCGCGCATACGCGGAAGTTTCTGATTATTGCGGCGCCGTCATGCAGGGGCGCTTTGGGGAAGAAAATGTTGCCGAGTATTTCGGGGGAAATCTCAGCGTCTATTTTAGTTCCCGTCTCAATAATCTGACCGAGAAGCGTTTCCTTCTCAAGAACTATAAGCGCGCCGATTTTTTCGTCGCTCATTTCCGAGCACGAACGGCAAACGGCGTTAATCATTGTGTTGGAAAGGTCCTGCTTTAAAATCAAATCGCTGTTTTTAAACGAGAAAAGGCTGAAGTTTGAAACCGAGCTTCTGCCGACGCTCTCAAGAGCATGTCTGATTTCGGGCGAGAAAATAATAACGAGAACAAGCAAAAGGTTTGAAAAAATCATCGAGAAAAGATATGAGCTTGCTTCCATATTGAAAATATTGACCGCCGCATACAGAATCAGTATGAGTATAAAGCCCTTTGCCAACTGAATTGCCTTTGTATCTCTGATGAGCTTGATACCTGCGTAAATGATAAATGCGACTAACAGAATATCGAGAATATCCGATATTCCGTTAAAATTAAGCAACGCATTTTTGATTTCGTTCAATGAGCTTGAAAACGACAAATAATATGACATCCTATCACCTTTTCCCGATTAAAATATAATAAATATATTTATATTAAATAATAATATTCCATAATTAGTAAACATTATATCATACTAATTACTATTTTGCAATTTCAAAAACAGAATTTAATAAATATTTTACATCCTTTTTCTCCGTAAAAACCGAAGGCGATATTCTGACCGTGCCCGTTTTGTCGGTTCTATAGTGTCTGTGAGCCAAAAAAGCACAATGAAAGCCCGCTCTGACACAAATGCCTTTTTCCGATAAAAGAGCCGCAGTTTCCTCGCTGGAGCGTCCTTTGATATTAAATGAAAGAATAGGCACAAAGCTCTCCTGAGCGGAAAAAACATTTGTATAAAGAAGAACGTTTTTCATTGACAGCATCTCGGAAAAAATATATTTAATAATTCTGTCCTCGTGCTCAAAAATTCTGCCGACTCCTTGTCTTCCCGTAAATTCAACACCTGCTTTCAGTCCCGAAATCAGCGGAACGCTCAATGTACCGCTTTCAAATCTTTCGGGTAAGAATTCGGGCTGTAAAAGACTTTCTGACTGTGTCCCCGTGCCTCCCTCAATAAGAGTATTAAGCAGTCTGTCGCTGTTTATAATAAGCATACCGATTCCCATAGGCGCGTATAACCCCTTATGAGCGGCAATACATAGAAAATCAATACCGTCTTTTTTGCAGTTAAGGTCTGTTATGCCTGCGCACTGTGCACCGTCAACGGCAAAGACAATTCCTTTGCTTTTGCAAAGCTCGGAGAGCATTTTTAAAGGCAGTCTTTTACCGAAAACATTTGACGCCGCAGTACATACAACCGCAACGGTATTATCTCTGATTTTGCTTTTAAAGCTCTCGGCAGTTTCATCATCGCTTAATTTAACCTCCGCAATACTGTAATCGCACAGACCCTCTCTTTTTAACCTCTCAAGCGGACGCAAAACCGCATTGTGTTCAAGCGACGAAACAACAAAATGCGAATTCTTTTTTGCGAGTCCCTTTATCACAAAATTAAGCGCCGCAGTACAGTTTTGTGTGAATATGACGTTTTCTTCGCTTTCTGCTCCGAAAAACGCGGCAGCTTTCTGCCTTGTGTCAAAAACCTCCTCTGCAGTTCTGACTGCAAGAGTATGCCCTGCCCTGCCGGGATTGGCGGAAAAATTCTTAATTGAATTCAAAACCGATCTCTGAACAGCTTCGGGCTTAGGAAAGGTTGTAGCCGAGTTATCAAAATATATCATTTTGTACTCACATCTTTTAAGGGTATTTTTTTGCTTTCGAGTATTCGCACCGCTTCCGCTCCCGTTCCGTCAAGAGTAAGAACATATCCGCAGCCCTCCCCTTTTTCGGGTTTCGGATTTTTTGCAACGGTTGATTTTATATTATAATTTCTAAGAGTTTCCTTTGCTTTGAGAGCATAGGTTACCGAAGTAAATTTAATTACTGTTTTCACGCTTAACACCACCGTAAAGTTTTTAATATATCCTATGCTTGAACGGATAAAAAAGTTAAAGCCGTCCGTCAGGACGGCTTTATTTCAAAATTATTTAAACGGGCGTTATTATCAGCCTTCTCGGCTCAGTTATTTCATCCTCGCAAAGTGAATTTTCCGCTTTGATTTCATCTGCCGAGGTATTGAATTTCTTGGCTATATCCCATAATTTTTCTCCCTTGTCGGCAAAATAAACGGTAAGATAAGAATTCTCTTTGAGTTTCATATTTGCATCTGCGTCGATATTGCTGACGGCATAAATATGACGGTTAAAAATAATCAGCGCATTTACATCGTATTCCGTTCTGATATCGATTTCGTTTTCGCTGTTTAAAGTATATCCTATCGCACTGATATTTACGGAAAAATCACATATTGCGTTCTCCGAATAATCTCCGGAAGTTTTGACAAATTCAAACTCTACGGGCTTTTCGATATACACAATTCCGTCGCTTTCGCTCTCGGCGATAACAGACACGGTTGTACTGCCCGTAAAATTTATCTGACCGTCCGATATTCTGTAATCGGCAGACAAATTTTCCGCGCTTATATCAATCACAGATTTAATCTGATACTCTTTAATCTCAGCTTTTGCCTGAGAGGTAAAAATCTCATTGAAAATTTCAGAATCAGAGCAAATATCATAATCTCTTTTTTCGGTATTGAGCAGATATTTTGTTGAATATGCGTCTGCCACAACCGATATTTCCTCTTTTTTATAAATACTAAGCTCGGAATTGACAACGCAGGAAAAATCAACAAGTCTCAGAGTTCCTGCCGAGTCCGTCTTTGCAAAAATGTCTGCCGACGAAACGCAGAGCTTTATGAACGGAGTATCGTTTTCCTCAACGTCTGCTTCAAGAATCTGACTGAACGGTACGGAATTCTCAAGTCTCTGAAGTCCCGAATCATTCTCTCCGAGATAAGTAATTTTGGTTATCACTCTGCCCTTTAACAGTATCTTGCCCGAAATGACCTTCAGACTCTCTGTAAAGACATTTGTCTCGTTTTTGATAATTTGATTTATCGTGGGCTGAGATGAGCCGATTTCAAGCGTTTCGCTTATCGTAAAAAGCTTTGTTTTATAGTCCTTCAGATTTACTGCGGAAACCGTCTGCTTACGGGTCTGAATACTGCTGTCGCCCGACCCTGTCAGTATCTCTGCGGAGTTTATGTAGTGCGCCGTAAATACAATACAGATATTTGAATGCACATCAATTCGCCTCGGAGAAACAACACGGTAATTGACATATTCACAGCTTCCCTGCGCGGTATAGACATACGACTCGTCAACTGCCGAATCAAGCGACTTTGAAAAAGGAATTTTCTGTTCAAAGCAGTGAAGTCTGCCGTCCTCGCTTAAATACAGAATATTAAGTACCGATGTACCCTCCGCATTAACGCAGTTCTGCGAAACGAAAATCTTGCTTATATTAGGCGTTACACAGCAACGTATAACCTTAACAATATCGGGAAAATAGTCGGGCAGAGTAATATCGCTCTCCACAATTTTGTCGGCTTTACCCTGAATCAAATGAGAAAGCTTCGTAAGAAATGCGTTTTGCTTCATTAAATCCATTTATAACATCCTCCTATTATAATTTTTTAATCGTTAAATATATATTCCGAAATAATTCCGTATATTCAAAAAAATGATTAAACGTATTGATTTATAAAAAAAATATGTTAAAATGAAAATAAGCAAAAAATGGCAACATATAAGGAGGATATTTATATGAAAAAATGGATTTGTCCCGTATGTGGATATGTTTATGAAGGCGAAACACCGCCTGAATTCTGCCCGCAGTGCAAGGTTCCCGGTTCAAGATTTACCGAGGTTAAAGAGGACTCAATGTCATGGGCGGCAGAGCATGTAGTAGGCGCTGCAAAAAATGCTCCCGAGGAAATAATCGAAGGACTTCGCGCAAACTTCAACGGCGAGTGCTCAGAGGTCGGTATGTATCTTGCCATGGCAAGAGTTGCACACCGTGAGGGTTATCCCGAAATCGGACTTTACTGGGAAAAAGCCGCTTATGAGGAAGCGGAACACGCCGCAAAATTTGCCGAGCTTTTAGGCGAAGTTATCACTGACAGCACAGAAAAGAACCTGCAGATGAGAGTTGAAGCCGAAAACGGCGCAACAAGCGGTAAAACAGAGCTTGCAAAGCTTGCCAAGGAGCTCGGCTTTGACGCAATTCACGACACGGTTCACGAGATGGCTCGCGACGAGGCAAGACACGGCAAGGCATTTGCAGGACTTCTCAAGAGATATTTCGGAAAATAAGGAGAAAACAATATGAAATACATTTGCGTATGCGGTTATGAATATGACCCTGCAATCGGCGATCCCGACGGAGGCATCGCTCCCGGAACTGCATTTGAGGATATTCCCGACGATTGGGTATGCCCTGTATGTGGACTCGGCAAGGATATGTTCTCACCCGCCGAATAAAAAATCAAATGCCTCGCAAAGGGCGCTGTCCACAAGGATGAATAGGTTTTGGCTTTGTCCTTTTGTCCCTAAAGCAATTAAAAGTCCCCGTAATACGTCAGTATTGCGGGGATTTTATAATCACTTTATGAACTAAAACTACTTTGTCAAAACTGCTTCGCACCCTAAAATCAGACTATTTTTTCGTTATAACAATCGCACAAATCGGGGTTCAGGCTGACGCCTAACCCCGATTTTAAGGCAGTTATAGCGGAAAAGAGGCGATTTTAGGGCTAATCATCCTTATGAACAGTGCCCTAAGAGGCATTTTTTATTGCAATTTTTACATTTTTCTGTCATACTGATAATATCAAACCAAGGGAGAGATTATTACGGACGGTTTTTATGAGAGAACCGAAATGCTTCTCGGCAAAGACAACATCAAAAAGCTCAATAATTCTCACGTTGCCGTATTCGGTGTCGGAGGCGTCGGCTCGTATGTCTGCGAAGCGCTCGCAAGGTGCGGCGTCGGAAAGCTTGATTTAATTGATAACGATACCGTATCCCCTTCAAACATCAACCGCCAGCTTGTTGCTCTCAACAGTACCGTCGGTCTTTACAAGGTTGACGTTATGAAGCAGAGAATACTTGACATTAACGAAAATGCGCAGGTAAATGTTTTCAAAACATTTTTTCTGCCCGACAATTCGGACGAATTTAACTTTTCACAGTATGATTATGTCGTTGACGCCGTTGATACGGTTGCGGCAAAGGTTGAACTTGCCGTAAAATGCAGCCGCACAAACACGCCTGTAATTTCTTCAATGGGAACGGGAAACAAACTGCATCCCGAAATGTTTGAGATTTCGGACATATTCAAAACAAGCGTTTGCCCTCTCGCAAAAGCAATGAGGACAAGACTTAAAGCTGAGGGAATCAAAAAGCTTAAAGTTGTATATTCAAAGGAAGAACCGATTAAGAATTCGTCCGGAGCAAGAATTCCTGCGAGCTGTTCCTTTACTCCGCCGGTTGCCGGAATGATAATCGCAGGAGAAGTAATTAAGGATATTTTAAAACTTTGATATGCATAATAAAACGCCGTAACTAAAAAGTTACGGCGTTATTTTTTATGAATCAGGCAAACAGGCGGTAATACATATTCATCATTATTACTGCCGTTTCCGCTCTTGCGGCAAAGGAATTCGGATTTATTTTGCCCTCGGCATTACCCGAAATAATACCGTTTTCAATGCAGAAAGCAACATCATTCTGATATTTCTCGCTGACGCTGTCGGCATCCGAAAAAGCCGAAAGAATATAGTCAGATGTGTCCGAAAGCTCGATATTCAAATTCTTTGCTTCGCAGTACTTATACAGGTAATGGCAAATTTCCTCTCGGGTAAGCGCCTCGCCAACTCCGAAAATACTGCTGTCATTTGTAATAATTCCGTTGTCAAGCGCCCACGCAACAGCTGATGAGTAATAACTGTCATACGCTACGTCTGTAAAGCCGCTGTTTGTCGCAGGATACTGTCTAAGGTTATCGCCCGAGAAACGGGACAGCACAACCATAAAATCCTGCTTCTGTATGGTGTTTGAAACATTAAAGTATCCGTTGCTTCCCGACATGCATCCTTTATTGGTGCAGAACTGTACGGCGTCATAATACCACGAATTCATCGACACGTCGCTGTAACCCTCATAAGCAAGTCCGCACTCGCAGATTCTCTGTACCAATGAGGCAATTTCTGCCCTGACCGCAGTCTGAGCAGGAGCGATATGGTAAGCGTCCTTACCGCTGATTATTCCTATATCGACGCACCATGCAATTGGTGTCCTTGCATATGGCGAAATACTGCCGTTGTCGGTAAATTTACTCAGAATACTCTCAGCAGAACGGCTCAGAGACATATCGCAGAATATTGACTTGGCATAGTTGTAAATAATCGTACACATCTGCTCACGGGTAATATGGTCGCCCGTGCCGAAACTGCCGTTCTGATAACCGTGAACTATTCCCTTATCAACAGCCCACGCAATACTCTTTGCGTAATACGCAGTCGGGTCGGCGTCGGGGAAGGTCAGCTGACCTGTATCATAACCCTGAGTTTTAGCCGCCGCGATTTTTGACAGAATTACAGCGAAGTCCTGCCTCTGGAGATTATCCTCGGGTCCGAACAAGCCGTTCTGATAACCGACAATAATCTGCTTTTCAAAAACATATTTAACGGCTTTATAATACCATGCGCTGTAAGGCACGTCAGGGAAAAGACGTTTTTCGTTGATAACGACCTGAACATCAGTATTGATGCTCTTTTGGTCCATAAACGTACCCTTCAGAATTGCCATTACGCCGTCAATATGGTGTACGCTCTCATCGTAAGACAGTTCCTCAAACATAAATACCGAGGTATCGGTAATAAAGTTTCTCGGGTCAAGATAGTGCTTTACAACCTGCCCGTGAGCCTGAAACCACGATTTACCCTCTATGGGAGTATATGTGTTTGTCGAACTGTCATAGTTTATTTCGGTTGAGCGGAAAGAAATGGGGTTTACCGCGCTTGTAACGACATTTTTGCCCTTACGGGTTTCGGCGTAAACAACATCCGCCCAGTTAAGTCCCGTATAAAAGAATTTAAACTTCCAATTAGGATGCTCGGATTTTACCTGAGCGATATACGAACTGTAAATAGCAGGAACATCCGTTGTTATATACGAACTGTTACTGTTGCCCGTACTGATATAGTTTGAAGAAACATAACCTTTATATGTTATACCGCTTGATGAGTCCACGCAGGAAACATAATACCAGTTTCCGCTCTGTGAGTGAATAGAAACAACAGTGCCGTTATCAAGCACGGCAACAACGCCGTAGCTTGTTGACGGTCCGCTTCTCATATTTAGTCCGCCGCCCGTGGCTCCGCTTACAACGCCCGATGACGGAAGCGAGGACGAAGAATATCCGCTGAGTCCCGCGGTATCGCTTGTATAATTGGGGTTTGACGACCTTACGGGAAGCTGCTCGGGAGAAGCCGGCATATTGTTATAAACGGGAATTGTAAAAACAAACGCCGAGTCAATAATTCCAAGATTCTGATATGCTTTATAAACATTTTTTGCCTCGGTATAGGGAGCCTGAATATTGCTCATATACTGGTGGTTATAGTAACCGCCCTTTGCTATAATATCAAACTTCTGCGTATAGAGAGTTGACTGCCCGACAGAGATATAACCCGCAGCTATGTACTGAGCGCCGTAATAAATTGATTTATACGGCGAGGTCCACGGTCTGCCGTAGGTGGTTGCCGAGCCGTCTTCACCGCCGTTGGCCCATCTCAAGCCATCCATAACGCCCGTATTTGCGCCGATATTATAGAAATTATATATTCCGGGATAAGTTGAGTTTGTACCGCTTGTTGACGTACTGCCGTTAGCACCGACCTCCTGAACTACTCTGGAAGCGATGTGATAGGGCGATATATTAAACTGCTGTGCCGCATACATAAATACTTCGGCATAGGTAGCTGAATAAGCAAATGCATTTATCGAAAATAATGACAGTATTATAAGCACAGACAAAAGAATACTTAAAATTCGTCTAAAGTGCATTTTATCATTCCTTTCACAATTTTTCGACAATGGTATATTAACATAAAAGCAAGATTTTTGCAAATGGTTTATACTGGTATTTACAGATTGTTAAAATAGTTGATAATTCCGTTTGCAACTGCCTGAGCCATATACTGCTGAACATCATCACGGCAGAGCATCTCGCACTCGGTCGGATGAGAAAGATAACCGCACTCAATCAGCACCGCGGGACACTCCTCAATCCTCGTAACCTGAAACGGATAGAATCTCACTCCTCCGTCGTCGGCAACTACTCTGCTCATCATCTCGGGCATTTCGCCGTAAACCGTTTTCCATGTTGAAGCAAGCTCGGTATGGATACTCTGCGCAAGTTTCTTTGAAACAGCGCGGTAATAATAGACCTCAGTACCGCTCAGCACGGGCGAGGTATTGGAATTATTGTGGAGCGAAACAAATATATCTCCCCCCGCCTTTCTCGCCATAAGCTGACGCTCGTCGAGAGAGTAAAAGCTGTTGTCAGTTCTAAGTATGGTAACACGGCATCCGACACTTTCAAGGTCCTTTTTAAGCATTGAAGCAATACGCAGATTTATAACCGATTCAAAGGTGCCGTTGGCGGCAATCGCACCGCAGTCCTTTCCGCCGTGTCCGGGGTCAATTACTATATGAGGCGAGGACGTATCGGGTCTTTCCTTGAACTGAATAACAAGTCTGTTATCGTCGGAATAATACGCTCTGTAGCCGTAGAAAACATTGGAATTTCTAAGATATACCCTGAGCGTGGACGTTCCCTTATTGCCTATATCAACCCACTTGGCGTTTTTAACTACGCCGCTTTCAGGGAAGTCAAACTCTCCCTCGCAGGCATTTGTATAGTTAAACCTGAAATCAATATATGACGACCTGAATTCATTAACGTTAAAAAGACGTCCTGCATATCCTCTGTAATAATTCTGCTCTTTAAAGTCCGAAACAAACGGAGCTTTCCAATTCATGGTAAGAATTGCCGAAGTATAACCGTCGCGGGTAAACGAATTATATGCGGAAACGGTATTTGAAGGCATAATATAGCCGTCAAATGCGCTGACATGCTCTTTTCTGACTTTAACGCCCGACAAAAGCACGAAATAGTCCTTGTCTTCATATTGAAATTCGCCCGTAATATAATCAACTGAGCCCTGCGGATACGGGGTATATCTCGGGTCTGACTTTGCGTCGTTTGTTTCTGCGGGCACGGTTTCCGCCGAATCGTATGTTACCTCGCACATATACGCGCCGCC
>SVOA01000023.1 GCA_015066635.1 Oscillospiraceae bacterium | reverse complement strand
TCTAAGATAAGATATCCCATAGCATAAGCTAGTAAGACCCCTCAAAGACTATGAGGTTGATAGGTTGCGTGTGTAAGCATGGTGACATGTTCAGCTAAGCAATACTAATAGGTCGAGGGCTTGACCACTGTTTCATTTCGAAACAAGGTTTAATCTTTTTTTACAATTCTCAGTTTTTCCTTACCTTACCACTTCCTCTCTTTGTTCAGTTTTTAAGGTGCAATCAGACAAATTTAATAGAAGGACTTCTGTAACGAGGTCCTTTTGTTGCATTTTTATTTATAATCTTAATTGAGGTGTGAATATGAATATATTTTTTGTCGATTATGAGAATAACCAAAAAGAGTGCACAAAAAACTATAAAAAGGTTAAAACGGAAGACATAGTTTATATTTATTATACTGATAATTCAAACTTTATGGATATGAATATGTTTGAATACTTTGACAACAACGATATTAAATATAATGTGTTTCATATTACGGACAATGAAAAGGAGGCTATTGACAACCGTATCAAATTCGACATTTTTGATTATTTGCTAAAGAGAAAAAGAAACCACGATTACAATATCTATGTCATTTCAAAGGATAACGGCTATAAGTCGTTAAAGAATATTTTAGCCGAAAACTTCGGGTTTGAGAGATATTACTGCGCTGTTGATTTCAGCTGCAAAGAGAATACCGAAAAAGCTGCGGAAAGTAAGGCTGAGCCCGTTAAAAAGCCTGCTGAGGCAACTGCAAAGGAGTCCAAAATATCCGATATTCTGACGGCAGAGGTTTCTGAATATCTTAATTCACATAAAAACGAAAAATTCAGCACTGCTGAAATACATAATTATTTACAAAAGAAACATAAAAACGAAACCCCAAAATATACGCTTAAAAAGTACGGATTTAAGACAATGAAAGAATTACTGAAAACTGTTGACGGAATCAAAAACAAAAACGATAAGTATTACTGTGCATAATTTGAACGGACTTCTGTATGAAGTCCGTTTTTTATTGCATTTTTTCCGTTAATATGATATTGTTTTCTTAATAAAATATAAAGGAGTAAATACTATGCCGTTAATTAACATTAAAACCTCAGCTTCGCTTACGGACGCTCAGACAGAGCAGATAGTAAAGGAAATGGGGCAGACGATTACTTTTTTTCCCGGTAAGACCGAAGCGTGGCTTATGGTCAATGTCGAAAAAGACTGCAAGCTTTATTTTAAAGGAAATGACAGCAAAAACACAGCCTTTGTCGATGTTGCCGTATTCGGCAGCGCTTCAAAGGACAACTGCGCCAAAGTTACCGAGAGCGTATGTGCCGTGCTTGAAAAAATTGCGGGCATACCGTCCGACAGAACCTATGTCAAATTTGAATTCAACACTATGTGGGGATATGACGGGTTTATGTTCTGACAAAACAATTTTACAGAATATGCAGGGGCGGCCGTCGGCCGCCCCTGAGATTTTATATAACGCGGAAATAATATTTTTATTAAAACCGTTGACAAAACATAAAATGGGTTGTATAGTTAGTTATAGAAGTAACTAACCTATTTTAAAAAAGGAGGGAATTATGAAATTCACATTTACGGGCGATAAACCAATATATCTTGAAATTGCGCAGCAGCTTGAGGACGCAATATTCACGGGTGTTTATCCTGAGGAGACGCAGATTCCTTCTACTACCGAGCTTTCCGTTTCTTTGCAGATTAACCCTGCAACTGTTCTCAAAGGTATGAATATCCTTGTTGATGAGGATATAATCTATAAAAAAAGAGGACTCGGAATGTTTGTGAAAACGGGAGCCGTCGGCAAAATTACGGATAAGCGCAAAAAGAGTTTTTACGCTTCCTTCATTAAGCCTTTGCTCATTGAGGCGGAAAAACTGAATTTGAGCGAAGATGAAATTCTTAATCTAATAAAGGGGGAGAATAAAAAATGAGCATTGAAATAAAAAATGTTTCCAAAAAATACGGCAAAAACGAAGCGCTTAAAGATGTCTTTTTAGAGCTTTGCGAGAATAGAATCTACGGTTTGCTCGGCAGAAACGGTGCAGGTAAATCAACACTTTTAAAGATAATTGCAAACCGAATTCCTCTGACATCGGGAGAGGTGCTTGTAAACGGTTTTGACTGCTATGAAAATAACAGAGCGCAGAGCTTTGTTTTCCTTATGAATGACGAGAATACCTATCCCGAGACAATGACGGTCAAGGAAGCTATGTATTGGACAAAGAAATTCTATCCCGAGGCTGATATTCAAAAGGGCGAGAGACTTGCAAAACAGTTCTCTCTTGACCTTAAAAAGAGATTCCGTTCTCTGTCCACAGGCTACCGCACTGCGGCGAAGTATATTCTTGCAATAATGTCAAACGCAGAATACACACTGCTTGACGAACCCGTACTCGGACTTGACGCAGGACACCGTGAGCTTCTGTATAAAACGCTCATTGAGGAATACGCAGATTCACAGAGAACCTTTGTAATTGCAACGCATATAATTGAGGAGGTCAGCAACGTCATTGAGCAGGTAATAGTCATAGAAAAGGGCAGAGTTATCGAGAATGACAGCGCTGAAAACCTTATGTTAAGCGGATATTCGGTATCGGGCAGCGAAAAAGAGGTTGACCTGTTTATCAAGGACAAGAATGTTATTTCGACCGAAAAAATAGGCTCTGTCAAGGTGGCGTATATACTCGGAAAACAGGGAAATATAGGAAATATCGGAGATCTTGAAATTGCGCCGCTGAGCTTACAGAAGCTGTTTGTAAGACTTACGGAAGGGAAGGGAGAATAATTATGAAACTGTTGAATGCGGTTAAATTCAGATATATCAAGCTATTGAAGCTTGCGGCAATTTTCTTTGTGCTTATTCTGGTAATGTCCGTAGCTGCGCTGATTTCGGGACATAAGGATAATTCGTCATTTGAGATGCTGGACGCCATTTACACCTATGTATATTATCTTTTGGGCGCACTCGCCTTTATCTTCGGTGTGATTTCATACAAGCCCGAGCTTAAACTCTTCCTTCAGAACGGGATTTCAAGACAGAGCATACATCTGAGCTTCATACTGTCGCTTGCCGTGAATGCCGTTACAGTGCTTGCTGCTATGGGACTGGCTGCGGTTTTCAGCCTTGCAACGGGCAGTCTTAACGGAATTGAGAACCCGAAGCCGATAATAATTCTTGTGTGTATTGCGGCTATGAGCATAGGCTACTGCCTTGCGGCAATTCTTTACAGTCTGAAGCCTATTACAAAAATTATTATTGTAGGTGCTCTGGTGTTTGCAGTGCTTATGTTTGTTCTCATTTGGATAGTAAAAATGCAGGGCGACCCGTCTGTGCTTCTGTATGCACTTTATTGCTTCCTTTTCGGCTCTGTTACGGGATTTGTCTATATGGGACATCTTGCTATAGCGCTTATATGCGTTACGGTAATAAACCTTTCACTTTCGCATATTATAATTAACCGTGCAGAGATAAAGAAATAGGGGGTGCCGAAATGAAAAGCAAGTATATGATTATACCTGCCGTTTTGCTTGTGCTTGCCGTTTTGTGTTCGGTGTTTCTGACCGTATATGCTTCGCCGTTTGTTTATAACGCTGCGCTGCACTTCTTTACAAAAGCAGACGTCAAGCCGGATCTGAATAAATACAACAAGGTTGTGCGATTCGGCGAAAAGGCATACGAAATATCGCCCAATGAGTCCACGCTTTACCCTTTGCTTAATTATTATAACCCGAGTGTAATGATGCTTTTATCGTGTTACGGAAGGGAAGAAATCCCCAAAGATTACTTTGAAAACGGTATAAAATACAAAAAAACAGAGCTTGATTTTGCAAAGGCGGGAAAGAAGAATATAGCCATGGGACCGTATCAGGCCCTTAATATCAACAGCGTGTGGTATGTAATGCCTGATAAAACCTATGTGCTTGATGTCTGGACTCAGTATATAACGCTGCTTTACCTGAACGGCGAAACGGATAAGGCTTTCAGTGAGCTTGACAGCGCGATAGAGTTTTACAAGCCCTGCAGCGACAGAGACGCTCCCGTAATGATTTTCAGACTGCCGTTTAATATAATGTATGCCTTTGCCGAGAATGATGAGCAAAGAGATAAGGTAACGGCATATGAGCTTAAAATTACCGAGTGGACAAAGGCAAACAGAAAGCTTTCCGAGGAATATGCAAGCAGAGATAATTTATACAGCAATTTTACTCTTGAACAGCTCAGGGAAGGAGTGGGAGAATAATGAAACATATTAAATATCTAATTCCATGCATGCTCATAACGGCTTCGCTTATCGGAATATATGTTTTGACTGTTTTTGCCTCTCCTTATAAATTCTATAAAATGACCTGCTTTGACGGAAGCATTAACCCGAATGCAGGTATAGAATATATGAATAAAAATTTTGCAGAATCCTATCAGACTCTTGAAAAGGCTTATGAAATCAGTCCGAATGAATCCGTACTGCATTCGCTTACGGTTATGTCCTGCCCCGTTTTTGCCAACTTTGAATCAAAGCAGACAATTCCCGATAACTTTTTTGAAAAGTGCGAAAAGTATAACCGAGAAGCCCTGAAATATATGGACGAAAAGGGTGTTTGGAATCTTTTTAAGGGAGATTACATCGAAACAAATCTCGATTACGGTTATGACGAAAGCTGGGAATACAGAAACCGTTTCTCGGTACGGTGCAACCTTGCATACGCTCTGTTTATGCAGGGCAGGACAGAGGAAGCAAAGCAGGAGGCAGAGGAGTATATAAAGGAATATTCCGAAATGCTTAAGAACTGCAACAGCCTTATGTATGCGTTTGTCGGCGAGCAGACATCAGAGCAGTTTTTCGGCGACACCTATGCGCTCAGCGATGACGAAGGCTACAAGGCATGGGTTGTCCTAAAGGAGCAGGAAATAACCTCAATGCTCAATGCTTTCCTCAGAGCCAATCCCGAGCTGCTTGAAAACTCCGAGGCAAGAGTATACAAGGACAACGATTTTATAAACCGAAGCTATGATGAGCTTGTTGAATTTTACAAATAAAAGGAGGCAGGGTAATGAAGAATAAAAAGCGTTTTGCAATTCCGCTTATCTGTATTGCGGCAGCTCTGTGTCTTATAATACTGATTACGGTCTTTGCTACGCCTCTGTCTTACTATATCTGTGAGATGAGGTTTGCCGATAAATACACCGATGTTGACACTTCGCAGGTTGATGTATTCTACACTGCAAAGAAGTGCGGCAAAATAATGAATTTAGTATATAAGATAAATCCTTCTGACCGCAACCTTGAGGTGCTTCAGAGTATTTACAGCCCGAAAATGTGCATCTACGGAATGTATTACGGGCAGGAAGTTCCCAAAGACTACAAGGAAAAATGCGTATATTACAGCAAAATTATGTATGACACACCGTACAACGAAAAGACAATGACAACGGTTGTCCCCGTTGTGCCCGATGTTCAGAAGCAGTGGAAGATTGCCAACGGAATAGAGTATGCAACTGCGCTCTATATACTCGGCGACACTGCAGAGTCAAGGAATACGGCAGAGGAGGTTATCTCTCTTATTGATGACGACACCTTTGTTATGGCGCTGACGATAAAGGATTATTTCTATTATGTCTATGCTACAACAACGGACGAAACGCTTAAAGCATGGGTGCTTGATAAGGAAAATATTCTTACCGAAAAGGGCAGGGAAAACGAGAAATTCGGAGCATATTTCAGAAATCACGATAAGCCCTATACCAACCCCGACCTTGACACATATATAAAAGGACCGTTGCCCGAGGACATGGCGGCACAGTAAAATAAATAAAACAAAAAGCAGGATACAGAGTATCCTGCTTTTTTTAATGTTAAGTATGTATTATCAATAAATACCTTCTGCGAGCATTGCCTCTGCAACCTTTTCAAAGCCTGCGATATTTGCGCCTGCAACAAGGTTATAGCCGAGTCCGTAACGTTCTGCCGCTTCAACGGAATTTTTGAAGATATTTTTCATAGCGTTGTGAAGTCTTTGGTCAACTTCCTCTGCTGTCCAGCCAAGTCTCATTGAGTTCTGGCTCATTTCAAGACCTGAGGTGCATACGCCGCCTGCGTTAACTGCCTTTGAGGGAGCAACTACAAGTCCGCTCTTCATAAGATATTCAAGAGCCTCATTGGTTGTGGGCATATTGGAAACCTCAATATAGTACTTAACGCCGTTTGCAACTATCTTCTGTGCTTCAGCCATACCTACTTCGTTCTGAGTAGCGCAGGGAAGCATAACGTCGGCCTTTACGCCCCACGGCTTCTCTCCCTTAAAGAACTGTACGCCGAATTTCTCTGCATAAGGCTCAACAATGTTTTTGCCGCTTGCACGAAGCTCAAGCATATAGTTGATTTTTTCCTCGCTTGTGATACCCTCGGGGTCATAAACATAACCGTCGGGACCGCTTATTGTGATAGCTTTTCCGCCGAGCTCTGCAATCTTTTTAACTGCGCCCCAGGCAACGTTGCCGAAGCCCGAAACCGCAAAGGTCTTGCCCTTTATTGAGTCGCCGTCATGAGCGAATACCTCGTTTGCATAGTAAATAGCGCCGTAGCCTGTGGCCTCGGGACGGATAAGCGAACCGCCGTATGAAAGTCCCTTACCTGTAAGAACGCCGTTTTCGTAAGCGTTGCGAATTCTCTTATACTGACCGAAAAGGTAGCCGATTTCTCTGCCGCCCACGCCCATATCGCCTGCGGGAACGTCAACGTCGGGTCCGATATGACGGTAAAGCTCTGTCATAAATGCCTGGCAGAAACGCATAACCTCTGCGTCGCTCTTGCCTGCGGGGTCAAAGTCGCTGCCGCCCTTGCCGCCGCCCATGGGGAGACCCGTAAGGCTGTTCTTGAAAACCTGCTCAAAACCGAGGAACCAGATAACGCTCGGATTAACGTTTGCCTGGAAACGGAGTCCGCCCTTATAGGGACCGATAGCAGAATTGAACTGAACTCTGTAACCGCGGTTTACCTGAGTTTTACCCGCATCGTCAACCCACGTTACACGGAAGGAAATGAATCTGTCGGGGTTTGCCATTCTGCCGAGAATATCCTTCTCAACATAGTCGGGCCTCTGCTCGATAACCTTCTCAAGCGAACCGAAAACTTCGGTAACGGTCTGGAGAAATTCGGGCTTGTCGCCGTCTCTTTGTTTGACTGATTCGATTACTTTGTTGATGTACTCATTCATAAATAACATCCTCCTGATGATATATAATAACAATAAATATAATACCACTTATAAAAAATAAATCAAGAGTGAAATATAAACTTAAATTGTTGATTAAAAACGCGAATTATGATATACTTGCATAAGATTTTTTAAGGGGAAACCACTATGAAGATTTTAGGCATTGAAAGTTCCTGCGACGAAACTGCTGCAGCGGTAGTCGAGGACGGGAGAAAAATACTGTCAAATATTGTGTCAACTCAGATAGAGAGGCATAAGATATTCGGGGGAGTAGTACCCGAAATTGCTTCGCGCCTTCATACCGAGTCTATTTCCTATGTCGTCGGTAAGTCGCTTGAGCAGGCGGGCTGTACGCTTTCGGATATTGACGCTGTTGCCGTTACCTATGCACCGGGACTTATAGGCGCCCTGCTTGTAGGCGTAAACTATGCCAAAGGGCTTTCCTTTGCCTCGGGCAAACCTCTTGTGCCCGTGCACCATCTGAGAAGCCATATTGCGTCCGATTACATAACGCATCCCGACCTTGAACCTCCGTTTCTCTGCCTTGTTGTTTCGGGCGGAAACACCCTGCTTGTCAAGGTTAACGGATATACGGATTTCAAGGTTATCGGCAGAACAAGAGACGACGCCGCAGGCGAAGCTCTCGATAAGGCGGCCCGTACTCTCGGACTTCCTTATCCCGGCGGAGTTAATCTCGATAAGGCCTCCGCCGGCGGAGATATTAACGCCTATACATTCCCCAAACCCAGAGTCAGCGATAACCCGCTTGACTTCAGCTTTTCGGGACTGAAAACGGCTGTAATAAACACCGTCCACAACGCCTCGCAGAAGGGCGAGGAGATTTCCGTCAGAGACCTCGGCGCATCATTTCAGAATGCCGTTGTGAATTCTCTTGTTACCAATACCGAAAAGGCGGTTATACAGGAAAACTGTACGACCCTTGTACTTGCAGGCGGCGTATCGGCGAATTCAATGCTCAGACAGAGAATGACCGAGCTTGCAAAAAAACACTCTCTTAAAATCTGTTTTCCCGATCTTTCGCTTTGCGGCGACAATGCCGCTATGGTTGCTTCTCAGGGCTATTATGAGTTTATCGGCGGCAAGCGTGCCGATATGTCGCTGAACGCGGCGGCAACTATGCCGATTACCGAGGAGGAGTGACGCGCTTTGTCCTAACAGTACAAAAAAATCGGATGGCAGGTACTTAAAATTGACAATTTTTTAACATCTTTTTTATTGCAAAAAAACGTCTGTTATATTATAATAGAATTGTTATAAATATATAATTTATTTCGGATTTACCGAATTTTGCAAAGGAGACAAAATTATGGCGCTTACTACAAACAAAAGTATCCTTGAATGGATTGATAAGCAGGTTGAATTAGTCAAGCCCGACAAAATCGTCTGGATTGACGGTTCCGAAGCTCAGCTTGACGAAATCCGTAAGGAAGCAATTTCAACAGGCGAAATGATTAAACTCAACGAGGAGCTTCTTCCCGGTTGCCTTTATCACAGAACAAAGCCCGACGATGTTGCGCGTGTTGAGGACAGAACTCTTATCTGCTCCAGAAAAGAAGAGGACGCAGGTCCTACCAACCATTGGATGGATCCCGAGAAAGCGTATAAAATGCTTTACGATATTGCCCGCGACAGTTATAAGGGCAGAACAATGTACGTTATCCCTTATTCAATGGGACCCGTAGGTTCAAAGTTCTCAAAGGCGGGTATTGAGCTTACAGACTCAATTTACGTTGTTCTCAATATGGCAATTATGACCCGTGTGGGCAAGTCGGTTATGGACGCTCTCGGCGACTCAAACGACTGGGTCAGAGGACTTCACTGCAAATGTAACGTAGAGGCAGAGAACAGATGGATTTGCCAGTTCCCCGAGGATAACACAATTATTTCCGTTAACTCGGCATACGGCGGAAACGTCCTTCTCGGCAAAAAGTGTTTTGCTCTGCGTATTGCTTCCTATCAGGGCAAGAACGAGGGCTGGCAGGCAGAGCATATGCTCATACTCGGTCTCGAGAATCCTCAGGGCGAGGTTAAATACATCTGCGCGGCATTCCCGTCAGCCTGCGGCAAGACAAACCTTGCCATGCTTATTCCTCCTGAGGGGTACAGAGCTAAGGGCTATAAGGTTTGGTGCGTAGGCGACGATATTTCGTGGATACGCAAGGGCGCTGACGGCAGACTTTACGCCATCAACCCCGAGAACGGCTTCTTCGGCGTAGCTCCCGGAACAAACGAGAAATCAAATCCCAACGCTCTCAAGTCAACAATGAAGGGCGCTATCTTTACCAACGTTGCAAGAAATCTTGATACCAACACCGTATGGTGGGAAGGTCTCGACAAGAATCCTCCCGTTAACGCAGAGGAATGGACGGGTATTAAGTGCAACGGCGTAGAGTGGAAGGCAGAGGGCAAGAATCTCGCTCATCCCAACAGCCGTTTTACGGCTCCGGCAAAGAACTGTCCTTGCCTTTCAAGCGAATTCGAGAATCCTGACGGCGTTCCGATTTCAGCTTTCGTATTCGGCGGCAGACGCGCTAAGCTCGCTCCGCTCGTATATCAGTCAAGAGACTGGAACCACGGCGTATTCGTAGGCGCTACAATGGCTTCCGAAACTACCGCCGCGGCGGCAGGCGCAGTCGGCGTTGTAAGACGCGACCCGATGGCTATGCTTCCGTTCTGCGGTTATCATATGGCTGATTACTGGCAGCATTGGATCGACATCGGCAAGACTCTTGACCCCGACAAGGCCCCCAAGATTTTCAATGTTAACTGGTTCAGAAAGGATGATGAGGGCAACTTTATGTGGCCCGGTTTCGGCGATAACCTTCGTGTCCTTGAATGGATTATCAAGCGCTGTGAGGGCAAGGTTGACGCTCAGGAAACTGCAATCGGTTATATTCCTTACGCTAAGGACATCAACCGCGAGGGTATAGAGGACGAGGTTAGTCTTGAAGCTCTTGACAGCATCCTTGATGTTGATAAGACGCTCTGGAAGGAAGAAGCGGCAGGAGTTGAAGAATTCTTCAAGAAGTTCGGCTCAAAGATTCCCGCAGAGCTTAGAGAAAGTCTTGCAACGCTTAAAGCAAATCTTGAATAATTAAAGCATGAGCCATCCGAAAGGGTGGCTCAAAGTCAATTTATAATATTTGCGGAGATTTAAAATGCAGAATATACTCGAAACCTTAATGCTTATCTGCTTCGGCTTCTCGTGGCCGATAAACCTTATAAAAAGCATAAAGTCCGGAACAGCCAAATCAACGAGTTTGCCGTTCTTACTGCTGATAACCGTCGGATATATCGCGGGAATTGCGGCGAAATTCATAGGGAATAATATAAACTATGTTCTCATAGCGTACTTTATAAATATTCTGTTTGTGGCGCTGAACATTATTGTTTATTTCAGAAACAGAGCGCTTGACAAGAGGAGTTTAAATGCTTAAATTCAACGATAACGGCAAATTCCGTATTATGCTTGTTTCCGATATTCAGGACACGCAGTTTACCTCAAAGAATACGGTTAATTTCATAGCCGCCGCGCTTGACAGAGAAAAGCCCGATTTAGTAGTGTTCACGGGCGACCAGGTTAAGGGCTACGGCACCTTCCTTGCGCTCGGAAACGGTAAAAAGAATACCGAAAAGACCATAAGGAATTTTATGAAGCCCATAGCCGACAGAAATGTGCCGTTTGATTTCGTCTTCGGCAACCACGACGCGCAGGCCTTTGCCTCGTCAAAGGAGGAACAGCTTGCCGTTTACCGCAGTTATCCCTCGTGCCTTGCGCAGGCAGGGGAGAGAGAACTTGCAGGGCTGTGCAACCATAATCTTGAAATCAAGGACAGCAAGGGCAAAAAGACCGTGTTTAATCTGTTCCTTATTGACTCGCTTTCTGCAACGCCGGGCGGCAAATGCGACCATGTTACGCAGGGACAGCTTGAGTGGTACAGACGCACAAGGGACAGACTTAAAGAGGAAAACGGAGGTTATATACCCTCAATGGTCTTTCAGCATATTCCCGTGCAGGAAATATGGAATCTGCTCAGAGAGGTTCCGAAATCGGATAAACCCAACGCTCAGGGGTACAGAGAGAAAAAAGGCATATTCTATGGTTTAAATAAAAAATATCTGATAAAAGGGAACTGCGATTTTGTACGCGAAACTCCGGGCACTCCGAGTGAGAATTCGGGCGAGTTTGATGCGCTCTGTGAAAAGGGAGATGTTATAGCGGCGTTCTTCGGACATGACCACAACAACAGTTTTGTCGGCAGCTGTAACGGACTTACAATGGGCTACACTCAGGGAGTCGGCGCAAATGTTTACGGTCCGGGTATGGACAGAGGAGTGCGTATAATTGATTTAGACAAAAATCATCTAAACACCTTTGAAACGCATACCCTGATGTTTAAGGACGTTTTTGAATTCAAAGATTTAAAAAACAAACCCAAGTTTCTTTTTTACACCTATTCTCCGCCGTGCTATGAGGCGGCGCTTCCGCTTATTAAAGGCGCGTGCGCCGTGCTGGGCGTTGCCGCAGTGGTAACGGCGGGAATACTGATTCGCAAATTCAGATAAAAATGAGCAATAAAAAAGCATCTGCCGTATGACAGATGCTTTTATTTTACTCGGGTTTATTCGCCTTTCATATCGAGCAGTTTTACGCTGCCTTCGTAAGAAGCAACCGAAACCTTGATAGAGTCTGTAATTGCCTCGACAATATCGTCCTCCTCAACGCCCAACTCAAGACAGAACTTGTTGTCGATGAAAAGGTCAATGTCCATAATATAGGGGAGCTGAAGCGGATCCATACCGCTTTCAATGCCTCTTTCTTTATAGTCCTTGACTATCTTGCCCATACCCATTTTCATCATCCAGGGCGGAATACCGACAATCTTTCTGTTATGCATTCCTCTTGCCTCGTAAACATAGCCGAGGAATTCATTCCACTTCATATTATACATTCCTATCGGAATTGCCTCGAAGCCGGTCTTGCCGAGTTTGTTTTCGGCGGCGCCTGCGATTGCCTGACCGACCTGACGGCAGGTAAGCATTGCCGTACCTCCTTTGGGATAGAGCGTGAAGGGAAGCTTATCCATACCTGCTATCTGCTCAATAAGAACCGTCCATACGGGCTTTCTGCCGGGCTGAGTGCCGAAGATGTAGGGAAGCTCAAGCACGCAGGTCGAGAAGTTCTCGTCAGCGGCGTCCTCGCAGACCTTTTCCTGGTCCATACGCGATTTGAAATAGGGGTTGTTTTCAATGAGATTCATATCGGGACGAATCTTTGAAAGATATGCAAAATATGAGCCTAAAACAACAGCTCTCTTAACGCCCGCCTTTTTGCACAGAGGGAATATTCTCTCAAGGGGAGCGATATTGTACTGATAATACTTTTCGAGTACGGGAGCGGGGAATTCAACTCTTTCGTCAACGCCTGCCGCAAAAACAAATACATCTGCGCCCTTGAGCATTGACTCGATTTCCTCGTCTGACTTCTTGTTGATGTCGCCGAAGATTATTTCCATTTCCTTGGGAATAGGAGCTCCCTCGGGAAGGGGAGGAAGGGCTACCGTTGTAACCTCATGGCCTCTTTTGATGAGTGTTGTTGCAGCCTCGCAGCCGAGCAAGCCTGTACCGCCTATCATAAAAACTTTCATAAATATACCTCCGTATAAATAAGGGATTTATACCCTTGAATTTCAGTCCTTGAATACCGGGTCAAACAAAGGAAGATGCGAAATCTTCATAACGTTTGAGAAAAGTCTGCCGCCTTGAACGGGAGTAATTCTGCCGAAGTAATTCATAAAGCCGGCGTCAAAGCCGTGAACGCCGAGGCTTCTCTTATGCCTTACGTCGCGCATTATCATCTTAACCATCCTGTCGCAGGAGGTGCTGACCATATTCAGAGCCTTCTGAGCCTTGTCGTCAGATGACTCCTGATTTCTGAAAATATCGGTTTTGGTAAAGCCGGGACAGATAATGCCTACATAGCACTTGCCGCGAAGCTCTTCGCGCAAAGCCTCGGTAAGAGATTTGAGCGCCGATTTTGATGCCGAGTAAACCGAGGTACCCGCAAGCGTCATAAGCGCCGCCGACGAGCAGACGTTGATAATTGCCGGAGTCGGGGACTCAAGCAGTATCGGGAGCAAGGCATGAATTGAATAAACTGCCGAGTAGAAGTTTATATTCATGGCTTTCTCGATATAATCAACCGTATAGTTCTGGAATCTGTCAAATTTCGGCAAAATTCCCGCGTTGTTGATGAGAATATCGGGCTTTATGCCGTTTTCTTTTAAATAGTCAACAAAGTCTGTCCAGTTCTTTTCAACGGAGACGTCAAAAAGCTGATATGAGAATTTGTCGGCGTCGGGACCCAATTCCTCGACAACCTTTTTCATTTTTTCTTCGCTTCTCGCAATACCGATAACGGTACAGCCGTGCTCTTTGATGAGCTTTTCGGCGATTCCCTTACCCATACCGCCCGAAGCGCCTGTAATGACTACGGTCTTGTTGTTTAACCAGATTTTATCCATAGTGCACCTCGTTCTTTTAAAATATATCCTGTATATTGTAAAACAAATTGACATTTTTTTCAATAGCAAACCGGCAAAATAAGACAAATACTCAAAAAGTATTGAAAAAACATGGACTTTTGTAAAAATATCCTTGACAAACCGCATTTGTTTTAGTATAATAACCGTGCTGTAAAGCAAAATGCTTTACACCTTTATTGTTTGAATGCTATGAGAGGGAGGCAGTTTTAGTGGCTAACAATGTTGAAATTACGATACTTTTTGACATTTACGGCGAGATGCTTACAGATAAGCAAAAAGACTTTTTGAACTATTACTACAACGACGACCTTTCTCTTTCGGAAATTGCAGAGAACGAGGGCATTACCAGACAGGGCGTCCGAGACGCTATCAAGAGGGCTGAGGCACAGCTCTACGATATGGAAACAAGACTCGGCTTTGCAAAGAAGAATGAGCTTATCGGTCAGAGGATGAACGATATCATTGAATGTGCCGATAAGATAAATGCGTATAACCTTGAGCACGATTTGTCAAGAGAGGTAAACGAGACCACGGTCAGGATAAAATCTCTTGCGCTGTCCGTAATTGAGTAAGGAGTTTTTTAATGGCATTTGAGAGCTTATCCGATAAACTTGAATCCGCTTTTAAAAACCTTCGCAGTAAGGGCAGTCTTAACGAAAATGACGTAAAAGCCGCCATGCGCGAGGTCAGACTTGCGTTGCTTGAGGCGGACGTCAACTATAAGGTTGCAAAGGATTTTACACAGAAGGTTACCGACAGGGCTATAGGCTCCAAGGTTATGGAGAGTCTTACCCCTGCGCAGATGGTTATTAAGATTGTCAACGAGGAGCTGACCGACCTTATGGGAGGCACTCAGACAAGACTTGCTTATGCTGCGCATCCACCCACAATCGTTATGATGTGCGGACTTCAGGGTTCAGGTAAAACGACCCACTGCGCAAAGATTGCGCTCAAACTTAAAAAAGAAAATCACAGACCGTTGCTTGTAGCGTGCGACGTTTACCGTCCCGCCGCCATTAAACAGCTTCAGGTTGTCGGCGAGCAGGTTGATGTTCCCGTGTTTGAAATGGGGCAGGGAGACCCCGTTGAAATTTCACAGAAGGCGGTTTCCTTTGCCAAGGACAAGGGATATGACTATGTGATTATAGATACCGCAGGACGTCTGCATATTGACGCGGAACTCATGGAGGAGCTTCAGAACGTCAAGGCTGCAGTTCATCCGCACGAGATTCTGCTCGTAGTTGACGCTATGACGGGTCAGGATGCCGTAACGGTAGCGAGTACCTTTGACGAGACGCTCGGCATTGACGGTATGGTGCTTACCAAGATGGACGGTGACACCCGAGGCGGTGCGGCTCTTTCGGCAAGAGCGGTTACGGGCAAGCCCATCAAATTTGTCGGTATGGGTGAAAAACTCGACGAGCTTGATTATTTCTATCCCGACAGGATGGCTTCGAGAATTCTCGGCATGGGCGACGTTCTTTCCCTTATTGAGAAGGCGGAAACGGCTCTTGACGAGAAAAAAGCCGCCGAACTTGAGGAAAAACTCAGAAAGAATAAATTTGACCTTAACGATTTGCTTGAGCAGATGAGGCAGGTCAAAAAGATGGGCTCGATGAAGGATATACTTTCGATGATTCCCGGTGTCGGCAGTAAACTCAAGGACGTTGATGTTGACGACCGTCAGCTTGACAGAATAGAGGCGATTATCTCCTCTATGACGCCTAAAGAGAGGTCAAACCCCGACATCATCAACCCGTCGAGAAAGCGCAGAATTGCCGCGGGCTGCGGAATGCAGGTTGAGGACGTAAACAGACTTCTGTCGCAGTACAGAAATATGCAGAAAATGATGAAACAGTTCAATTCCAAGGGTATGCGCAAAAAGATGTCGAAGTTCAACTTCGGCTCGGGCGGAATGGGCGGCTTCCCGATGTAAAAGGAATCAAACACTTTTTAAGTGATTGGTATTAATTAAATTTCAATATATTTTGGAGGACAAGAAAATGGCAGTAAAAATCAGACTTCGCAGAATGGGCGCAAAGAAGGCTCCCTTCTACCGTGTAATCGTAGCAGATTCAAGATCTCCCCGTGACGGTAAGTGCATCGAGGAAATCGGTTATTTTGACCCTATGAAGAATCCTGCAGAGATTAAGATTGACGCTGAAAAAGCACAGCAGTGGATCAAGAACGGCGCTCAGCCCACCGACACTGTTAAGGCACTCTTAAAGCAGAACGGCATTATTAAATAACAGGAGGTCTTTACTGTGAAAGAACTTCTTGAAATTATTGCAAAGGGCCTTGTTGAGAATCCCGACAAGGTCAGCGTTACTGTTGACGAGCCTAACGAAAAGGGTATCGTTGTCTATCATCTTCACGTTGACGAGGATGAAATGGGCAGAGTTATCGGCAAGCAGGGCAGAATTGCCAAAGCTATCAGAACCGTTATCAAAGCCCGTGCCACAAAGGACGGTACCAAGGTTCAGGTTGATATTGACTGATTTTAAGGAGTACACACGCTGTACTCCTTATGCTTTATTCGGAGTGAAACTATGTTAAAGCACTATCTTGCTGTCGGCGAAATAGTCGGCACTCACGGACTCAAAGGAGAATTGCGTCTTAATCCGTGGTGCGACAGCGGAAAATTCCTTAAAAAATTCAAAACTCTCTACCTCGACGAAGCGGGGCAGAGAAAGACTGCCTTGCTTTCCAGCAGAGAGCACGGCAATATTGTGCTGATTACTCTCGAGGGAATTGATTCCGTTGAGAAGGCGGAGAAGCTGAGAAAGACCGTTCTTTACATTGACCGTGAGGATGCAGAGCTTCCCGAAAACACCTGGTTTATCGAGGACCTTATTGGCTGCACGGTTAAAGAGAAGGACACCGACACGGTTTACGGAGTTATTACCGACGTTATGAAATATCCGGCAAACGATGTCTGGACCGTAAAGACAAAATCGGGCAAAGAGGTGCTTATTCCGGCGATTAAGGATGTCATCATAAATGTTGACACCGAAAGTAAATTAGCCGAAATTCACGCTCTGCGCGGACTGTTTTCGGAGGAGGAAAAGGTACAGGAAAATGAAAATTAGCATTATGACGCTTTTTCCCGAGGTATGCAGCGCTTATCTTGATGAGAGTATTATCGGCAGGGCAAGAAAAAACGGCATTATTACCGTTGAACCCGTTAATATAAGAGATTTTACCCTTGATAAGCACAACAGAGTTGACGACGCTCCCTACGGCGGAGGTATGGGTATGCTTATGCAGACACAGCCCATCTATGACTGTTATGAGGAACTTTGCCGCAGAGAGGGCAGGAAACCTCATCTTATATATCTTTCTCCGCAGGGAAAAACTCTTACTCAGCAGAGAGTTAAGGAATTGTCGCAGCTTGACAGTATCATTATGCTCTGCGGTCATTACGAGGGTATTGACGAGAGAGTAATAGAGGAAATAGTTGACGAGGAAATCTCGATAGGCGACTATGTCCTTACGGGAGGGGAACTTCCCGCGCTTGTCCTGACGGACGCAATAGCGCGTATGATAGACGGCGTGCTTCCCAACGACGAGGCAAAGAGTCTTGAGAGCCATTATGACGGACTTCTCGAATATCCTCAGTACACACGTCCCTATGAGTGGCACTCAAAGACCGTGCCCGAAGTTCTTATGTCGGGACACCACGGCAATATTGCGCTCTGGCGCAGACACAAGTCTCTTGAAAGGACGCTTTTAAGACGCCCCGATATGCTCGAAAGAGCCGAACTTACCAAAGAGGACAGAGCATATCTTGAAAAGCTTAAATCGGAAGGTAAAGCAGACGGAGAATAATTCCGTCTGTTTTTATTTATTTTAAATTAACATATTGATATAAATCTCTTAAAGTGATAAAATATTTTTAATTATGAAAAATATCTGCTCGGGCAGTAAAAAAAGGGAGAGAGTATAATGACACACGAAAACCTCAAAGGCAGAGTTGCCGTTGTAACAGGCGGCGGCGGAGTGCTTTGCGGAGATTTTGCAAAGGCTCTTGCGCGTCAGGGCGTAAAGGTTGCGGTGCTTGACTTAAATGAAGAAGCGGCGGCTAAGGTTGCCGATGAAATAAACGCCGCAGGCGGCACGGCTATCGCCGTAGGCTGTAACGTGCTTGAAACCGAAAGTATGCAGCAGGCGAGAGAGGTCGTTAATTCAAAGCTCGGCACCTGCGATATACTTCTCAACGGCGCAGGCGGAAACAACCCCAAAGGCACTACCACAAAGGAAACCCTTGAGGAAATCGACCTTACCGAAAAGAATCCCGATATAAAGACTTTCTTTGACCTTGACCCGCAGGGTATTTCGTTTGTTTTTAATCTCAATTTCCTCGGCACGCTTATTCCAACTCAGGTATTTGCGCCCGATATGGCAAAGAAGGATAACACCTGTATCGTTATGATAACCTCAATGAACGCCTTCCGTCCGCTTACAAAGATACCCGCATATTCTGCGGCAAAGGCGGCGGTAAAGAACTTTACCGAGTTTATGGCTGTTCATTTTGCAGAGGTAGGAATCAGAGTCAATTCCATAGCTCCCGGCTTTTTCTCAACGAATCAGAATAAGTCTTTGCTCTGGAACGAGGACGGCTCTCCGACACCGAGAACGGGCAAGATTTTAGCCGCAACGCCTATGAAACGCTTCGGTAAACCCGAGGAGCTTGAGGGCTCACTTCTTTTCCTGTGCGACGAGGAGTATTCGGGCTTTATAACCGGCACAACTATTGCCGTTGACGGCGGTTTTAACGCATATTCGGGAGTTTAAAAATGAAACTTGAACTTAGAGACAAAAATGAATGTGCCTTTGATATGATTTCGCTCGGCGAAATTATGCTCAGACTTGACCCGGGCGACGGCAGAATCAAAACTGCCCGTTCCTTCAGAGCTTGGGAGGGAGGCGGCGAATACAATGTTGCAAGAGGTCTGCGCCGTTGCTTCGGACTTAAAACCGCAGCCGTTACTGCGCTTGCTGACAATGAGGTCGGCAGACTTGTCGAGGACTTTATGCTTCAGGGAGGCGTTGACACCTCGCTGATTAAATGGGTTAAATATGACGGAATAGGCAGAACCGTTCGCAACGGTCTTAACTTTACCGAGAGAGGCTACGGCATAAGAGGCGCAGTCGGTGTTTCAGACAGAGGAAATACCGCCGTTTCGCAGCTTAAGGCAGGGGACATTGACTGGGACTATATCTTCGGTACTCTCGGCGTTCGCTGGCTTCATACGGGAGGAATTTTTGCAGCTCTTTCCGAAAGCACCTCCGAGGTAGTTGTTGAAGCCGTAAAGGCTGCCAAGAAATACGGCACGGTTGTTTCGTATGACCTCAACTACCGTCCTTCGCTTTGGAGCGGTATCGGCGGCATAGAGAAGGCTCAGCAGGTCAATAAGGAAATTGCAAAGTACATAGATGTTATGATAGGCAACGAAGAGGATTTCACAGCCTGTCTCGGTTTTGAAATTGAGGGTAATGACGAAAATCTCAAAAGTCTGAATATTGAAGGATATTACAAAATGCTCGCCGAGGTTTGCAGGGTTTATCCCAATTTCAAGGTTATTGCGACCACGCTTCGCACAGTTAAAACGGCAACCGTAAATGACTGGTCGGCTATATGCTATGCGGACGGAAAAATCTATAACGGACTTTCTTTCCCCGCACTCGAAATTTTTGACAGAGTAGGCGGAGGCGATAGCTTTGCATCGGGACTTATCTACGGACTTATCACGACAGGCGACCCGCAGACGGCGGTCAATTACGGCGTTGCTCACGGCGCACTTGCCATGACCACACCCGGCGACACTTCCATGGCTTCGCTTAAAGAGGTGGAGAAGATAGTATCCGGCGCAGGCGCCAGAGTTGACAGATGAATTTTCCTTAATACATTTTTATATTTCAATAAAATCATTGAAAGAAGGAATACAGTTTATGCCTTTTGTGATTTTAATCGTTGCGGTTATAGCTGTTATTGCTGTTGTAATTGCAATAAAGAATAAAAATGCGAGTGATTACAGTACGCCCGTTAATCAGACGGCAAACCAAGACCAATCGGATGATATTACCGGCAATGTTCCTGCTGATATTCAAAAACTTCCTTTTGAAAGAAAGTACTTACTGACAAAGAATGAATATTATTTTTATAAGGAACTGAAAAAAATTGCCGATAAGTACAATTTAGTGGTTTTGAGCAAAATAAGATTTGCCGATATTGTTCAGGTAAAGAATTCCGAAATAGATTCAAAAAGTGAATGGTATTCAAATTTCGGAAAAATCAAATCAAAGCACATTGACTTTGCATTGGCTAATCCCGAAAATTTGTATGTTCTGCTTATTATTGAATTGGATGATAATTCGCATAATACCGAAGCAGCCAAGAAAAAAGACGAGTTTTTGAATTCCGTACTTGAAAAATGCGGCTACCAAATCATAAGAACAAGGGGTCCGCATAATGTGGAAGAACAAATCGTAAAAATGCTTAATATTGATAATACTGTAAATAATCAAAGTCGGGAGAATGATAATGGATAAAGAAAAAATCTTACAGAGAATTGAGGACTGCGGCATAGTAGCCGTTGTCCGTGCGGAGTCTGTCGATAAGGCTGTCCGCATTACCGACGCCTGTATCGAGGGAGGGGTAGCAGCTATCGAGCTTACCTTTACCGTTCCGCATGCAGATAAGGTTATAGAGGAGCTTGCAAAGCGTTATACACCCGAGCAGATTATACTCGGCGCAGGTACCGTTCTTGACGCACCTACGGCGAGAATAGCCATGCTTTCGGGCGCCGAATATATAGTAAGCCCTGCGCTTGACCTGGACACGCTTCATCTTTGCAACCGTTACAGAGTTCCGATGATGCCCGGAATTATGACCGTTACAGAGGGACTTACGGCGATGGAGCACGGCGCGGATATACTCAAGGTTTTCCCTGCCGACCTTTTCGGACCGAGAATAATCAAGGACATCAGGGGTCCGATACCGTATGCAAAGATTATGCCTACGGGCGGAGTTGACGCAGACAATGTCGGCGAGTGGATAAAGGCAGGTGCAGTTGCGGTCGGAGCGGGTTCATCGCTTACGGCAGGCGCAAAGACCGGAGACTACAAAAAAATTACCGAAACGGGCAGACGCTTTGTTGAGAATATAAGAGCAGCCCGTGCTGAACTCGGCAATAAATAAATTCATATATAAGGAGATAATCAAAAATGGAAAAGACAGTATTGGTTGAAACCTCTGCAAGACACGTTCATGTAACTCAGGAGGCGCTTGAAATCCTCTTCGGTAAGGGATATGAGCTTACCAAGAAAAAGGATTTATCACAGCCCGGACAGTTTGCCTGCGAGGAAAGAGTGCAGGTTATCGGCGAGAAGTCAAGCTTTCCGGCAGTATCAATTTTAGGTCCCGTAAGACCCGAATGTCAGGTTGAGATTTCCGCTTCTGACGCTCGCTCAATCGGCGTTAAAGCTCCCGTAAGAGAGTCCGGAGATGTCAAAGGCAGCGGCGCCTGCAAGCTTGTAGGTCCCAAGGGCGAGGTTGAACTGAGTGAAGGCGTTATTATTGCAAAGCGCCATATTCATATGACTCCCGAGGACGCTGAGAGATACGGACTTCGCGACAAACAGATAGTTTCCGTTGAAATCAAATCGGACGAGCGTTCGCTCATCTTCGGCGACACCGTTGTAAGAGTAAGTCCCAAGTATGCGCTTGCCATGCACATTGACACCGACGAGGCAAATGCAGTTCTTGCTCCCGCAGGAGTTATGGGAATTATCCTCGACTGATAATATGATTTTTAAAAGCCGACTTTTTGTTGGCTTTTTTCTTTACTTTTATATAAAACGGGACTATAATATATATAATAAATATTTCAGGAGGTTTTACCATGAATGATATAAACACATTGTATTCGCTCTGGTCGGAAAAAGCAGTTGCCGATGCAGATTTAATTGAGGAATTAAACGGTATCAGGGGAAATGAGGACGAGATTCTCGACCGTTTTTATAAAAATCTTGAATTTGGTACGGGCGGACTGCGCGGCGTTATAGGCGCAGGTACCAACCGTATGAATATATATACCGTGAACCAGGCAACTCAGGGACTTGCCGACTATCTCAACTCGGCTTTTCAGAGTCCGAGCGTTGCCATAGCGTACGACTCGCGAATCAAGTCCGACTTTTTTGCAAAATCGGCGGCGTGCGTGCTTGCGGCTAACGGTATCAAGGTGTATATCTATCCTGAGCTTGTGCCGACGCCTATGCTCTCGTTTGCAGTTCGTTACTTCGGGTGCAGTTCGGGTATTATACTCACGGCTTCGCATAACCCTGCAAAGTACAACGGTTATAAGTGCTATGACCCCAACGGTTATCAGATGACCGACGAAGCGGCGGCAAAAACCTATGATTTTATTCAGAAGGTTGATATGTTCGACGGCGTAAAGACCATGGACTTTGACAAGGGAGTCGAAAACGGCATTATCGAGTATATCGGAAGAGAAGTTTTTGAGAGCTTCTATACAGAGGTGCTCAAAGCGAGGGTAAATCCCGGAATCTGCGAAAAAGCAAACCTTTCGGTTATCTATTCTCCGCTTAACGGCACGGGCAACAAGCATGTCCGCGAGATACTCAAAAGAAACGGTATTTCCAATGTCAGAGTTGTAAAAGAGCAGGAGCTTCCCGACGGAAACTTCCCGACCTGTCCTTTCCCGAATCCCGAAATTGAGCAGGTCTTTGAGTGCGCAATTAAAATGACAAAGGACGAAAAGGCAGATTTGCTTCTGGCAACCGACCCCGACTGCGACCGTGTTGGCATAGCTGTTCTCGATAACGGGGAATACAAGCTTATGACGGGCAACGAGACGGGCATTATGCTGACCGAGTATATTCTCTCGTCGCTTAAAGAACAGGGTAAACTTCCCGCTAATCCGATAGTTGTAAAGACGATAGTTACTTCGCGTCTTGTAAGCGTAATTGCAGAGAATTACGGCGCCGAAACGGCAGACCTTCTTACGGGCTTCAAGTATATCGGCGAGCTTATAACCAAGCTTGAAAAGAAAAATGAAACCGAGCGTTATGTAATCGGTATGGAGGAGTCATACGGCTATCTCAGAGGCGCTCATGTAAGAGATAAGGATGCAGTTGTAGCTTCAATGCTTATCTGCGAAATGGCGGCATATTATAAGGCAAAGGGCATCAGCCTTTATGACCAGATGCAGAGAATATACAAAAAATACGGTATGTTCCTCAACACGCTTCTCAATTTCAACTTTGAGGGCGCCGCAGGTATGCAGAAGATGAGCGATATGATGACCTCGCTTCGTAACAATCCGCCTAAGGAAATAGCAGGGGAAAAGGTGCTCGCAGTTTCAGACTACAAGACCTCAGTCTGCACGGACACACAGACGGGCGCAGTAACCGAAATCAAGCTTCCCAAGTCAAATGTTCTGTCATACAAGCTTCCCGGAGACTCAGGCGTTATAGTACGTCCTTCGGGTACTGAGCCGAAGATTAAAATCTATATCACGGCTGTTGCTCCCGACAGAGCAGGCGCCGAGGAAAAAACAAAGCTTATTTCGGTTGATATGGAAAAAATACTCGGAATTTAACGGAGAGAAATATGTTTAACAGTAAAAAAACAATCAAAATAATCTGTATTGTACTCGCTCTGCTTATGGCAGGCAGCGCAATTTCAATAGCTATTACTTTACTAAGCTGAAATACGGGAGGAATTGTTAATGAAAAGATTTTTATCGGTTGTGCTTTCCGTACTGATGATTCTGTCGTCATTATCGGTATTATCACTCGGAGTATTTGCCGAAGACACCGAAATTAACAAGGTCGAGGTTTCGCTTGACCTTGACAGTATTGACCTTAATACGGCTTGCACCGAGGGAGAGGTCAATAAAAATATATTGGATAATTTTGTACTTGATACAGAAGGCGCCGAGATAGATGATGTCAGGCTTATGATTAAATACGAAAACTGGAACGGCATCGGCAACGGTTCGGCACAGGTTGACACAGATAAGAATTACGGTATTTTAGTTTATGTCGAGCTGAAATCGGGATACTGCTGGAATGAGGCAGTTTCTGCTTTTACAACAACTACCCCGATTTCCGAGTGCGGGCAGCTTGAATTATATTTTAACGGCGTAAAGATTACCGAAGCCGATATAAGATATAACAGCACCTTTAACGGAGTAGACTTTTATTTCCGGATAGGCAAGGCTTCGGATGAACCGATTGTAAAAAAAGTTGACATTACCGATGAGGAATTCTCACTTGCAAAAGGCGAGCAGTATCAGTTCAGTGCAGATATAACGGGTAATGCCGAAAATAAAACAATTATTTGGTCGGTTATCGGTGCCGAGAGTGCGCAGACCGTTATTTCGCAGAGCGGACTTCTTACAATAGGCGCGGACGAAACTGCAGAGACAATCAGCGTTAAAGCGGTTTCCGAGTTTAACCCGAATAAAAACGATTCAGTCGAAATTACCGTGCTGGCAGAGGCTCCCGTAATTAACAGCGTAACTGTAAGGTATAAGGATGTCAGCGTTTTTCAGGGATCGTATAAACAGTTCTACGCCGATGTAACGGGTACACAGACAGATAAAAGCGTTATCTGGAGCGTAGAGGGCAGCACAAGCGATAAAACCTATATTACCGAAAACGGCATACTCTATGTCGGCATTGACGAAAAAGCTGAAACCGTTACCGTAAAGGCAACGGCAAACAGAGACGGAACAAAATTCGATACAGCCGAGGTTACAATTAAAAAACTTGTCGGTGTTTCCGAGGTTGATATTACAATAGATACCGCGTCCCTTGACTTTTCTCCCGAAATTACCGAGGAAGAGGCAGAGAAAAAACTTGTTGATGCATTTGATTATGAGCAGACCGACTGCCTTAGCATAACCGGTTTGTATCTGCTGTATAAGCTTGAAAACTGGAACGGAATCGGTAACGGTCAGGAGAAGTGCGATCCCGACAAAAAATATGCGGCGTGCTTGATTTTAACGGCAAAAGAAGGCTATCGCTGGATAGATGAGGTTATATCTTTTACAAAGGAAACTCCTGTTGCCGAATGTCCCGAACTTAAAATAACGGTCAACGGCGTACAAAATGACGATATAACGTTTTGTTATAATACTTCGTCAGACTATCTCAGATTTTATATTCCTCTTGCGAATATAAAACCTGAAAAGACCTTCCCCGACGTACCGAAGGGCGCATGGTTCTATGACGCGGCAATGTACTGCGCAAACAAGGGCTTTATCAACGGCTACGGCAACGGAAACTTCGGCGCAACAGACCCGTTACAGAGACAGGACTTTGTTGTAATACTTGCAAATATTGCAAAGGCAGA
>SVOA01000022.1 GCA_015066635.1 Oscillospiraceae bacterium | reverse complement strand
TGCAAACTCACAGACGTAGATATGAACGCATACTACGGCAAGGCAGTTGCGTGGGCAGTTGATAAGGGAATTATTGCCGGCTATCAGAACGGTAAGTTCGGCGTCGGCGACCCGATTAACCGTGAGCAGGTTGCAACTATACTTTACAGATATATGAAGAACCCTGCCGTATCCGATGTTGACGGTAAACTTGCTAAATTCCCCGACAAAGGAAATATCAGCGAGTTTGCAAAAGCTCCTCTTGCGTGGGCAGTTGAGAATAACATTATCTCAGGTATGCAGGACGGCACGGTTGCTCCCAAGGGCACGGCTGTCAGAGCACAGATAGCTTCGATAATTATGCGTATGGACCAGAACGGTATGTTTAACGCATAAGTAAAACTACAATAAAAAAAGAACCCTCTTGAAAAAGAGGGTTCTTTTCGTAGTGGCGGCCATTGACCGCCCCTACGATTATTCATTATTTCTTACAGTTCTCCTGCCTTCCACTTCTCGACATTTTTGAGATGCTCGCTGTATGTCGAGGCGAAGGCGTGATGATGAGGCTCCTCCGTATCTATTACAAAGAAAAGATAGTCGGTGTCATCGGGATAAAGCGCCGCCTTAATGGAATTCATACCGGGATTACAGATAGGTCCTGCAATAATTCCGTCCTTGCGGTTGCCGTTATAGTAAAATTTATAGAAGTCAATTTTATCCGGATAGTAAACCTGAATTACGCCCGTGCAGTATTTTACGGTAACATCATATTCAAGGCGCATTTTTTGCTTTAATCTGTTGTGAATAGTCGAAGAAACAAGTCCCCTCTGCTCGGGTGTAAATGCCTCCTTCTCAATTATGGAAGCAATAGTCAGAACTTCGTGTACCGACAAGCCGAGTTCGGCAGCGCGTGCCGTCATATCGGCACCGAAATTATTTTCAAACGCGTCAAGCATTTTGTCTATTACCTTTACGGGCTCTGTGCCTTTTTTGAAGGTGTATGTAGCGGGAAAAAGATAGCCCTCAAGCTTGAAGCATACATTTTCCGCACCGCCGAGAGAGGCAAGAATTTCCCTTGAGGATGTGTCATAATTCTGAAGTGCGTCTATAAACTCATCTGTTCCGCAAATTCCGTTTTCCTCAAGAAGCCACGCAATTTTGAGCGCTGTATAACCTTCGGGAACGGTGATTTTAACCGCGTCGGAAGTGCTCTGCGTACTGTCGTTTTCGGTATTCCCCTGCGTAGTTACGGTATCGGGATTATAAACTCCGCTGTTATCCTCGTCCTCGTTTTTCCCGCAGCAGCTTAAAGTGAACAGCATAACTGCAATCAGGAAAAGCGATATGATTTTCTTTACCATTGTAAATTTCCTCTCTTTTCGCTTTTCCCGATTATAACATTTTTAATCTTTTTTTGCAACAAGCCGAACTGTTATCTAAGGTCATTTCTCGTCTTGCCCATTGCCTCAATAGGATCGACCGTCTGTCCTTTAATACTTATTTCAAAATGCAGGTGGTCGGGGTCGGCAGATTCTATGGGAAGCGTTCCGAGCATACCTATAGTCTGTCCCGCGGTAACTCTTGCCCCCTCCGCAACAACATAACCCTCAGGGTCAAGCGAACAGTATTTTGCCGTCATCCCCTCGCCGTGGTCGATTTCCACTACGGTTCCGTACAGCGAATTATCGTACACCCTCGTAACAATGCCGTTGTTTACGGCGACAACCTCCGTACCTTTTTCGGCTCCGAAGTCAATTCCGTTATGGGTACGCCAATCCTCCATGGTATTGGAAAAGACAAGCTCTCCGCCCGAATAATCTTTAACAATTCTATTGCCCATAGGCAGATAAAATTCACTGCTTCTCTGTATGTCGGTCGTTTCGGGCTCGGTTTCTGCTTCGGAAGCATATCTTTCGTCCTCAATGCCCGTGATGTTTTCTCCCGCCTGCGTTGGCTCGTAAAAGGACACAGCCGTAGTGCTTCTGTATACGGTTTCGCTGACTTCGGTAACATTGCTGATTTTACCCGCCGTTCCCCGTCTTGCAAAAATAAAGGTAAACACGCCGACAAGAGCAAGTATAACGGTAAGGATGATGTAGAATTTGCCTAAGCTTTTAACTGAATTTTTCATAAAATTACCTCCGTGCTTATTGTTGACGGAATTTTATGACTCTATACAAAAAAAGGTAAAAGACCGAACAAAGCCGGTCTTTTACCTTTTGGGTTGTTTTGAGGAGGGGGTATAAACACGCCCGAGTAAGGTTTGCGGTCCCTTACCTGAGCATCTTCAGTATAACTTACGTTTGTTAAAAAACAATGAACGCACCGTTAATAATAGGTTATATTTCTGTTAATTCGGTAATATGTGCTGATTTGACACAAAATTGAGTTTTTACAAACAAATGTTTGCTTTTTACGAACATTTGTGCTATTATTAAAAAAACTGTATAAGGAGGAGCAGTATGCCGGATATAAATAAAACGCAAAAAAAGATTTACGAATATTTGCTCGAGCGCTCTCAGGTCAGCAAGGTTCCGCCTTCGGTCAGGGAAATTGCCGCTGCCGTCGGACTTAAAAGCACATCCTCTGTTCAGGCTAATCTTGACGCCCTTGAGCAGGCAGGATACATTGAGCGTGACCCTATGATAAAACGTTCCATAAGAGTATGCAGCGAGGACACCGAGGACTACACCCGTGTTCCTCTGGTAGGTATGGTTACGGCAGGCTCGCCGATACTTGCAGTTGAGCAGATAGAGGGTTATGTCCCCTACACCGGTTTTGAGTCTCAGGATAAACCTCTCTTTGCCCTGCGTGTTCGCGGCGAGAGTATGATAAACGCCGGTATCCTCAGCGGAGATATCGTAATCGTTGAGAAAACGGGCTCGGCGCAAAACGGAGAAATCGTTGTTGCCCTCATTGACGATGAAGCGACAGTCAAAAGATTCTATAAGGAAAACGGTCATTTCAGACTTCAGCCCGAGAATGACAGCTTTGAGCCCATTATTGTCAACGAGGTCATCATACTCGGCAGAGTAAAGGGACTTATCAGAAACTATTAAATCACAGCATAACTAAAGCGCGGTTTTTAAAAACCGCGCTTTGTTTTTTTATTTCTCTTTTTTCCTGAGCTTCTTTTCCGCTTTCTCGGCTTTGAGTTTTTCGGTCATTGCCTTTTCCTCGGCTTTGATTTTCAGAAGCTCGTCAGCTTCCGCCTGAAGCTTTGCCTCATAGCGAAGCTTTGCCTCGTCATAAAGAGCCGATATTTCGTCAAGATGCTTGTAATTCTCATACTGCTCAAGAGTACGCCTCGCGTCAACATACAGCTTGGCGGCTCTGCCGAAGTATGCGTGCTTATCCATCTCAACCTTTTGATTTGCCTGAGCCTGCTTGACAGCGGCTTTGCTGTCGGCAATTCCCTTTTTAATCTCGACAACCTTACCTGTATCGTGAGCCTTCTTGGCTTCTTTAAGCTCAGCATAGAGCGTCTTGACCTTGAGGGCGGAAGAATCTTCATCGTCAAAATACTTTTCAAGCAGCGAATAATCGGGTTCCTTGAAATCTTCTTCGGTAAAGTACTTCTTTATCGCCTTGGCACAGGACAGCTTGCGTTTCTCAACGGCCTTCAGGAACTTGACGGTATCCTTCTGTTCCTTCGTTTCATAAGGCATACTCTTAATACGTTTAAGCTCCTCAGTCGTTTTTTCAAGGTTAATATTTTTAAGCTTTTCAAGTCCGCCCGAATAGATGTCGGAATAAACCTTGACCTCTTTTTTCATAAGATCGGTATCAAACTTGTTAAGCTCATCCATAACGAATTTTGAAATATCTATTTCCTCGTTATATTCTTTTGCCTGCTTAACCGCCTTGCGTTTTTCCCTGCCTTTAAGGTCGGAGAAGTCCTGCTTTGCCGTGCTTACGGGCTGCTTGGTGTGCATTTCCTCAGCATTTTTAATAATGTCGATTGCCTCTACGAGCTTGCCGTCGTCAAGCATACCGTTGCCGTAGTCTTCAAACAGCGCCCTGACTTTTAGAACGCGGATAACGCTCTTTTGTTTTTTCTCGTTGAAGTCATAGAAGAAATACGGAACAACATTGAGGAAAGCGCCTATACCCGCCATAATGATAAGCGCAGGCATAAATCTGTAAAGCAAATCCGGCTGTCCCGTTTTTGTGTCCAGTATGTCAAAAGCTTTTTCGTAGCCGTTGCCCTCATATATTCCGAATTTCTCCTGAACCGCGGGCAAAACAGCCGAAGTTGCGAGAGTTACGATATTGCCGATAGTTGCGACAGCCGCAAACATTCCGTCAATTCTCTCGCCCGATTTATACTGCTGATAATCTCTTATATCCGCCTGTATTGCGGGAGTTGTAATCTGCTCGACTGAGCCGAAAAGGTAATTTATCCAGATACATATTACAAGCCACCAGAACGAGCGGAAATTGACAAGCATCATCAGAATACATACAACGTTCATCAGGTTGACCGTGATAAGCACCCTTTTCTTGCCGAAGCGTTTTACAAAAAACGGGGCAAAAAGCATACCCCAGAGAGATGCGTTACCTATAATCGTCCACGCAAAAGCGTATCTTGCGCCGTCAACCGTATGGCCGTAGCTCTGTGAATAGAGAAGGATATTGCCGTATGCGAGTTCAAGGAAGCCTAACCAGCCGGCAAGAGCTATAATCCAGAAATACTTATTCTTTGCGACTTCACGCAGCGCGTCCATAAAGCGAACCTGAACGGTGTGCGTCTTTGCCTGAACTATTTTTTCCTTTGTATTTGCCCAGACAACTATCGTAAGTCCGATACCGATTACGGCATAAATGGGATATGTGATTCTGTAGACGATAAGATTGGTCTGATTATTGTCGGCAAAAATCTGAGCAATAATCGGGTTTGCAATATTCATTATCGACGGTGCAAGTGAATATACAACCGCCTTTACTGCAAGAACGTCGGTTCTCTCCTGAGTGTTCGGAGACAGAACGTGAATAAGATTCTCATACGCATCTCTGAAGAAGTTAAAGAAGAAATGCAGTGCAAGGTTACAGATAAATACAACTGCGACCTTTATCCAATAGCCCTTTTCATAACCTAAAACAGTGCCGGGGAACAGCTTGTACATATAGCTGTACGGGAACCAGACATAAACCAGCGCGATAAGGGCTGTCGGAATACCCATTGACAGAAGGTACGGTCTGTATTTTCCTCCCTTGCCTCGGGTATTATCTATCATATTTGCCCTGATTCCCGTCATGGGGATATTCAGTATGGTAGCAAGCAGATAGATTATGTACGAGTGCTTGGGTCCTACGCCTATTGCGTTGCTGACAATGATATTTGTCGTGCTGACTATAAGCGTCGAACCGAGCTGAATAATGAAATATGCGCCTATGCCGCCGAAGGAATATGCCGCTATTTCCTTAAATGTCATATAGCGTCTCGGCATGGGAGTACGCCAATATGTTTTAACATTTGATATTTTTTCTTTTAATCCCTGGACTTTTCCCATCACTTTTCCTCCAAAAAATATTCAATATATTTTACCAAAAAATGAAGAATAATTCAATTTAAAATATCAACATAAATATAATGCCCGTTATGTTGATAATGCCTATTTTTTTAAACATTATGTATCGCCGTAATGCTATTCAAAAAAATTTACTGTTTCTTAACAAAAAAACAGTTTATTTTTCAGCCGCCGTGTATTATAATTAAAATGAACTAATTTGTACTTTGATTCGCAACAATAAAAATACAAAGTCCGACGTAAGCGGACGGAAAGGATTTATCAAAATGTCCAAAAAGGCAAAGAAAGTTATCAAAACCGAGCATTTCGGAATTCAGCGTAAAATCGTCGCTAATATGACCACCGAATCATGGCAGAATATACCCCATGTTACCTACACCTACGAACCCGACGTAACAGAATTTATGATAGAGTACAAGCGGCTTAACGAGGGTGTGGAAAAGGAAAACAAAATTACTGTTAATACCCTTATGCTCAAGGTTATCTGCGAGGGACTCAAAGCGTGTCCCGCCATGAACGCGCATATTGACTTTGACCGTAAATATGTACGCGGCGTTATCAACACGTTAAGCGAAATCAATATCTCAATGCCTATGGTACTTCCCACGGGCGAAATGATGACAATAAACCTTCACAACTTTGAGAGCAAAAACCTTAACCAGATGGTTGACTACATAAAAGATGTTAACCGCAGAATGGAAAACACCGACCTCAATGAGGTTATGTTTGACGTTTCACTCGACAACACTCTTACGGGACTCCGTCAGGGCAAGGTTAAGCAGACGCTTCAGAGGCTTATCGGTTCAAAGACGGGCAAGCACAAGGTAAAGACCTTAAAGGGTAAGGAAAAGAAGGCTTACGAGGCAATTCCCGAGACCGACCGTCTTACCAAGCACGATATAGAGCAGGGCTCTATTACTATTTCAAATATCGGTTCGGTTTACCGTGAGCAGAGAGGCGCCGCGGCACTTATCGAGATTATACCGCCTCAGGTTACGGCTATCGCGGTCGGCGCAGTTCAGGATAAACCCGTAGTTGTTGTAAACGAAAACGAGGAAAAGGAAATCGCTATCCGTCAGGTACTCCCCTTCACAATAGTATTTGACCACAGAGCGCTTGATTTCGGCGACATCGTTCCCTTCATAAAGAAGCTCGACGAAATATTCGAGGAGCCCGAGATTATCCACACCTGGAAAGACGGCGGCACCGACAATATTGATATGGAAGAAATCAGGAGCGAGCGTGAAGAACGCGAAGCCAAGTATCAGCAGAGTAAGGAAAGAGAAAAGCTGAGAAAGGAAGCCGAGGAAAAGGCAAAGAAGGCTCAGAAAGAGGCGGAGAAAGCGCAGAAGGAAGCCGAGAAGGCAAGCAAAGAAGCCGAGGAAAAGGCAAAACGCGCTCAGAAAGAGGCGGAAAAAGCTCTCAAGGAAGCCGAGGAAAAAGCCAGAAAAGAGGCAGAGAAGGCAGAGAAGGATGCTTTGAAGGCTCAGAAGGAAGCCGAGGAAAGGGCAAAGAAGGAAGCCGAAAGAGCTGCCAAAGAGCAGAAAGAGGCTGAGGAAAGAGCCAGAAAAGAAGCCGAGAAGGAAGAAAAAACAAGGCGCGAAATCGAGAAAGCAAAGGCAGAGGCGGAAATCGCCAAAGCCAAAGCTCTTGAGGCGCAGGAAAAAGCAGAGCAGGCTCTCAAGGAAGCCGAAAGCATCAAGATTGACGGCAGCACGGAAGAATAAAATCAATATACAAGGCTCCCTTATAAGGGAGCCTTGTAAATGTTAGGGCGTCCTGTGGGCGCCCTTTAAATCTGCGTAAAATTAAAACTGTTTATTCGTAATAATCAACTGCGCCGCGGGATACGGTAACCTTGCCGATAAACTCCGCAACTTTGACGTGCTCGGGGTGGGTTTTGTACGCCTCGAGGTCCTCTTCGTTCTGAGTTTCAACGATAAGCAGACCGTCAAAATTTCTGTCGCACTTTACTTCATTTTTGATAAAGGTTATCTTTTTGAGCGTCGGTACTTTGTCGGGCAGGGCTTCAAGTCCCTTCTTTGCGATGTCAATGTTTTCTTCTTTTGTGTGTCCCTCTCCGTCGGTAAACTTCCACATTACAATATGTCTGAGCATGGTTTTCTCTCCTTTTCTATTTTAAAATGCAACGTCAAACAGATACATTGAGTCCGAGGTTGTCATTTCTTTAACCGAACTGTAAAGCACAATAATATAATCAAATTTATTTCTGTCTATGTAGTCAAAAACGCTGAAGCGCTCGCCCTCATAAGTCACAAAATCTCTGATGTCGATTATATGCAGCTCGGCAGTCTGCATCGAAAGAAACGGCGAAACGGTACAGGCAAAGGAATCTCTTATGAGAAGTACCTTTTTGCCGTTATTTGCAAGCTCGTTTTTTATAATCTGCAGTCTGAAGTTTCCGCCGCTGTAAGCCGCATACGGGTTTTTACCGTACCAGTCCTTTGTCCTGCAATGGTCCTTGTAGTATGAAATTGTTTCAAAATCGCCCGACCTTGAAACGTTGCTGTAAGGCACGTCCTCGTGCAGAAGCGTATCAAACTTCGGTATAATTATCTGGAAATCGTCCGCACCCGACGGGGTAAAATATGTGCCGACCTTTTTTCCCTTTGAGCCCAAAAACCATTTTTCATAGTTATTGACAGTGTAGTTCTCGATTTTAAGTTTTTCGGCGTCATAAGGGAAACCGTAACGGCTGTCAAGCTCACGGCAAATGGCTCCCGTCATTGCAAAGCCCGTTGTCGGTCTCCAGTGGTGGTCGGTAATATAGAAATAGTTTTCCTGCTCAATGCCGCTTTCCGAGAGCGCCGCTCTCAAATCACAGCAGGGTATTTTGCGTTCGTTTAACTTCTGTATGAAGCTGTCAAAATTCTGAAGCGCATAGGTTTTGACATTTGAAGGCGCTTTCTCGTACATCTCCTTGCAGGGAGCGGCAAAATAGAGAAACTTCGCTCCGCTCTCCTCCGCCTTGTTTTTAAGCCCCTCGATTTTTTCTGTAACTTCGTTTAACTGGCTGTCGGACATCTCGGGAATAACACCGATAAGACTGCCCGAATCCGCCCTTGCGACAACCGTATCGTCCTTGTGAACGACCCTCGTGTTTGTCAGCAGATATTTAACGGAGTTTATGTCCATAAGCATATCGTGATAACTCAGCTGCTCCGTCGTAACTTTGTCAACCCCGTCTATAAAACTCTGTACCGCCGTGCTGTCTTTGCTTTTAAGGTGCTCAAAGCTGTCCTTTGCGGTGTCCTTAACAGATTTAAGGCAGTCGCCGTAAAGTCCGAAAGCGACAAAGACCGCAAAGAAAACAAAGACTATTATGTTAGCATTGAATTTTCTTTTCATAACAGTACCTTTTAGAAATTAAAGTATATAAACGGGTTATACGAACTGCTGACAAGACTTGCCGCCGAAAGAACGAGCAGAGCTATCAGACAGATGACGCGCAGAGCTTCGGTAAGCGCGTTGGGTTTGAATTGATTTTTAAGATTTTTCATTACGGGCGTGCAGGCAAATATACCTATTATGATAAGCACCGCGTTCTGCGCAAGATACCCGGTGAACATTCCGTCCGAAACGGGATTGCCGGCAAGCAGAAACATTGACTTTAAATACATAGCCGCATCCGACAGACTTTCCGCTCTGAAAAGCACCCAGCCGATTACAACGAAGAACATAGTGTAAGCCCAACGGAGAGCGCCGAATTTTTTACCTTTCTTTTTATCAAAGCCCGTAAGCTTTTCGGCGGTAATGAGTACAAAGTACATAAGTCCCCAGATTATAAACGTAAAATTCGCACCGTGCCAAAGTCCCGTAAGGAACCACACCGCAAAGAGATTAAAGACAAGTCTGCCTTTGCTGACGCGGCTTCCGCCGAGCGGAAAATACAGATAATCTCTGAACCATGTTCCCAACGACATATGCCATCTGCGCCAGAATTCCGAAACTGAAGTTGAAATATACGGGTAATTGAAGTTCTCAAGGAAATGGAAGCCAAACATTCTGCCCATACCTATTGCCATATCGCTGTATCCGCTGAAATCAAAGAAAATCTGGAGCGTATATCCCAGCGCGCCGAGCCAGCCGAATGCAGCAGAAATTGTATCCGTACTGTCAAATGCGGCGTCCGCCAGCACGGCAAAGCCGTTCGCAAGCAAAACTTTTTTTGCAAGTCCCGTAACAAATCTCGCAAAGCCGTCAAAGAAATCGTTAAGCGTTTCCCTGCGGTTGACAATTTCCTCGGCTACGGTTTCATAGCGCACTATCGGTCCGGCAATAAGCTGCGGGAAAAATGATATATACAGTCCGACATATAAAATGTTTTTCTGTACTCTGCCCTTGCCTCTGTAAACGTCAAGCACATAGGACATCGCCTGAAAAGTAAAAAAGGAAATTCCTATGGGCAGGGCAATGGAAGGAATCGGAGAATCGGTGCCGAGAATTCTGCAGACCGTATTCGCCGTGAAATTCAGATATTTAAAGATGAACAGTATTCCGAGGTTAAAAGCCACGTCCAGAGAAATCACCAGCCGTGAAGCCGTTTTCTTGTCCCTTACTCCGTGTACGGCAAGCCCCATAACCCAGTTTACCGTTATTGACAGAAGCATTACGAGAACAAACTTCGGCTCTCCCCAGGCATAGAAAAAAAGACTCGCCGCGAGCAGCAGAATATTCTGCATAAGTCTGCTTCTCTTACAAACTGTGTAATAGAGCAGTACTACGCACGGCAGGAAAAGATATAAAAATGTCGTACTTGAAAAGAGCATTGTTTTCCCCTTAGTTTTGCCTCATATCGGGATAACCCCCAAAGCATTTATGAGTTAAATATACCATAATTTTATTAAGGTTTCAAGGAGCGGTAAAAATAAAACGCCGTGCATAAAACTTACACGGCATTTTGTTTTTTATATTACTCTGTTTTTTCGTTTACGGAGTCTGCATTTAATGATTTGTAGTTCATTTCAAGTTTTTTGTTAAACCTCTGATAGAAATATGAAATCAAAATCAATATTCCTCCAAAAGCAAAATATGAAGCAATTTTCCACCCCGAATCAAGATGTCTTGTATCAACAAAGCAAAGCTTTGCAAACGCCGACAGAATAAGAACAAGCCCTCCGAATCGCACAACCGTAAAGTCCTTTTTAAAGCCGACAATCAGCAGTACACAGGCTGCAGCAATGTAAACCGCGCTTATGATTACGCTCGGGAAAGGAACTCCGAACTGTTTCATAACCGTCAATGTTATGCTGATAATTGATGTTATTGAAACCGCTGCGGTAAATGTCCATACGGGCAAACGACTGCGTTTGATTAAATCTGCCGCCGAAACTGCCAGCAGATACTCTGCTGCTATATTCAATATTACAAGCAAAGCAATGTTGACAAATGCCTGCGTTGACTTGGGTACGGCTTTTCCGTAAAAGTCGACTACATTACTGTACTTTGTTCCGCAGACGAGAAGCGCTGTTGCAAGCCAGACCGCCGCTCCCATAATATCGCTGAAAATAAGCGACACCTTATTTTTAAGCAGACCCGTTCTTATAAGTACGGCTGCCGCCATATAACATAAAATCCTTACTGCCGAATCTGTAAATGTGCTCGAATGCTGTATAAATCTGCTCTGCGAAACACAACCGAACAAAGTGTATAGAAATTCCGCACTTATAAGCGCACCGATAATTTCGGTAATATAGCAAAGTTTCCTTTGGCTGTCCTTCTCATTTACTTCGGGAATACTCCTGACTGTATATATCCAGAAAGCCGATGCAATAATGCCGAAGCTTATAACTGCAAGCAACGTATTAAGAGGATATAAATTCATATAGTACGCCGCAAGTGAAGCCGTCATACATACAAGTCCTGCGATTTCGGTAACCTTTAGCCGTTTGGCAATTCCAGTAACGGCTATTGCAACGCCTTCCGCAGCCCATGCCGCAGGAGCGTAATCAAAGCCGAATATAAGCGGGATAACCGACATAGAAAACAAAAGTGAGGCGCAAGCGCTGAAATTAACAGCTGCAGAAGTGTTCTTATCCTCTGTCTTTATGCCCGCCGTCATCAGCAAAAGATAAATAACCGTCATAATCAGGAACACTGTTCCCATAGCTTTATCGGCAATATCGGGCACATTGTAAAAACAGTTTCTGACCGTAAAACTTACAGAAACAGCTCCCGTTACGGTGTTCAGTACAAAAAGCAGAATATCATAAACCGAAAGCGGTAGCTTTTTCATTATACGGAAAGCGGGATATAAAGTATAAACGCCGAAAGTTACAGCCGCAAATGCTGCCGCAAGCGGCAAAGCAAATACATAGCCTGAAATATCTTTAACCGCCCATGCACAGCTTGCTACTCCGCCTACGGAAATAATCTGAAGTGCATATCCAATAAAACGTGAAATGTGCCAGTTTTTATTGTAACTCATCAGGAAAATGATTACCGACAGCAGGAAAAAGTAAACACATGAAACAGGCAGGAAAGAAATATCTGCCGCCGCTTTACCGAAGCCTATCATATAAGATACTATTACCGGTAAATACCCTCCGACTGCAGCAAATGCGCATACAACCTGACTTTTAACCTGATGGGATAAAAATATAGCTGCAGCCGTAACAATAACACAGAGTAAAAATGTAATTGAGACGGAATAAAGTCCAAAAGCAAAATGACCCGTTGCAACCGAAGCATATAATACAGCAACGCCTCCGCTGATAAGCGCAGATGAAAATACCGTTTTTTCCTTTTTGTTAAACAGTTCTCCCACCAAGATAAGCACGATTCCGAGCAGGGAAATAAGTCCCATCTTGAAGAAATCGGAAAGATAGGTGTACGCAAACTTTCCGAGCATAGCTATACCTATAAGCAACAGCAGGATTCCCGCCTTGCTGAGCAAATTCAGTCCTATAAACGACTCAAAGTTCTTTTTCTTAAATGCAGAGTTTTTTTCTTGCTTGCTTAGGGGTTCATTATATAATTTACTGCCCTGCGCGTTGTTCTGCTTGAGCACATTTTGCGTCTGCGCCTGATAATATGCCCTTACATCGGCGCTCTTTTTTTCAAACTCCGAGTTTATACTCTCAAGCTTTGTGCGTATATCGCCGAATTGTTCCTGCCCGTACTTTTCTATGGAAGCAAGGGTTTTATTGATGTTGTCTCTGCAGAAATTTTCGTATTCATTAAGCCTGTTGCCAAGTCCCGTTGCATTGTTATAGTAATATGAATCTATTTTCTTTTGTGTTTTGAGAAACGCTCCCAACTTCTCCTCGGCAAGTCTTGCAAACAATGCGTCTTTTGCGGTTCTCAATTCTTTCTGAAGCTCGGTATTATCCTTTTGAGCATTACCGAGTTCTTCTTTTGCCTTTGTAAGCTCGGAAGTAAGTCTTTCGTTTTCAAGGATAACATCTTCCGTATCAAGACCGTCAGCTTCAGCCTTCAGTTCCTCAATAATCGACTGCTGCTGTATAAGCAGTTCATTGAGCTTGCGCGATTTATCTGTTGACAATATTCTTCATCTCCTCTCCGGCAGAATACGCTTCTCCCGTGATATAACTGTAAAAATAGAGGTTCGAATTACCGTCCTCAAAAAATTCCCCGATACGGCACTCGCAAAAACCGCCTTTTTTTAACCGAACAAAAACCGTTTTTCCCTTATTGCCGAGATAATGCTCCGTTATCTTTTTATCTGCACTCTGCCCGAGCGAATTATAAAAATCGCAAAATTCAGAAATTACTTTTTCTCCCTGCGCGGAACCTGCAAAAAATCCGTTTTCATCTATCCCCGAGTATATTTCACTTTTCAAAAAACTTCCCCTGCCAAAGGAGATAAATTTTATATTCTCTTTGGTAATTTTCAATGAAACAGATTCTCTGTCAATATAGTAAAAACTGCCGTTCTCCGCTTTAATTTTAACCGCCTTAAAAAGTGATGAAGCGTTTATTACCACATTTTTACCGCCGCCGTCCGAATCCTCAAAAACCGCATTTTGTTTTTTTGCTGTTTCATCAAATTCAGTGTCGTTCTGTGCAAGCAAATAATTCTCCGACTCGCTGCAGGGAAAAAACTCTATCCCGTTAAATATAATTTTTGTGTTTTTCTCGCCCGCATTTTTTACAGACTTGTTATATGACGAAAAATCATAAGAAAAAACGAGTGAAATCACTGCGGCAGCCAAAACCGCCGCAATACAAGCGCATACAGCTATAATAAAAAGCCGTTTTTTGTTGCTTCTGTATTGTTTTAGTTTTAAATTAAGAACTTTATTTTCATCTTTCAAACGATTTATCTCCGCCTGCGAATCGGAATCAGTCCCGTTTGTTTCGGTCTTTTCAATTCCCAGAAGTTCGTTTCCGTCTATACCGAAAAGCTCTGCCAGCTTTAACATAGTCTCGGTTTTGGGCAAAGACTCGCCATTTTCCCATTTTGAAATTGCCTTGTTCGAAACGCCGAGTAAATCCCCGAGTTCTTTTTGTGAAAGTCCCCTGTTATGCCGAAGATTTATTAACCTGTCCGCAAATTCAAGTTTGTCCATAAAACGCTCCTTAACTTTTGGTAATTCTATAATGCCAAAAATTCATTCTAAAATCAATACCAAAAAGTCAAAACGTATCAAAACATTATTCTACTTTTGGTTCATTTTAATTTCAAGGCAAAAAAACAGACGCACACGGCGTCTGTTTTTAAAATTATTTATCTGTAAATAATTGCTTCTCTTTCGGGTCCGTTGGAAACCATATTGATTTTAAAGCCTAATTCCTTTTCTATAAACTCAACATAGTTTCTTGCCTCAACGGGAAGCTCGTTGTAATCTCTGATGCCTCTGATGTCGCACTTCCAGCCCTTTAGGGTAGTAAGCACGGGCTTTGCCTTTTTAAGAAGCGAGGTTACGGGGAAGTCCTTTGTGATTTTACCGTCTATATCGTAAGCCGTGCAGACCTTGATTTCATCGAGATATGAGAGGCAGTCAAGCGCGGTCATTACAACCTTGGTTGCGCCTTGACACTCTACGCCGTAGCGTGTTGCTACGCAGTCAAACCAGCCGACTCTTCTCGGTCTGCCCGTTGTGGCACCGAATTCACCCTTGTCGCCGCCGTGGATGCGAAGCTCCTGCGCCTCGTCCTCGTCAAGAATTTCGGAAACAAATTCGCCTGCTCCGACAGCCGAAGAATAAGCCTTGGTTACGACTACTATTTCCTCGATTTTGTGAGGCGGAATTCCTGCTCCGACCGCACCGTAACCCGCAAGCGTTGACGATGAAGTTACCATAGGATAAATTCCGAAATCGGGGTCTTTAAGAGTGCCGAGCTGACCTTCCAGAAGGATATTCTTGCCTTCGCGCAGCGCGTCCTCAACAAGTTTGTGTGTGTCGCAGACATAGGGAGCAATTTTCTCCTTATATTCCATACAGGTATTGTATATTTCCTCCTCGGAAAGAAGCGGCTTGTGATAAACGTGCTCTATGGTGAGATTCTTTAAGGTGCAGATATTCTTTATCTTGGCTCTGAGGGTTTCATCGTCAAACAGCTCATTAACCTGAATGCCGATTTTGGCATACTTGTCGGAAAAGAACGGAGCTATACCGCTCTTTGTCGAGCCGAACGCGTTTTTACCGAGTCTTTCCTCCTCGTAAACATCGAGCAGGATGTGATAGGGCATAAGTATCTGCGCACGGTCGGAAACACAGAGGTTGGGTTTAAGCCCTGCGGCTTTGAGCTCCTCCGCTTCCTTAATGAATTTATTGATGTCGAGCGCGACGCCGTTGCCGATAACGCATTTTACGTTTTCATAGCATACGCCGCTCGGCATAAGATGAAGCGCAAATCTGCCGTGCTCATTTATTATAGTATGTCCTGCGTTTGCACCGCCCTGAAAGCGTATTACAATATCCGCCTCGGAAGCAAACATATCGGTAATTTTGCCTTTTCCTTCATCGCCCCAGTTAGCTCCGACAATAGCTTTAACCATTTTAGGTCCTCCCAGTTTTATGTAAATTCAAATTTTATACGGGTAAAAACGAAACAACCACTCCTGCGGTAACCGCACAGGCATAAAGTATGAGAATTATTTTTATATTCTCTTTGATAAATTTATTCTCCTTAAACAGCACCAGCAGTCCCGCTCCTGCTCCCGTTGAAAGTCCCGCAATAACGGAAGCAAAGCTTATAGCGCCCTTCAGATAAAGCTCTGTCAGGAAAATGGACGCCGCACAGTTCGGGATAAGTCCGATAAGTCCTGCGATAAACGGCTGGAATACGGAATTGGAAAGCAATATCTTTGACAGTCTTTCCATGCCTACCCACTCAACCGCAAGATTCAGCACGAACACGATAATAAGCAAAAAGCCCAGAATTTTAAGCGTGTGCTTTACGGCAGGTTTAAAAATACCGCCGTGCTCATCGTGGCATCCGCAGTCCTTGCAGTGGTCCTCAATATGCTTCTCGGGTCCGGGATGCTTTCTGACTATCAGGTTAATTATATATCCGAAAAATATCGCTATAACAATTTTAACCGCAAGGAGTTTAAGTATCTCGCCCTTTCTGTCGGGATGCGACAGAATTATCAGTACGGCCTCGTCGCTTGTGGACAGAAAAACCGCGATAAGCGTGCCGAGAGTTATTACGCCGTTTGAAAACAGATTGGCGCTGAAGACCGAAAAGCCGCACTGCGGAACACAGCCGAGCAAAGCGCCGACAAGCGGTCCCGCCTTACCCGAGGACGCAAGCGCGCGGTTTATCTTTTCGCTTGCTTTGTGCTCCAGCGCTTCCATCAGCAAAAATGCAAAGAAAAGAAACGGCAGCATTTTTGCACAGTCAAGCAGCGTATCAATAATTATATCAAGTAACAAATCAAAAGTCATATAATTCCTCATTTGCAAATTTCAACAGAAAAGTATAATACCATAATCTGCGGAAATTTTCAAGGGTATCCCCGTTTTTAAGAGATACCCTTAATAATCGTATATTACAGCATTGAGGGAAGTACAGCCGCAAAGAACTTCGGCATAAGAAACGCAAATACTATACTTGTAATAAAGGTAATTCCGTATCTTTCGAGATACGCGCCGCAGTAAAGAATCGCAAAAATCGGGGATGCGAGCACCTTTGTAAGGAAGTTTGTTTCCTTGTTGTAAATAAGCTCTTTAAGCGTAAGCGCATCCTCTATCTGCGGGAAAAGATTGGTAAGGAAGGATATTCCAAGCCAAAGATATGCAAAGTTGAGGAAATTCGGAACATTTGAATCGCCGAAGTAGAACTCGCCGAGATAAAACAAATTCATTGAGCCAATGCCCGTAAAAATCAGTCCTATGATAAGACTGTAAAGGAACGGGAAAAAGCAAAGTCCGAATATTACGCCTTTTTTCCTGATAAACTCGTGCTCAATATGTCCGCACATCTCGGTAGGCACAAGATATCTGCCGTCCTCGATAAGTATGCGATAAACCCTGCAGGTAAGATGCTCAAAAAACGCCTTGGAGAACGTACCCGCAACAGTTATATATTTAATGATTACATAAATTATTGTCGTCATACGTCATAATCTCCTTGCGTCAGTATTGATTCTATCGTAGCCGTTCCGTTCATATACGCAACAACCTCATCACTCATCGGCATACCGTAAGATTCAAGGGATGCACGTATCTCCTCGTAGTTGTCAGCCTTACCCGCCGCACAGCAGCACAGAGCCATTGTATAATATGCCTGAGCCGAATAGTTATAAAGCTCAAACGAGGTGTTGCAAACCTTATATGCGTTCTGATACTGTTCCTTACACAGATAGCACAGCGCCTGCTGACGCAGGAATTCAAACGCATAATCGTCCTCTGCGTCTATCCACGGCTGCGCAGCCGCAATAGCCTCGTCATACTCTCCCTTGATTCTCAGCGAGATAACCTTGAGAAGGTCTGACGAGCTGTCCTCGGAATTCGTCTTTGCAAGCACATCCTGCATTTCGGAAGTGTCCTTGCCCTGCTTTGCATAGAGAAGTCCCAGCTCAACGGCGTACATCCAGACATACTCGGGATTTCTCTGCTTTACTGTTTCAAGGAAAGCTATTCTCGTATCAGCGTCCTTGTTGCATATTGAGGCGGTAACGTATTCAAGATAGTCTATCATGCTCTCGTCATATTTATCTGCATTTACCTTATATACCGCCGTTGTGGTTTCGCCGTCCTCGGTATAGGTGTCCTGAGCGCTCTGTTTGATTTCCTTGCCTCTCATCGCCTCAAGCTTGGCAATAACCTCGTCATAGGGGAAGTCTTTTTCCATATCCTCAACATCCTGATATTCATAGATATATGAATACCCGTCCTGCTGAGTCGTAAGAAGCGCATCATAGTTTTTAAAGATATTATATGCCTTGCGGAGATGCGGAAGCTTTATTTCAAATTCTTTGAAATTCTCTTTCTTCTCCGCAATATCGTCAAGCGTACCGAGTTTAAAGATATTCTCAAGCTGGCGCTGATATACCATCTCTGCACCGATTTCCTTATCTTTTAAGTCCTTGAGCGCGGTTTCATAAGCCGCAGAAGCCGAATAAAGCTTACTGTGCTTTGCAAAACGGTCTGCCCTGCCGACCTCGGCATAAAGCTTTGCGCGTCCTGCGAAGCTTACGCACGCGGCAAGACTGAGTGCAACAAGGAAAAGCACGATAATAATATTCAGAAAGTCAAAGGGATAACGTCTGAGTCCCTGCTCGCATCCGCTGCAATAGGGAGAATCGGGATTATCCTCGGTGCCGCGTCTTTTTGCTCCGCAGCACTCACAGAGTTCATCCTCGGGAATATCCTCAACATTTTCCTCCGTGCTGTCCTCGTCAAGCTCCTGGATGAGTATATCCTGCTCGTCTTCCTTTTCACGGGCAAGTTCTTCCTCCTCAGCCTTGGCTTTATCAAGCTCCTGCTGGAAGGTTTTTGCAAGCTCCTCCATTTCCTGACGGATTTTTATATCCTCCTCGGAGAGTTCCTCCGGGCCGTTATTTGTAAGTTTTTCTTTATTCTCGTCCAAACGGATTTCCTCCTTACAATAAATATAGAAACATTTTACCACATTTCTTTCTGTTTTTCAAACATTAAGACAAAAAGATACAGAATATTAACACTTTATATTATTTCTTTCCCGTTTTAAAGCAGGGAAGGAAAGACAGCTTAGTTTCGTTAATTACGACTCCCGCAAAAATCACGGCAAAGCCGCAGCCTATCTGAAGCGTAATATGTTCGTCGGGATAGAATGCTATTGAAAACAGTACGCCGAAAACCGCTTCAAGGCAGAGCACGAGCGACGAGTAAGCCGCCGAGGTGTGCTTGATGCCGAAATTCATAAACAGGAAGCATACGAGCGTGCATAAAACCGTCAGATACGCAAGCGAAAGCCACGAGGACGCCGAAATTCCGTCGGGTATCGCCTCTCCGCAGATAAAGAAAAAGGCAAGGCACACAAGAAACGCCGCAAAGAACTGAAATACGGTATATACAATCAGGTCAAGCTCCTTGCCCCATACTGCAACGGCAACGATGTGCAGAGCAAAGAAAAATCCGCACAGAAGCGTAAGTCCCTCGCCCATAAAGCCAAAGCTGACGCCTCCCGAACCGAGACATACCAGCCCGATACCCGCAAGGCAGATTACCGCCGCCGCAAGATTGAATTTGTCGGGTGCCTTCTTTGTAACCGTCCACATCAAAAACGGCACGATAATACAGTAGGTCGCCGTAAGGAAAGCGTTTATCCCCGGTGTTGTGTTTTTAAGTCCCACGGTCTGCGCGGCATAGGCAATTCCGAGTGCCGCGCCCGTAAGCAGTCCCGCCCACAGATGCTTAAACGTAAAACGTTTGAACCTTTTTATAAAAACTATGCTCATTATTACTGCCGCCGCAAGAAAACGGAAGCTCAGCAAAAAGAAGGTCGGCAGTTCATCAAGGGTGTTTTTGAGTATAAAAAACGAACTGCCCCAGATTACTGTCGCCGTCAGCAACATAAGCTTTGAAATGAGTCTTAAATTTTTCTCTTTAATCTGCATTGTTTTTCTCCCGATAAATCATTACAAGAAATTATAATCACTTTGTTGAATAATTGCAAGATAAATAAAGAAAAAAAGCAAGCCGTAAGACTTGCTTTTCTGTTGGAGGCGACACCCAGATTTGAACTGGGGAATCAGGGTTTTGCAGACCCGTGCCTTACCACTTGGCTATGTCGCCGCATTTAATTCGGGTGTCATTGGTTAAAGAAAGGACGCTTAATTTTTTAAGCGTCCTTTGGAGCGGATGACGAGGCTCGAACTCGCTACCTCCACCTTGGCAAGGTGGCGCTCTACCGGATGAGCTACATCCGCATTTATGGTGCCTCCGATCGGAATCGAACCAATGACACGGGGATTTTCAGTCCCCTGCTCTACCGACTGAGCTACAGAGGCATTTGAAATGGCGACCCGGATCGGGCTCGAACCGACGACCTCCAGCGTGACAGGCTGGCGTTCTAACCAACTGAACTACCGGGCCAAAAGTGGTGGGAACAATAGGGCTCGAACCTATGACCCCCTGCTTGTAAGGCAGGTGCTCTCCCAGCTGAGCTATGCTCCCACGTTTCGCCGTTTCCTTACTGCGGCTCGAAAATAATATCATACTTTTAAAACGTTGTCAAGCAAAATAGCAGAAAAATTTTATTAAATAATTCCTTTTAAAAACGTCTGCACTATATATAGTATATTCGCAGTATTTATGGCACATTTTTAAGAATATTGATGTTTACTTTTGCGTTTTAAAGTGTTACTATATGATTAGCAAAAAATAACGGAGGTCAGTTCATGGACGAGCGTTTTAAAACCGAAAATATAGAATTCCTTTTTGACTGCATTTTAAAGCTTGAAACAAAAGAAGAATGTTACAATTTCTTTGAGGACCTTTGCACCATGCCTGAGCTTCAGGCTATTTCGCAGAGAATTGTCGTTGCAAAGATGCTGACAGAGGGATATGTGTATAAGGAAATTGAAGAAGCAACCGGCGCATCCACAGCCACAATAAGCCGTGTAAAGCGGTCGCTTCAGTACGGTGCCGAGGGCTATGACGCAGTGTTTGAACGCCTCGGAATCAAAGGTAAAGAGTAATGAGTTATTCTTACTTTGCAAATGTCTATGACCTGCTCACGGAAAACGCGGAATATTCGCTTCGTGCAGACTGGTTTTGCTCTCTGTTAGCTGCCAACGGCGTTAACGGGGGGCTTTTGCTTGACCTTGCCTGCGGTACGGGTAATATGAGCTTTGAGATGGCGGACAGGGGCTTTGAGGTAATCGGAGTCGACCTCTCCGAGGATATGCTCAGCGTTGCTCAGCAAAAGCAGTTTGAAAAAGGCAGCGATATTCTGTTTCTGCATCAGGATATGAGAAATCTTGACCTGTACGGCACGGTGGGAAGCTGTATATGCTCTCTCGACAGTCTTAATCACTTAACCGAAAAAGAAGATTTAAAAAAGGCCTTTATGAGCGTTTCTGCGTTTTTGGATGACGGAGGCATTTTTGTCTTTGATATGAACACACCCTATAAGCACAGGGAAATTCTGTCGGGCAACAGTTTCATATATGAAAGCGACGGTATCTTCTGCGCATGGCAAAACAGTGAAACAGACGAAAACGACGTTGTCGATATTCTGCTCGACTTCTTTATACAGAAAGATGACGGCAGTTACAGCCGTTTTTCCGAAGATTTTTCCGAAAGGGCTTACGCAAGGGAAGAAGTCATTGAGCTTCTCGGACAGACGGACTTTGAGTTCATCGCCGAGTATGACGAATTCGGCACTCAGGCACCGAAGCCCGATTCACAGAGAACGGTATTTGTTGCAAGGAGAAAGGACAGAAAATGAAAAATCTTATCAGAATGATTTCTGCTGACGGTCAGCTCTCGATAATGGCGGTTGACAGCACAAATATAGTTGCCAAAATGCACTCGATTCACTCGACTTCAAAGGTATGCTCAGCCGCTCTCGGCAGACTTCTGACAGCCGCTTCGCTTATGGGCAGTACTCTCAAAAGCAAGGATGATTCCCTGACCGTTAAAATCAACGGCGGAGGTCCCTGCGGAACGGTGCTTGCCGTATCGGATTCCTCGGGAAACGTGCGCGGATATATCGGCGACTCAAAAATCAAACTGCCGCTTAATAAAAAAGGCAAGCTTGACGTCAGGGGCGCTGTCGGAACAGACGGCAGTCTTACCGTAATAAAGGACCTCGGCTTAAAGGAACCCTATGTAGGTCAGGTGCCGATAGTTTCGGGAGAAATTGCAGAGGACATTACTTCATACTACGCCGTCAGCGAGCAGACCCCCACGGTTTGCGCTCTCGGAGTGCTTGTCGATCCCGACACGGAGAATATCATCTGCTCGGGCGGATTTTTGCTTCAACTGCTTCCGTTTGCAGACGACTCGGTAATCGACGCGGTTGAAAAAGACCTCGAAAACGTAAAGCCCGTAACTACCATGCTTTTTGATAAAATGACTCCCGAAGATATATGCCGTGCGGTGCTTCCCTCTTTTCAACTTGAGGTTCTCGACGAAGCTCAGGTTGCCTACCGCTGCACCTGTTCAAAGGACAGAGTCGTAAAGGCGCTTATCGCCACGGGCAAGGACGGACTCTCGGAAATGGCAGAAGACGAAGTCACCGAGGTCGTATGCAACTTCTGTAATAAGAAATATCATTTCACAAGGGATGAAATTCTCGCTCTTATGAAATAAGGCGGTAAATTCGCAGTTGATATACCGCCGAAAGAGTGGTAAAATATATTAGTTATAAAAATTTTAAGAAAGGAAGTATCAAAATGAGTGATAAGGGTAAATTTTATATCACTACGGCTATTGCCTACACCTCAAGGAAACCTCATATAGGCAACAGCTACGAAATAGTCTTGACTGACGCTATTGCGAGGTACAAGCGAATGCTGGGCTATGATGTGTACTTCTTGACAGGAACCGACGAACACGGTCAGAAGATAGAGGAATACGCCAAAAAGGCAGGCGTTACGCCCAAGGAATATGTCGATAAGGTTGCGGGCGAAATCAGAGGAATCTGCGATTCGCTCAATACCACCTATGATAAATTCATCAGAACCACGGACGACTATCACGAGAAGGCAGTACAGAAGATTTTTAAGAAGCTCTATGACCAGGGCGACATCTATAAGAGCGAGTATGAGGGACTTTACTGCACCCCGTGCGAGAGCTTCTGGACAGAGAGCCAGCTTGACGAAAACGGCTGCTGCCCGACCTGCCACAGCGAAGTAAAAAAGGCAAAGGAAGAAGCGTACTTCCTGCGTCTGTCAAAATATCAGAAGCAGCTTGAGGAATATATCGAGTCTAACGACAAATTCATTTATCCCGAGGCGAGAAAGAACGAGATGTTAAACAACTTCATCCGTCCGGGACTTCAGGATTTGTGCGTTTCGAGGACCTCTTTCAAATGGGGTATCCCCGTAACCTTCGACGACAAGCACGTTATCTATGTCTGGATAGACGCGCTCTCAAACTATATTACGGCAATAGGCTATGACCCCGACGGAAGCTCCGAGCTGTATAAAAAATACTGGCCTGCCGATGTTCACATTATCGGCAAGGATATAGTCCGTTTCCATACAATTTACTGGCCGATTATGCTTATGGCTCTCGGCGAGCCCCTCCCCAAGCAGGTTTACGGACATCCGTGGCTCCTCTTCGGCGAGGACAAAATGTCCAAGTCAAAGGGCAACGTCATCTATGCCGACGACCTTATAGAGGAATTCGGCGTTGACGCGGTACGCTATTATCTGCTCAGCGAAATGCCTCACGCATCCGACGGTTCGATTTCCTATGCAACGCTCATTGAGAGGTACAATTCAGACCTTGCAAACACCATCGGAAACCTTGTAAACCGTACAATAGCGATGCAACAGAAGTATTTTGACGGCGTAATTCAGACCAACGACGCCGCAGAGCCCATTGACGACGAAATCAAAGCTCTCGCACTTAAAACTCTCGGCGATGTTGACCGCTGCTTTAACGAATACAAAATTGCAGACAGCATAGAGTGCATACTCACTCTTGCAAGAAGGCTCAACAAGTATATTGACGAAACAATGCCCTGGGCTCTTGCAAAGGACGAGGACAAAAAAGCACGTCTTGGCGCGGTGCTTTACAACCTGCTTGAAGGCATCCGTTACCTTGCAATTCTGTTAAAACCCTATATGCCCGACACGAGCGACAAGATTATTGCACAGCTCAATACGGACAGAAGCGATTACGATTCGCTGCTTAACTTCGGCGGACTTAAAGCAGGCGACAAGGTAGGTCAGGCAAGCGTTCTTTTCTCAAGAATTGACGCCGACAAGCTTATCGAGGAGCTTATTGCCAAGCAGAAGGCCCAGCAGACCGAGGAGAAAAAACTTATCGGCGATATTTCCGGCGCTCCCAAAATTGATATTGACGAGTTTGCAAAGGTTGAATTTCGTGTTGCCGAAATAAAAGCCTGTGAACCCGTTAAAAACTCAAAGAAGCTTCTCAAACTCACGCTTGATGACGGCTCGGGGACAGACAGAACGGTTGCGAGCGGAATCTCTCCGTGGTACGCTCCCGACGACCTTATCGGCAAAAAGGTTGCTGTTGTTGCAAATCTCAAAACTGCCGTACTCTGCGGAGTTGAGTCAAACGGTATGATACTTGCCGCCGACTGCGGAGATACCGTCAAGGTGCTTTTTGTTGACAGCGATATGCCCAACGGCGCAAAAATCAGATAATATGGAATACAGAAACATTTTTGATTCACACGCACATTATGATGACGAACGCTTCTCCGAGGACTCGGAGGAGCTTTTGTCGTCTTTTGAAAAGAACGGCGTTTCAGGCGTTATTTCCTGCGGAGTAAATACGGAAAGCTCGCTTGCAAATATCCGTCTTGCCGAAAAATACCCGTTTCTCTATGCGGCTGTCGGCTATCACGGACTCAACACCGAGGATGTTCCCGACAATTATACGGAAGTTCTCGGAGAGCTTATTGCGAATAAAAAGGTTGTCGCGGTAGGAGAAATCGGTCTCGACTACCATTACGAAAGAGAGACAAGAGATAAACAGCTCGAAATCTTCCGCGCTCAGATTGAATTCGCCAACTCAAATTCCCTGCCCGTAATCGTTCACGACCGCGAGGCACACGAGGACACGCTGACAATTCTTAAAGAACTGAAGCCGAAGGGAGTTCTGCACTGCTTTTCGGGAAGCGTTGAAACGGCAAAGGAAATTCTGAAACTCGGAATGTATATCGGCCTCGGTGGCGCAGTAACCTTTAAAAATGCGGTAAAGCCGCTTGAGGTCGCCGCCTTTGTGCCCGAGGACAGACTGCTTATCGAAACGGACGCCCCGTATATGACGCCCGTGCCTTTCCGAGGCAAGCGCTGTACCTCCCTGCACATTCCCTATACGGCAGAAAAAATCGCCGCGGTCAGAAACACCTCGGCACAGCATATACTTGATATTACCGACACAAACGCAAGGACACTGTTCGGAATAGAATGATTTTATAGTAATGGAAAAATCGTAAGGGCGACCAATGGTCGCCCTTACAAAAAAGCTCCCATAAAGGGCGCTGTCCACAAGGATGAATAGGTTTTGGCTTTGTCCTTTTGTCCCTAAAGCAATTAAAAATCCCCGTAATACGTCAGTATTGCGGGGATTTTATAATCACTTTATGAACTAAAACTACTTTGTCAAAACTGCTTCGCACCCTAAAATCAGACTATTTTTTCGTTATAACAATCGCACAAATCGGGGTTCAGGCTGACGCCTAACCCCGATTTTAAGGCAGTTATAGCGGAAAAGAGGCGATTTTAGGGCTAATCATCCTTATGAACAGTGCCCTAAAA
>SVOA01000021.1 GCA_015066635.1 Oscillospiraceae bacterium | reverse complement strand
GCGATAGGCGTAGTAGCAATGGGTATCATCGACGATAATATGTCCATGAAGAATGTTTGGAATTCCCTTTATTTCCTCAGACATCTCGGTTCTTGTAAGCTCGGGAAATGAAGGATGCGTAACAGAGTGGTTTCCTACTATATGCCCTTCGTTTATCATCCTTGCAATTATTTCGGGGTTCTCCTTAACCTGAGGCAGAGTACAGAAAAACGCGGCGCTTACCTGTTTCTCCCTGAGCGTGTCAAGTATCTTTGCCGTGTAACCGTTCTCATATCCGCAGTCAAAGGTAAGATAGAGTATCTTTTCCTGTGTCTTTGTATCCAACGCAAGCGCCTTGAACGAGTGCGAGTCAAAATAACTCTGGTTATTTACCGAAATCGTATTTGCCTGTCCGTCCTTAGCAACGCCGAAGCCGTATTCGTGCTTCTCGGTGCTGAGCCCCCTCGTATTGTCGGGGTCCTCTGCTTTAAACGGGACAGTCGGCACAGGCGCTCTGCCCGTATAAGTCTGACCCGTACCGAGCACAGCCGAGGAAGAATTTGCCAGAGAAAAACTCTCGGTATAGCCCTGCGTTGTTTCGCTGACGTTTTCGGTAACCTGCTCTACGCTGTATTCCTCGGGCGAGGTTTTATTCCCGTTTTTTCCGCAGGCGGAAAAAGCCGTCAAAAGCGACAGCGCCGTTATTACCGATATGATTTTTAATATCCTTTTCATAAACGCTCCCTGTCCCGTCCGAAGCTTTTTACATCATGCCCTGAACCGAGTCCATAATTCCCGAGAAGGAATTAACCGCCTTACGGGCTAATTTCTTTGCCGTTCTCTTTACTGACGAATTCATAGCCGCAGAGCCCACCGCAACTGCAGCTGCGCCCGCCGCAAGACTTATTGATAAAACCTTTGCCGTTGACATCTTCATTATATCACCTTCTTACATTTATTTAAAATTATTTTTTGCAAAAAAGTCGATAAAAATATCTGATAAAATTTGTAAAATGTTATTTTATTTTTTTCAAAATGTGATACAATATATTTCAGTAAAAAACAAGGAGAAGAAAATGGCACTTAATATTGTAATGGTCGAGCCGGAAATTCCGCAGAATACGGGAAACGTTGCGAGGACCTGTGCGCTGACGGGTGCAAGACTCCATCTGGTAGGTCCGATGGGTTTTAAAATCGACGACAGAAAATTAAAAAGAGCAGGTCTTGACTACTGGTACCTGCTGGATATTACATATTACGAAAGCCTTGACGAGTTCTTTGAAAAGAACAAATGCGATAACAATTTTTACTATTTTACAACCAAGGGCAGACATATTTATTCTGATGTAAAATATCCCGAGGATGTCTATCTTTTCTTCGGTAAGGAAACAAAGGGACTTCCCGAGGAGCTTTTATATAAAAATCCCGATTACTGCGTGCGTATGCCCATGCTCAACAATGAGCGGGCGCGGAGTCTTAACCTCTCTAACACGGTTGCGATAGCAACCTATGAGGTGCTCCGTCAGCACGGCTTTCCCGAGCTTCTGTGCGAGGGACAGCTTCACGAATTAAAATGGGATGACTGACACAGGAGGAAAAAATGGACAACTTCAAAATTATTGAAATCAAAAGAAGTGTTTTTGAGTCAAACGACAGAGAGGCCGATAAACTTCGTGCGGAATTAAAACAGAAAAAGACATTTCTGCTCAACCTTATGTCCTCCCCCGGTTCGGGCAAAACAACCACTCTCAAAGCCACGGTTGCAAAGCTTAAGGACGAAATGAAAATAGGCATTATGGAAGCGGATATCGACTCCGACGTTGACGCGAGAACAATGGAGCAGGCGGGCGTTGACTCGATTCAGCTTCACACGGGCGGTATGTGCCACCTTGACGCAGGTATGACAAGGCAGGGAATTGACGAATTCGGCGCATTTGACTATGACCTTGTAGTGCTTGAAAACGTCGGCAACCTCGTATGTCCTGCGGAATTCGACACGGGCGCGAGCAAAAACGCTATGATACTTTCCGTCCCCGAGGGCGACGACAAGCCGCTTAAATATCCGCTTATGTTTCAGGTTTCGGACGTAGTTCTGATAAATAAAATTGATACCAAATCGGTCTTTGACTTTGACGATAATGCGGTTGTAGAGAGAATTCACAAGCTCAATCCCCGTGCAGAGGTAATATTTATTTCGGCAAGGACGGGCGAAGGAATAGACAAATGGTGCGACTGGCTGAGGAATCAGGTCAAAAGCTGGAACGAATAAAATTATAAACGGAGAACAAAAAATGTTCTCCGTTTTTTTACCCCTCTCTGAAAAGTCCCGAAAGTAGCTTGTTATTCTGTTTTTTGCCCTTGTATTCGGGAGGTCTCTCAATATCGACGAGGATAGTGTCATCCCCGATAACCTGAACGTGCTCCCAGCTTATCCTCAGCTGTTCTCCCCTGTCACCGAGAAGCTTGCCTCTGTCGCTGACAATGAGTGCCGTAAGCCTGCCCGTCTCGGCTTCAATCTCAATATCGCACGGACAACCGAGCCGTATTCCGTCACGAAGGTTAATAATTTCCTTTTCGCAAATTTCAGTTATGTAGCGTTTCATAATCTCACCCGTATAATTTATGCCGCGGAAGTACGGAATATGCTTTGTTTTTCCCTTCTCAGCCTTGCAAATGCTTTTAACTTATGGTAATATATTCGGGTGGAAAAATAAACGAGAGGAAATGCTTTTTTGCGATTTGTTTTGTTGAATGATATTCAGCGCAAAGAGATTATTGATACAGTTAAACCGATAGGTTATCTGAAGAAAAGCAGGATTTGATAAAATATGCCGCTGAAAATCCGAGATTTAAAGATATTCAAGTATCTAATTATGTTAAAGATCCGTATAAAAATGAAAAAACGACTTTAATAGTTCCTCCAGCTGGAAATAGTTTACCTGATATTGAACAGTTTTCTGCGGTGACCTTCTCATATACACAAAATTCTTCAAATTGTAATTTTGTTGCATTTACTGGCACAAATGGAACTACTGATGGATGGGCAGAGGATGTAGCGATGTTATATACTGAAGCCACACAAGCTCAACTTGATAAAAGAAAAATAGATAATGGAGGATTATATGAGTAATAATGAAATAATAATTGAACAATCAGGTAAAAAGAATATGTTTGTTAAGAGATTTATTATTCTATTCAGTATTGTGATAGTTATTATGCTCATTGCTGTTCTGTTTTACGCAAAACATCAAAATACTGAAACATGGAAAAAATACAAACCTTATAATTTCACAACTATGACTCAGGATCAGCAAGAAAAATATGTTTATGATTATATACTTGATAAGTATGGAGTTGAAGTTACTGTAAAAAGCATCGGCATTCCAGGTGGAACGGATGCATTTGATAGATTTTATTACACGGCAAATGTTAGCCCCAAAACATCATCTGACCCGAAGGACACATATTTTGTTTTTTTTAAGTCCCAAATAAACGGAGAAATATGTGATACCTTTTTTTTCAGAGATATCCAAGAATATGTAACAGATACAATTCAAAAAGATATAATAGATTTACCTTATGACTTTTATATGGTTTCACATACATATCTTACAAACCCATATTATCCAACTTACAAAATGGAGTATTTAGTGAAAAATGATCCGCATAGCTTGTTTGTAAGTGAAAAAACATTTACAACTATTGATATTTATTTTAATAATTCTGATGTTGAACATCTTAATGAAATAAAGAGCTATTTAAGAGATAAATTGGGTTACACAAGAATATCCGGATGGATTTATTTTGTGGATGACATAAATGCAGTTGACATTTCTTCATTGGATAGGACGGAATCAAAAGATTTTTTTTAGAAAGGATTAAGTAGAAAATGAATATTGTCGATTATGTAAAAGATTATAAAACGACATTTGATAATAATGGTTTTAATAAGGTTGATGGCTTAGTATTATCTGAATTGTCATATATGGATTATAGTTCACTTGGAATTGATGTGGGTACAAATAGTTATCTAACAATATCAAGTATTTATAACCAACTTGTAAATACTGATTATTATGATAAGAACGAATTCTCTTTCATATAATAACATTAACCTTCTTAAATAGATTTTCAATTTAAAAATATTATATATTACGGGGTGTAGCGCAGTTGGTAGCGCGCTTGCTTTGGGAGCAAGATGCCGGGTGTTCGAGTCACCTCACTCCGACCAAAAAAGCACTTGCAACGCAAGTGCTTTTCGTTTTTATTCGTATTCCACAGTTGCAGGGGGTTTGGAGGTTATGTCATAGACGACGCGGTTAATTCCTCTGCATTCGTTTGTAATGCGGTTTGAAACCTTCGCAAGTATATCATAAGGTATTCTCGCCCAGTCGGCAGTCATAAAGTCGTCGGTCGTAACGGCGCGGATAATCACAAGATTATCGTAAGTTCTGTGGTCGCCCATTACTCCGACGGTTTTGACACCCGGCAAAACGCAGAAAAACTGCGACATATTCCTCTCATAGCCGTTTCTCGCCATTTCGTCGCGAAGTATAAAATCCGCTTCCTGCAAAAGTTCTATCTTTTCCTTTGTAATTTCGCCGATAATACGCACGCCCAAGCCGGGACCGGGGAAGGGCTGACGCCATACAAGTTCGCGCGGAATTCCGAGCTTTTCGCCTACCCTGCGGACCTCGTCCTTAAAGAGGTCGGCAAGCGGTTCGATTATGCCGAGAAATTCAACGTCATCGGGCGTGTTTACTCTGTTGTGGTGCGTCTTGATAACGGCAGCGTCTCCTTTGCCCGATTCAATACAGTCGGGATAAATTGTACCCTGCGCAAAGAAGCCTTTATCGTTCTGTTTCCTGATTTCGTTCCAGAAAACGTTAAAAAATTCGGTGCCGATTATTTTTCTTTTTTGTTCGGGGTCGGTAACGCCCTTTAATTTTTCAAGGAAAACATCTCCGCAGTTAACTCTGACAAAATTCATATCAAAAAGACTTGTAAAGGTCTTTTCCACAAAGTCGCCCTCATTTTTTCTCATAATTCCCTGGTCAACAAAAACACAGGTCAGTTGTCTGCCGACAGCCTTTGAGAGAAGCGCCGCGGCAACCGAACTGTCAACGCCGCCCGACAGACCGAGTATGACATTTTTATCGCCTATCTGCTCACGGAGTTTTTTTACAGTCGAGTCGATAAAGCTGTCCATAACCCACTCGCCTTTGCAGCCGCAGACATTGTAAAGGAAGTTATATAAAATCTGCTCTCCGTATTCCGAGTGAGTAACCTCGGGATGGAACTGAACGGCATAGATGTTTTTCTTTTTGTTCTGCATCGCCGCACACGGACAGTCGGGAGTAAACGCCGTGATTTCATAGCCCTCGGGAGCTTCCGAAATATAGTCGGTATGGCTCATCCAGACAATAGATTTTGAAGGGATATTATCAAACATCGGAGAGCTTTCCGCCGTAAGTTCAATTTTGCCGTATTCCGAAACAGGCGCAGTTGAAACCCTGCCTTTTTCCATCCACGCTATGAGCTGACAGCCGTAACAGATACCGAGAACGGGAATTCCCAAATCAAGTATTTCGCGGCTGTAATGCGGCGAGGACATATCAAATACGGAATTAGGCCCGCCCGTAAAAATTATGCCCTTATACTTATTTTGCCTTATCGTTTCAAGGTCGGTTGTATAGGGAAGTATTTCCGCATACACTCTGTTATCGCGCACACGGCGCGCTATGAGCTGATTATACTGACCGCCGAAGTCAAGAACCAAAATCTTTTCCATATTATTCTCCCGAAAAAATTGATAATCACATTATATCAAAAAATGCGTGTATTTCAAGTGAAACACACGCATTTTTTTACAAAAGAATTATGTTGTGGGCTTTGCACTCCTCACGCATTTCATCGGGCCATACCGAGCACTGTACCTCGCCTATATGAGCCTTCTGCAAGAGAAGCATACAAAGTCTTGACTGTCCTATTCCTCGTTTCTCTCCTCGGGGGAAATTACCCTGCACCAGTCCCACTGGTCAACAAATAGCGAGTGAAGGTTATCGGTATCGTCGTCACGGCGTCGCAGAGGAGATAATAAAAAAATATTCTTAAGCCGTAATATTAACCCCCGAAGCAGCAGCTTCGGGGGTTTCTGTGTTTAAATATTACCTTGTCTTGTTGACAAGCGAATTGTATTTTTTCCTCTGTATCGCCTTGGTTATCGGTGTTGAAAGCACACCTGCAACGATACCGGCTATCCAGACGTATTTCCAACTTATAAGCAGTCCGAAAAGGACTGTCAGCGCAACAGCCGCAAGCCAGTAAAAAATCTGAATTTTGCCGTTAAGCATATTCAGTTTCTCAATAATATCAACGCCTTCTGATTCGTGCGGAGCGTTTTCGATAAACTCTGCCGCCCCCGCGGTGCCGCAGCACGAGCGGAAATCTTTGCTGCACATTTCAGCACCTTCGGCGTAGGAACCGTTGTTCAGTATTTCAATGACTGCGCTGTGTATTCCCCTGACCGAATCGTCCGTGAGCATAACTCCCGCGCCGATTTCCTTTGTCCGTCTTGCAACCGCCTTCTGTTCGGCTGTCTGAGGATACAGAATCATCGGTGTTGCCGAATAAAGACTTTCGGAGACGCTGTTCATACCGCAGTGTGTGATAAATGCGTCCGCTTCCGACAGAACTTTGAGCTGGTCAACATAGGGATATACCTTAATGTTTTCCGGCAGTTCGCCGAGGACGGAAATATCAAGAGCATTTCCGCAGGAAATTATGACGTCGGCATTTTCGTCTTTAAAAGCGTCTATGCACTTAGCGTAAAAATCAGGTCTGTCGTTAATAACGGTTCCCATTGAAATATATATGAGCGGTCTTTCCTTTTGTTTATTCGGCAAAGCCTTTGAAAACACAGACGGACCGACAAAGGCATAGTGGTTTGAAAAGCTCTCGGAATACGGCTGGAACCTCTCGGAAGTATAAACGACCGAATCCGTTTTGTTATCGCTCTGAATAAGGGACAGAGCGTTTTTTACCTTATAGCCGTAAGGTTCAAGCGTTTTCAGTTCCTTTGATATTCTCGGCAGTCCGAAAATCATATCCGCAAGTTCTCCGGGGGAGTTTTTCATATACTGCGACGACATCTGATTAAAGGCAAACGTGCTTGTCGAAACGACCAACGGAACGTTGTGCTTCCACGCGTTCAGCTTGCCCCAGAAACAGACGGAATCGGAATATACAACATCGGGCTTAAAAGTTTTGAACTCCCCGTCAAGGAAGGCATCCATATTAAGAGTTATGCGTATATCCTGAATTGTCATTTCAGTTGCGGAAACATTCTTCAGTCCCGCTTCTTCCTTTTGCGTCAGTTCGCCCAGAAAAGCGTCGCACGAAACAAATTCGGCGCCTGTCGCCTTTATTTTGCTTTCAAACTCATTGAACGAATAGAATCTGACAGTATTGCCGCGCCCGACCAATTCTGCCGCAACAGGCAGCATGGGATTTGTATGACCGTGAGCGGGAATACAAAAGAACGCTATTTTTTTCATTTTTCATCGCCGTCCTTATCAAGAAATGCCTTGCCGAAAAGCTCGGAAAACGCCTCTTTGGGAGGAATTGCAATTCCTCTTTTTTCGTCCCCGAAAAGAATCAAAGTGTCGCCGGGCTTTATTCCGAATACCTCGCGTGCCTGCTTGGGTATTACTATCTGTCCCTTTTCTCCGACAGTAGCCGTCCACGCATATTTACCTTTTGGCTCTTTCATTTTATCCACCTCATAAAAGTATGATTTGTATAACTTATCATACCAAATAATTATTAAAATGTCAATGTGCAATTTATTTAAAATCAAATATTTACAAAGCCGTGAAAACTGTTATATAATAAAATAAAGACAATTATTTCACGGGAGGTCAGCATGGACGACAATAATACTTTTACAATTTATGCGGATGACGGCACGCCTATTGAATGCTATGTTCTATTTATATACACAGACGAAAGGACGGGTAAGGAATACGTTGCCTATTCCGACGACAGTATTGACGACGAAGGGAACACAAGAGTTTTTGCAGGCATACTCTGCGGGGACCCTCCGAGCCTTCAGCCCATTGAAACGGATGAAGAGTGGGAAATAATCGACGGAATTCTCGCTTCGCTTTCTCAGGACGAATAAGACGGCATAACAAAAGCCTCCTTAGGGCGATGTTCATAAGGATGATTAGCCCAAAAATCGCCTCTTTTCCGCTATAACTGCCTTAAAATCGGGGTTAGGCGTCAGCCTTAACCCCGATTTGTGCGATTGTTCTAACGAAAAATAGTCTGATCTTTGGGTGCAATGCAGTTTTGGCAAAGTAGTTTTAGTTCATAAAGTGATTACAAAATCCCCGCAATACTGACGTATTACGGGGATTTTTAATTGCTTTAGGGACAAAAGGACAAAGCCAAAACCTATTCATCCTTATGAACAGCGCCCTTTGACGGAGGCTTTTATTTTATCATTTTTTATGCTTTTCGTTATAGTCGTCCAACGCCTTTTGTATTGCCTCCTCCGCAAGAACGGAGCAGTGCATTTTGTACGCGGGAAGTCCGTCAAGAGCCTCGGCAACCGCCTTGTTGGTAAGCATCATGGCTTCGCTGACGGGTTTACCCTTTATAAGTTCTGTCGCCATCGAGCTTGAGGCGATAGCACTCGCACAGCCGAAGGTTTCAAATTTTACATCCTTGATGATGTCGTCCTCAATTTTGAGGTACATCTTCATTATATCGCCGCATTTCGCGTTTCCCGCCTCGCCTATTCCGTCAGCGTCCTCAATAACTCCGACGTTACGGGGATTTATGAAATGCTCCATTACTTTATCGCTGTATAATGCCATAATTTTCCCTCCTTTTACGGCAGTATGTATTTGCGTTTTCCTTCCGCCAAATCTCTCCAGACGGGCGAAAAGCCTCTTAAATGAGCTACTGTGTTTTTAACCTTTTCAATAATATAATCTGCCTGTTCAAACGTGATGTCCTCGCCTATTGTAAGCCGAAGCGAGCCGTGAGCCACATCGTGAATCCTGCCTATCGCAAGCAGCACATGGCTCGGGTCAAGCGCTCCCGAGGTGCAGGCGCTTCCCGATGAGGCGCTGATGCCCTCACGGTCGAGAAGAATCAGTATAGACTCTCCCTCTATCCCCTCAAAGCTGAAATTCACATTTCCCGCAAGGCGTTTTTCGGCGTCTCCGTTGAGAGCGCTGTGAGGAATCTGCGACAGTCCCTTAATCAGATAGTCTCTGACCTCGGACATATGCGCATTATTTCTGTCCATATTCTCAACCGACTCCCTCAGCGCGACTGTCATTGACATAATGCCGGCAAGGTTTTCGGTACCCGCGCGCTTGCCTCTCTCCTGCGCGCCGCCTTCTATAAGATTCGACAGCGGAATACCCTTTCTGACATACAGAAAGCCGACTCCCTTCGGTCCGTGAAATTTGTGCGCGGAGGCGGACAGCATATCTATATTCTGCGCTTTTACATCTATCGGAAGGTGCCCGACGGCCTGAACTGCGTCCGTGTGAAAAATAACGCCGTGATTTCTGCAGATTTGTCCTATTTCGCTTATCGGCTGAATTGTGCCTATCTCATTGTTGGCCGTCATTACGCTTACAAGACATGTGTCCTCGCGAATGGCGGCTTCAACGTCTTCCGGCAGAACTATTCCGTTTTTATAAACGGGAAGCAGTGTTATTTCAAAGCCGTTTTTTTCAAGTTTCCTTAAAGTGTGTAAAACCGCGTGATGCTCAAACGCCGTGGAAATAATATGGGTTTTGCCGTTTCTTTTTCCGAACTCGGCGGCTGACATAAGCGCCTGATTGTCAGACTCGCTTCCTCCCGAGGTAAAGATTATTTCGCGTCTGTCGGCGTTTATCATCTCTGCTGTAAGGGCGCGCGCTTCCTCGAGTTTTTCCTTGGCGCGCTGACCTATTGTATAAAGACTTGACGGATTGCCGAACCAGTTGTTCATATACTCCGTCATTGTATCAACGGCCGCTTTGCTCATTTTGGTAGTCGCAGCATTATCGGCATAAATTTGCATATAAGTCTTTCTTTCTTTTATCTTAACCGTATAGATTATACTCTTTAATTCCTACCAAGTCAATAGGAATTTACGCAATTATTACATTGACATTATAATAAGATAATAATATAATTATAGTGTAAAAGTTTCTTTATCGAGGAGGATGAATATGGCTAAAAAGATTTTAAGTATAGTAATGTGTATTATGCTTATACTCCCCTTTGCCGTAATGTATGTTTCTGCAAGAGAGCCGCATATTGAAACCAGAAAATCAGACTATGTTGAAATAGCAAAGCTTCCCGAGGATATTCTTGACGCGCCCGTTAAGAGCGAAGCGCGTAAGTCGGTTAAAAGTGCGGTAAGAGGCGTCAGCTCCGCAAACGATCCCTACACCTTCTACTCAACTCTCTCATCCGATATGGAGAGACTTATTTATAACGGCATTGTTGAGCATAATGCGGGACTTGACTCGGTTGACGACAGTTCATCATCTGCCGCAGAAATCAGTATAACCTCGACAGATCCCATATTTCTTTTCAGCGACCAGGCAGGTTACGACGCGCTTTGGGACGCTGTTGACGCTGCCATATCCCCTGCGGTTGCGTGTGTTATTGAGGACAATCCCAAATTCTTCTGGCTGAGCGGTTACAGTGTAGGTCTTAATTACGAATATTACGGAAACGCCTTCAGAGGAATTATTGAGGTTTCCTTAGGACTTAACAATACCGACGCATACCCGAACTGGGGCGTTGTACGCAATTACTACAACAACCTGCTTGATTCGGTTGCGTCCTTTAAGGTCGAGGGTAACAACCGCTATCAGAAAGTTAAGTCAATTCACGACACCATCTGTTCAATGGTTACATATGACCCTAATTTCGATAACGATACTCTGAAAAACCCGACCAACCACGAACCCGTTGCGGTTTTCAACAGCCCGTATCTGACTGTCTGCGAAGGTTATTCCGAGGCGTTCAAGCTTATATGCGACAGAGAAAGAATTCCGTGCATAACAGTTATCGGACTCGGTAACGGCGGAGCTCATAAATGGGCTTATGTAAAGATGGATGACGGCAACTGGTACGGAATGGACGTTACCTGGGACGATCAGGACAGTTACTGCTTCTATGACTATTTCCTTGCGGGCTCAACATCAAAGGCAGTTAACTTCGGTACGGGAACATTCTCAAGCGAGCACGTTCCCACGGGTCAGGTGTTTACCTCGGGTTCATATACTCTGACTTACCCGACGCTTAACAATGTTTCCTATGTTACGGGACTTCCGAGGAACAACACAAAGACTACCTTTGACGCTGTCAACGGCTTTATGTATATCTCAAAGGACGCAGTTTTAACTTCGCAGTTTGCTTCCTCGTCGGATTTCACGGTAAACATCAGCGGTAAATCAACGGGCGCTACGGTAAGAGTAACGAATACAAACTCCTCGGCAAAGACATATACCGTTGTTCGCTGGGGAGATGTTGATGGCGACACCAATGGCGCAGTTACCAGAAGCGGCGACTACAACACAATGAAAAATGTTGTCAAGGGCACATCCTCGCTTACCGAAGGTACGGCGAAATTCAGAGCCGCGGACTTTGACGGCGACGGTGCAATAGACGCATTTGACCTTTATGACATGGACAGATACCTTAACGGACTTGACAACAGATAAACCTTTGATTAAGAGTACAGCCGTTTTGCCGGCTGTACTTTTTCACATAAAAAAAGGAGGCGGACAATATGGATGTTAATAATTTAAACCCAAGCCCCGAGGAGCTTGAAAAACTGATTAAAAAAGCGCAGGAGGACTTACAGGCGGCTCTTGAAAAGATGACGCCCGAAGAGCGCATGCAGGCAGAGCAGAAAGCAAAGGAACTAATAGAAGCGGACAAGGCATCAATGCAGAAGATGATTGATGACGCTCAAAAAGCGTTAAACGATTCCTCTTCGGAGAAAAAAGAAAAGCCTAATTTCTGTCCGAACTGCGGAGCCGCGGCGGAAGACGGAAAATTCTGTACCTACTGCGGCAGTCCTTTATAAAAACAACTTTAAAAAAAGCAGGGACAACTGTCCCTGCTTTTTTAATACAGCTTGAAAATATAACAGATTACCCCATACACGAATGCCGCCGTACAGCCTGTCCAAAATTCTTTGACAGCTCAGCAACTGTAATACGGCTGTTTTCCAACGCTCTTTTCTTTACAACATCAAAAACTTTGTCGGGAGAACCGTCAACCACACAGATTATTTCATAATCATACTGCTGCTGATTCTCAAATAAACCGATAATTTCATTTATTACGGTTTCAGCCGTTTTTTCACTTTGATAACAGGGAATGCAAAAACTAATTTTTTCTTTCATAAATCTCTCACAACCTATATTTCTGTACTAAACCGCAAGCAAATCAGATTATTGTTTTGTTTTTGCATTATGATATTTTATTTGATAAAAATGTATGATATAATAAAACAAAAACGGATTTAATGAGGTGTTCTTTTGGAAAACTACATAAACAATGTGCTTAAGCCTAAGATTCAGGGCGATGGCGGTGAAATAACATTTCTCAGCCGGGACGGCGATAAGGTTACCGTGCTCATGCAGGGTGAATGTTCAAAATGCCATATTCTTGACCGCTGTCTTGAATGGGCGGAACAGCAGATAGAAAAGGATACAGGCGAAAAAGTAAGGTTGGAGGGCATTCGCAAAAAGCCCTATTTTCAGGATGTTTGAGGTGAATTATGGCACACATTAAAGTTGTTCGCAGAAGCCTGCGCCCCGAGGAATGGACGGACATGCGCTTTTGCTGGCTTAAAAGGTATATCTACGATTTGTCCGAGGAAATAACCTCGGTTACAGTCCGTGAAGCGCATCAGGTTGCCGAAAACCGATATGAATACTATGACGAAACGCCCCGTGAGTTAAAAAAAGGCGATTTGTATTTTTCTCCTGACGGAAGCGCTTTTATAAAGGCAGACATTGAAATTCCCGAGTCCATGCAGGGAAAGGAAGTATATTTCTGCCTTAAAACATCTGCCGAAATGATAGTCAGATGTAACGGTTTTTATCTCGGCGGTATTGACCCTAACAGAGAGAGAATTGCCGTAACCCCTTATATTCATGACAGTAAGCTTCATTTTGAAATAGAGGCGTATAACCGTTCAAAGCCCGATGACGAGCGTAATCCCGAGGTGCTTGCAACAAGAGGATGCCGTCAGATTTTTGAGGGCGCATACTTAAAAACGCTTAACAATACCGTACAGTCGCTTGTTTATGACATTGAACTTTTGCTTGATATTGCAAAAAGCGATTTGTTCAACGAAGGGTTCAGAGAGCTTGTAAACAAGGAACTTAACAACGCGCTTAATCTCATTGATTTTGACGCTTTCAGAACGGAAGACGCTGCGGCTGCGGCAGAATATATCAACAAAAAGATATTCCAAAACAAGACATACAGAGGAAACGGTAATGTTGCGCTTATAGCTCATTCGCATCTTGATATTGCCTATTATTGGCGCCGGATTCACAGCGTTCAGAAAAATCTGCGCACCGTGCTTATTCAGCTTCGTCTGATGGACAAATACCCTGACTTCAGATATACCCATACTCAGGCATTTACCTATGAAACGCTTGAGAAATACTATCCCGAAGTCTTTGAAGAGCTTAAAGAAAAAATTGCTTCGGGCCGGTTTGAGCCTGTCGGCGCTATGTATATTGAAAGCGACTGTAATATCCCTTCAGCGGAAAGTCTTATAAGGCAATGCCTTTACGGTCAGAGTTATTTCAGAGATAAATTCGGCTTGACCGTAAACTCCTGCTGGCTTCCCGATGTTTTCGGCAACAGCTGGATTCTTCCTCAGATACTTAAAAAGAGCGGCGTGGATTACTTCGTTTCAAATAAGATGTCTACCTGGAATGACACAAACCGCTTCCCGCACAATAATTTTATATGGCGCGGAATTGACGGAACCGAAGTCTTTGCCTGTGTTCCCCCCACCCATTTTATAACCTGGAATATGCCGAGCCAGATTCAGGAAAACTGGGAAGCATATCAGGAAAAGAATAACGGCGGTCAGACTCTGAATATGTTCGGATACGGGGACGGAGGCAGTGGCGCAACCGAGGAAATGATTGAGCTTATGCACCGTTTTGACAAGGTTTCCGTAATGCCGAAAACAGAGCATATGAGCGCAAAGGATTATCTTGAAAAGAATTTTAAGAATAATGGCTCGCTCGAGTGCTGGGACGGCGAACTCTATCTTGAAATGCACAGAGGCACCTTTACAACAAAATCGGAATTGAAGCGCTTCAACCGTATGCTTGAAAACAAATTCCGCAACGCCGAGCTTGTGTCGTCAATTCGCAGGCTTGATGGCGAGGACTACCCTGCAGAAGAAATAAGAGCGCTGTATAAAAAATTCCTTGTTAACCAATTTCACGATATTCTGCCCGGAAGCCACATTACTCCCGTTTACCGTGATGCTGTCGCTGACTATACCGAAATCAATGAGGCGCTTGACAGAATAATCGGCAGCGGCAAAGGCAATTTTAACACTCTTTCATTTGACAGACAGAATATTACCTTTGTTGAGGATGAAAACGGAAATGACATAAGAGAAGGCAAGAAAGGCTTCTGGCGTATGCCGTGCGAAGGCGCACTGACCTGCATTGATTTTGAAAAAGCGTCAGACGATACTTCGTGGATTCATATTGACGGATTAAACATTGAAACACCTTATTATTCAATTAAGTTTGCTTCGGACGGCAGCTTTGAGTCGCTTTTTGACAAAAAGCTTAACAGGGAGTGGACACAAGGCGATTTCAACAAGCTCAGGATTTTTGATGACCGCCCGGGAAACTATGACGCCTGGGATATACTTCCGAATTACACGGACAGACAGTTTGAAATCAAAATCAGCGAGCCGCTTCATTTTGTTTGTGCGGACGGTGAATGTGCAAGATTTGAAACTGTGCTTTCCACCGAAAAAAGCAAATGGAAGCTCATTATACGGATTTTCCGTTCCTCGAGAGCGATTGAGGTTGAAAACATTGTTGACTGGAATGAAAAGCACAGGCTTGCTAAAATGTATTTCTCCTGCAATGTGCTCACAAGAGAGCTTGTCAGCGACACCTCCGCAGGTTTTATCAAGCGTGATACCCACCGCAACACGACCTGGCAAAAGGCAAAATTTGAAGTCTGCCAGCACAAATGGAGCGATATGGGCGAAACGGACGGCGGAATTGCGATTATCAATGAAGGAAAATACGGCATAGGCGCTTACCGTAACGAAATGTCGCTGTCTCTTCTGCGTGCAACAATCCGTCCCGACCCGACCTCAGATATAGGCAGACATAATTTCAGTTATATGATTTATCCCCATGCAGACGACTTTATAAAGGCAGGTATCAACCGCCTTGCGCTTGAATATAATGCGCCGCTGATAAAGTCTGATTTGACTCTTGAGCGCAGCTTCTCTCCCCTGCTTCTTCAAAGCGTGAAGCTTTCAGAGGACGGAAAATATATTGTTTACAGGCTGTCCGAACAGAACGGAGCGAGAGGTAAACTTCCGCTCGGAAAAGCATATTCCGTTATGAATATGCTTGAAGATGTAATCGCGGAAACCGACCTTATAGAATACGGACCGTTTGAAATTATAACTATAGCTGAAAAGCTTTAATAAACAGGCAGGGATTATTCCCTGCCTGTTTTAATACAGTTTGAAGATAAAACAAATAATTCCGTAAACAAATGCCGCTGCCGTTCCGTAGGCTATTACGGGACCTGCTATCGAAAAAATCTTTACGCCCGTGCCCGTGATTCTGCCCTCCGGTTTAAACTCCACGGCTGGCGAAACCACAGAATTCGCAAAGCCCGTTATCGGGACTATCGTACCCGCACCCGCGTGCTTTGCAATTTTGTCAAATATTCCTATACCCGTCAGAATTGCCGTGAGTACAATCAGAGTAACAGTTTCGAGCGCCTTTGCCTCCTCCGTGTCAAAGCCGAGCTTCCCGTAAATCGTTATGAGAAGCTGCCCGATAAGGCACACCGTACCGCCTGTCAAAAATGCTTTGACGCAGTTCTTTAATTTCGGGGAATTCGGCGTTGCCCTTTTTGCCATTTCACTGTATTCCTTTTTACCCGTTGCCATTTTAACCCTCCGAATAGTTTCTTCGGAATTATTTTGTCTGAAAATTCACAAAATATTTATTGATTTTACTGAAGATTTACTATAAAATTTATTTAAGGTAAAAAAGGCGGTGAAAAGATGAGCCTTATCGAAGTAAAAGACGTTTATAAAATATACAATCCCGGCGAGAACGAGGTCAGAGCCCTTGACGGCATTAACCTCAAAATCGAGCGCGGAGAGTTTGTTGCGATAGTAGGTCAGTCGGGCAGCGGCAAGTCAACGCTTATGAATATGCTCGGACTGCTTGACGTGCCGACAAGCGGAGAATATTATCTTGACGGCGAGGATGTTTCGCACATGACTGACAACGAGCTCAGCGAAATACGCAACAAGCAGATAGGCTTTATCTTTCAGGGCTTTAACCTGATTTCCAGCCTTACGGCTCAGGCAAACGTCGAGCTGCCCCTCGTTTACAGAGGTATGAAAGCCGACAAGCGCCACCGTTTAAGTCTTGCCGCGCTTGAAAAGGTAGGACTTTCCAACAGAGTAACGCACCTGCCCAAGCAGATGTCGGGCGGTCAGCAGCAGAGAGTTGCCATAGCCCGCGCAGTTGCCGCAAGTCCGCCGATTATTCTTGCGGACGAGCCCACGGGAAATCTTGACAGCCACTCGGGCGAGGACGTTATGAACATTCTGATAAACCTCTACAAAGAGGGCAGAACGGTTATTCTGATTACTCACGACAACAGTATCGCTTCGCGCGCAAAACGGGTAATAAGAATTCAGGACGGTCAGATTATCGAGGACCGTACAAATGAAAACGCCGAGTAAAATTCTTTTTTTATTTCTATTGTAATTTTACTTTTATTAGTATATAATATTATTTGATAAATTATAGGAGGTGGCATTGTGTTAGATCCCAACAAGACCATTACTTTCTCAATCAAAAATGAGACTGATGACCAAATGGTGCAGATACTTACTCAGGTTTATAATGCCCTCCAGGAGAAGGGGTATAACCCCATAAGCCAGATAGTCGGCTATATTCTTACGGAGGACCCCACTTACATCACCACTCACAACAACGCCAGAAGTCTTATCCGCCGCCTTGACAGAGATGAGCTTTTACAGACTCTTGTCGAAGATTATCTTAAAGGCAATAAGAATCAGTAACAGAGGTGCGCTATGGCAGAGAAAAAACAGAAATACCTGACATATAAGGGCAAGCCTCTTGTTCGTCAGGGCAATACGATTTATTACGGAAATATGTCTGACGACTATATTATTATGATGCAGATAAATTCCTCAAAGGAATTCGGCGATCTGGATCTCGCAAGCAAGGTTTCAATTCAGCTTGTCAACACAGACCCCGACGCAAGCATTAAGGAAAAAATCGTCAAGACCAGTGAGAAAAAGGGGCTATACGCCGCGATGGATATTGCGGAAATCTGGCTTACCAGAGCACTTAACCCCAAGGATGAGTAAAATGAAAACGGATGATTTAAAAATCATCCGTTTTTTATTATGTCTTTATTTTTTTGGCTTCGCGGGAATACAGCGTTTTGAGTATTATCGGCGTTATTATCGACGAGGTCAGTATCAGCACAATTACGGGCGCAAAGTAAGCCGAAGTAATTATGCCCGAGGACAGTCCCTTCTGTGCAACTATCAGCGCGACCTCTCCCCTCGTCATCATACCAACGCCGATTTTAAAGGAATCATTTGTATTGAATTTGCAAATTCTTGCCATAGCGCCGCAGCCGATAATCTTGCAGACAAGCGCAACGGCTACAAAGCCGATAATAAAGAATATAAGCTCCGGCGAAATCTTTTCAAGGTCGGTTTTAAGTCCGATACTTGCAAAGAACACAGGACCGAAAAGCATATATGAGCTTATATCCATTTTTTCTGCAATATAATCCGAGTCGTGAATACTGCAAAGGATAATTCCCGCAACGTAAGCGCCCGTGATGTCGGCAATTCCGAAAAATCTCTCTGCAACATACGCAAGTCCGAGACACAGCGCAAGTCCCATTATCGGAATTCTCCTTGTGTGCGGCCACATCTTGTCGGAAAATCTGAATATCTTGTAAATCACATAGCCGACAAAAAAAGCGAAAACAAAGAAAAGCAGAGTTTTGATTATTACGCTCAGAGGCTTTACGTCTCCGCCGTTAATACCTATTACAAATGTCAACACGATAATTCCGATAACGTCGTCAATTATCGCGGCGCTCATAATCGTTGTTCCGACCTCGGATGAAATTTTACCGAGTTCCTTTAACGTCTGAGCGGTAATGCTGACGGAGGTTGCCGTCATTATTACGCCTATAAACACCGCCTTATAAAAATCGGGCGAACCGACAGGCGATACTCCGTAAAAAATAAAATAAAGCAGGGTTCCGCCGACAAGCGGTACAAATACGCCTGAACAGGCTATGGCAAACGCCTTTATGCCCGTTCTGACAAGGTCCTGCAGATTTGTCTGAAGTCCTGCCGAAAACATCAGAAGGACAACTCCGATTTCCGCAAGCTGTGTCAGGAAATCACTCTGCTCAACCCAGCCGAAAACGCTCGGTCCGAGCAATACGCCTGCAATTATCTCGCCGACAACCTGAGGTGCTTTGAGCTTGCGCGCAATAATTCCGCAAAGCTTTGCGCCGATTATTATTATACAAAGACTTTTAAAAATCGAATATGCTTCCATTATGCCGTTTCCTCTTTTCCGACAAGTATTATACTGCCCGAAGCGGCAAAATGCAAATATGATTTTAACCAAAGTCAATGTTGAAAAACTGCCGAATAATGTATATAATAATGAAAGAATAATTCAGTTTTAAATCAGGGTGCGGTATGAAGTTTTACGAGAACACAAGTGAAAAAGAAAAAGTAATGCTCATTTCCGTTGACACGGGCGAATTCTCTGCCGAGGAGTCAATGGAGGAGCTTTCCGAGCTTGTCAGAACCGCAGGCGGAGAAACCGAGCTTACAATGATACAGAAGCTTCCCGAGGTCAATCCTGCCACATTTGTCGGCAGCGGAAGAATAGCCGAGGTCAAAGAGGCATGCGAAAACCATGAAATAGACCTGATAGTTGCAGATGACGAGTTAAGCCCTGCACAGCTCAAAAATATTGAGGACATCACGGGCGTGCGCGTCATAGACAGAACCATGCTCATACTCGACATCTTTGCCCTGCACGCAAGAACGGGAGAGGGTAAACTTCAGGTCGAGCTCGCACAGCTGAAATATTCTCTGCCCTTCCTTACGGGCAAGGGAAAGGGACTTTCAAGGCTCGGCGGCGGAATCGGTACCCGCGGACCGGGAGAGAGCAAATTAGAGAGCGACAAAAGACATATAAGGCGCAGAATTTATGCGCTTGAGGACGAACTTAAAAGACTTGAAAAACGGCGCAACAATATGAGGAAGCGCCGCAAAAAGGACGGTATTATTTCGGTAGCCATAGTCGGCTACACCAACGCAGGCAAGTCAACGCTTATGAACAGACTTACCAACGCAGGCGTGCTCGCCGAGGACAAGCTTTTTGCCACGCTCGACCCGACGGCAAGGAAGCTGACTCTTCCCGACGGGCAGTCGGTAATGCTTGTCGATACCGTAGGTCTTGTAAGACGCCTTCCGCATAAGCTGGTCGAGGCATTTAAGTCAACGCTCGAGGAAGCAAAGAACGCCGACTTGATTTTAAATGTCTGCGACGCGTCAAGCGAGGAATGCTCGGAGCATCTTCGCATAACCTCGGAACTTCTGCGCGAGCTTGAGTGCGAGGATATTCCCGTAATTTCGGTTATGAACAAATGCGACCTCGTGCCCGATATTTATTCCCTGCCGACCATAGGCAAATCGGTTATGATAAGCGCGCTTGAGGGCAGAGGAATTGATACGCTTCTCAACGAAATTCAGAACACCCTTCCCCGAACACGGACAAGGGTTAAATTGCTGATTCCCTTTGATAAGGGCGGAATACTCGCCGACATCAGAAATGACGGCGTAATTCACAGCGAGGAATACACCCCCGACGGTACCCTCGCAGATGCCACGGTTAATCTGAATTACCTTGAAAAAATTAAACAGTATATCAAAGAATAAATAAACGCAGGGGCGGTCAACGGTCGCCCCTACGGAAAAAGCTCCCTTTTCAGGGAGCTTTTATTATTGGTTTTTAATTATACAGGGTCAAACATACCGTTCTGATCCATACGCATAATTATCGAAGCTATCTGCGCTCTGACAGCCGTGCCCTTGGGAGCAACCGTGCCGTCCTGCATACCTGAGATAATGTTATTCTCAACTGCCCAAGCAAGAGGTGTCTTTGCAAACTCGCTGATATTTCCTTTATCGGGGAATTTGGCAAGTTTAGAGTTAACACCGGTTACTGTGGGAGAGCCCATATATCTGTAAAGTATGGTTGCAACCTGCTCTCTTGTTATCGGGTCGCCGACGCCGAACTTACCGTTCTGATAGCCGGCAATTATTCCCTTATCAACTGCCCACGCAACTGCTTTGCCGTAGTATGCATTGATGTCAACATCCTTCAGCTTGCATGAGGTATAAGCAGACAAATCTGCTTTTGCAATATTTGCAAGTATAACTACAAAGTCCTGTCTCTGAAGCGGGTCGTTGGGTCCAAATCTTCCGTCCTGATAACCGTTTATATATTTGTTCTGTGCGCAATACTGAACTGCATCATAATACCAAGCATCTCTTGTCACATCGGGGAAGTTAATTACATCAAGTTCCAACGAATCTTCATAATATAACGGCATATAAATTGCGTCAAGAATTTTAGATCCTTTAAAGTCACTGACAGTCATAATAAGTTTATAAGCGTGTGCACCGATATAATCAGCTTCACAGATAATTCTCTCTCCACTCGCATCCTTATATTTATATATCTTAGTATAATTAGGCTCTATGTATTCTTTTAAGCTATCAAGACTGTCACCTATTTTAACATTGCCGAAGAATTTGCTGCCGTTTTTATTTGTACGGTATCCGCAGGAGTAGAAATCAGTATCTTTTGCAGGACTATAGGGATTATCGGAGCTGCATCTGAACACGGCATGATAATCTGCGGAAACTCCCTCGGCGTACTCGGGTTCAACTATCCAGAATTCATATTTTGAGGTATATATCTTTTTATAGCATTTATATTCGGGATATCTTTCCTCAATATCGCCAATATTTACTCCGAATAAAAAACTATCAATATCATCATAATTGTCGGTATCATAAACGGGATCGGGATCAGGATCGGGATCGGGGTCAGGATCGGGATCAGGATCGGGGTCGGGATCGGGGTCGGGATCGGGGTCGGGATCGGGGTCGGGGTCGGGATTATCAAGCGACACAAAACTGATACCGTTCTGAACTGCATAAGTCTGTGCAGTTGTATTATTATATCCGTAAATTGCCTCAAGCGCCGTGCATTCATAGAATACATTATCTCCTATGTGTATTACACTGGCAGGAATAGTAATATTTTTAAGTCCTTCGCAGTATGAGAATATAGTATCTGCAATTATTACCGTTCCATCTTCAACAACAATATTACCGTAAATATCATCTTTAGCATCAACAAGCCAATTGCCTATATAGAGCAAATCATCATTAACCCAGTTATCTACATTATTATAGTAACCGGTTTTGTAAAACGCCCTACTTCCTATATGCTCTATGAGAGAAGAACTGTATGTGCTGAAACTGTTTATGGAAGAACAGTTCATAAAGGCATAATCGCCGATATCCTTAATCATCGAAGGAAGTGATACGCTTTCAAGATTAAAACCTGAACAAAATGCGTAAGCTCCTATCTTTTCAACCGAATTAGGTATAACATATGATGTTCTGTCACTACCGATAGGATAATTATATAAAATCTTCATATCCGAACTGAAAAGCACTCCGCCCACAGTTTTAAAAACAGAATTTGCTTTATTAACCGAAATGCTTTCAAGAAAACAATCCTTGAAAACTCCTTCGCCCAACACGGTTAATGTTGATGGAAGCTCGATAATAGACAAGTTAGTGCATCCTGAAAAAGCTCCGTCTTTTATTGTTGTTACACCCTCCGGAACCTGTATTCCAACCATTAGTGAACACGAGTCAAAAGCCCACTTACCTATTTCTTTAAGGCCCTTATTAAAATACAGGAATTCAAGTTCTAAAGCATTAGCAAAAGCAAAATCCTCAATAACTTCAACACTGCTCGGTATGGTAACACTTATAATGGTATCATTGCCGCTGAATGCAAACGAGCCGATCCTTTTTACAGAGTATTTTCCTCCGACTGTGGAAGGCAGAGTAATATATCCGTTTGTACCGTTATATCCGGTAAGCGTTGCTTTACCGCCGGACAAAGTATATTCATAATCTCCGTCAGTATATGCAAACGAAGTTACTGTCAGTATAGATAATGTTGACAGTGTCATTATCAACGCAAGAAGTATTGATAATGATTTTTTTGTTTTTGATTTTTTCATATATATCCCCTCCAAGTATTTTATAAAATAATTTTAACACTTATCAATTATTCAGTCAATAAAAAGTCAACAAATGCAGAGGGGGCGGCAACGACCGCCCCTGCGTTTAAATTTGTTATAATTTTTAATGTCCTTTGATTCTTTTGATAGCCGCTTTTTCGAGTCTTGAAACCTGCGCCTGTGAGATACCGATTTCCGAGGCAACCTCCATCTGCGTTTTGCCCTGCATAAACCTCAGCGAAAGAATCTGCCTTTCCCGTTTTGACAGGTCTTTAAGCGACTGCTTTATCATTATCTCATCTATCCAGTCCCTGTCGGTGTCGGACGAACTTATCTGATCCATTACGAATATCGTATCGTCTGAGTCGGAAAAAACAGGTTCATACAGCGAAACGGGCTGTGCTATTGCTTCAAGCGCCACTACCACACTCGCGGTATCGGTACCGAGTTCCTTCGCTATCTCCTCCACCGTGGGATCGCGCCCGAGTTCGTTTTGCAGTCTTTCCTTAATCTGCATGGCGTGGTACGCCGTGTCCTTCATTGAACGGCTTACCCTCAGGGTGTTGTTGTCGCGCAGATAGCGTTTGATTTCCCCGATAATCATAGGTACGGCATAGGTCGAGAAGCGCACGTTCTGACTTATGTCAAAGTTATCAACCGCCTTCATCAGTCCGATACAGCCTACCTGAAACAAATCGTCCGCGTTCTCTCCCCGCCCCGCAAAGCGCTGTACCACGGAGAGCACAAGCTTTAAATTGCCGTTGATAAGCTCCTCCCTCGCGTGCGTGTCGCCGTCGTGCATTTTCCTTAAAAGCTCGGTTTTTTCCTTTTCCTTGAGCACCTTGAGTTTTGCCGTATTAACGCCGCAGATTTCCACCTTATTGAATTGCATAATTTAAGCCCCGTCCGAATAATTACTTGTAATGTAATTATTGCCTGACAGGGCTTTTTTAATTCATATTATTAAATTTTGTTTATTCCTCTACTACAAAGCCCTCCGCGGCACGCTTGGCGGCAAGTTCCGCCTGCATTTTCTTTTTATTCTCTCCCGACAGTTTATAGAAGAACATCGGAATTGAGCACAGAAGCATACTGATACCGGGAACGAGCGAAACAAGTGAGAACATGGCAAAGTTCTGAGTTCTCAGCAGTTCGGTTGCGGGTCTTATAACCTGATTGTTAAGCATATCCTCGGGCTTGAAGCCGATGAACATATACATAACGATAATTCCGCAGGTCGAGAAAGCCGAACCGAATTTGTTGATAAGTCCCTGACACGCAGAGCCCAGAGCGTTGTCGCGGTGTCCCGTCCTGAGTTCCATATAGTCAAGACAGTCATAAATCATCGCGATTGAAATTGTGTTGATTACGCCCAGCGGAATGCACTGAACGAGAATAAACGGGATGCAGATATAAAGGTTATTTGTAAACCAGCCGATAAGGGTTGTGCCTATCGAAGCTACAAAGCCCGCAAGGCAGGTTGTGATAAGCAGCTTCTTGTAGTCGAATTTTTGCATAAGCTTCGGCATAAGAATTGTCGCGCCGAACATACCTACAACCGCGCAAAGCTGGAAAATGGTCTTGACGCTCGAAACCGACTTTGAAACGGCTTCGTTAATCTCTGCCTGAGTCATACCCGTAAGGTCGGGTCCTATATAGAAGGCGTATCTGGCAACGTGAATGGCCGCCGCCTGAACCATATATCTGCCGCTCGAAAGTATGCCCATGGCGATTATCAGAAGCAGGGGCTTGCAGGTAAATACACGCTTTATTGTTGACGGCTCGCCGGGAACCTTTTTGGTCGGCGGCGGTACGGCTCTCTCCTTGATATGGAAATACGAATTCACATAGAGAATCGAGCCGAGCACGACAACAGTAACCGAAAGGACTCTGTATGTTGCCTTTGTATATTCAAGTCCTTCGCTCGTGCCCATAAATTTCGGCAGTATAAAGGGAAGGATAAAGAATATAACCTCGGGAAGCGCGGAGCCGACCGAATTCCATATCTTTGAGAACGATACAACGTGGCTTCTCTCGTCAGAGTTCGGCGTAATGACATTGGGGAAGCTCCAGAAAGGAACGTCAGCCATTGTATAAATCATACCCCAAAGCACATAGACAACCGCACAGAAAATCATCAGTTTTGTCTGCTGCGGGTCGTTTTTGAAGGTTGGGCTTACATACATAAGCACGGTCAGTATCGCAATAAACGGAGCCGCAAAGAGTATATAGGGCTTGAATTTGCCCCACTTTGTCTGATGGCGGTCAACTATTACGCCCATAATCGGGTCGTTGATAGCGTCCCATACACGCGCAAGAAGCATAAGCATAAGCGCAAATATCAGCGGCAGCTGAAGTACGTTGACATAGTAGTCGCTTATGTAACTGGACATCATGGCATAAATCATGCCCTGTCCGAGTCCGCCGAGCGAAAACATCCACAGTTCTTTTTTACCGACATAGGTTTTTGCGCCGGTGCTGTTTTTAGTTCCCATAAAAATCCCCTCTTGTTATTTATTAAGCTTTATCGTAAAGCGTGAATTACTGATTTCCTCGGGAGAATATCTCCCCTCTCCGAATATCCTTGACAAAACCCTGATTTCATCCTTATATACGGCAAAGACAAGTCCCTGAGTGAAGTTTTTAAAGCTGCCGTGGTTGATAACGCCCACCGTCGGAACGTTAACCGCTTTAAAAGCTCCGCAGTCCTCATAGGTGTACTGACTTGTGCAGTAGTGAAGATGCCCCGTAATATATATTACATTATTATATTTCTCAAAAACGGCTCTTAATCTGTCCGATTCCCAGCCTACGGAACCGCGCCACTTACCTCTGCCGAGGAACGTTACGGGAAGCCCGTTAGTCCGTTTTATCGGCTGATGGTTAAAGACAAATACGGGTTTGCCTTCGGGTGCGTTTTTAAGTTCCGAATCAAGCCATTGAAGCTGAGCGCCGCTTAAATACATGGCCTCAAAGGTGCTTCTGTCAGAGCCGAGAAAAACGAATTTATATCCGTTTAACATATATGAGAAAAAGTATTTATCCTCGCTGTTCGGAACGCCGTTTTTAATGTTTGCAAGAAATTCCGAAAACCGTCTAACCTGCTTTTTGTAATTTCTGAGTCTGACATCATGGTTGCCCGAAACGGCAAAGATATGAGAAAGCTTGTCGGCAACGGGATTCAGAAGGTAAGTTATCATATTATATTCGCAGCGCGCGCCGTACTCGGTAATGTCGCCTGCCATAACAAGCGCGTCAAATTTCCCGATGGCATTTTTTATGTCTTTGCAGGCGTTAAAAACCCTTGCCGAGCGCAGAGGAGAAACAGCCGAAATCTGTGGGTCTCCCCATACAATAAAATTAAGCTCCGCACTGCTGTCGGGCGAAAGCGGCGCGTCGGTGCCGTAAACGGGCTGATTTATCCCTTTAAGCACCTTCTCCATAGCCGATATCATTTTGTCAGTTCTGTTTTTCATAATCAAAGTACAATTCCCATTTTTGCCAGAAGCAGCAAAGGTATTTCCCTGATTCTGAAAGAGAGAGAATCACTGCCGTTTTCACTTGCAACGGGTATGTAATCGACCCCTGCCTTTTTCATAATAATTATACTTCTTTTGATATGGAATTTGCTTGTTACAAAGGCAACCCCGGCGTCCGAAGGAAGCATTTCCTTTGTGAATTTAAAATTCTCAACCGTGGTTTTTGCCTTTGGCTCAAGCAGTATCCTCTCCCCGTCTACCGAGACCGAGAAGGGTATTCTTAATAATCTGCGCCTCGCTGAGCTTCTGTCTGTCGGACTTGATACCGCCCGA
>SVOA01000020.1 GCA_015066635.1 Oscillospiraceae bacterium | reverse complement strand
GAAAAAGCGGGTACATTGAAAAACAGAGACTGTCATGAAATAGCTTTTTACTTTATGATGAAACCGAGAGGTACAAATGTTACAGTTTTTTATAGGCTTAACTCTTGGCAGTATTCTTGGCGTTTGTCTTATGTGTGTTCTCTTTGTAGGGAGCGAAGAAGACAGAAAGCTGGGTTTAGATGACACGCCGGGAGAAGCAAAGAATTCAGAAGAAAAGTGAGGTAGATATAAGAGCAACGAAATAAAGAAGTGAAATGCTATGTCAGGCAATTTAAGTCCGCTTCCCTGGACAGGCAACAAGGCATGCATTTCCGACTCGCTTTTAGCGTTTATGCCACAACATGACACATATATTGAACCCTGCTGCGGCAGCGCAGAATTTCTGTTAAGGAAGCCGAGAGTCCGGGAAGAAATAATCAATGATTACAACTCGGATGTCGTCAACTTCTTTTCGGTAATTCAGAACAACAAAGCATAAGTGTAACCAAAAGCGCGAGAAAGCTTAACGGCGAGATTATCATTACAACGCCGAAAACAAAAAGCTCAAATCGGACAATACGCATCAATGACGACCTTGTTGACCTTCTTCTCGCCATGAAGGAAAGGCAGATAGAATCAAAATATATCTTCCCGTCTCCCGACACAGGCGGGATAAGAGATATGCCGGCGGTCACAAGACGGCTGCACAGGATTCAGGATCGGGCAGGACTGCCGAGAATCCGCTTCCACGATTTACGGCACACCTTCGCAACGCTCACGCTCGAGGCGGGAGTCGATGTCAAAACGGTATCGCAGATGCTCGGACACACGGATGCAGGTTTCACGATGAACACCTATATGCACGTCACGGATGATATGCAGAAGAATGCCGCAGATAAGATGAAAACGATTATTGAGAATTCAAGTAAGAATGCAGAGATAATTGAGTTCCCGGCGTAAAAACAAAACAAATCAGGCAACGGATTTCCGTTGCCTTTGCTTTTGCGTTGTGGTATAATGAGGGCGACAAATCGTAATTTGTGAGGATAAATATGAACTACAAGGTTATTAATAAAGAAACATATTACAGAAAAGGTGTTTACCGCCATTTCACCGAGGATTGCAAGTGCTCGACCTCTATGACAGCACGCATTGACGTGACCGAACTTGTTGAATTTTCAAAAAAGACGGGCACAAAGTTTTATCTGAATTTCCTGTATATTCTCTCAAAGGTACTCAACTCCCGTGATGACTATAAAATGGATTATCTGTATAATACGGACGAGTTGATTTGCTATGACGTGATAAATCCGTGCCATTATGTCTTTCACGAGGACACCGAAACCTGTACTACGGTTCATTCCGAATACTGCGAGGATTACAAAACCTTTTATAAAAATGCTCTGCGTGATTTGGAAAACGCAAAGCAAAATCACGAGTATGAATTCGACAGTGCTAAATATCCCAACTGGTTTGACGCCTCATATGTATCATGGCTTTCCTATGATTCGCTAAACGTTGAATTACCAGACGGCTATCTTTATTTCCCACCCATTATTAACTGGGGCAGATACAGGGAAGAAAACGGCAGACTGATGATGCCTGTTACCGTACGCCTCAATCACGCAATCGCTGACGGCTATTTGGTTGCAAATGTGTATAGATTACTGCAAAATGAAATCGTATCTTTCATTAAAAGCGAATAGACAAATTCTGATTTGTAGGACAAGTACTTTTACAAAAATTTTCATAGATGGTCATTAGATGGTCATTGACCGGTTTTGGAGCAATTTCATACAGGAAAAATCAGGAGCAGATTTGGATTTTTTATCAAAATTTTAGACTGATTATTTCGCCTTTGGAACGCTCAATTTTGAAAAAAATAAAAATTGAAAAATGCCCGAAAACCGCATAAAATAAGGGCTTCCGAGCGGAAGCCCTGGAGCTACTGGTCGGACTCGAACCGACGACCTATGCATTACGAATGCATTGCTCTACCAACTGAGCCACAGTAGCGTATTATTAAATTGTTGCTGCTATGACCTCCCGTTTACGAATGCGCTGCTCTTCCCTCAGAAACATTGTCGCACTGCTCGCTTGAAGCGCTTCGCATTGCTCTGTGTTTCTTCACCTCACTCGTTTGCCTTTATCTGCCACGGGCAGCGGCAAACTCCTTCGCCCAACTGAGCCATACCAGCCAACAGTATTTAATTAACCAAATCCAAATATTAAAACAAGTACAGTAGATATAGAAAATAACACTATGAGAAACACTGAAATCGAGGCAAGCAGTTTTGATTTTCTGAAATAGCCAAGCTTTGCTTTTGACACCGAGTCATAATAGTCGACTATATCGGCATCGTTTTTCAGCTTGGAAAAAGTATAAAAGAAAACCGCCTGCGGAATTATGAAAGCAAGTGAACAAATCAATAGAAAAAGGAAATCCTTAAAGCCCAACGAACTACCGTCTGCAGACATTAAAAAAGCAAGAAAAAAGGCTATTAAATTAGAAAGCAGTATAGGAATAAGTGCGAATACAGAAACCGCAAACGCTATAACATTTACGGTAAAAAGCGTTTTTGTGTTACTCATTAGCGACACCAGCCTTATTCTGAACAGTATACTGTTGCATATTTTGCAAGTGCCTTTATATTATATATAAATGTTTCCTGTTTTGCAAGTGTTTTTTCATTTTTTAAAAAACGAAAACGCAGAGTGCCGTTTCAAAAGGCACTCTGCGTTTATTATAGGTTTAACTTTGTTATTTAATCATATCATGCTCTTTAATATAGTTGACGGTTTCGTCAACAGTGGTAAAGGCGAGGGCAACGGTAGTATCGGCGGCGCCGTAATAAATGGCAATTTTTCCGCTTTCGGCATCGGCAAGCGCCGCGCAGGGGAATACTACATTCGGAACATCTCCGACAGTTTCATATACTTCGTGAGGAGCGAGCAGGAAGCTGTCGGCTCTGTGAAGCACTTTCCACGGTTCGTCACGGTCAAGAATTGCGGCGCCCATACTGTATGTGAAACCGTTACAGCTTGTGATTACGCCGTGATAGAACAGGAGCCAGCCTTCGTCAGTTTCAATGGGAGTGGGGCCTGCGCCGATTTTGGTCATCTCCCAGTTTCTGACCGGTCCCATAACGAAACGGTAGTTGCCCCAGTAATTGAGGTCGGGACTTCTCTGAATAAAAATGTCTCCGTACGGCGTGTGCCCTCTGTCGCAGGGACGCACAAGAAGAACGTATTCGCCGTTGATTTTTCTCGGGAAAAGCACGCCGTTGCGTGCAACGGGATAGGTTGCGTCCTCAAGCTGAGTCCAGCTTCTGAAATCTTCGGTATAGGCAACGCCTATGGTCGTGCCGTGAGGAGTATGATTAACCCAGGTCAGATAGTATTTGCCGTCGATTTCGCAGAGTCTCGGATCGTAGCCTTTGAAAATTACCTTTTCGTCAAGTTCCCAGTTAACCGCATCCTTGCTGAAGCCGGTTACGATAACCTGGTCTCTTGTTCTGTCGTCAACTCTGAATACGCCTGCAAAGCCGTCGCAGAAGGGAACGACTGCGGAATTGAAAATGCTGTTTGCAAAGAAAAGATTATCGCGTGTGATAATCGGATTGCCCGTGTATCTCCATACGGGATAACGGTAGCCCGCAGGCTTGTCCTGCCAGGGTAAGTTTTTAATTGATTCGCCGAGTATTTTAGCCATAGTGTTACCTCCCGTTTATTCGGTTATTTTTATTTTTACGGTTTTTTCGCCCTTATCTGCGGTTATGGCGATAAGCGAAGCGCCGTTTTCATATTTTTCTGCCGTTCTGTATTTTATGTCGTTGCCTTTTTCAAGCTTAAACGCTTTATGAATATAGATTAAGCTTTCGCTTTTTGCGGCTGAATCAAAGGTAATAGTGAACAGCTTTTGCTCACGGTCATAGCCGTAATTCTTTATTTCGCCGTCGATTGCAACGGGATGAGTGCGTGAAAGCATATTCATAAGCGGGGCGTCCATATCGTTGCCCTGATAGCACCAGTACATATGTCCCCACTGCTTTTCGTCAAAGAAGTCAAGCAGTTCATAGGCGTGAGGAAACCATGCGGTGTCCGTGTTGTCGCTGCAGCCGCCCCATTCGCCGACGATTACGGGAACCTGAAGACGCAGCTGAGTGTTGCGCATTTCCGTAAAGAACGCTTTAACTCTCGATGAGTTTGCGTATTGGTAAAGCGGAGTATCAACCGTAAAGTCATAGGCGTGAGGTCCGTAGCACTGATTTTTTTCACGCTCGCCGTTAACGGTAATGGGCGGAACAAATTGTTTTACACCGCTGTTGCAAAGATAACTCTGCTCCATCATAAATATACCGTTGCCCGTAATGTCGCGTATTGCGGCAGAAGTTTTGTTAAGGAAGGGGGAATATTTTTTAAGGTCGAATTTTTCCGAAAGTACGTCAACCTTTTTTACAACATCCCTGATTACATTACCGCCTATACATTCAAGTACGGATTTTGAATCTCTTTTTACAGCCGCCTTGAAAAGCTTGCCTCTGTTGATGTTTTTATTGAAAAGTATAACTCTTGCAGCTCCCATTATTACACGGATGAACATCCTTTTTGCCTCCGAGCCCGGAAACGGCTCATTCATAAGGTCAAAGCCGAACAATGCAGGGCTGTCGCCGTAACGTTTTGCAAGCATCTGCCAGAGCTTACAGTATCTGTCCTGAAGTCCGATGCCGTCAACGGGTGTGTTATTCCAGAAATGATTAAAAGAACGATGGACCCATTTGCCGAAGAAATAACCGTCAGCCCAGACAAAAATCGGCATTCTCGGTTTTGCGCCGTCCGAGATTACCGCCCATTCGGGAGCGCCGTCGCCGGCACTTTTGCCGCCGTTGCCGGAATAGATGTCCTGATGCATATCGAGCAGAATATAAACGCCGTATTTTTCCGCAAGTCTGAATATTTCATCAATGGAGCGAAGGTACGTTTCATTATATTCTCCCATAGTCGGCTCAAGGTTTTGCCAGGTTATACCAAGACGTATAATATCAAAACCGTTTGCCCTGTATTTTGTAAAGAATTCCTCGTCCAGCACATAGTGAAACCTTTCGGAATCAATATGCTTGTCGGCGATGTTTATACCGTTGAGCAATCTTGTTCTTCCTTTATCATCTACAAAGCGCAGCTTATCGGCAAAAATCTGATTCATTTTCATCTCCCTCTCTCTGAAGGCCGTGCTTTTAGTTTACAAATTGTATTATATACGAAGCGTTTTTTGAATTCAAGTATAAGAGGAGATTTTTTGGCTTTTTAAATAAGCAAAAACGGATATTGCTTTTGTCCTCTTTGAATCGTATGCTTGTAATGTTTATATTTTTATTATATAATTTAACCGTAAGCAGAACGTAAACAAAGGGCAGATTTGATTTTGCCCGAAGGATACTGAGGTTAAATATGAAGCTTAACTATAAAAACGCCGTAAAAATGCAGACGCTGAAGGGCTTCGGCACATCCTCGTGCTGGTGGAGCCAGTACTGCAAGGGAAAGGCGGCGGAGCAAATTGCCGGACTGCTCTATTCAAAGGACGGGCTTGGGCTTAACATCTACCGTTACAACGTGGGCGGCGGTTATGACGAAAACAACTTCCGCGTTACAAATCCGTGGCGCAGAAGCGAAAGTCTGTATGAATTCGACCGTGAAAAGGAAACGGGAGAATATAACTTCTCAAACGATAAAACGGCGAGAGATTTTATGAAGCGGTGCCTTGATATGGGCTGTATCGACACGGTAATTCTTTTTTGCAATTCTCCGCACTGGGCGCACACCTCTACGGGACAGGCTTCGGGCAGTCTGATGTATCATACCTGCAATCTGCCTAAAATGAATTACCGTAAATTTGCGGAGTATCTGCTCGATATTACGGAATTCTTTTTGCGCGAGGGGATAGACGTAAAGTACATCAGCCCCATCAACGAGCCGCAGTGGAAATGGGGAGGCAGTTATGTCTGGCAGGAGGGCTGCCACTATGAAACCGAGGAGCTTTGCGAGGTTTATCATATTTTTGCAGAAGAGATTATCAGAAGAAATCTGCCCGTAAGACTGTACGGGCCCGAGAGCGGAGAGATGGGAGGGCTGACTGCCGAATACCTTGAAGCACTCAAAAAGGACGAAACGGTAATGAAGGTTATGCCCGTTTTTGCATATCACTCATACCACGATGACGATAATTTTGAAAACAGAATAAAATTCAAAAACGAAACGGTACTCAAAAATCCCGAGCTTCGCTTTGATATGTCCGAATGGTGCGAGCTTCCCAACAAAAGCCATACCGAGGATTTCAGGGCTGCTCTGATTACTGCCCGTATCATAGGTCAGGATATTATTTATGCAGGCGCACAAAGCTGGACGGCATGGGTTGCCGTAAACCAGATAAATATTAAAGATGACGGCTTTGACTACGGGGACGGTATGCTCTCGGCAAACAATGATTTCTCGGTATGGAAAATAGCAAAACGCTACTATGCCATGGCGCATTTTTCAAAGTTTATCCCTGTCGGCAGCGTATGTCTTGATACGGGAAACCTGCCCGAAAACGGTAATAAGTTAAACGCATTTTCCTTCCTGACTCCCGAGGGCAGAACGGTTTGCGTTATTGTAAACGAGGGAGAAAAAACAGAATTGCGCTTTGACGGGGACTTCCGTAAAATGACCGTCGTATCCTCCGATACGCATAAGCAGTTACGGGAAATATATTCGGGAGAGTATAAAAACGGTCTTGAAATTTCCGAAAGAACCCTGCTGACCGTTATATTTGAATAAAAGGCAAAAAAGAAAACGGATAAGGCGTCTGCCTTATCCGTTATTTAATAATATAAAATTATGCTTTGCCTGCGCAGCCGAGAACTGCCTCAATTTTATGAGAGACAACTTCCTCAATAGCGTTTCTTGCAGGGGTAAGATATTTTCTCGGGTCAAAGTCTGCAGGGTTCTCTGCAAAGTGCTTGCGCAGAGCAGCCGTCATGGCGATACGGATATCCGAATCAACGTTAATTTTGCAAACTGCCATTGACGATGCTTTTCTGAGCATATCCTCGGGGATGCCGATAGCGTCGGGCATCTGACCGCCGAATTCGTTAATCATCTTGATATGCTCCTGATTGACAGAGCTTGCGCCGTGAAGTACTATCGGGAAACCGGGAAGCTTCTTTTCAACCTCCTCGAGAATGTCAAAACGAAGCTGGGGCTTCTGGCCGGGCTTGAATTTGTATGCGCCGTGGCTGGTGCCGATAGCGATAGCGAGTGAGTCAACGCCTGTCCTTGTAACGAAGTCGAGAACCTGCTCGGGCTTTGTATATGACTCGTTTCCTTCCTCTACTACTACGTCGTCCTCAACGCCTGCAAGTGTGCCGAGCTCGCCCTCAACAACTACGCCGTGAGCGTGAGCATACTCAACTACCTGCTTTGTAAGAGCAATATTCTCCTCATAGGGAAGCGAGCTTCCGTCTATCATAACCGATGTGAAACCGCCGTCTATACAGGCTTTGCAGGTTTCAAAATCGGGGCCGTGGTCAAGATGAAGTGCAATAGGAAGTCCCGTTTCCTCGACAGCGGCTTTAACCATAGCTACGAGGTAGCCGTGCGAAGCATATTTTCTTGCGCCCGAAGAAACCTGAAGAATAACGGGAGCACTGAGCTTTTTGGCGGCTCTTGTGATACCCTGGATGATTTCCATATTGTTTACGTTGAAAGCGCCGATGGCGTAACCGCCTTCATAGGCTTTCTTGAACATTTCGGTTGTTGTTACTAAAGGCATTGTTTTTCTCTCCTTATGTAATTAAATAATTTATCATTTTGACGAGAGCTATTATACAACACGGCATACATAATGTCAAATAATTCTGCCTTTATTTTACAATTTATTCACTTGTTTTCCGCTTGCCGTCTTTAATTGACAAAGACCCCTGCGTTTGATACAATTATACAGATATCTTCGTTTGAATAAACAAAAGGAGAAGGTGGCATAATGAAGATTATTGATATTTCAAATGACCTGCTTACCGCAGAGGTGTATGAGGGCGACCCCGTACCCGAAATAAACAGAATCAAGAGCATTTCCGAGGGCTCATACTATAACCTCAGCACGCTCAATGCCTGCCTTCACAACGGCACTCACGCTGACGCGCCGCTTCACTTTATTGATGACGGGAACAGTATTGACGAGTGCGAGCTTGAGAAATTCATAGGCCCGTGCAGGGTTCTGTCTTTTTCATCGGGAATAATCACGGGTCAGGTTGTAGAGGACTACTTCCCGCGCGACTGTAAAAAAATTCTTATAAAGTCAAACGGCAAGGCGTTTTTGCACGAAACTGCGGCAGAGGTTATGGCTTATCTCGGATATGAGCTTGTCGGCACGGACGGAAACACCGTCGAGGCGCCGGACTCGACCGGCAGTGCTCATATTTCCCTGCTTCGCAACAATATCGCCGTGCTTGAAGGGCTTGACCTGAGCGAGGTGTCAAACGGAGAATATTTCCTTATAGCGCCTCCCGTAAAAATCGCGGGAGCGGAGGCTTCGTTTGCAAGAGCCCTGCTTATCAGCGACTATATTTTCTGGAGTAAGAAGGACTGAAAATCTTGAAAAAGGTAATTATCATCGGAGCGGGACCTGCGGGTATCACGGCAGGACTTGAACTGTTGAGAAGAACTGAAAATGAATATGCCGTTACCGTCCTCGAGGCGAGCGGCAGGGCAGGAGGCATATCGGCAACCGTTAAGCATAACGGCAACTGTATGGACCTCGGCGGACACCGTTTCTTTTCCAAGAGCGAGAGGGTAAACGAGTGGTGGAATTCGGTTCTGCCCGTTCAGGGCGCGCCGTCTGCCGACGATGCAAAACTCGGGCGCAATATCGAAATTTCGGAAGGCGGACCCGACCCTGAGGCAGAGGACAGAGTAATGCTCCTTCGTAAGAGAGTGTCGAGAATTTTCTGCTTTAACAAATTCTTTGACTACCCCGTTTCTCTTAAATTCGACACCTTAAAAAAACTCGGACTTAAAAGGACGGTCAAGGCGGGTTTCAGTTATCTTCACTCGCTTGTCTTTAAGCGTGAGGAAACCTCGCTTGAGAATTTCTATATCAACCGATTCGGTAAGGAACTGTATTCCCTTTTCTTTGAGGACTACACCGAAAAGCTGTGGGGACGCCATCCGAGGGATATTTCTGCGGACTGGGGTGCACAGAGAGTAAAGGGCATTTCAATAAAAGAGGTGCTCAAAAACGCTCTTTCCGACAAAAGCACCGAGGCGTCGCTTATTGAACAGTTCAAATATCCCAAGTACGGTCCCGGTCAGCTCTGGGAGTGCGCGCTTGCGGAGTTTGAGTCGCTCGGCGGCAAAGCCGTATTCAATGCGGAGGTTTCTGCACTCAATTTAAAGGACGGCAGAATTATCCGTGCAATATGCGGAAACGACATATACGAGGGCGATATTTTTATCTCCTCAATGCCCGTCAAGGACTTGATTCCCGCGCTCGGCGAGGACGTGCCCGAAAAGGTAAAAACCGCGGCGAAGGGACTTCCGTACAGAGATTTTGTTACGGTAGGTTTGCTTGTCGACAGGCTTGCAGTTTCTAACGAAACCGCGATTAAAACAGTTAATAATATCATCCCCGACTGCTGGATATACGTTCAGGACAGGGGAGTCAAGCTCGGCAGAATTCAGATTTTTAACAACTGGTCGCCGTATCTTGTCAGCGACCCTGCGAATACGGTCTGGCTCGGACTTGAATTTTTCTGCGAGGAGGGCGACAGCTTCTGGAATATGACCGAAGCAGAGTGCGCCGAATTTGCAGAGAACGAGCTGCGTAAAATCGGAATTATTGACGGAGAGGCAAAGATTCTTGACTTTCACCGTGAAAGAGTTAAAAAGGCGTATCCCGCATATTTCGACACCTACAAAGATTTGCCTGAGATAAGGAATTATCTTGAGGGCATACCTAATCTTTACTGTGTGGGCAGAAACGGTCAGCACAGATACAACAATATGGACCACTCAATGCTTACCGCCCTTTACACGGTTGACAGTATTCTTGACGGCGGAAAAGGCAGAGAAAAAATCTGGCAGGTAAATACGGAAAGCGACTATCACGAGGAGCAGAAATGACACAAAAAGGCAAAAAAATAACGCAGTGCGAATGCTGCTCATATTACTGCTATGACGAGGAATATGAGTGCTATACCTGCGAAGTAAATCTTGACGAGGACGAGACGGCGAGATTTCTCTCATGCGCCGACTTTGAGTGCCCGTATTACAACCCCTATGACGAATATAAAATAGTCAGTAAACAGAACTGAAAAAAGCAGATTATTCAGCAGACCGAAACGGGAACTTTCGGTCTGCTTTTTCTGTTTGAAAGATTACAATAAAATACAGTATTTAAAAATTGCGACAAACTGGAGTATGCTTCCGAGCAGTATAAAGAGATGGAATATGCTGTGGAAGTATCTCTTTTTTGTGCCTAAGGCATAGAAAATGATTCCGAGCGTGTAGGCAACTCCTCCTGCTATAAGCCAGATTATCATTACTGCGCCGTATGCCTTATATAAAGGATAAAGTATTATCAGCGCCGCCCAGCCTATTGCGAAATATCCCGTCATTGAAACTGCCTGATATTTCTTGAAATCTATTGCGGTAAAGACGATACAGACGGCGCTTCCCGCTATTACGAGTACGGTAACTACGATAAACACGGTCATATTCTGCTGACGTATTCCCGTAAGCAGAATAGGCGCATACGAACCGAGTATCATTGCAAAAATCGAGCAGTGGTCAAGCACCTGCATAACCTTTTTCGGTTTCTCGGGAATAAGTCCGTGATAAACGCTTGAAATGGTATAAAGGTAAACCATAAAAATTCCGTATATAAGACTGCCCGCAAGCCCCCACCAATTCCTTTTGAGAACTGAAAATGTTACGCACAGCACAAGTGCTGCAATACCGAAGGCGCCTCCTACTATGTGCGTAACCATATTCGCAATTTCTTCGCCCCTTGTGTAATCGGGCAGCCGTCTGTCGGCAAGCTTTGTTCTTTTCACTGTAATCACCTCTTGTGTTTTTGCTGATTTGATTATATAATTGTGGTACCCAAAACTGCAACCTACTGTCCGTAATCGGACTCTACCGGATAAAAAAACAATTCTACTCAGAGTAGAGAGACACGCAGCTGCGTGCTTTAGAGGTGTTTAAATGAACGAAACGGAATTCAAAACGGCAGTCGCCGCCAAAATTGCATATTACAGAAAAAAAGAGGGACTTACCCAGAGTGAACTCGGCGCACTTTTTAATTATTCGGACAAATCGGTGTCAAAATGGGAACGCGGAGAGGGACTTCCCGATATTTATGTTTTATATCAGCTCGCCGAGCATTTCGGTATTTCACTGACCGAGCTTGTCAGCGATGCCGACCCTGCCGCAACAGATGCGAGGAAAGAAAAAAAGCGTTTTGTACCGATAATGTCAATCGGGCTTGCGTGGCTTACGGCATCCGTGATATTCTTTTTGATGAAGTTTATACTTCCCGATTTGCAGAGGACATGGCTCGTCTTTATTTATGCAGTGCCCGTTTCCTTTATAATCGCGACGGTGTTTGCCGCTTTGTGGTACGGAACAGTTTATAAAATAATTGCTGTCAGCGGGATAATCTGGGGAGTTTTCCTGTCGCTGATTGTTACCTTCCCGATAGCAAAACTTCTGTATCTTATCATAATCTGCGCGGTGCTTCAGGCGCTCACGATACTGTGGTTTCTGATGCTGCACAGAATTCATAAAAAATGACGTTAAAAGGCAGATTTTATCTGCCTTTTTTTGTTGCTTCGGCAGGGAAATTTTTTCTTGATTTTTAAGATGTATTAAATTATAATATACTTTGTATGTAAATCTATAAAATCATTTCATCAGTGAGGGTGATATTTTTTGGACAGAAAAATCGAAAGAAACTACGACTTTGCCAAGGAGGAACAGAAGGTTATAGACTTCTGGAACGAAAATGAAATTTTCAAAAAAGCCGTAGCAAAAAATGACGTTAATACCAAGAATTACGTTTTCTATGACGGGCCCCCTACCGCCAACGGAAAGCCGCATATCGGACACGTTCTGACAAGAGTTGTCAAGGATGTTATTCCGAGATACAAAACTATGCAGGGCTACCACGTTGAGAGAAAGGCAGGCTGGGACACTCACGGACTTCCCGTTGAGCTTGAGGTCGAGAAGCAGATTCATACCAACGGCAAGGCAGATATAGAGGCATACGGCGTAGAACCGTTTATTCAGAAATGCCGCGAGAGCGTATGGACATATAAGGACCTCTGGGAAAAGATGAGTGAAAGAGTCGGATACTGGTGCGACTTTGAGCATCCGTATATTACCTATACCAACGACTATATTGAGTCTGTATGGTGGGGACTCAAGGAACTCGACAAAAAGGGGCTTATCTATAAGGGGTACAGAGTATCTCCTTACTGTCCGAGATGCTCGACAGCTCTTTCCTCACACGAGGTTGCACAGGGCTATAAGAATATCAAGACCTCGTCAATTTTCTTCCGTCTTAAAGTCAGGGGAGAGGAAAACACATATTTTGCGGTATGGACCACAACTCCCTGGACGGTTATTTCCAACGTTGCGCTTTGCGTTAACGAAGGCTTTGATTATTCAAAGGTTGAGGTTGACGGCGAATATTACTATATTGCTTCCGAACTCTGCGAAAGCCTTTTCGGCGAGAATTACACAACGGTATCAACCTGCAAGGGCAAAGATTTGCTCGGTATGGAATACGAACCCGCTTTTACATATCTTAAAGATTCGTTCAAAGAGAAAGCGTACTATGTAGTTTCCGATAATTATGTTTCGCTGGACGCAGGTACGGGTATCGTTCATATCTCTCCCGCATTCGGCGAGGATGACGCCCGTGTCGGCAGAGAGAATAATCTTCCCTGCCCCAAACCCGTTGACTTCGCAGGCAAGTTCACGGACAACTGCGGCGTATATGCGGGAATGCTTGTCTTTGACGCGGACGAGCCGATTATCAAGGAACTCATAGACCGCAAGGTCATTTTAAAGGTTAAAAAGATAGAGCACAGCTATCCCCATTGTTGGAGATGTAACAGCCCTCTGATTTACTATGCGAAGGACTCGTGGTTTATCGCCATGTCAACGCTTCGTGATGAGCTTGTTGCCGATAACAGAAGCGTAAACTGGTTCCCGGACAACTTCAAGGAAGGCAGAATGGGGAACTTCGTTTCAAATGTTATCGACTGGGCGGTTTCCAGAGACAGATACTGGGGAACGCCGCTTCCCATCTGGGTATGCGAGGAGTGCGGACACAAGCACGTTATCGGCAGTGTCGCAGAGCTTGTCGAGCTGACGGGCGCAGACCCCGATATTGACCTTCACAAACCCATGGTTGACAGGCTTACAATGACCTGTCCCGAGTGCGGCAAGACTATGTACCGTACTCCCGAGGTTTGCGACTGCTGGCTTGATTCGGGTTCAATGCCCTATGCGCAGCATCACTATCCGTTTGAGAATAAGGAAGTTTTCGATAAGCAGTTCCCCGCAGATTTTATCAGTGAGGGAAGCGACCAGACGAGAGGCTGGTTCTATGCTTTGCAGGCTCTTTCAACCGCTATTTTCGGCAGAAGTCCGTATAAGAACTGTATCGCACTCGGACTTGTAAACGACGAGAACGGTATCAAGATGTCAAAGCATATCGGTAATGTCGTTGACCCGTGGGAGGTGCTTGACGAGTTCGGCTCGGACGCGACAAGACTTTACTTCTGTATTGCCAACGCGCCGTGGATTTCCACAAGCTTCAGCAAGCTGACTCTCGGTCAGTTCCAGAACAGATTTATCGGTACGCTCTGGGCAAGCGTGTACTTCTATTCGCTTTACAGTGAAATTGATAACTTTGACCCGAGCAAATATAATCTTGCCGACTGCAAACTCCGTTCAATAGACGAGTGGGTGCTTTCGAGAACGAATTCACTTGTAAAGAAGGTTACAAAGGAATTCGATTCCTACCATATCTTTGAAGCGACAAGGGCTATGGAGAGCTTCATTGACGAGCTGTCCAACTGGTATATCAGGCGTAACCGCCGCCGTTTCTTCAACTCCGAACTCAGTGAGGACAAGATTGCGGCTTATATGACGCTTTACACCGTGCTTGATACCCTTACCAGAGTTGTTGCTCCCGTAACTCCCTTCGTTGCGGAGACAATTTATCAGGGACTTGTAGTTAAATTCTTTGCCGACGCGCCCGAGAGCGTTCATCTGGCTGACTATCCTCAGGACCGTCCCGAGTGGGACAGACCCGAGCTTGAGGCTCAGATGGAGATTTCGTATAAAGCGGTCGAAATCGGAAGAAAACTCCGTGAAATCGTACATATCCGTAACCGTCAGCCTTTAAGCGAATGTATTGTAAAGGTTGAAAACGGCGTAGTCCTTCAGGACGAGGAACTCGGTACCATAGCCGAGGAGCTCAACGTTGATAAGGTAATTACGGATTTTGACACACAGAGTCTTATTCAGTATGAAATCAAGCCGCAGCTCAAAACCCTCGGACCTAAGTACGGCAGACACCTCAAGGCAATCGGCGAGTACTTCAACAAGGACATCAATACCGAAATCATAAACACCATTAAGTCAGACGGTGTTTACAAGACGGTGATTGACGGCGCGGACATTGAACTTACAATGGATGACCTGCTTGTTACCGAAAAAGCAAAGGACGGCTATATTGCCGAGACAAATTACGGGGTAACCGTTATTCTCAATACCGAGCTTAATGACGATCTTATTGAGAGAGGTTCGGTAAGAGAGTTTATTTCAAAGGTTCAGAATCTCCGTAAGTCAAGCGGCTTTGAGGTTACGGACCACATTGTTATTACTGTCGACAGCGACAGCTATATCAAGGACGTAATTACAAAGAACGCGGACTTTATCAAGTCCGAGCTTCTCTGCGACTCGCTTGCCTTCGGCTCAACAGAGGAAAACGAATTCTCCATTGACGGGCATAAGGTAAGAGTTACCGTCAAAAAGGCGTAAACAGAATATGTTTTTTAAACTGCCGATAAGCGTAATTATCGGCAGTTTTTTATTCCGATTCTATTGTAATTGTAAAGCATATATTTTATAATAAAATTGCAGAATATTCCTGCAAGGGAGGAAAGTATATGAAGATAACCGAGAAAAACAGGGTTTTTATCCTTGAAACCGAAAAGACGCAGTACGTTTTCGGCGCGGCTGATGACGGAACGCTTTGCCATATTCATTGGGGCGACAAGGCAAAAGAGGATGATTTTGCCGCTCGTTTTGAAGCAAACGAAAAGCATCGCAACGGCACCGAGGAACTTGCCAAAAATGAGTATATCGGCAACAGCGGACAGATTTTCCGTCCCCAGTCGATTATTATGAATTATGCTGACGGCTGCCGTGAAGCGCTGCTTAAATATCAGTCGTATAAGATTAAGGAAGAAAATGACTCAATGAGCCTTGAGGTAACTCTTGCAGACGAGCCCTACGGCATCTATGTAACGCTTATTTACAGAATTTACAAGGGCTATGACTTGATTGAGAGAAATTCGGTAATCGAAAACATGTCAAAGGAAACTGCGGTTATACAGAAGGCGGCAAGCGCAGAACTTAATCTGCCGTCAAGAAGACCTTATTATTCGCTCAACCCCAACGGTTCGTGGGGAGCAGAATTTACGGTTGAAAAAACTCAGGTCAGAAATGGCACACTTGTTTATCAGAGTACGCACGGCAGAAGCTCGCACACAAACAACCCGTTTTTTGTACTGTATGAAAATGCGGGCGAAACCTACGGAGAGGTCTTCTTTGGCGCGCTGAAATGGTCGGGTAACTTCAAGACCGAGATTGCGCGCGACTGGTCGGGAAGCACAAGAGTAGTTATCGGCATCAACGATACGGACTTCTCATACGTTTTGCGTCCCTCCGAGAGCTTTGAAACGCCTGTGGCTGTCTGCGGCAGAACAATCGGACTTGCCGAAATGAGCAATCAGATGAATTCGTTTGCGGTTGAGCATATACTTCCCAAACGCTATGCAAAGGAGCCTCTGCCCGTGCTGTATAACAGCTGGGAGGCTACGGAATTTGATGTTGACTCGGAATCTCAGCAGCGTCTCGCCGAGCTTGCGGCAAAAATCGGCTGTGAGCTGTTCGTAATGGATGACGGCTGGTTCGGACAGCGCAAAAACGACCGTGCCGGCCTCGGCGACTGGTATGTAAACCCCGTCAAATTCCCGCAGGGCTTAAAGCCCCTTATCGACAAGGTCAACTCCCTTGGGATGAAATTCGGTCTCTGGTTTGAACCCGAAATGGTCAACCCCGATTCCGACCTTTACAGAGCGCATCCCGACTGGATATACCATTACGATACGAGAGACAGAACGCAGATAAGAAATCAGTTTATCCTCAATATCACAAAGCCCGAGGTAAAGGAATTTGTGTTTGAGGTTATGGACAGAATGCTCTGCGAGTACAATATTGAATATATAAAATGGGATATGAACCGCGCCTTTACCGAGTCGGGAGCGGAAAACCTTGAAAACGCTCAGGAACTCTGGGTAATACATACTCAGGCGGTTTACGAAATTGCGGACAGATTAAAAGAAAAACATAAGGGACTTCAGCTTGAATGCTGTTCGTCAGGCGGAGGAAGGGCAGACCTCGGAGCGATGAGCCACTTCGATATGGTCTGGACTTCAGACAACACCGACCCTGTTGACAGACTCGACATTCAGTACGGGTTTTCGCTGCTTTACCCGATAAAATGCATGAGGGCGTGGGTAACCGACACCAACCGTTATTCAAGACCTTATGACTGGGACTTCCGTTTCAACGTCAGTATGCAGGGCTCGCTCTCAATAGGCGGAAATCTCTCAAAGTATTCCGAGGAAGAACTCGCAATTCATAAAAAATACATTGACCTTTACAAGTCCGTGCGAAACGTTATTCAGTTCGGCAGATTTTACCGCCTCGCAAATTATGCCGATGACGGAATATATGCCACCGAATATGTCGGGGATAAAAAGTGTGTGTTGTTTGTCTGCAAAAATGTCAACAGTTTTTACAAGGACAGATACCATCACGTTAAGCTTATGGGGCTTGATCCCGACGCGGAATACAGCGTAAATTGGGAGAGATGCACCGAGAAATTCAGCGGCGCATACCTTATGGCTAAGGGACTTGATATTGAAATGGGAGGCACTCTCGAGTCGAAAATTATCGTAATAGACAAAAATTAACTAAAGCACAAAATGAAAGAACGCAGTCGGAAACTGCGTTCTTTTTATTTATAAAATTTTTATCTGTCAAGCTGTAGGAAGCCGACCTTTTTCATGGCTTTTCTGAGAGTGCGTGAGGCGAAATATTCCGCCTTTTCGGCACCTTCTGCGGCACACTTCATAAGATACGCCTTGTCGCTCATCAGACGGTTGTATTCCTCCTTGACGGGACGAAGCTCGGCGATAACCGCTTCTCCTACGGCAGTCTTGAAATCGCCGTAGCCTTTGCCCTCAAATTCCGCTGTAATATCGTCAAAGCTCTTGCCCGTGCAGCAGGAATAAATCTCCATAAGGTTGTTTATTCCGTCCTTGCCCTCGCCTCTGTAAACCTTGGCTTCGCTGTCCGTTACCGCCGACTTGATTTTTTTCATAATAACGCTGTCGTCATCAAGCAGGGTAATAAAGCCCTTGGGATTGGTGTCGGACTTGCTCATCTTTTTTGTCGGGTCCTGAAGCGACATTATTCTTGCGCCTGATTTGTGAATAAACGGAGCAGGGACCTTGAAGGTGTCTCCGTAAATTCCGTTGAAGCGTTCGGCAATATCCCTTGTGATTTCAAGGTGCTGTTTCTGGTCGTCACCCACGGGAACGAAGTCCGCCTGATAGAGCAGAATATCCGCCGCCATAAGAACGGGGTACGAGAAAAGACCTACATTTACGTTTTCGGGGTGCTTTTCGCTCTTGTCCTTGAACTGAGTCATCCTTGATGCTTCGCCGAACTGAGTATAGCAGTTGAGTATCCACGCAAGCTGGGCGTGCTGGGGAACGTGGCTCTGAATAAACACAACGTTCTTTTCGGGGTCAATGCCGAGAGCCAGCAGAAACGCATACATCTCAAGCGTCTGTCTGCGCAGGTCGGCAGGGTTAAGGCGTACCGTTATCGAGTGTAAATCGGCTACGGCATAGAAGCAGTCGTACTTGTCCGCCATATCGTTAGCCATTATTTTCCAGTTTTTGAACGCACCGAGATAATTGCCGAGTGTCGGCGTACCCGTCGGCTGAACCGCGCTTAAAACTATCTGTTTCTTTTCCTGTTCCATGGATTATTCTTCCTCTACTTCCTCATCCCCGTCTTCGACGGGAGTTATTTCAACTCTGACTTTTCCTATTCGTCTGTCCTCGACATTGAGGACGGTAAATTTTATGTTTTCAAACTCGGCTTCGTCCTGATTTTCGCCCGTGGGCAGGTAACCGAGCAGACTTATTATGAAACCGCCGAGCGTATCGTAATCGCCGTCGGGAATTTCAATTCCGAGCTGCTCCTCAACCTCCTCGATATCCGTGATACCGTCAATGGTAAAGGTATTCTCGTTGATTTTTGAAATCTCCTCGTCCTCATTGTCGTACTCGTCCTGAATATTGCCGACAATGGCTTCGATAATGTCCTCAAGGGTAACTATGCCCGCCGTGCCGCCGTATTCGTCAACGACAACCGCCATCTGAAGATGCTTTTCAAGCATTTCATTGAGCAGCTCGCTGCAAAGCTTTGTTTTTGGAATATAATAGGCTTCGCGCATAACATCCTTGATGGTCTTGGACTTCGGTATGCTTGAGCCGACGTATTTAAGCAAGTCTTTGATATAAACTATGCCTACAATATCGTCAAGGTCGTCCTTGAATACGGGAATTCTCGAGTATCCGTGCTCAACGCTGAGTTTAACGACCTCGGACAGACTTTCCTCAATGTCAACGCACTCGACATCTGTTCTGTGCGTCATAATATCGGCAACATCCATATCGTCAAACTCAAAGATGTTGTTAATCATTTCCTTTTGCGAATCCTCGATAACGCCTTTCTCCTGACCGACATCAACGAGCATTCTGATTTCTTCCTCGGTAACGACCTCCTCGTCAGCGTTGGGGTCTATTCCGAAAAGTCTGACAACTCCGTTTGTGGAAACTGAAAGAAGTTTTACAAAGGGCTTGAAAACCTTATTGACAAACAGCAGTACAGGTACTGCGGCAAAGGAAACCTTTTCAGGCTTATACATCGCAATTTTCTTCGGAACAAGCTCGCCCAGCACAAGTGAAAAGTACGACATGATAACGGTTATCAGAATCGTTGACAGTGCTGTGATGACGCCCTTTGAAATATAAGAGGCGACAGCAGTATCCATAAGCTTTTCGCTCAGAGCGGCAGCAAAGGTCTGCGATGCGGCGGCGCTTGTAAGAAAGCCTGCAAGTGTAACGCCTATCTGAATTGTTGACAGGAAATTGCTCGAATCCTTTGTCAGCTTCAAAACCTGCTTTGCCTTTTTGTTGCCGTTTTCAGCCATTTTTTCAAGCTTTGTGTCATTAAGTGAGATAATTGCGATTTCGCTCATGGCAAAAAAGGCGTTTATCATGATGAGCACAAATAAAAGTAACAGTCTTAATATAACAGTCGCAGGGTCTGCGTCCATAATTATTAAAAACTCCTTTCAATTATAAATTACAGATTATTTTACTATATTTTATTGTATTAGTCAAATTATTAAAAATACTTGAAAAATAATGAAAAAATTGCAAAAATTTCGTTTATTTTTGGAATAATAAATATTTACATACAATTATAAAAGTGATAGAATATTTGATGTATGCGAATACAGTAGATAAACCTTTCAAGGAGGGCAATATTAAATGGATGAAAAAAAGACACCCATAGTCAGAAAATCAAAGACTATGGACGGTAACAATGCTGCTGCGCATGTGTCCTATGCGTTCACAGAGGTAGCAGGTATTTACCCCATCACTCCTTCGAGCCCCATGGCTGACTATGTTGACCAGTGGTCCGCTCAGGGATTGAAGAATGTTTTCGGCACAACAGTCCGTGTTGCCGAAATGCAGTCGGAAGCAGGCGCTTCGGGTACTGTTCACGGCTCTCTTGCAGCCGGTGCGCTCACAACTACATATACGGCATCACAGGGACTTCTTCTTATGATTCCGAATATGTATAAAATCGCCGGCGAGCTTCTTCCGTGCGTATTCCACGTATCGGCCCGCTGCGTAGCTTCACACGCACTTAATATTTTCGGCGACCACTCGGACGTTTATGCCTGCCGTCAGACAGGTTTCGCAATGCTTGCCGAAACAAACCCGCAGGAGGTTATGGATTTAGGCGCAGTTGCACATCTCGCAACTATCAAGTCAAGAGTTCCCTTTATCAACTTCTTTGACGGTTTCCGTACCTCTCACGAAATTCAGAAGATTAAAATCTGGGACTTCGACGACCTTAAAGAAATGGTTGATATGGACGCAGTTGCGGCATTCCGCAAGCGTGCTCTCAACCCCGAAAGACCCGTTATGCGCGGTTCGCACGAGAACGGCGATATCTTCTTCCAGCACAGAGAAGCCTGCAACAGCTATTATGAAGCTGTTCCCGCTATCGTTGAAGAATATATGGGCAGGGTTAACGAAAAGCTCGGTACTGATTATAAACTCTTCAACTACTACGGCGCTGCAGACGCCGAGCGCATAATTATCGCTATGGGTTCAGTCTGCGACGTTGCCGAGGAAGTTATCGACTATCTTCTTGCAAAGGGCGAGAAGGTCGGTCTTGTTAAGGTAAGACTTTACAGACCCTTCTCAACAAAGCATCTTGTTGACGCTATTCCCGCAACTGTTAAGAAGATTGCCGTTCTTGACAGAACAAAGGAACCCGGCTCTATCGGCGAGCCCTTATTCCTCGATGTTATTGCGGCTCTCAACGAGCAGGGCAGAGACGGCATCAAGGTTTGCGGCGGCAGATACGGTCTCGGATCAAAGGATACTCCTCCCGCAAGCATCTTTGCGGTTTACGAGCATCTTAACAATGAAACTCCCGCACGTCAGTTCACTATCGGTATCAACGATGACGTTACTCATCTTTCACTTGAGGAGAAACCCGCTCCCATCACAGCGGCAGAGGGTACTATCGAGTGCAAGTTCTGGGGTCTCGGCGGCGACGGTACAGTCGGCGCAAACAAGGACTCCATCAAGATTATCGGCGACCATACCGACAAGTACGTTCAGGCGTATTTCCAGTATGACTCAAAGAAAACGGGCGGCGTAACAATCTCGCATCTCCGTTTCGGCGACAAGCCCATCAAGAGCTCATACTATATAAACAAGGCTGACTTTGTTGCCTGCCATAACCCCTCATATATTGAGAAGGGCTTCAAGATGGTTCAGGACGTTAAACCCGGCGGCGTATTCCTTATTAACTGCCAGTGGGACGAGGCTGAGCTTGCAGAGAAGCTTAATGCAGAGACAAAGCAGTATATAGCAAAGAACAATATTCAGCTTTACACGGTTAACGCTATCGACCTTGCCGCACAGATAGGTCTTGGCAAGCGTACAAATACGGTTCTTCAGTCCGCTTTCTTCTCACTTGCAAAGGTTCTTCCCGCAGAGGAAGCAATCGGCTATATGAAGGAAAAAGCACAGAAGTTCATGAAGAAGGGTAAAGAAATCGTTGAGATGAACGAGAAGGCTATTGACGCCGGTGCTACCGCATACGTTAAAATCAACGTACCCGCTGAGTGGGCAACTGCCGTTGATAACGTCGAGAAGGAAAAGAGCGAAGGTCCTGCAAAGCTCGTTAAGATGGTTGACGACATCATGAAGCCCGTAGGCAAGATGGACGGCGATTCACTTCCCGTTTCTGCATTTACGGACCATGTCGACGGTACCTTTGAGCAGGGCGCATCGGCATATGAAAAGCGCGGCGTAGCAGTTATGGTTCCCGAGTGGGACGGCGAGACCTGCGCTCAGTGTAACAAGTGCGCTTATGTATGTCCTCACGCTACTATCCGTCCCTATGCTCTTGACGAGGCAGAGGCGGCAAACGCTCCCGCGTGCGCAACACTCGTTGACAAGAAGGGCAAGGGCAAGGGCGAGTACAAATATACAATGGCTGTTTCTCCGCTTGACTGTATGGGATGCGGCGTATGTATAGGCGTATGTCCTACCAATTCACTTAAAATGGTATCCCGTGAGTCACAGGATGCAAAGCAGCCTGCATTTGACTACATGGTTAAGAATGTTTCCGTTAAGGAAGACCTTGCCAACAATACCGTTATCGGCAGTCAGTTCAAGACTCCGCTTCTTGAATTCTCAGGCTCCTGCGCAGGCTGTGCAGAGACCTCTTATGCGAGACTTATCACTCAGCTTTTCGGCGACAGAATGTATATTTCAAACGCAACAGGCTGTTCGTCAATCTGGGGCGGTCCCGCAGCAACATCTCCCTACACGGTTAATAAGGCAGGCCACGGTCCTGCATGGGCAAACTCACTGTTTGAGGATAACGCAGAGCACGGCTTCGGTATGTACTTAGGCCAGAACGCTATCAGAAACAGACTCATCTCCAAGGTTGAGGCTATTGTTGCCGAGGGTAAGGCTCCCGCAAATGTACTTGACGCGGCTAAGGCTTATCTTGATACGGTTAACGACGGCGAAGCCAATCAGGCAGCTGCAAACAACTTTGCAGACGCGCTTGCAGGTTTTGACTGTGACTGCGAAGCAAAGAAGGACATCCTTGCTAACAGAGAATACCTTTCAAAGAAGTCTGTATGGATATTCGGCGGAGACGGCTGGGCATACGACATTGGCTTCGGCGGTGTTGACCATGTTCTTGCTTCCGGCGAGGATGTAAACATTATGGTATTCGATACCGAGGTTTACTCAAATACAGGCGGACAGGCATCAAAGGCATCCAACATCGGTCAGGTTGCTCAGTTTGCGGCGGCAGGTAAGTCAATCGCTAAGAAGAGCCTTGCCGAAATCGCTATGAGCTACGGCTATGTATATGTTGCACAGATAGCTATGGGTGCAGACCAGAATCAGACCATCAAGGCTCTTACAGAGGCTGAGGCATATCCGGGTCCGTCAATCATTATTGCTTACGCACCCTGCGAAATGCACTCCATTAAGGGCGGCATGACCAACTGCCAGGCTGAGATGAAGAAAGCTGTTGACTGCGGTTACTGGAATATGTTCCGTTACAACCCCGCACTCAAGGCAGAGGGCAAGAACCCGTTCACTATTGACTCCAAGGAAGGCAGCGAGAGCTACCGTGACTTCATTATGAACGAAGCCCGTTATTCATCGCTTACACGCTCGTTCCCCGAGAGAGCGGAAGAACTCTTTGCAAAGGCCGAAAAGACCTCTGTTGAGAGATATAAGCACCTTCTCAAGCTCAAAACAATGTATGAGCCTGATGCAGAATAACAGTCAGTCGGCTAAATAATAATGAGACCGCCGAGAATTATTCTCGGCGGTTTTATGCATTGAAGGGATTGGTATTGTGATATTTAAAATCGTTTTTGTGCTTGCTGCACTTCTGGAATTTGTCTTTGTTCCGCTGTTTTTAAAGGCGTCATGGCCCGAGAAATGCTGGAAATCTCTCGGGTATAAAATGATATGTTCGAGTCTGTTTATCGCGGCGGCTCTGTGCTGTATTTTTATGGGCAAAGGCTTTACCGAGTATGCGAAGTATATTTTTATAGGCTTGCTTTGCGGTGCGCTCGGAGATTTGCTTATACACTTTGTTACCGATAAAGCGATTATCAATGTAATGGGCGGAGTTGCATTCCTCATAGGGCATATATTCTTTATAATCGCATTTATCAGAGAGTTGTTAAAGCTGAACCCCTCGGAGAAGCCCATCAGTATTTCATCGCTGATAGTGGCGGCAGTTTTTGTTATTGTTTACTTTACATTTATCAAGGTTAAAAAGATTAAAATCGGAATTCTTACCGTTCCTGTAATTATCTATGCATTTACAATAATTACAATGCTTATAAGCGCTGTGAGATTTACGGCTGCCCTTTCGGTTACGGCTGCGTTTCTGACTGCGCTGCTCGGAGCGATACTCTTTGTATGCTCCGATTCCACACTTGCGGTGTTTACCTTCGGCGGAGAGAGATTCAGAAAGAAATGGCTTAAAAACTTCTATATCATCACTTACTTTACGGCTCAGTTTTTAATCGGCGCAAGCGTGATATTTATAGGATAAGGTATTAAATAAAAAGAAATGCAGACCTTACGGACAGCGTCCAAAGGTCTGCTTTTTTATTGTTCTGCTTTAATCTTTATTTTTATTACATCCGGCACAGCTGCCGCCGCACTCTTTTTTTCCCTCGGGAGTGTCGCGGTAATACTGAGTATGAGTGTCCTTGTGGGGCATTGAGTTCCATATTCTCTCTGCCTCGGGAGCCCATGCCGCGGCAAACTCCATACACTTTGCGCAAAGCTCGTCCGCCGACTCCTCATGAACCAAATCCGAGGAATGCGCGCCGCTTTTTTCTACCATCATTTTAAGATACTCGGGATTCTCGAGCATCGGGCAGGGACGCAGATGATTATCGTTGAACGGCTGATTCTTATAGTACAGAGTGAACAGAGGACTTCTGAGTGCTTCAAGAAGCGTGTGGGTCCTGATGTTGGTATCGGAATAGTGGATGAATACGCAGGGCTCAATGTCGCCCGCAGAATTTATATGGAAGTAGTTTCTGCCGCCTGCAATACATCCGCCGACATACTCTGCGTCATTCTGGAAATCCATTACAAAAATCGGCTTGCCCGTCTTTGAATTTCTGACCTTTTTGAGCCAGTTATACATATATTCACGCTGTGCGGGAGTGGGAATAAGCTCCTTGTCCGCGTCGTGGCCTACGGGCATATAGTTAAAGTAAAGAGCGTATTTTGCGCCTTTTGCTATTATTTCATCCATAAAGCTGTCTGCCGTAACGGCGTCAACGTTACGCCTTGTGTAGCAGACGGACACGCCGAAAAGACACTTGTTTTCATGAAGCAGTTTCATCTTTTCAACAGTGGTTTTATAAGCGCCTTCGCCCCTGCGCCAGTCATTGGACTCCTCGGTACCCTCAAGACTGAGAGCAAGTCCTATATTGCCGACCTCGTTCATATCCTCACAGAATTTACGGTCGATAAGAGTTGCGTTTGTGTAAATGACAAAGGCGCAGTCTCTGTTGTTTCTCGCAAGCTCGATAATGTCATCTTTTCTGATAAGCGGTTCGCCGCCGGTAAGCATATAGAAGTGAGTTCCCATTTCCTTACCCTGAGAAACTATCGACTGCATTTCCTCGTTTGAAAGACTCTGCCTGTGGCCGTACTCTGCCGCCCAGCAGCCCTTACACTTGAGGTTGCAGGCGCTTGTCGGGTCAAAGAGGATGATAAAGGGGACGTTGCACTTGTATTTTTCTCTGTTTGCGCGGACGGTTTTTGTGCCGTAATAACCCGCATCTATACCGAGAGAAACAAGCATCTGCTCGACTACCTTTATGTCGAGGTCGCGGATAAGCGAGAGCGCAAACTGATGCCAGACGTTATCCGTATCCTTTGCAACGCTTTTCATCTTTTCAAAATTCTCGGGAGGGAACAGATTACCGAAAAACATACTGATTTTATCGGCAAGCTTTATAAGGTTTGCCTCAGGGTCTTTTTGAACATAATTCAGCGCCTTATGAAGCACGGCTCTTGCCGCAGCCTTCTGCACCGTGTGTTTTTCAGCCATTTGTATCGCCTCCTTTTTTTATATCCCGATTATTTTATCACAAAAAAACATTTAAGTAAACAGTAAAAGTCAATTATTATTAAATTAGTTAAAATTGAACACTTATGCCTGCGGTGTACTTATATTTTTGACCTTTTCGGAAAAAATATATTAAAAATGTCTTTCGGAGAGATATATGAAAACAAAACCAATATCAAGACTTTATAAGCATATAAAAAAGAACACGGCAAAGCTCAATTCGTTTTATTACGGAATACCCCGAGGAAAGCTTCACAATGCCGACCCCAAGTGCTTTACCGACAATTACAGTATTATTGACCGGCACTGTAAATCGGTAACGGCAGAACTGGCGGCGCTGAAAGGCAGATACAATATTCGCGCGGGTAAAGACGGTCTGCCGTTTCTTTACGGAATAATTAAAGAGCTTGCCGCAAATAAAACTCCCGATACGCAGAGTATTGCCGAAAAGCTTTGCGAATATAGCCCGTCCTTTGATGAAATTTCCTTGACGGCGCTTTTTCTCGGCTGTGCATATATTGAGAAGCTATGCCGCCGTATGACGGAGGGCAGGTCTGCCGCAGATGTTCTCAATGAACTGCGAGAGCTTGACTGCATTGATTTTGAGGAGCTTTTTGCAAAGTGCAGCGATGCCGAAAGGATACTTCTTTCGGACAGCGCGTATGAACTTTCGGACGAGGAAACAAAATGCTTTTTCAGACGTATGATTTCCGATACGGCATTAAAAACGGGAAAGAGCGAAAAGGTTTGCTGTACCGAGCTTTTCAGTCAGGCGGAGAAGCAGGGGACAAGCGTTATAAAACTTCTTGAAAAACGCGATATACTCTCAAAACACGGTAAGGCGGTGCTTTGCGCAGAGCTTGTAATACCGTTTTTGCTCAGCGCCGCCGCAGGCGTATTCTTTAAAAATGCCGTTGTTTTTTTGCTTTGCTTTCTCCCGTTACAGGAGCTTACAAAGGTGCTTGTTACGGACAATTATACGGCAAAAAAAGGCGGACGGATACTGCCGAAAGTCAGAAATGACAGCGGTCTTATAAAGGATGCCGGAACGGTTATAACCGTTTCCTCACTTTTGCCCGACGCAGACGGCGCAGAGGAGATGAAAAAGCATCTTAAAAAACTTTATCTTTGCAGTAAGGAGTATAAGGTAAGGGTGTGTCTGCTTGCAGATTTGGACGAGTCCGAAACCGCCGAAACGCCGAAGGACAGCGAAAAAATCAAAACTGCCGAAAAAATGACGGATGAATTAAACGCGGAATTCCCTGACAGATTTATGCTCTTTGTAAGAAAGAGAAGTTATATAAAGACTCAGGGGAATTACTCGGGATATGAGAGGAAAAGAGGCGCAGTTGAGGAATTCCTGCGCTATATAAAATCTGAGGGAAAAGACGCTTTAGATAAAAACTATCTAACCGTTTACGGAGCGACGGAGAATTTAAACGGCTTTGATTATGCGCTTGCTTTGGACAGCGATACCGAACTGACGAGGACAGCCCTCGGCAGTCTTCTGCGCGCCGCTCTGCACCCTCTTAACAAGGCGGTCCTTTCCGCTGACGGGAAGTCTGTAATTGACGGTTTCGGTATCTTTATGTCAAAAATCGAAACGGATATAAGGTCTGCTTACAAGACGGTCTTTTCGGTTATTCAGGTAGGTACGGGAGGCGTTTCGGCTTATGACGGGAAATGCTCGGAAAGATATTTCGACCTTTTTGCAAAGAGCGTCTTTACGGGCAAAGGACTTATCGACATTTCTGCATACAATTCGGTTATCGAAGGTAAATTCAAGCCCGAAACGGTGCTCAGCCATGACATTATAGAAGGGGAATTTATCGGCACGGCGCTTGACGGAGAGTCATGCTTTACGGACAGATTCCCCTCGGGCGAAGCGTCCTTCCTTATGCGCGCGCATCGCTGGATAAGGGGAGATGTGCAGAATATTATTTATCTCTTTGACAAAAGATTTGACGGGGTTTCAAGGTTTAAACTTGCCGACAATTTAAGGCGGGCGCTATTGCCCGTAAATGTCGTTTTTAATCTGCTCGTTGCATTGTTTCTGCCGTCGGATATCAGAACTTTTACGGTGCTCGTTTCGCTTTTTGCATTTACGTCAGGCGAAATTTCCCGCATACTGAACTGTTTATTTTATATGGGGATAAAGGGTACGGCGATAAGATATTTCGGCGATGCCCTGCCCGAGCTTTTGCTCGGCTTTTCCCGTTTTCTGTATAAATTTCTCACGCTTCCGAAAACGGCGTGGAATTCTCTTGACGCCGTATTGCGGAGTCTGTACAGAGTTTTTATCAGCCGTAAAAAACTGCTTGAATGGAAAACCGCGGCACAGAGCGAAAAAACGGACGACACGGGAATTCTGAGCGCATATAATATCTTTCAGATGCTTATATCGCTTTTGTTTATAGCGGTTCCCGACACGTTATTCAGAATACTCGGACTTTGCTTTCTCACGGGAGTTTTCAGCACGGCACTGACCTCTCACGGGAATAAAAAATCAAAAAGGAAGCCCTGCCGTGCAGACACGGAACTGCTGACCGACTTCGCGCGCAGAATGTGGAAGTTTTACACTGACAACTGCGTTTTAGATAATAATTATCTACCGCCCGACAATGTGCAGACTGCGCCCGTTTTCAGAACGGCATACAGAACCTCGCCGACGAATATCGGTATGTATCTTATGTCGGCGCTGTGCGCGAGGGATATGGGCTTTATAGACAGCACCGAGCTTTACGAAAGACTTTCACAGACGCTCAAAACCGTTGAAAAACTCCCGAAATACAAAGGCAATCTTTATAACTGGTACGACATAAAAACCCTTGCACCGCTGACGCCCGAGTTTGTCTCGCTTGTTGACAGCGGTAACCTTCTCTGCTGTCTGACAGCGCTCAGGCAGGGTGTAAAGGAATATTATGCAGAAATGCCCGCGCTCAGGGAAATATCGGACTTTTGCACCTGCTTTGAGAAAGAGTGCGATATCGGCTTTATGTATAACGACAGAAAAAATCTTTTTCATATCGGCTACAACCGTACAGATAAAAAGCTGTCTCCCTCATACTATGATTTGCTTATGAGTGAAGCGCGTATGACGGGGTATTATGCCGTTGCGCGCGGAACGGTACCTGTCAGGCACTGGCAGTCGCTTTCGAGAGCCATGACTTCATATAAGGGCTTCAGCGGTGCCGCTTCGTGGGGAGGAACGGTATTTGAATATTTCCTTCCGGATCTGTTTATGCCTTCATATAAAAACACGCTTTGCTGGGAGTCTCTGAGGTACTGTCTTATGTGTCAGCGCGCATATTCAGGCAGATACGGCATACCCTTCGGCATCAGCGAGAGCGGATATTATAAATTTGACGGCGATATGAATTATCAGTACAAGGCGCACGGTGTAAACCGTCTGTCAATGAAAAGAGAAAGTTTTGACGAGAGGGTTGTTTCGCCGTATTCTTCGTTTCTGACTTTAGCGTTTGCTCCCGTTGCTTCTCTTGACAATATTGCGAAGCTCAGCCGTTACGACAGCCTCGGAATTTACGGCTTTTATGAGGCGCTTGATTTTTCGGAACGGCGCTGTTACCCTTCGGAATATCAGACGGTCAAGAGCTTTATGGCACATCATCTCGGTATGAGCATAGTCGGTATTTGCAATTATCTGTTTGACGGAATAATGCAAAAACGTTTTATGAGAGATGATGAAATGCTGTCCTGCGAAAGTCTGCTTACGGAAAAAATCTCGAGAGGAAATGTATTCCTTAATACCGACAGAAGCCGTGAAAGGGTTAAACGCTCAAGAGTCAGAAGCAGATTTGACGAGGTAAAATATTCTGCGCCGAAAACAGCGGTTTATTCAAACGGAGAGTACTCACTCGTCATTTCGGACAACGGAGCGGGCTTCTCAAAGTACAAGATGCTCAACGCGACCTCTAAAAACAGCGATTATCTGTTCAAGCCTGTCGGGGTTTTTGCGTTCTTTAAAAGCGACGGCAGGGTAATTCCGCTTCAGAGGGCAACCGATTGCAATTCGGACAGATTTTATTTTTGCAGGTTTATGAAAACGGGCGCAAGACTTTATGCCGTTGACAGAAAAATCAGCGCGGTTACGGATATTTCGGTTATGAGAAATATACCTGCGGAGCTTCGCACATACCGTATAAAAAACAATTTCCGCAAACGGATAAGAGGGGACTTGTATATCTATTTTGAGCCTTCGCTTGACTTTGACGCATCAGAAAAAACTCACAGGGCATTTTCAAGGCTGTTTACCGTCGGCAGGAAGGAAAACGGCACAGTTATTTTTGAGAGAAACCGACGTGATAACGGCGGCGGGAAGCTGTATTGCGCCTGCGGTTTTACGGACGGCAGAGATTTTAAATGCTGCCTGTCAAGGGAAAAAGCTTTACAGAGAAAAGACGGTATTTTTACCCTGAATTCGTTAAAAAAATTCAGTTCGTGCGAGGACGGTAAAATTGACTGCTGCGCTTTTATTAAAATACCCGTTACGGCAGAGGCACACAGAGCCATCAATATTCAGTTCTTTATCTGTACGGCTGACAGTTATGATGAGTTGAAAGACTCGGTGTGTTTACTGACGGAACGGGGGAAAAAGACGCACACAAATTTTGCCGAGCCGGTTACCGATACCGACAGCCGTACAGAGAGTCTGGTTTCCTCGCTTATATACTGCGCCGAAAAATCAGCCGTGATTTCAGGAAACTGTAACCGAAGTCTTTTATGGCGTTTCGGTATCAGCGGCGATTATCCGCTTATTATTTTCAACAGTATTAAAAACCCTGACAGGTCCGACCTGATTTACGCATTAAGACTTAACAGACGGCTTAACGGTACGGGCATTTTTACCGAGATTGCCGTTATCTGCGCATCGGGAGAGGAAAACTGCATAAAAGCACTTATCAATACCGAATCTCCCCTGACACTCTCAAAGCGCGGCGGAGCGCACATTATAAAAAGAGAGGAGCTTAACGGGGAGGAAATGCAGTATATCTATAACTTTGCCGTATGCGCTCTCGGAGAAAACGAAATCAAAGATTTTTCGGAGAGTAAAAACAACCGGCTTGAAATAACGGACAATTCGGAATCGGCAGGCAAAAACGAAATGCTCCCCGACGGGTACCGTATTGCGGAAAAAGGCAGACTTCCGTGGTGCTACTGTATAAGCAACGGTACCTTCGGAACTCTGCTCTCGGATAAATCGCTGGGCTATACGTTTTTCGGCAATTCATATCTTAATGCGCTTACGCGCCGCA
>SVOA01000019.1 GCA_015066635.1 Oscillospiraceae bacterium | reverse complement strand
GCTTCTATTCTTTTGTTCATGTCCACGGCTGTTATCCTCTCTTATTCCGTCCCCAGAATGTGTTGTATCGGTCGGGGTTCCATACGGGCTTAACGTCTTTGACTGCTTCAGCCACCGTGATAACCGCATCGCCGTTGTCAATATCAATAAGAGTATATTTGTCGTTGCCCATTGAGAGTTCCTTCATATAACTGAGCTGGCGAAGACCGTGACGTGTTTCAACACGCTCAATAAGCGCTTTGCCGCCGCCGTACGGAAGGTTATAAATCAAATCCATACAAGCATTATCTGCGGAAAGAATATCAAGAGAAGCGACAAGTCCGACGTCAGGAGTCACAACCGGCTCAGCTTCGGGACCTTCGCAGTCGCACGAGACAGACATATTACGCATAACATTGATATAGCAGATATGCGGTGCAAAGAAGTCAACCGTGGCTTTTGTGCTTTCCGAAATGCGCTCCATAAGCTCTTCCTCGGCAATACTCCACATATCGTCGCTGCCCTTTGCAGTATGTATTTCCGCTTTGCCTATTCGTCCGTCAGCACAACCGATACCGATATTCTTGTTGCTGCCGCCGAAGCCGCCCATCATATGGCCTTTGAAGTGAGTCAGCACTAAAAGAGAATCGTAATTCAGCATACTCTTGCCGACATGCATCTCTTTGAACCATTTGCCGCCGTTAACGGGCAGAGTTGCAACGCCCTCGCTGTCGGTGATATCAACGGGGCAGAAAGTCCAGCCGTTTATTTTGAGAGTTTTACGGTGTTCCTCGGTGGTATATCGGCTGCCCTCATAATAGGTGTTCGTTTCAATAATTGCAGCATCCGGAAGGCGTGAAGCAAACAGCTCCTTTACCCAGGGGCGGGGAATAATATTCGGCCCCTCGGCTTCGCCCGTGTGCAGTTTTACGGCAACTTTACCGCAAAGCACGGAGCTTATTCTGTCATAAATCTTTTTCAGTCCCTCTTCAGAAAGATCTCGGGTGAAAAATACCACGGAGCTCTCTCCTGTACGCTCTTCATAAGGGACATATCTGTTTCCGTCTTTAACCATAGCAATTTCCTTTCTTATTTCATGCTTTTCTCCATAAATTAGAATTTATTGCACCGTGTCTAAAATCAACTGGTTGAATCTTTTTGCAAACATCGGCGGAATATTGTGAGCAGCCTTATCCCATATCTCACACCGACAATTCGGATTGATCTCAGCCATTCGTTTGACGCTGTCCATTACTTCTTTTGGTTCTTTTTCTCCGGCCAACGCAATAATAGGAATTGGCACTTTGGCAAAGTCCGGTTCGCTTTCAAATGTTATGCCATTATTCACGGAATTACGAATAGTATCAATCTTAACATTCTGCATCTGATGAACAAATTTTTTTCTCGGCTCTCTGGGAAGTCCATTCATCATGCCTATGATATTACAAAGCCACTTTTTCTTGAATGAAGCAAATTGCTTTTCATTCATTTTCATAGCTTCCGCTAATGAAGATTCCGTTTTGTTCAGCCACGGACTGACGATTATGGCAGAATAAAATAATTCCGGATATTCCGATACGAGCTTGAAAGCAAGTTGCGCACCCAATGAAAATCCCACCAGTAAAACTTTTTTGTTGAGGCTTCTTATCATGTTTACAAGTTCGGCACAACACGTATCCGTGTAAAAGATTCTGCCCGCTTCATCTCCAAATCCCATGATATGGGGTACGATAATGTGAAAAGAATTAGCGAGCGAATATTGCCTACCATAGCAATGCACAAAATTTGCTCCATGCAGCATCACTATAATGCTATTGTTTTCCTTCCCATATTCTTCAAGCTTCATTTGTGTTTCCTCCGTCAAATTCCGACTTGTCGGGTTCATTATACCACAGATCCCGCCAAAAGAAAAGCAAGGAATGATTTTCACTCCCTGCTGTTTTTTCTCACTTCGGAAATCCCGATTAATTCTGCTGTTTCTTTTGCAGCTTCTTTCCGTAAAAATGTCTTCCGGTTAAAAATACGCACAGTCCGAAAACAGAGGACAGCGTCAAAACCAGATATCCTGTTTTTGTTATTTTGCCTTCTTCGGTTCTTAAATCGTTGTTTTTTCCAAAGATTTTAATCATAATTCATCCTCCTCAAATCCCGATTTATCTTTTAATCTTCAGGCTTGTTCTTCATTTTATCTCTGACTGACATCGGCGTTTCGTCTTTTATGTATGTTTCCCACACGTTCATTCTGTCCTGCTCGTCAATTTCACGGATTACTTTTGCGGGAACGCCGCCTGCAATACAGTTGGGCGGTACGTCACGGTTAACCACGGCTCCTGCGGCAACAATACTGTTCTCGCCGATTGTTACGCCTCCCGTGATTGTAGCGCTTGAGCATATCCAGCAGTTTTTCTTTATCGTTATCGGCTTTGAATATTCGAGATCGTGTTTTCCGTCGGGATAGTCATTCGGCAGCCGTTCGTCGGCAAGGTACGGGTGCATAGGCGTAGCAAGCGTTACGTTTGCACCGATCCAGACATTGTCCTCAAGCGTAATGGGAGATACATCCAGAAAAGTGCAGTTGTAATTTACAAAGCAGCCGTAACCGACCTTGATATTTCTTCCGTATTCACAGTAAAACGGAGCGAAAACAAAGAAATCCTTTCCCTTTGAAGAGGGAATCAGCTTTTGCAAAGCGCGCTGTTTTGATATAAAACGCCAGAAAGCGATTCTGTTGAATCTGTCACAGCGCATCATACCGAGCGCGTGATTTTTGATGAGAGCTTTGCTTTGGGCGTTATACAGCTTTCCGCTTATCATTCTTTCCCATTCCGTATTATGTTTCTTCATATTGTTTCCTCCGCAAATTGCGATTTGTCTGTTTCAGTATATCATACCGTAAAAGAAAAGTATAGCCGAGGTTATCGGCTGTACTGCTATTATATAGAATTCTGTTTGTTAATCAGCTCGCTGTCATCCTGCCAATCAGAAATCTTCATTTATGCTTTTGATTGCGTCTTGAACAATTTTCTCTGCATCAAAACCTTCGACATCAAGCATTTCCGCTTTAATGAGCTTTGTTTTCGGTATGCCCATATACTTTTCGGCAAGTTCTTTTATGTAGCCGAAGCTGTAATCAGAAACATACGGACCTCCCGCAGTAGTTATATAAATAAGCTCTTTTGCTTTGCAAAGTCCGTGCGGTGAGCCGTCAGGAGCGTATTCTGAAACAATTCCCGTTACATAAATATTTTCAATATATATTTTAAGAATTGCAGGGAATGACAAATCCCAAAACGGTGCGGAGATAACTATTGTATCCGCTGCTGCAAACTGCTTTGCATAGTTGAACATAGCATCCGAATAGTCGCCCTGCTCTGTAAGTTTCATACGTTTTTCAAGCATTTCAGATGAAAGCGGCTGCAGGTTTTTGTCGGGAAGATATATTTCGGTATATTCTCCGCCGAGTTTGCGCAAAACTGCTTTTGCAATTTTATGTGTTCGTGAATCGTTGCGAACACAGCTGTTTATGTATAAAATCATAATATACCTCGTCAAAATACAATTTGTCTGTTTCAGTATATCACACATCCCGCCAAAAGGAAAGCGCTGCATATTGCCTGTCCCGTTTTTTTATGATAAAATCAGTTTGTAAATATTGACGGCAATACGGGCGGATAAGACATTTTTAAAAAATTTTAAAATTTTTTAAAAATCCCCTTGCGTAAGGTATTGCTCATGACGTTGCGTAATGTAGTAAAATTACGCATGAAGGAGGTGAAAAGCTATGTCACAGTACACAACAGGAGAACTTGCGAAGCTTTGTTCGGTCACGGTAAGAACGGTACAATATTACGACACGAGAGGAATTCTCACTCCGTCGGCTCTGAGTGAGGGCGGCAGGAGACTGTATTCCGACAATGACCTTAAAAAGATGAAAACGATTTGCTTTTTAAGAGAACTCGGCTTCTCCATTGATGCAATTTCAAAACTTCTGGCGGAGGAAAACACCGCAAGCGTTATTTCGCTGTTGCTCGGACAGCAGGAGGCGGAGCTTAAAACGGAACTTGAAAAAAGCAGGGAAAAGCTCGACAGAATTATTGAATTAAAAAAGGAAATCGACGCTTCTTCAGATGTCTCCGTTGAATCAATTTTTGACATAGCCGACACTATGGAGAACAAAAAGAGATTAAGAAAATTCCGCATCACAGTCATTTTAATCGCAATACCGCTTTGCTTGCTTGAAATCGGCTCAATAGCTCTCTGGTATTCCGGGGGAATCTGGTGGCCGTGCGTTGCAGTCTATGCAGGGCTTGCAATTCCTTTCGGAATTATATTTACAAAGCTTTATTATGACAAAATCGACTACATCTGTCCCGAATGCCATGAGCAGTTCAAGCCTCGGTTCAAGGAAGTGTTCTTTGCAAGCCACACGCCTAAAACAAGAAAGCTCATCTGCCCGAAATGCGGTAAGAAGAGCTATTGCGTAGAAACCTGGGGTGAGAAAAAATGATTCAGAGCGTTCCCTTTGCGTCAATAATTGCGATGACGGTAAACGCCGTCATTGTAACGCTTATTCCTATTACTGCGTTCATTTATCTTAATAAAAAAGTAAAATGCAATCAGAACTGCGTGCTTATCGGCGCGGGAACATTTATTGTGTTCGCACTGATACTCGAATCCCTGCTTCATCAGATTGTGTTTCACTTCTTCGGCGGCGCGCTGACAGGCAATACATGGTTTTACGCCCTGTACGGCGGACTTGCGGCGGGACTTTTTGAGGAGACGGGACGTTATATCTCAATGAAGCTCTTTATGAAAAAGTCCCTGACAAAGCAAAACTCTCTTATGTTCGGTATAGGACACGGCGGAGCGGAAGCAATTTTAATCGCCGCAATGTCCGCTTTTTCAAATATCGTAATGTCCGTTATGATAAACGCAGGTCAGGTTGACAAACTGCTTGCCCTCGCGGGAGAAGGCGAAAAGGAAATTGCAATTCAGCAGCTTTCGGCGCTTTCCGAAACTCCGCCGCACGAGTTTCTTTTGAGCACGGCAGAACGGCTTTTTGCATTTGTGCTTCAAATCTGCCTGTCATATATCGTTTACCGCGCAGTAAGATATAAAAAGCCGCTGTTCTGGGTGCTTGCAGTTGTAATACACTTTGCAGTTGACGCTTCGGTAACAGTGCTTGTGAAGAAAATTCCTATTTACTGTATTGAAATAATACTGGCTGTCGAAACAGTTTGTCTGGCACTGACAGTTTATAAAGCATATAAGGCGGAAATAGAAGAAGTTAATACCGCCGCAGGAGAAACAATATGACACTTACAACCGACAGGCTGATTCTGCGCCCCTGGGAGGAGTCGGACGCGGACGATTTATTCAGATATGTTAAAGACCCCGATATAGGTCCGCCTGCGGGCTGGCCTGCGCACAAAACAGTTGAGGAAAGCCGTAATATTATCAAGACTGTACTCAGCGACAGAGAAACCTATGCCGTATGTCTTAAATCGGATAACCGTCCCATCGGCGCAATAGCGCTCAAACTGAAAGGCAAGACGGACTTTACCGACAGAGACGACGAGTGCGAATTAGGTTACTGGGTCGGCAAGCCCTTCTGGGGTCAGGGGATAATTCCCGAAGCGGGCAGAGAAATTCTGCGCCGCGCATTTGAAAATCTCGGTATGTGCAGGGTCTGGTGTGCCTATTATGAAGGCAATTCAAAATCAAAACGGGTTCAGGAAAAGCTCGGCTTTAAATATCAGTGGACTTCATATGACGTTGACGTTCCCCTTCTCGGCGAAAAACGCACGGGATATGTTAACGCCATAACCAGAGACGAGTGGATGAAATTAAGATGAAAAAAGATTTGGTTTTATATATTCACGGTAAAGCAGGCAGCGCCGACGAGAGCGGACACTATAAAGCTCTTTTTCCCGACAGCGAAGTAATCGGACTTGACTATAAGACCTTTACGCCGTGGGAAACGGGAGAGGAAATCCGCTGTGCCGTCGGAAAATTCCAAAAAGAATATGGCGCCATTACCGTTATCGCAAACAGTATCGGCGCATTTTTCTGTATGAATTCGGATATCTGCGATTATATTTCAAAGGCGTTTTTCATTTCCCCGATAACCGATATGGAATGTCTTATCCTCGGTATGATGAAGGCGGCAAACGTTACCGAAAAGGAACTTGAAACGAGAGGAATAATTCATACCGAATTCGGCGAAGATTTGTCATGGAAATATCTCTGCTACGTCAGAGAGCACCCCGTGAAATGGATGGTACCGACCGAAATTCTGTACGGCGATAAGGATAATCTGACCTCATACGAAACGCTCAGAAGCTTTGCCGGCAAAATCGGCGCAGATATTACCGTTATGCACAACGGCGAACATTGGTTTCACACCGAGGAGCAGATGGAATTCCTTGATAGCTGGATAAGGAGTAAATGTGATGAAAATTCTTGTAATTAACGGCAGTCCGAAACGCGGTAAGAGCGACACCATGCACATAACGCGCGCATTTCTTGACGGGATGCAGGAAGCGGCGGCGCAGGATATTACGCTTATAAATATAATTGATAAGCACATTGAGTACTGCACAGGCTGTTTTGCCTGCATGCACAACGGCGGAAGCTGTATTCACAATGACGATATGAAAGAAATACTTGAGGAAATTCTCAAAAGCGACCTGCTGATTTTAAGCTATCCGCTTTACTGCTACGGTATGCCCGCACCGCTCAAGGCTATGATGGACCGCACTCTCCCCCTCTCGTCAATGGCTATGCAAAAGGTCGGCGATAGATACGAGCATGTAGGTCAGGCGGACTTCTCTCATCTCGGCTATGTAATGATTTGCGGCTGCGGTTTTCCAAACAGCAAGCAGAATTTCGAGCCCGCCGCAGCACAGTTCAAACTGATGTTCCCGAATAATCACACGGTTATAACCGTTCCCGAAAGTCCCATGTTCAACGCCCCCGAGGCGGCTGTTGTTACCGTGCCGAGACTTGAACTTATAAAGAAAGCGGGTAAGGAATTCGCCGAAAAAAACTCCATATACGATACACTTATGTCAGAAATCTGCTCGCCCATGATACCCGAGGAACAGTACGCCCAAATCGTCAACGCAGGAGTTTGAAATATATAATAGTATAACCCCGAAGCCTGTGCTTCGGGGTTAATTTTTTATTCTCTGAAGTCAAATAGTTTACTCGGGGAGACATCCAAAGCCGTACAAATACTAAAAACCACATCAAGCGACACTGCGCAGTCGGCTGTTTCAATACGGCTCATGTGAGTTCTGCTTATATTAACTTTCTCAGCAAGTTGATTCTGTGACATTCCGTGCAATTTTCGGTAATAAGCAATATTGAGCCCAAGTTTTTTGTAATTGTCAAGTTGTGCCTGTTGCATTATCTCACCTCATATAAAGTATAACCAAACAAAGCGCAATATGCGACAACGTTGCATATAATTTATATAACTTGACAAGTTACATATTTTATGTCATAATATGCTTGCATACGGCAGTTATATTGCACCTGCTTATGTTTAAAACCATGTTGTCAAAGGAGGATTGTATGATGGAATACACAAAGCCCGTAGTTATTGCACAGAACAATTCAAACGGTTGCTATGCAGCAGGTTGTCCTGACAAAGGTATGTACTCTGATTTCGAGTGCCGCCGTTGTTTCAGAACAAAGTAAATCACTTACATATAATCCGACTGTATATTGTTATGCAGTCGGATTATGCATTTTAAGGATATTACGAGGATATACTATGCTTTATAAAATAAAAAAAGATACTTATATAAGAAAATACGGTAAGTATGGTTATATAACTTCCGTAGGCATGTTTAATGACCGAGTTGTTGACGCAAGCGGTTCGGTTTTTTTGTCTGCTCTTTCGTATACTCCGCAAACTATTGACGAATTGACGAATACTATTATGAAATCTTTTGTAAATGCTGATAAAGCTCAGGTCACAGCAGATGCAAAAGACTTTTATGATATGCTCGCCGAGGACGGTTTTCTGACTGTGGGCGAAACTGCGGATGACATACTCAAAAATGATATAGGTTTTACCTATAACACTATCGAACCTGTAACAATAAAAAAAGATTTTACCCCGGATAAAATACGCACGGTCAACGATACTCAAAACACACTTGACAGTTATTTTCTTGATAACCCCCAGCTTATCAGTTTTCAAATGGAACTGACAAGTCAGTGCAACGAAAGATGTATTCACTGCTACATTCCTCATGAAGAGAAAAACTCGATTATGACTCCCGAATTATACTATAAGGTGCTTGAACAACTGGCGGATATGGGAGTATTCCAATTAACTCTAAGCGGCGGCGAACCAATGTTGCATCCGAATTTCACAGACTTTGTAAGAGCTGCCAAAGAGAAAAACATTTATGTTGCCGTACTTACCAATTTAACCTTATTAAACGATGAGATTTTATCGGCATTAAAGGAAAAGGCAGTATCCAGTGTTCAGGTCAGCCTGTATAGTATGAACGCAGAACATCATGATGCAATCACAACAATTCCCGGTTCCTTCAAAAAAACCGTGGCAAGCATTTTAAAACTAATTGAAAACGATATTCCCGTTCATATAAGCTGTCCTACCATGAAAGAAAACAAAAACGATTTCCGCGATGTACTGAAATGGGCTAACGAACACAAAATCCGCGCTTTTACCGATTATTCAATTATGGCAGAATATGACCATAGCACATCAAATTTAACTCACAGACTATCTCCCGAAGAATGCGGAGAAATAATCTCAGATATACTCGAGGGAGATAAAAGCTATCAGGATGAAGTCTTAAAAAAGAACTTTATCAAGCAGACAGAAAACTATCAGTTTGATGCGCAAAGTCCGTTTTGCGGTGTAGGTGTAAGCACATGCTGTATGATATCAAACGGTTTGGTTTATCCCTGTGCAGGCTGGCAGAGTTATAACTGCGGAGACCTGACAAAACAGTCGCTTGCTGAAATCTGGCAATCCTCGCCTGAGCTTGAATATCTGCGAAAGCTAAAACGCGGCGATATAGAAAAATGTGCAAACTGTAAAGATGCAGCATTCTGTAATCCCTGTCTTGTAAGAAATGCAAATGAATCTCCGACAGGAAACATGCTTGAAGTAAATGATTATTTCTGTCAGGTTGCTGCAGTTAATAAGAGGATAGTTTATGATTTTATAAAAAATCATAACGAAAAACAACAATAAATTCCACCCCGAAGCCTATGCTTCGGGGTGTTTTTATGTAAAAATAAAATTTTTTAACGAAAAACGTAAAAAAATACTTGACAAACATAAAATATGTGCTATAATCAAGTTAACGTTAAACGTTAAATATTTAATTTTTTCGGAGGAAAACACAATGAAAAGCAAAACAATCAAAAGCATTAACTTAGCAGGTCTGATAGGTTATATCATCTCTATCGTACTGATTATCGCATCAATTTCGGGAATGGTAGCTGTTGCTATCGGAACTGCCGGAGCAGTTGCCGTATCGGGAGAAAACATCAATGCAGCAATTACTACAAACATTGACGTAACATCAACGGGCAATTTCCTTGAGAAGCTCAGGCACTTCGGTTCTTTTGACGGAATGGAAGAACTCAGTAGCCTTATTGAAAAAGAGGGCGGCACGGTAAAGGTTGACGACAGCGAACTGTCCGAGGTTTCCGTATCGAAGCTTGAAAACGGATTATCCTTCAATGCAAAGACCAACAGCATCAGCTTCAGCATTAAGAGAATAATTGTCTGCCTTGCAGTCAGCTTTATCTTCCTCGGCGCAGTAACAGTTATGCTTTATATGCTGAAAGGACTTATGAAGTCAATTAAAAACTGCGATACGCCTTTCTCGGACGAAATCATCAAGAAAATGACATACTTTGCAAACTCAACTATACCCGTTATCGTTCTCAATATGATTTGCGGCGGCTTATGGGTTTCAATTGGCAAATCGGGTTTTGATATGACAATCAATCTCAGCAGCGTATTTATGGTAATGGTCATATACATTCTTGTAACAATATTCAAGTATGGTGCACAGCTTCAGCATGAATCTGACGAAACTTTGTAAGAGGTGTTATTATGGGAAAGATTATTTTAAGACTTGACCGCGTTATGGCGGACAGAAAAATGAGCCTTAACGAGCTTTCCGAAAAGGTCGGAGTGGCAAACGTCAACCTGTCCAAAATTAAGAACGGACACGTCAGCGCCGTAAGATTTTCCACTCTCGTTGCTCTTTGCGAAGCGCTCAACTGTCAGCCGGGCGATTTGATGGAATACGACCCCGCGGACTGAAAAACACAAGCAGGCATCCGAAGATGCCTGCTTTTTTTGTTGCCTGACGTTTCGGAATATGCTACAATAGAAGCAACGAACAAGGGGGAATAGCTATGAGAAGTTTTATGAGTTCGTTTTCGGCGTTTGTAATAGGTTTAAGCGGTTATAAAAAGAAGGTCGCCGACCCCGTCAGACGCGAAAAGTACATTGAGAAATTAAGGCAGAATAACAAAAAACCTTTTAATGCTCCGCCTTTCCCGTACAAATCAAAGCCCGTAAAGGAAATAATCGACGGCGTTGAAGTATTCTTCTTTAACAAAAGCAAGGGGAAAGTAATTATCTATCTGCACGGCGGCGCTTTCTGCGAACAGCCGCTGCTGCCTCACTTTATGTTTTGCGATACTCTTGCGTCAAAGACAGAATACTCGGTTGCGATGCCCATTTACAAAAAATCGCCCGAGCATACGTTTGAGGAAACCTATGAGTTTTTAGAGAGCTTTTACGGTAAGCTTTGCGAAACGCACTCCCCTGCCGACATTGTTTTTATGGGCGACTCCTCGGGCGGCGGACTTGCGCTGTCCTTCTGTGAGTTCCTTAACGAAAAAGGGTTGCCTCAGCCGAAGCGTATGATACTGCTCTCGCCGTGGCTTGATGTCAGTATGGATACGCCGTTCCCGAGTGAATTTGACAGAATTGACCCGTCGCTTGAGCACAGCTTTCTTATGCAGGCGGGCAAAAACTGGGCAGGCAGTACCGACGTCCACGATTACCGTGTCAGCCCGATTTACGGCAAACTTACGGGACTGGCTCCCATGACGGTATATTTCGGCAACTATGAGGCGCTGATAGTTGACGCAAAAATCTTTAAGTCCAAGTGCGACGAGGCGGGCGCAGAGCTTGACTTCCGCGTATGGGACGGCATGAATCACTGCTTCCCGATTTATCCCATACCCGAAGCAAAAAAAGCGCAGAAGGAAATAATTGATATTTTGAGTAAATAACAGTGAATAATAAAATAAGGGCGACCAACGGTCGCCCTTAAATTTTTCATTATTTATTCAATTCCTTAACCCTCGCAGCCTGTCTTAATACATTCTGCGGAGCGGGACCGCCGAGCGAGGTCCTGCCGTTTACACAGTTGTCGAGGTTGATTTTTTCGTAAACGCCTTCGTCAAATTCGGCGCATATTTTTTTGTATTCGTCAAGCGGAAGCTCCTCAAGAGTTGTGCCCTTATCTATGCACAGCGCGACAAGTTCGCCCGTCGCCTTGTAAGCGTCCCTGAAGGGTACTCCCTTACCGACAAGATAATCGGCACAGTCCGTGGCGTTGATAAAACCGCCTGCCGCCGCCTTCCTCATATTATCGGGAAGCGCCGTCATGGTGTCGAGCATGGGAATAAATGTTTTAAGGCAGATTTTAACCGTATCAAAAGCGTCAAAAATCGCCTCCTTATCCTCCTGCATATCCTTATTGTATGCAAGGGGAAGCCCCTTCATCATTGTAAGCAGGGTTATAAGGTCGCCGTAAACCCTGCCCGTTTTACCTCTGACAAGCTCGGTAATATCGGGATTCTTTTTTTGCGGCATAATTGACGAGCCCGTTGAGAAGGCGTCGTCCAGCTCAACGAATTTGAACTCCCAGGAGCACCACAGAATTATCTCCTCGGAAAAGCGTGAAAGGTGCATCATTATCACGGAAAGCGCAGACGCGAGCTCTATACAGAAGTCTCGGTCCGAAACGCCGTCGAGAGAATTCTGCATTACACCGTCAAAGCCGAGTTCCTTTGCGGTCATCTCACGGTCTATATTATAGGTTGTACCCGCAAGGGCACAGCTTCCGAGCGGAGAATAATTCATTCTGTTACGGGCGTCGCTGAGTCTGTCTTTATCACGAAGCAGCATCTCGGCATAAGCCAGCAGATGATGTCCGAAGGTAATCGGCTGAGCGCGCTGCATATGGGTGTAACCGGGCATAACAGCCGAGGCATATTTTTCTGCCTTAGCGGTTATTACGTTTATGAGTTCGGTCAAAAGAGCGTAAACCTCGCCGCACTCGTCGCGCAGATAAAGTCTTATGTCAACGGCAACCTGGTCGTTACGGCTTCTTGCAGTATGCAGTCTTTTGCCTGCCGCGCCTATTCTCGCGGTAAGCTCGCCCTCAATAAAGGTGTGGATATCCTCGGCATTGGGGTCTATGAGAAGCCTGCCGCTTTGGATGTCGGCTTTTATTTCGTTAAGCCCCTTTACTATCTGACTCAGGTCTTCGCAGGAAATAATGCCCTGAGCGCTCAGCATTGCCGCGTGCGCAAGACTTCCGTCAATATCCTGTTTATACATACGGCTGTCAAAGGAAACGGACGAATTGAAATCGTTTGTTTTTTCGTCAAGCTCCTTTTTGAACCTGCCCTTCCATAACTGCATAAAGCATCATCCTTTATAAAGAATCGGCGGGGCAAAGCCCCGCCCTTTGTAAATTATATTATTTATTGTTCTTTGCGTCAAGCCTTGCCTTAACCTCAATGGGAAGTCCGTAGAGATTTATAAAGCCCTTTGAATCTGCCTGATTGTAAACCTCGTCCTCGTCAAAGGTCGCAATCTCGGGGTCATAGAGCGAATACGGAGAGGTTACGCCGGCATTGATAATATTGCCCTTATAGAGCTTGAGTTTAACGTCGCCCGTAACGTTTTCCTGAGTGCTCTTGACAAATGCAAGAATTGCCTTTGTAAGCGGAGTATACCACTGAGCATTATATACAAGCTCGCCGAGTTTCTGTGCGACAAGAGCCTTATAGTGCATTGTTTCCTTGTCAAGACAGATGGTTTCAAGTACCTCGTGCGCCTTATAGAGAATTGCTCCGCCGGGTGTTTCATAAAGTCCCCTGCTCTTCATTCCCACAAGCCTGTTTTCAACTATGTCGAGAAGTCCTATGCCGTTCTCTCCGCCGAGTTTGTTAAGTGCTTCGACGAGTTCAACCGCGCCCATTTCCTTGCCGTCAAGTTTTGTGGGAATACCCTTTTCAAAGTGAAGTGTCATATATGTCGGCTTGTCGGGAGCCATTTCGGGGGAAACGCTCATCTCGAGGAAGCCTTCCTTATTGTACTGAGGTTCGTTTGCAGGATTCTCAAGGTCAAGACCTTCATGTGAAAGGTGCCAGATATTCTTGTCCTTTGAATAGTTTGTTTCCCTGCTGATTTTAAGAGGAATATTGTGCGCCTCTGCGTAATCTATTTCCTCATCACGCGATTTGATGTCCCACTCACGCCAGGGGGCGATAATGGGCATATCGGGAGCAAACGCCTTGATGGTAAGTTCAAAACGCACCTGGTCGTTGCCCTTGCCCGTACAGCCGTGGCAGATAGCGTCGGCACCCTCGGCTATGGCTATCTCTGCCAGTCTCTTTGCAATAACGGGACGTGCAAACGCCGTGCCGAGAAGATAGTCCTCATACTTTGCGTCTGCCTGCACACAGGGGAAAACGATTTCCGTAAGGAACTGCTCTGTCAGGTCCTCAATATATATTTTGGAAGCGCCCGTTTTGAGAGCCTTCTCCTCAAGTCCCTCAAGCTCCGAAGCCTGACCGACATTACCCGAAACGGCGATAACCTCGCAGTTGTTGTAATTCTCTTTAAGCCACGGGATGATAATTGAGGTGTCAAGTCCTCCCGAATATGCAAGCACTACTTTTTTGATATTTTCCTTATTCATAATAATTCCTCCGAATTCATTAACTGTAAAGAATTATACACCAATTTTGCATAAAGTCAAGTATTTTTTGCATATTTATTCATAATTTCAGCAAATTTGTGTATTTTTACTCACAGAAAATGTATTTCGGAGGATTTTTGTATATTTTATCTTAAATGTCTGACCTCGCCCGAGGTAAGCGTCGTAATCTCAACAGGTCCCTGAACTACGAGTCCGCCGTTGTCTGCAATGTCGAGCGCCCTCGCGTCGTACTCGGTATCGGGCGTGATAACCCTGACCATTTTGCCCAGAGTGCAGGAGGAAGCTTTCAGACGGGCGATAATGTCCGAGCAGTCGCCGTCCTGAATAAGTCCGCTTCTGATAATATATCTGTCAAGGTTGTTTACTATGTCAATGAGTATCTCGTTGTGGTCAAGCTCAACCTCTCCGCTGTAAATATTACCCACCGAGGTCGCTGTAAGACTTAACTCGTCGGGGAAATCGCAGGTCTCAAGATTTACGCCTATGCCTATAATAATATACTTCGGGCGGTCGCCTTCGTTAACCGCCTCGCAGAGAATACCGCAAAGCTTCTTTTCGTCATAGAGTATGTCGTTGGGCCACTTGATTTTAACGTCAAGTCCGAAAATATTGTAAAGCGTGTCTCTGACGGCAAGTCCCGCGGCTGAGGAAATAAGGTCAAGATTCTTTGCCCCGTCGTTTAATTCATACACGGCAGAGAAGTATATTCCCTTGCCCTTTGGGGAGTAAAAATCACGTCCCTGCCTGCCCTTGCCCGACTCCTGAGCGTCTGCGGCTATGAGTACGCCTCTGCCCTTGCCCGACTGACAGAGCTTTTTTGCCTCGTCGTTTGTTGACGCAGTGCTCTCAAAAAAGCGCAGGCTTTTTTTCATCCTGTACTGCTTTAAAAAGTATATAAGACTTTTTTCGTTAAGATTGAGATTCTCCATATTTTTCCTTTCGTTAACACATTATTTATTGCATTTTATATGTATATTTGATAAACTTTATATATACTATTTTACATATATTTTCACGGAGGTCAAGTATGAAATTAAGCGTTGCCGATTTATATAAGAGCTTTGGGGAGAAGTCCGTATTAAAGGGCGTTTCCTTCTCCGCCGACAGCGGCAAGGCTCTCGGTCTGCTCGGCAGAAACGGTGCGGGCAAGACCACCACTATAAGAATTATTATGCGCGTTTTCTCAGCGGACAGCGGTCAGGTACTGCTTGACGGCGTACCCTTTGACCCCGCAAAGGTTAAAATCGGCTATCTGCCCGAGGAAAGAGGACTTTACCCCAAAAAGCCGATAATGACTCAGCTCATTTATTTCGGCGAGCTTGCAGGACTCCGTAAGGATGAGGCGAGAAAAAATGCGCAGGACTTACTTTTTAAATTAAAGATGACTGAATTTGCCGATAAAAAGCTCGAAACTCTCTCAAAGGGCAACCAGCAGAAAATTCAGCTTGTCGCAACTCTTATCGCAAACCCCGACATAGTCATACTCGACGAGCCGTTTTCGGGTCTCGACCCCGTAAACGCCCTGCTGCTTGAGGACCTTATAAAAGAACTGATAAACGACGGCAAAATAGTGCTTTTCTCCTCTCATCAGATGAATTACATTGAGGAATTCTGCGACAGGATAGCAATACTTAACGAAGGTAAAATTGTCGTTCAAGGAAACATCAGGGACATCAAACGAAGCTTTGAAAGAAACAAAATAGAAATAGTAAGCCAAAACGCAAAGGAAATATACGACTATATAAAGACCGTTGACGCAGATAAGCTCAACGACTCGGAAATTGACGGCGACACAATAAATCTCATTCTTGAGAGCGCCGACGATAAAGAAGAAATATACAACTCGCTTCACAGCTTCTCGGCGGATATTGATTCCTTCCGCGTCAAGGAGCCCACGCTAGGCGAAATATTTGTAAGATATACGGAGAGTGCAGTATGAAACAGTTTAAGACAATTTTTCTTTTTGAATTTATCGGATACCTTAAAAACAAGGTGTTTGTCGGGCTCACTCTGCTGATAATTCTCAGTATGGGAATTTTGCTTTTTTCTCCGAGGATGAACGGCGGTAAAAGTATAGATATGAATTCAATAGGCGTAAGCTATGCAGAGAAAATCGCTCTGACCGCCCGTAAAGACTACGACCTTGAAAAACTCAGAAGTATTATTTCGGAGGAAATGACGGGCTCACAGATTGACATAGTCGAGCTTGACGACGCCGAACTCAAAGCAAAGGTTGACAGCGGAGAGTACGATATGGGCGTTGTCATAACATCTCCCCTCTCGTATGAATACGTTGTCAAAACCGCAGGACTTACCGATATGACCTCTGTTGTTATCGAGGACGCATTACTTCATCTTTTTCAGGCAAGCGAGCTTAAAAACGAGGGACTGTCTGACGAGAGAATCGAGCAAATACTCGGAAGCCCCGTTTCCACGCACACAGACGTCATTGCAAACGACCAGAACCAAAGCTTCTTTTATACTTATATACTTATGTTCCTGCTTTATTTCTCGGTCATAATGTACGGTCAGTTTGTCGCTCAGGGCGTTGCAACAGAAAAGAGTTCAAGAGCTATGGAACTGCTCATAACCTCGGCAAAGCCCCTGAATCTGATGTTCGGCAAGATACTCGGAGCAGGCGCCGCGGGCTTTTCACAGCTTATTCTGATACTCGGAAGCGCCGTATCGTTTTACAGAATCAACAGCGAATTCTGGCAGGATAACGCAATAATACGCTCGGTTTTTGAGATGCCCGCAAGACTGATATTCTTTACAATACTGTTCTTTACGCTCGGCTTCTTTATCTATGCGTTTATGTACGGCGCACTTGCTTCGCTGGCAAGCCGTCTTGAGGATGTCGGCGCTTTGACAATGCCCGTGTCCTTCCTTATGATTATCTCATTTATGATAACTATTTTCTCCATGATTTCTGACGTTGACAACCCGCTTATGAAGGTCGCCTCATTTATTCCGTTTACCTCTCCGATGGCGATGTTCACGAGGATAGCCATGGGTAATGTTTCAACCCCCCAGATAATAATTTCGGTGGTAATACTCATAGCGTCAACCGCGTTTATTGGTTACCTTGCGGCTATGATATACAAAATCGGCGTACTTATGTACGGCAAGCCGCCCAAGCTCAACGAACTGACAAGAGCGCTGAGAAATAACAAGGTTAAATAATGAAAGCAAAAAAAGAACGCCTTTTTAAGGCGTTCTTTTTTATTAGGGGAAGAAAAGGGATAAATGAAAAAGTATCTCGTGAAAAATAGTATTAAGCTGTTCCTCACTTGATATCTGTATTATAACAAAAAAATATGTCAATTCAATAGACTTTTCAAAAACAATCTGTGAATAATTGTAAAGAAACTATTAAATCTCAGACTGCTTCGTTATAGCTTCCGAGGTACGAAAAGTCCTCAGTTGCGCCCGGCAATTCCGTAATCATCTGAAGGAATTTCTCGGAATATACCGATGCCTCGACATCAAAGTAAAACATAAATTCAAAATCTCTGCCGTCAAGCGGACGGCTCTCAAGCTTGAGTATGTTTATGCCGAGCGCCGAGAACATGGCAAGCAGATTATAGAGTGCGCCGGGCTTGTGCTCAAGAGTAAGCATAAGACTTGTCCTGTCGGCTCCGGGATATATTTCAAGTTTTTTTGAAATGCAGATAAATCTCGTATAGTTATCGGCTCTGTTCTGTACCGACTCCCTGAGAGTTTCAAGCGAGTATAACTCGGCGCAGGCGGACGAGGAAATTGCGGCGACATCGTTTCTTCCGCTTTCGGCAACCCTCTTTGCCGCAACGGCAGTATTCTCGCACGGGGTTATCTTTACGCCGCTGAATTCGGCAAGAAACTCCGAGGACTGGGCGATAGCCATATCGTGAGAAAAAACTTCCTTTATATCCTCTAATCTTGTGCCTTTGTTTGCGACAAGGGAGTGATTAACCTTGATTCTTACGCTCTTGACTATATAGAAATGCTGTTTTTCCATAAGGTCATAGACGCGGTTGACCGAACCTGCCGTGCTGTTCTCAACGGGGAGAACTCCGTACTGACAAAGTCCCTGCGATACGGCGGAAAATACCGCGTCAAAGCTGTTGACAAACATTATGCTCGGAGAGACAAAAATCTTTTCGCAGGCTATTGAGGAATATGCTCCCTCAACCCCCTGACAGGCGACAACCGCCCTCTCGGGAAACTGCATTTTATCCTTCTCGGCAAGAGCCTTTTCTATCTTGGAGTAAAGCTCAGTTCTGACGTTTGCGGTGCTGTTCTGATAACTCTTTGACAGCTCTAAAATCTGCTGATAAAGTCTTACGGTATAGCTCTCAAGCTCTTTGGGACTTAAAGATGCAACTCTGTCAATAAGCTCTCGTTCTCTCTGTCTGTCAAGAACGGGGATGTTATTCTCTCTCTTATACTGCGCTATCTTGCCTGCCGTTTCCATCCTCTTTGAGAACAGTTCAATAAGCTGAGAATCAATAGAGTCTATTTCATTTCTGTAATCTTTTATATCCATATTATTACCTCATTTTTAAAGCAGCAAATCAAGCACGGTAATAGCCGCAACCGCCTCAACTGCAGGTACTGCGCGAGGCACTATGCACGGGTCGTGTCTGCCCTTTACGGTAATACTTTCCTCTTTCATTGTTTGTAAATTTACGCTTGTCTGCTCAAGTCCTATACTCGGTGTGGGTTTTATCGCGACACGGAAAATAACGGGCATACCCGAGGTAATGCCGCCGAGAATACCGCCGTGGTTGTTTGTGCGTGTTTTAACCTCTCCGTCCTTTACGGTAAAGTCGTCGTTATTCTGACTTCCGTATTTGAGCGTACCGTCAAATCCGCTGCCGAATTCAATACCCTTAACCGCGGGAATTGCGAACATATTTTTTGCAATTACGTTTTCAATTCCGTCAAACATTGGCTCGCCGAGCCCTGCGGGAAGTCCCGTAACGGCGCACTCGATAACGCCGCCTACAGAGTCGGAATTCTGCCTTGCAATATCAATTACCGTTTTCATCCTGTCGCCCTTAAATCGGCTGATTACGGGGAAAAACGGGTCAAGTTCCGTGTCGTCGTCAAAAAGAGTTTCCCCCTCGAACGGGTCATCCCTGACGTCCTTTACGGAATAAATATGCGCCTTGATTTTAACGCCTTTTTCCTCAAGCAGCTGCATACATACCGCACCCGCCCAGCAGAGAGGCGCCGTGAGTCTGCCCGAAAACTGACCTCCGCCCGCAATGTCGTTATTGCCGCCGTATTTCACATATGCCGTGTAGTCGGAGTGAGAGGGTCTGGGCAGATATTTATAGTCGTCATAGTCCGAGCTTTTTGCGTTGACATTATCTATCTTTGCGGCAACGGGTGCGCCGCAGGTTGTGCCGTCAACAAGTCCGCTGATGACCTTTGGAATATCCGCTTCCCTTCTTCTGGTTGAGAAGGAACTCTGTCCCGGAGCACGCCTGCGCATAAATGCGGCAATTTTATCCGCATCAAGTTCAATCCCTGCGGGAAGTCCGTCAATAACCGCGCCGATACAGTCGGAGTGCGACTGACCGAATACACTGACAGTTATTTTATTCCCCCTGAGTATCGATGACATCTGCCTTACCTCCTAACGATTTAAAATCTTTAAAGAAATCGGGATACGATTTATTAACTGCCTCGGCATCTCTTATGATAACATCCGATTTGCATTTTACCGAAGCGACCGACATACTCATCACAATTCTGTGGTCATTAAACGAAAAAACATTTCCGCCGAGCAGTTTTTCATCCGTCCAGATAACGATACCGTCATCCATTTCGGCGTTGACGTTGCCTATGTTGTTAAGGCACTCGCTTATCGCGGCAAGTCTGTCGCTCTCCTTTAAGCGAAGTCTTTCGGCATTTGTGATGACCGTTATACCGCTGTCCGCACAAGCGCCTGCAACCGATATTACAGGCACGAGGTCGGGAATATCCGAAGCGTTTACGCTGATACCGTGAAGCTCTCTGTGAGAGACGGTAACGCTGTCGCCGTCAATACTGACCTCTGCGCCCATATCCCTTAATATGTCCGTGATAACTCTGTCGCCCTGAAGCGATTCTGTGTTAAGTCCTTTTACCGTAACGCTCCCTGCAACGGCGCCTGCCGTAAGGAAAAATGCCGCATTTGACCAATCGCCCTCGACGTTTATTTCTCCCCGTGAAGCGTAACTCTGATTGCCTTTTATATAAAACGTATTGTTTTCTTCCCTGACTTCGATTCCGAATTGCGACAGCGTATCAAGCGTCATATCTATATATGAACGCGATTCAACGGGAGGGATAATCCGAAGCGTACTGTCACCGTCAAGCAGCGGAAGCGCAAACAGCAGTCCCGTAACGAACTGCGAACTGACGTTGCCTTTCATTGAATAATCGCCCGCTTTAAGTCTGCCCTGCGTTTCTATCGGGAATTTCCACGGCTCCGAGAATTTCACTCCGAAATTCTCCATCTCTCTGCGCAGAGGCATTATCGGTCTTGACGGAAGTCTCCCCGAGCCCGTAAAACTGCTTTTTATCCCGAGCGCGGCGGCAACGGGCAAAAGAAATCTGAGCGTTGAACCGCTTTCACGGCAGTCAAGCACGGCTTCCGAAACCTGTCCCGAAACAGGCTTGACTTTAATCGTATCCTTTTGTATTTTTACCTCTGCTCCGAGTGCGTTAAGGCAGTCCGCGGTCGCCGAGATGTCCTCGCTTATACAGTTACAGCGAATAACGGTTTCCTCCGACGAAAGTGCCGAAGCTATCAGTATTCTGTGCGCCGCCGATTTTGAGGACACTGCTTGCACCGTGCCGTTCAGCACCGAAGGAGTTATCTTAATATTCATCGGGCAAGTCCTTTTTCAATTATTTCACGAAGTGCGGAAAAATCTGTTTTATACAGACGGCATTTTCCTACGGTTTCGGGTAATATCAGGGTTATCATATTTCCGTCCGTCTTTTTATCGTTTACAGCCGCCTCATATAATTCTTCAGCCGTAAAGTCCGTACTTACGGGAAGTCCAAAGCTTTCAAGAAGCTCGGAAAGCTCTGCGCTTATATTCTCTTTTGCAAGTCCCGTTCTGTAAGCACCGCGGGAAATGATAACCATACCGACAGCAACAGCCCTGCCGTGCGAAACGGTATAGTCCGAGCATTTCTCTATCGCGTGTCCCACGGTATGACCGAAATTAAGCAGTCCTCTTATGCCGAGGTCCGTTTCGTCCTTAATGACCGTGTCGCGTTTGAATTCAATACATTTTTTGACGGTTTCCTCAAGATTTTCTCTGATGTTTTTATCTTTAAGCGAATTAAAAAACTCTCTGTCAAAAAGCACGCCGTACTTTATCGTTTCAGCCATCCCGTCGGCAAAAACATCCCTGCCGAGCGTCGAGAGAGTATCAATATCCGCTATAACAAGGCGCGGCTGATAAAAAGCGCCTGCAAGATTTTTGCCGTGTTTAAGGTCTATCGCCGTTTTACCGCCTACCGACGAGTCAACAAGCGAAAGCAGGGTTGTCGGAATCTGAACACAGTCAATCCCGCGAAGATAAGTTGCCGCGCAGAAGCCTGCCATATCTCCCGTAACTCCGCCGCCGAGAGCGACAATGCAGTCCTTTCTCGTAAGGCGGTTTTCCGCCATAAATTCAAGCATATCGGAATATGTGCCTATATTCTTTGAGCCCTCTCCGTTCGGAAATACGAATTTCACACACTCAAAGCCCGCCGTTTTAAGAGAATTCTCTACGGTATCGGCGTAAAGAGAATTCACCGTATCGTCGGTAACAAGCGCAATTCTGCGCGCCGCGCAAACCTCTTTAATAAGCTCTCCGCTTTTTTCAAGAAGTCCTCTGCCTATTATACAGTTGTATCCTTTGCCTGTGTTAATCTTAACGGTCTGCATAATTACCTCAGTCTTTATAATCTCCGTCAATGCTTTCCTTACACTCTCTGCCCTCTTTGAGAAGCTGACACAGTTTTTTGCCGTCCTGTGCCTTGAGCGCGTCGGAATAGCGCTGTAAATTCTCTATCATCAAATCAATTTCGCGCGTCAGATTCTGATAATTTTCAAGGAAAAGCTCGGTCCACATTTTTTCGTTGAGCTTTGCAACCCTTGTCAAATCTTTATAACTGCCTGCCGAGAAGCCCTTGTGCTCCTTTGCCGTAGGACTTTTGACATAGGCGTTTGAAACAACGTGCGCGAGCTGTGAAGTAAACGCGATAATTTTATCGTGCTCCTCGGGAGTGGTACGCTGAATATTTGTAAATCCTATTGAAAGGAACAGCTTTTTGACCTTTTCAAGTACATTTATATCATAATCCCTGTCGGGGACAAGTATCATTGACGCGTCCTTAAAAAGCGTTACGTCGGAATTCTCAAATCCCGACAGATGAAGTCCTGCCATCGGATGAGCGCCGACAAAGACAAAGCCGTTTTGCTTTGCGATACGCCATAAACAGTTGCAGACATACGCCTTAACGCCGCAGGTGTCAATAACAACGGCGCCTTTTTTGAACTGTTCTGCATGAGCGATTACAAAATTCTTTGTATCGTCGGGATAAAGTCCCGTGATAATCATATCGCACTCGCCGATTTTTTCATCGGTCAGCTCTCCGTCAACCGCGCCGAGAAGTTTTGCCTTGAGCAGAACATTATAGTCAATATCAAAGCCGAGCACGGTATTGTCGGTATTGTATTTAATTGCCTTGGCAAGGGAACCTCCGATAAGTCCCAAGCCGACCACACCGATTAACATATTATCAGCCTTTTAATACCTTTCTGATTTTTTCTACGCCCTTTACAACCTCGTCAAACTCCTCGGGTCTTAACGCCTGAGGTCCGTCCGAAAGAGCCTTTGCAGGGTCGTTGTGAACCTCTATCATAAGTCCGTCGCAGCCGCTTGCCGCCGCCGCATAGGACATGGGCTTTACAAATCTCGCTATTCCCGACGCATGGCTCGGGTCAATGACAACGGGGAGATGAGACTTCTCGTGAAGCATGGGAACAGCCGACAAATCGAGAGTATTTCTCGTCGCCGTTTCAAAGGTGCGTATTCCCCTCTCGCAAAGTATGACCTTTTCGTTGCCGTTAGCCATAATATACTCGGCACTCATCAGAAGCTCCTGAAAGGTTGCCGACAGTCCTCTTTTAAGAAAAATCGGTTTATCAAGCTTGCCGAGTTCTTTGAGAAGTTCAAAATTCTGCATATTTCTCGCACCGACCTGAATTATATCAACGTCCTCAAAAAGGTCAATATGCGAAGCGTCCATGATCTCGGTGCATATAGGCATACCCGTTTCCTGCTTTGCAAGTAAAAGCAGCTTGAGTCCGTCAGCCCTCATACCCTGAAAGGCATACGGAGAGGTTCTCGGCTTGAAGGCGCCGCCTCTGAGGATATTTGCACCCGACTTTTTTACAGCCCTCGCAATCTCCATAATCTGCTCCTCCGACTCGACCGAGCACGGACCTGCAAAATACTGGAAATTGCCGCCGCCTATTTTAATTCCGTTCCCGAGGTCAATTACCGTATCGTCGGGATGGAACTTGCGGTTTGCCTGTTTATAGGGCTCGGAAATTCTCCTTACGCCCTCTACTATGTCAAGCCCCTCTATAAGGTCGGTATCAATACGGCTGGTGTCGCCGACAAGTCCCCATACGCGCTGATATTCGCCCACTGACTCGTGAATTGATACCTTCTGATTTTCAAGCCATTGTCTTAAAATCTCAACCTTCTGCTGTTCGGCGTTGTTTTTTAAAATTACAATCATATCGGTTTCCTCTCTACAAGTAAAAATAACCTCGCAGCGAATTTCACTGCGAGGCTTAAACTTTGCAAACTTTACAAAAAACCTTTTTTACAGCGAAACTCCCAAAGCCTTACCAAAAAAGTTGATAAAGCTAAAATAATAGTATTCAGCTGCACGGTTAATTGCCTTCATTATGCGTTTCTCTCCTTGAATTGTTGGGTATATATTACACCTATGCCAACGCTTTGTCAACCTTTTAAGAAAAAATATTTTAACTAATTAACGCTTTTATGTGTTAAAGTGCGGTTAGTTTAGGCTTAATACCGCTCTTTCTATTCCCATATATGGTTGCGGATTAACCAAAATAGAATACTCAAAATCACTTGATAATGGGACTAAATAAATACATTCTACAGGAACACCACTAATAATCATAGAATTACTAATAGCATTTTCTTCAATATCCTCACAATAAAATCCTTTCAAATACTTTATTTGTCCTGTTTCGTTTGACAAATATTGGTTTTGAAAATATGTGTCATTAAGATAGAATTTAAGCATTTTATTAAAACTATAATTGCTTTCTTCCCTTGCCTCACGTTTAAACTCTATATTTGTGATATCATCATTTACAAACCATACATAAAATCTTATTGCAGCAAAATATTCATGATCTGCTTTAGATAAATTATGAGAATAATTGTATTTGGCATTAAGGTATGAATAGTAGTTTTCTGCCTCTACGCCATTGATAAATTCAACTGGAGTAATATACACTTTAGCTTCTTTATATTTTGTTTCATGATTTTCAACATAACTCTCTTGCTGAACATAATGAACAATGCTTTGTTTAAGTTTAATTTTAGAATCAAGGTATCCGTTATTATGCGAAACAACGGGCATATTCTGTAGTTCTTCTACAGAATACCTATACCTATTCATTACTGTTTCCGGAACTACAATTTCAGCAATATCTGATGTTTCCTGTTCCCCTTTTGCGGTTTTTATTGGCAATGCTTTTGATAGATAAGTTATAATTAAGCTTAACAAAACTATAATGCTTAAAACTGCAATAAGTTTTTTTACACTTTTTCCTTTCGTCTTTTTCTGGTCTAAATAATCATATTGTAATTTATAATTATTGTTTAAAACAGGTGTATCTATATTAACAGTTTGAGTTTTATTTATAATGGGTATTTTATTATGCTGTATAGCATTATCTGTTTTTGATGTATTGCCAGTATCTATAACGCTTTCGGTTGCAGATGCTTTTTGATTATTAAATTGCCACAAACTATCCTTTAACAATTTACTGTTAAATTCCATGTCTTTTAATGTTGAAAAAAGATTATAAATTTGCTGTTCACTATAAATAATATTGTTATAATGGCTATCAAAATAATTCTTTAGTTCTGTTGTATAAAGGACAGGAATATTAACATCATTTTCACTATGCTTTTTAATAATAACTTTGTTCCCAATATTATTCATTACAACAATGGAGACAACATCAACATTTAATAATTCACTAACAACTCTCTTATGTATATTGTTTTGTAAAATAGGGTTATCATATTGTACAAAACTGCCATTGTAACTTTTCTTAACTCCCCATTTTTTTGAGAGCATATCCGCTTCAATATAACCTTCCCAATTTTTTACTTCAAATACAAAAACTCCTCTTTTAGATACACAAATAATATCGCACTCAAATTGGTTGATATCATCTTTCGTTGGAGATGCAACAATTACATTTTTAAAGAATATAGCATTTTCTCCAAAAATGTTCTTTAATTCACAAAAAACTGCTTCTTCTCCTCTTTTACCTTTTTCAATTTTATAATGCTCATTATCCATGATATATCCTCTATTTATCTTTTGCCTTTTTGCTTCTTAAAGTACTTAAACATTGACCTGAAATGATATTTCAGCAGTTTAAGACTTTCGGAACTTCCTCCGCCCCAGTTGTGAGTTACGGAACAGCCCGGATAAAAATATATTTTGCCGAAGTCCCTTAATCTGTCGGACAGGTCGGCGTCCTCCATATACATAAAGAAGCTCTCGTCAAAGCCGCCCGCCTGACGGAAGTATTCTGTCCTCATAAACATAAAACAGCCCGTACAGAATTCTATCTCGGCAGGTTCCGAGAAGTTTTCATTTTTTCTTGTGTATTCATCACGGACGGGCGCAAGAGGCTTGAAATACCTTGAGAGTCTGCCGAGAAGCATATACTTTGCCGTCGGCTTTCTCTTGGGCAGGAACTGCTCGGTGCCGTCGGGATTAAAAACTCTCGGCGTTACCGCCGCCGCCTGCGGGTTTCTGTCGAGAAAGTCCGCAAGCTCCGCCATTACTTCGCCGCAGACGGTAATGTCGGGGTTTACCACAGCATGGTATTCGCTGTCGGAGCCGAGCATTCTGTTATGAGCGTAACCGAAGCCCCTGTTTTCCTGCGTTTCAATTATATTGACCGTCGGGAAGCACGCCCTGACAACCTCAACCGTATTATCCGAAGATGCGTTGTCAATGACGGTAAGCGTATATTCAATTTTGGATGTGCTGTCAATTATACTCTTTAAGCAGGCGCAGATTTCATCCGCGCTGTTATAAGTAACAACAGCTATTGAGAGCTTTGCCATTATCCGCACCTCATTTTTTAAGTCTGTATAAAACGTTTATATTAAAGCTTCGTTTAAGAAGATATAGCTTTCCTTTTATAACGTCGGCTTTACTGCCCGACTGCGAGCAGAATCTGAGATAGTCTTTTCTGAAAATTTCATATCTCCTTTTTGCTCTTTCGATATTCCTGTCATTTGCCGAAAAGCTCTGCCGTAAACAGACAGAATCGCATACGCAGATTTTTTTACCCGCGTTTTTCATATCCCTTATAAACGCATGGTCAATAAAGTCAAGGAAGTATTCCGTGTCGTAACGGTAGTTTTTAAAAACAGCCGCCTTTACTGCCATACCGCTGTTGATACCCGAAATATTCCTCCCGTTTATTTCGTCGGGCGACGAAATTCTTGAGGTAAGTACGCCGTTTATTCTGCAGGGGGACATAATGCCTGTTTCGTCTTTGACTACGGGAAGTATGACGTCTGCATCCGTTTCAACGGCAAGACGGTCGATTTCGGTAAAATAGTTATCGGGAATCTCCGTATCGTCATCAAACAGACAGATATATCCGTCATCCGTATTCAAAGAATCGAGCGCCCTGTTGTAAGCCGCCGCAAGTCCGGCGTTTTTGCCCATGGGAATATACGAAACACGGGAATCCGCACATTTGCCGTTGTCATTTTTTTCGGTACTGTTATCGCAGACAATTATGCGGACGCCGTCGGATTTTTTCAGTGAGTTATAGCTTGCGCTGTCATAAATATCTCTGTTGCAGATTACCGTAACGGCATAAAATCTGTTTGTCATATTACTCTCCCCTGCCGTTTTTAAAAAGCGCCGAAACAATATTTATGCGCCATTTTAACATCTGAACAAAACCCGCGTGAGTGTCTGAGGACGCATTGTCGCTGTGCCTTCTGTAAAGAATTAAAGGCTCATCTATAAGGGAAACCTTCCCTCTCTTTTCACAGACAAGCCCTATCCACTGGTCATGCATGGGCAGATTATCGGGAAACGGAAGGATATATTTTTTAGCTTCGTTTCTGAACGCCATACAGCAACCCATATAAGTATTTTTGATAATGTTTTTAACTATACCCGTGCCCGTGCCTCTGACGGAAAAGAAAGACTCATTTTCGGTATTGAGGTCGCCGTCAACCACTCTTGCGTTATGCATACAGAGAAGAATATCGCTGTTTTGAAATTCCTCTTTAACCCTGTCGGTCTTGCCGTCAAGCCAGATATCATCCTGGTCGCAGAGCATAATAATATCGCCCGTGCAGCTTTTTACAGCGTTTTCAAAATTCTTAATAAGCCCCTGACCTTTGCCGTCAAGAACTTTTATGCGGCTGTCGTGCGCCGCCTTATCAAGACAAATCTGCTTTGTAGCGTCTTTAGACGGGTCAACCGAAATGACAACCTCATCCTGCAAAGACAGCTGCTTTAATACGGAGTTTAATTGCTCCGCAATATACTTTTCGCCGTTATAAGCCGCAAGGGCAACAGAAACAGTCATAGTTAAAATACGTTTTTCTCCGAGAATTCTTTAAATGACTGGTGGACCTTGTCCTTTTCGGACAGAAGTATCTCCATACCGTCTGAAATCGGCCACTCAATGCCGATGTCAGGGTCGTTCCACATAAGACCTGCCTCATGTGCGGGGTCATAGTAGCGGGTGCATTTATATACGAATTCCGCCTCGTCGGAAAGAACGAGGAAGCCGTGGGCAAAGCCCTCGGGAATATAAAACTGCTTTTTATTCTCTGCGCTGAGCACTACGCCGAACCATTTGCCGTAGGTTTCGCTGCCTTTACGCAGGTCAACTGCAACGTCAAAAACCTCGCCGCTTACCACACGGACAAGCTTGCCCTGTGAATTCTGAGTCTGGAAATGCAAACCTCTGAGCACGCCCTTTTTGGACTTGGACTGATTATCCTGAACAAAGACCATATCAAGTCCCGCTTCCTTGAACTGCTCATACTGATACGTCTCCATAAAATAGCCCCTGTTGTCGCCGAAAACCGTCGGCTCGATAACATAGACGTCCTTTATAGGAGTTTTAATGAAATTGAACTTACCCATTATTTTCACTGTCCTTTAAAACTACTCAAGCTGCTTTTATAAAAAGCAACTTGAGTATTAAGTAATTCTTTAATTATTTGTTGTCGTACATCTTCTTGTAGTATTCCTGATATGCGCCGCTGGTAACGTTTTTAACCCAGTCCATATTGTCAAGATACCACTTGAGAGTCTTTTTGATACCGACCTCAAAAGCAGTTTCGGGATACCAGCCGAGAGCTTCCTTAATCTTTGTCGGGTCGATACCGTAACGGCGGTCATGACCTTTACGGTCGGTAACATACTTAATCATATGCTCGCCTACCTCGGGGTCAACATTATTCTTGATGTAGTCGATAATGGTCTTAACGATAAAGATATTGGGTCTCTCGTTGTGTCCGCCTACATTGTAAACTTCGCCGTCAACACCGTCTCTGATAACCATGTCGATTGCCTTGCAGTGGTCCTCAACATAAAGCCAGTCTCTTACCTGCATACCGTCGCCGTAAACGGGAAGGTCCTTGTGAGCAAGGGTGTTGTTCATAATAAGAGGAATAAGCTTCTCGGGGAACTGATAAGGTCCGTAGTTATTTGAGCAGCGTGTGATGTTGATGGGGAACTTATATGTATCATGGAAGGCCTTTACGAACAAGTCCGCAGATGCCTTACTTGATGAATAGGGGCTGTGAGGATCAAGAGGAGTAGTCTCCATAAAGTAACCCTCTGCGCCGAGAGTTCCGTAAACCTCGTCGGTCGAAACCTGAAGGTATTTAACGCCTTCCTTATATTCGTCGTCGCCTGTCTGCCATGCAACCTTTGCGCACTGAAGCATATTTACCGTACCGAGCACGTTTGTTTCAACAAAGATTTCGGGGTTGGTAATGCTTCTGTCAACGTGGCTCTCCGCCGCAAAGTTAACTACATAGTCAACATCATTTTCCTTAAAAATTTTTGAGATGGCTTCTCTGTCGCAGATGTCCGCCTGAACAAAGCTGTAACGGGGATTATTCTCAACGCTCTTGAGGTTCTCAAGGTTACCCGCATAGGTAAGCTTGTCAACATTGATAATCTTAACGTCATCATACTTGTTAAGCATATAGATAACGAAGTTTGAACCTATAAATCCGGCACCGCCTGTTACAAGATAAGTTTTCATTGATTTTTCTCCATTTCATTTAATTTAATTATATATTCTTCAAGAGCCGTTTCCCAGTCTCTCATCTCATTGCCGACAGTACATTCGAGCATAAGATTTCTCAGAGATGAATATAACGGTCTTGGTGCTGCCGTCGGATACTTACGGGAATACTCCTCGGTCGTGCATTTTGCAACCGTGCCGCTGCAGCCCGAAAGCTCCATGATACGCTTTGCAAAATCTGCCCAGCTGCACTCTCCCTCGCCTGTGCAGTGATAAATACCGTACTCCTCGGTAAGCGCAAGCTTGAGAATATGATATGCGAGGTCATTGGCGTTGGTCGGGTTGCCCCTCTGGTCGTCAACAACTGTTGTAACCTCGTTCATATTGCCGAGCCTTCTCATTGTCTTGACAAAGTTCTTGCCTATGAGCCCGTAAAGCCATGCCGTGCGCAGTATAAAGTATCTGCTGCACTGCTCCTTGACATACTCCTCGCCGAGCAGCTTGCTTTTGCCGTAAACCGTGTTCGGTTCGGTGCTGTCCCACTCGCATCTCGGAGTATTGCCGTCGCCCTTGAAAACATAGTCTGTCGAAACGTGTACGAATTTTGCGCCGTACTTCTCGGCAGCCATGGCAAGATTTCGGGGACCTATGGCATTAACCTTCATTGCCGCTTCAAAATTTGTTTCGCAGCCGTCAACATTGGTCATCGCCGCACAGTTGATGATAATATCGGGTCTTTCCTTCGCCGCAAAAGCGTCAACCGCACTGCAGTCGGTAATGTCAAGCACATCAACATCAACAGCCGTAATTTCACAGCCCTTGTAGGCATCGCTGATTTTACCGATACCTGCTTCGCCCGTTCTGAGCATGGTGTTGAGCTCATTACCTAACTGACCGTTTGAGCCGGTTATGAGTATTTTCATATGTTTAAACCTCCCGGGGAAGTATTAGTCCTGTTCCTTACCTGCAATTTTATAGAGATACTGTCCGTACTCGGTGGTGTGAAGTCTGTCAGCCTGAACAAGTAACTGCTCCTTATTTATAAAGCCGTTATTGTAAGCGATTTCCTCAAGGCAGGCAACGTAAAGTCCCTGTCTGGTCTGAACTGCCTCAATGAAGTTAGCGGCGTCAAGCATTGCTCTGTGTGTGCCAGTATCAAGCCATGCCATACCTCTGCCGAAAAGCTCAACCTTCAGAGTACCTCTCCTCAGATATTCGTTGTTTATAGAAGTGATTTCGATTTCGCCTCTTGCCGAGGGCTTTACGTTCTTTGCAATTTCAATAACGTCATTGTCATAGAAGTAAAGTCCGGGAACAGCATAGTTTGACTTCGGATGCTCGGGCTTCTCCTCTATTGAGAGAACGTTCCAGTCCTTGTCGTACTCAACAACGCCGAAGGCTGTGGGGTTGCTGACGTGATAACCGAAAATAGTGGCTCCCGATGTTCTGCTGCTCGCCTTTGCAAGTCTTTCCGAGAAACCGTAGCCGTAGAAAATGTTGTCGCCGAGAACAAGGCATACGCTGTCGTCGCCGATAAATTCCTCGCCGATAATAAATGCGTCGGCAAGTCCTCTCGGCTTGTCCTGAATTGCATACTGAATATTCATACCGAGCTGTGAGCCGTCGCCGAAAAGCTCCTTGTATGTAGGAATATCTCTGGGTGTTGAAATGATAAGAACATCCTTGATTTTGGCAAGCATAAGAGTTGACATGGGATAATAAATCATCGGTTTGTCATATACTGTCAAAATCTGCTTTGAAACCGCAAGTGTTGACGGATAAAGTCTTGTGCCTGCTCCTCCTGCAAGAATAATGCCTTTCATAATAACATCCTCCTTTTATATAAACTTTATATTAAGCCGCATCGCTGTCAGCTTTGGTTTCGGGTTCCGGTGCCGAGGTGGGAGGCTCCTGTGCCTGCGCCGTGGTCTCGGGTGCCGCAGTGGTTTCGGGCGGCGGCGCCGCCGTGGTAGTTTCCTGAGTCTGCGGCTCGGTAGTCGGACTTTGATTTGATTCCGCCTTTTTGCCCTTTGTGGTTGTTTCGCCGACTATTGTAATTACATTTGAATTATTCTTTTTTGTAGTGCTGCCTGTATCGCCTGCAGCTTTCTTTGTGGTAGTAATGTCCGCATCCTTTGAGGAGTTATAGCCCGTTTCGGAATTTGCGGGCTCGCCGTAGATGAACATATGAATTCTCTCGGCAGCGCTCTCAAGGTCATATCTCCATACCCAATATCCCTCGTAAATACCGCCTATCGCGTTTTCGGGCTCTCCGGGAACGGTAATCGCCTCTATTGAAATATCTGCGTTAATCAGCGGAACAAATTTCATTATTTCACTGAAGGAAACCGAGGTCTCGCACAGCGACATCATTGTCCGTACAACCTCTGCGTACTTGGTCGGGCTGACCTTTCTCGCCTGTTTGAGAAGTGCGTTTATAACCATCTTCTGACGGTTGGAACGCGCCTCGTCATTGTCCTGATGACGCAGTCTGCAGAAGATAACCGCCTGATCGCCGTCAAGGTGTACCTGACCGTAATCGTTTACAAGCGCCGCGCCTCTCTGCGCCTTTTCGTCGCCGTAGAGTGCCTCCTGATTTATCTGGTCGCGCTCCGATTCCGTAATCTCTATGTCAATTCCGCCGAGTGTATTTATCGCATCCGAAAGCTTGAACATATTGATAGTGGCATAATCGGTAATGTTCATATTGAAATTCTTATTTATGGTCTTAATCGCAAGCGGCGCTCCGCCGTAAGAATAGGCGTGCGTTATTTTCTGCTTGCCGTGGCCGTCTATGGCAACATAACTGTCCCTGAGTATCGACACAATTTTTACCGAGCCGTTCTTTGCGTCAAGACTGACTATCATAATAGTATCGCTCAGTCCCTTGAAGGAGTCCTCGTTTCTTGTGTCAACGCCGAAAATTGCGACATTGAAAATATCGGTGTTGCCGTATTTCTTTAAGATGTCATCTGAAACTCCCAGCTCGTCCTGGTCGATGTCGGTTTTAAAGCCGCTGTAAATACCGAAAACCGCAATAAACGCCGCGGCAAGTAAAAGCACAAGAACAAGCACCGCTATAATAAGACCCTTCTGCCATTTTTTAAGCGCTCTCCACTTCTGTGCAAAGCTCTTTTTGGTCTTGGTGCCGCCTTTTTTATTTATAGTTGCACCCGTGCCTTTGGAAGGCACAGGAACCTCAAAATCTTCATAATGTCTTTTATTGTCTGCCAT
>SVOA01000018.1 GCA_015066635.1 Oscillospiraceae bacterium | reverse complement strand
CTTGGCTTTATGCCCAAGAAAACGGAGAGGAAACTCTATACCGTTTATTTCTTTTCAATGATAATCGGTATTTTCCTGATTCTGTTTAACTTTGAACCGTTCCTTAACCCGAATAACTGGCTGGTCGCATCTCTCAACTCAATCAGAGGTCTGTCGGCGGCATCATCAATAAAAATTCTCGGTACGCACATTCTGTGGAACGGCTGGGCAGGCTCGAGAGGAATTTTCTGGCGCAAGAAGTTAATACCCAAATTCGGAAGATATAAATACTTCCTTTACAGCGATGTTGTTCCCAAGTGCATAATGGTTGTGCTTATAGGCTGGCTCCCTGTTTACGCAATAAAGGACGAGGTTACAAGAGTTTGGATAGCGAACCTTCTGTTTGCAATATACAACCTCTACGCCTTCGGTAACTGCCTTGAAAACTGCGCGCAGAACATCAGCCCGAATATGCAGGAGAGAATTCTTATCAGAACATATCCTATAAAGCTCTCGCATATTCTCAACTCTCTGATGGTTATTGTAATTCCGATAGCAATAGGCTTTACGAGAGACGAGTGGGCGGACATAAACGTTTACAGATATGTTATCCCGATAATCTTTATCGGCTTTGCAACGCTGACAATGATTTTTGCCAGCAGAATCAAAGAGAGAATCCCGCAACCGCCTCTTGAGGAGAAAGTTCAGATTAAATTCTGGGACGGAATTTTCGGCGTTATGCGAAACAAGTACAAGTGGGTGCTTACCATTGTCGGCTTGATTGACTCGCTGGGTAACGGAATGCTCGCATTCACAACGGTCCTTTATCTTTACACCTTCCGTCTGAGCGGTCTTGCTTACGGACTCATCGTTTCGGCGGTTTCGTTTGCGGGTACTCCGCCCGATTTCTTTACACCGTATTTTATCAAAAGATTTACATATAAACAGATAATGATTTTCTATCAGATTTCACGCGCAGTCGGCTGGTCGATAGTCGTTGCGGCAATACTGCTCTGCGGCGACAACGTTCAGCTTTGCGGTATTATCTGTCTTATCGTTCTGTTCTTCCTTGAAGCTACTCATACTGTTCCGACCGCTGTCGGTCATGATATGGATATACGCATCAACGACTATCAGATGTATCTGTCGGGCGAACGCCTTGAAGCATTCTCGGGAATTTTCGGCTGGATTACCGGCCCGATTACCGCTGTTGTCGGTCTTATCATACCGATACTGCTGCTGAAATTCGGATTCAACTCCAACTGGGATGTCCTGTTTGTCGATATGTCAAGAGTCAAGATAATAGTTATACCGATTCTGTTCGATATTGCAGGCTTCCTGCTGATGACTATACCGTACTTCTTCTGGGATTACGACTCGTCAAAGCAGAACAAGGTTATTCAGGTTCTCAAACGCCGTGCAGAGGTAACCGAGAAGCAGGCTGAGGAAAAAGGCGAATCTGTTGCCGGTTCATTTACAGGCTAAGGGGGTGCAGAGAATGAAAAAAGAAAAGACTAAAAAGTCAAAGACCAAGGCAGAAGCTGAAGAAGTAATTCTCGACATACCCGAGGACGAAATTTGGACATACCAGATAGAAGGTCTGGCGCCTCCCAAAATCGGCGTTTCATACGATAACGCGAGAGGCAAAAAGGCAATATTCATAATATTTATTTCAATAGCAGTTCTTCTGTCCCTGTACTTCTCGGTACGCGCTCTGCTCAACACGGGCAAACTCGATTACAAGCAGATTGACAGCGGATATGAACTCGTTCAGTTCTCAAATAACGGACTTATCCTGACCTTTGATGTTGAGAACGTTGCCGAAATAGACAACTCAAAAATTGAGGCAGGAGCTCTGATTGCAGGCGGTGCGGAAAACGAGGATGAAATCAATACGGACTTCCTTACCTACGACAGCGACAGGAAGGTAACAACCATCCACGAATATGCTTTCAACTGCGACAGCACCCTCAGGGTTATCAATATCGGCGCTTCGGTTACGGATATTGACTGCAAGGCATTTTATTCCTGCTGGGCGCTCCAGTGCATTTATGTTGACGAGAACAACCCGAATTACTGTGACGTTGACGGCGTTCTTTACAACAAGGATAAAACGGTGCTTATCTGCTATCCCATAGACCACGACAAGTACCTTCGCAGCGAATACGGCTATACAAATCTTGTTGACGATAACGGTAATCCCATGGAAGAACTCTGGGGCACAACGGAGAAATACGACGAGGCGTTCTTTAACGAATACAACGAAAAGGTCAGAACCTATGTCGTTCCCTCAACCGTTGAAACCATAGGTCCCCTCTGCTTTAACTATGCGAATATTGATACATATTACCTCCCTGACAGTCTTAAAGAAATAGGCACTCTCGCTTTCTTTGACTGCGGAAATATGCACAACATTTATTCGTATGTTCCTTCAGAGGAGGGTATGGCGCAAACACGTTATCCCGACGCTAAGCCGCTTCTCGGCGCTCTGTATCTCTCACTTCCCGAGAAACTTGAAAAAATCGGCTCTGACGCATTTACAAGAGACAGAGGTTTAAGCTATATGTATATTCCCGCAGGCGTTACCTATATAGGACATCACGCCTTCTGGGACTCGGTTTACAAGGACGGTAAGGAATTAAAGGGCATTACTCAGATGAATATTGCAGCCTCTGAGGAAAGCTTCAAAAACGGTACTATAGGCAGTCAGTGGTGTCCGAAATACGACTATCTGCTGTTTAAGAAAACAATAGACCGCAATTATTCTGCCGAGCGTATGCCGATGGAATAAAACAGCATAATAAAAATCCCCGCTTACATAAGCGGGGATTTTTGTGTCTTTTTTTAATGTGCTTATTTTACGAGGATATAATTCTCAATGCCGAGATTCTGCAGCATCTCTATATATTCCTTATCGCTGATAATCGGGATAATCGCCTTTGACGAGAAGTTATCGTCAAGCTTTTCCTTTAAGATCGGGACGCTTTTTCCTATACAAAGTCCCTCGTTAATTTCGTCCTTCATATATACCGTGCTGTCAATTTTTATTTCGCCGTCAACTGCGCTGTTTCTGAAATCCACCGCGTCGAAAATCGCTTCGCTGTCAAACATTGAGCCGGCATAGAGCATATCGTTGCCGTTAAGCGCACTGTCGCAGTTAAGGTAAAGCGCAAGAGGTATGTCTCCGCAAAGGCTTGCCGCCTCGCTGACGAAGTTGTGAAGCGCGGTATTACGGCTCTGTGTTTCCGTTTCCTCTCCCGGAAATACCGCACCCGAAACTCTGGACGAATCGGGGAAGCATACGCTGTCAAGCAGCACGACGTCCGCACCCGTCTTAACGCACTCGGATATAATTCCGTACAGATATTCTTTCGCCTTGTCTGAGAAGGGGTTGAGCCAGGGATTTCCGTCCTTCTGCGCGCTGTTGTCGAGCCAGACAGTTTCCCCGTCGGCTTCCTTTACGGCAGCGCCGTTAATCACAGACGCCGCAAGAGGGTCTTTAAAGCAGTGAACTCTTGCAATTATTTTGTAGCCGTCATCTTTAAGAGCGTGAATTACGTTATTTGCATTACCGTAAACTGTTGCGCACGCCCCTATGCTCAGAGCATCCTCATTTAAGGAATTGTAGTGAAGCATTCCGTCGTCGGTCTTGAAATCTATAACTACCGCATTTGCCTTAATATCCGTAAGCTCGCCCTTGAAAAGAGTATATGCGATTCCTCCGCCGAGCGCGTCGTCAGGCAGACAGAGCGCTTTCAGTTTGCCGTCGTACTGCGCGGCCTTGCCCGTATTGTTAAGCTGTATCGGGCGCCTTGAAAGAGTCAGCGAAACACAGGCAATTACAAACACAAGAGCAAACAAAAAGATGAGCGAAACATAAAATATCACTCTGTTGCGCTCTTCTCTTTTTCTCTTTGTCCTGCTTTCGCCGATTTCATAGGTATTGCCCGTCTTTGTCGGATAATTCTTTGAAAACGGGTAATAACTTCTTTTTCTCGGCTGTTTGCCGTTGTTCTGAAATAGCATTTTTCTGCCCTTTAAATAAAATTATAGTGTTCCGAGAATGCCTGCAAATCCGAGCGACAGCATGGCAACATAGATAAATATCGCCGGCGTGCCCTTGAAGGCGTCGGGAATATCGCTTTTCTGAAGTCTCTGAAGCCCGAGATTTATTAAGAAGGCGGCAAGCGCGAACGCAAGTCCCGAGCCTATGCCCGAACCTATCGCCTCCGGTACTGAGAAGCCTGCCCTGTAGTTAAGGAAGGGAACTGCAAGAACAAGCGTGTTGAAAGCCGCAATTCCGAGCCTTCTGCGGGTTCTCTGTTTAGCTTTCAAACCGTAAACTATCACTATAAGCGCGATAATATATACAAACGCAAGCACAAGTATAAAGATAATTGCGTGCCCTATAATACCGAGCATTCGTACCCGTCTTATCTGCTCAAGTATGACGCAGATAACGGAAGCGGATGTCGAAAAGACCGTGATAAAGAAGCTCATAACGTAAAGCTGTTTGGGCTTTGCCGCCATCCTTATCGCTTCGCTTGCTCCGTAGCCTCCCGTAAAGATAAAATTCTGCAGTACGAGGGCATAGACGGCTGCGAGTAAAAGTTCTGTTATAATTCTCATTCTCCGTCACCCTCCTTCTGAGGCTCGTTGTTTTCCGCGGCAGGCGCTTCATCCTCGGCTGAGGCGTCCTGCTCTTTTCCCTTTTTGAAATTTTCAAGTTCATTGAGAATATCGTCAAACTCCGATTCATACCTTGCGTGTGTCGCGGGCTTTTCTGTTTCCGCGGTGCTTCCCTCAACGGTATAAATCTCAATATTCTCGTTATTGACAAGAGTTGTTTTCTGTATCTCGGGAACGTCCTCCGTCTTTTTCACGGAGCGTCTTTCCTTTTTGGTTTTTTCTTTCTTTTTAACCGCAGGCTTTTCCGAAACTATATCCTCCGGCTCGTAATATATGTCAGATTTACTGTCTGCAAATAATTCGTCAAACGGATTATTGCCTTCGGAAATTATATCTCTGATATTCTCCATATGAGTATCCGAAATCTCCGACAGATTAAACGCCGCCTCGGGATTCTCGTCGGGATAGCCCTTTTTGATTATCCTCTTGAAAAGCGCGGCAATAAAGCCGAGCAGAAGAAAACCTCCGAAGGGAAGCAACAGTCCCGAAAGCCTGACGGGAAGTTTAAGACTGTAACCGTAAAAGGTACCGCTGCCGAGTATCTCTCTGATAATTGCCGTAACAAATACAATAAAGACATATCCCACGCTTGCGGAAACCGCGTCAACAAGAGTATCCTTTAAGTTCTTTCTGACCGCTACCCTCTCACAGTGCAGAGCCACAAGAGAGTTGACCGCAATAAGAGGTATAAATATGCTGACGTTTGCCGTTTCGTTGGGCGCTATCTTTGTAAAGAACATAAACAGAGGCACGTTTATAAATACGCCGAAAAGCGCATAGATAAGCACTCTGAACCAATGCTTGATTTTCTTTAAACAAAGACAGGTAAAGCTTTCAATGATAATAAGCTCCGCCGTTGAAATAACGGAAAGCATTATTGCCGTTTTTACAGATACAGCCATGGCGACGACGGGCGCTATGCCTATCGCCTCAAATAAAACGGGATTCTTGATAAGGGCACTGTTTCTGATGCCCTCTCTGATAGTGCCGTCAGCCATTTACAGCACCTCCGTTCTCCGTGGAAGTATCTCTGATTATTTCTATCTCGATTTTTTCGTTTTTCTTTTTGCCGAGTTTCATTTTCGGAATTTTGTCAAACAGGGGCGCCGCGGAATTCATAATCAGAATTACAAACGCCGTGCTGTCCTCAAATGAGCTTATGTGCCGTACCGTCATTACTGCAAGTCCGGCGCAGATTCCGTAAAGAATTCTTGCCGAAAGCTTTTCGGGAGCAATTCTCTCGTTGGAGAGCATTACAAGTCCGCCGATAAACAGCAGTCCCGAACTCAGCTCCATAAACACGGAAATCAGCCTTCCCGTAGTTACTCTCGGGAATATGAGCGCAACCGCCGCGCAAGACGCAAAATAGCAAAGTGAAATAACGGCTGTTTTCGGACGTCTGATTACAAGATAAATCAGTCCGCCTAAAAGCGCCAGCACACAAACCGCGCCCATTGGTCCGGGCACGTTTCCTATGAGTATATCAATGTAGTTTATTATGCTGTTTCCTATAGAATTACCCTTTAAGAGCATATCGGCAACAGATTCACCCGCAACATAGTCCTCACTTCCGAATACCGCCGTTTTAAGCCCTGCGCCGACTGCGGGATATGAGAACATTACCTCGCGGCAGCAGATGCTTACAAACGCGACTGCGGCAGCCACGGGAGAAAACATTGAATTGACGTTTCCGCCGAAGGGCATCTTGACCGCAAACACGGCAAAGCTTACAGCCGTAACAACGAGCCACCACGGGGACGAAGCCGACAGGCACAGAGCTATAACCATGCCAAGCGTAACCGCCGAAAGGTCGGTAAGATAAGATTTCATTTTATAAAGCTTTGCGGCAGCCTTCTCGCAGACCGCGGCGCTGACAATACCGAGCGCGATTAAAAGCAAAGCTCTAAGCCCGTGATAGTAGCACGCCATAACTGCAGGCGCAACGGATATAACCAGTAAATCAAGCATATATTTACGGGTGTTTTTTATTTCAAGCTGTTCCTCCTCGCTCAGAGAAACGGGAGAGGATTTTTTATTTTCCTTGCTCAAAATACCACCTCTGTTTCCATAATTTATTTATTGAAATGCTTAGTCGGGAATTTTAAAATTATTTATATAATCTTTATTGAAAGGCAAAAAGCCGATATGAGAATACATATAAACAGCAGTCGCTTTATTATAGCCGAATTAAGCAGCCGCGACACAGCCGATTACGGAATTGACCGTATGGACGCGTCGGGCATTCGCAGACTTGCGCGCGAGCTTACAGCGTACTCAAAACCGCCTGTAACGGGAAATGTGAGGGTTGCCGTCGAGTGCTTTACCTCTGCGGACGGCTCGGCGTTTTTAGCCGTCAGAATAATGCCCCGATACCTTTACCGCCGCAAAAGAGCGTTGCTTTCGGTAAGCGTTGAAAAAGCCGACTGCCTTTTCGGAATATGCGAAGCGCTGAAGCCAAAACGTCAAAGCATACGCTCGGCAGTTTACTGCGAAGTAAACGGAAAAAAGCTTGTCCTGATAAAAGGAATTTTAGATAATAATTATCTAAAAACCATGCTTTCCGAATTCGGTACGGCCGCGGCTGTTTCAGAAATTCAAAGTCTTGTCATACTTGAGCACAGTACCGTCTTAACAGAGCTTACTCCCCTGCTATGGCTTTGAATTCGCTTATTGTTGCAGCCGCGTCATCTGACGAGAAAATAGCGTTTCCGGACACAAAGACGTTGGCACCCGCCTTAGCGGCAATACCTATGGTCGAGCCGCTTATTCCGCCGTCAACCTGTATGTCCGTGTCAAGTCCTCTTTTTTCTGCTTCCGCTCTTACGGCGCTGACCTTGGGCATCATATCCGCCATAAATGACTGACCTCCGAAGCCGGGTTCGACGGTCATAACAAGCACCATTTCAAGCTTGTCAAGATAAGGGAACACAACCTCTGCAGGTGTCTTCGGCTTTATCGAAAGTCCCGCCTTTTTGCCCAAAGAGTGAATTAAATCAATGGTTTCGTCAATATCGCTGTCCGCCTCATAGTGGAAGGTTATGATGTCTGAGCCCGCCTTTGCAAAATCAGGTATATATTTATACGGGTCGCTTATCATAAGATGCACGTCAAACGGAAGCGAACTTGACTTTCTTATACACTTGACTATCGGCGCGCCGAGAGTGATATTCGGCACAAAGTGCCCGTCCATAACGTCAATGTGAAGCATATCAGCACCGCAGTCCTCCATCCTTTTGAGTTCTGCGCCGAGTATGCTGTAATCGCTTGATAATATTGAAGGTGAAATCTTAATCATTTTATCTTCCTTATTCTGCTATCGCTGTCTGATTTTCTTCGCCCGCAGGAGCCTCGGTCTCTGCAGGTGTTTCCTCGGACGGAGCCTCCGTGAGAGCCTCGGTTTCGGGTTCAGTGGTTGTTTCGGGCTCTGCGCTCGGCTGTGTAGTTGCCGTTTCGGGAGCAGATGCCATCTGCATTGCGCTTATATAGTAACCCGTTTCGTTCTCACGCAGAGTGATTTTGACATATTTCTCGGGCTCGGGAGCAACCATTTTGCCGTCGGATGACTGCGCCCAGCCTGCGCTTGCAAGATACGCAACCGTCAGCACACGGGTATTGCCCTTTTTGTCAACATCAACCACCTTCGGAGTATAGGTGGGCTCAATTCCCGTAAGAGGGATGATATAATGCTTCTCTGCCGCGTTGTATTCAAAATCGTATCCGTAACCCGTAACAGTTGAATGCGAGGGAGTGATTTCCGTGCCGAAAAGCTTTGCGAATTCCGCCGAAACGTCCTCCTCGGGAATAATCATATTACCCTCGGAATACTGATACGAGTCAGGCGAAAGATTACTTTTAAGTATTGACCATATCGAGATGTCAAGAAGCTGGTTCATATCCGCCTTTGTAATATCGTCGAACATATCGGGGTCGTTCATTACAACGGGAACGAGCATAGTGTTGTAATCGTCAACGTGCTTTGCCCTGTCAACCGCCGTTTTAACTCCGCCGATACCCGCCGTGATAACCGTAACAAGTCCCACAACGGTAAGCACCGCAATAAGCAGTCCCAGCGGGAAAGCCCAGCGTTTTTCTTTTTTGGCGCCTCTTTTGTTTTTTGTTTCGGGCTGATTATCCTCAAAACGGACAATTTCGTCTGCCATATTCAAAACCTCCGAAAAGATATATTTTCATAGATAACAAATTATATCATATATAGTAATAAATAACAAGTATAACAGACCGAAATAATTTTTCGGTCTGTCCGTTTGTTATATGAATTTTAATACTTCTCAATCGCGTCATTTATATACAAATCGAGATACACCGCGTCAAAGCCGTCAATAACTCCGTCCTCATTGAGGTCTCCCGCCGCAAGCTGCAGAGGGTCGGAAATAACGTTATCCGCGGCGGCCGTTCTTAAAACAGTCTCATAGTCTGCCCCGTCAACCGTGTTTGAGGAGTCAACGTCTCCCCACCGCACAACGCCGTAAGTCCTTAAGCCCGATATGTTATTGTTAACGGTTACGCTGCCTCCCGTAGTGATTCCGTTAACCGTAACCGTGTGGTCATCGGGGTAAAAGCTGTGGTCGTTCACCGTATAGAATTCACTGCCAAGAACTGCGTTTTTCTGTATAAACATCATCAGCTTTGCGTTATTGAATGTCGCGTCCGTATCGACATCGGTAAGTCCCGAGCTGTAGGAAACCGTATTGATTACGGGATATGTCAGAGCGAAGTCAACGGCAAAGTTAGTGCCCGTGGGAACGTGGTTCTGCTCTGAGTTGAAAGCGTAGCCGCCGAAGTGTGCGTCGCGGCTTTCCGAACCTGTAAGGAAAAAGTCATACACCGTTCCTATGCTCTGGTCGTCCCATGTCGCGTCAAGACCGTACCAGTATCCGTCATCCATTTTGACATAGTTCCACTTGTGAGGTCCGCCCGAGCCGAGACCGACAACATTTATGCAGGGTATCCCCTCTCTGTCGCAAAGCAGTTTGAATGCCTCGGCATATCCCTCGCAGACCGCATAGTGCGGCGCAAAGAAAATTCCCGTCGGCTCGTGAGCGTATGGGTTGGCGTTGGCATTGTCGTAATTCGGGTCGTACTCCGCCATAGCAATTATACCGTCGTGAATTGACTTTACCTTCGCATACCTGCTCGTGCCCTTCACTTCAAAAGCAGAAACGCAGTTCAGAAGCTCCTCGTAACAGCTGTTGACGGTAGTCCAGTTACGGTAACCCGAATATGCAACCGTCATATATATAGTCAGCGACGCAAGGTAATATGTGCCGCTGCTTGTCGAGGAACCGTAATTATAGCCGAAAGCGCCGAGCCAGAAATACTCGGGATAGTCCTCGAGAAGTGCGGAAAGCGCCGCGCATACGCTGATTGTAATATTCTTTTCAAGCTCGGACGAGCTGCTTGACGGCAGATTTCTCGACGAGTTAAACTCAACGGTAATTACCGCCGTACTCTCGGGGTCCATACCGAGCGCGCTGACGTTTTTTGATGCGTCAAGACCTGCTCTGGTATTTTTTACGGAGTTGTAAATACACTTCTGCGCGGAATTCAGGGTGTTAAAGAATCTGTAACTGTCGGATGAATTGTTTGAATAAAACTGTCTCGCCGTTACGGGCAAATTCGGTATATAAACCTCATCGTCGGGAAAGTGATTTATATTATAAATAATGCCGGAACTGTGGTAGGTAATCTCCCCGTCGTCGGCGTATGAACAAAGCGACATAACGGGCAGAATCAGTACAACAGCCAGCAATACGCATATAAAATTTCTCGTTCTGTTTCTCATCGGTATTCCCCTTACGGAAAGATAATTTTCGTGTGTTTAATTATATAATATTATCAATATAACTGTCAACTTTAATATTAAGACCGACTTCGCCTTGATTTTTTTGTCCGTGCAAAGTATAATAAACACAGTCAGGAGTGATTTTGTGGAAAAGAAAACATTTACCTCTCTGCGCGAGCAGTACAGAAATTTTTATTATCACGGCTTCCGTCTTGAAAAAAGCGACAGCCGTATTGATATTGAATTCGACTTTGAAATCGAGGGACTTACGCACTTCAGACCCTCGACGTATATTGATATATCCAACCTTGAGCTTGCTAACCCCTTTGACAGCGAAACCGCAAAAAAAATCATCTTTAATCTCGGTATGGTCGAGCTTATAAGCTATTGGAAATGCGCCTGCCCCGAAACCGTAAACGTTGAGTGCGGTTATCTCTGCGAGCGCAATGTCAACTGGTGGAAAAAACTGTATTTCGGCGGACTGTCGGAGTTTTTCTACATAAATTCGATTAAGACGGATGAAGACTCGTTTATGAAGATTGTTTCAAACGAGGAGCTTCACTCACATCTGCATCCCGAGAAATACAACAGCCGTGAACTTAACCTTATCCCCGTAGGCGGCGGCAAGGACAGTTGCGTTACCGCGGCTCTTTTAAAGGATTTTGCAGGCAAAAACAGATTTTTTACAGTAAATGACCAGCCGGCAAGGACAGACACGGTGCTTGCCGCAGGATACGGAAAAGACGATATTGTAAAGGTCTACAGGACTATAGACAAAAATTTACTAAGCTTGAATTCGGAGGGTTTCCTCAACGGTCATACCCCGTTCTCAGCCATAGTTGCATTTCTGTCTCTCTACTGCGCATACCTTATCGGTGCGGACAATATTATACTTTCAAACGAGTCAAGCGCCAATGAATCAAATATTGAGGGCGAGAATATCAACCATCAGTACTCAAAGTCCTTTGAGTTTGAAAACGATTTCGGCGTTTATATCAGAAGAAACATCTTTGACGGAATCGAGTATTTCAGTATTCTCCGCCCGTTCTCGGAATTGCAGATAGCCAAAATGTTTTCGCGTCTGCCCGAATTTCACGACAGTTTCAGAAGCTGCAACAGGGGCAGCAAGACAAATGTGTGGTGCGGTAAATGTGCCAAATGTCTTTTCGTTTTTACCATACTTGCGCCCTTCTGCGACTACGGAAGACTTTGCGAAATATTCTCAAACGATATGCTTGACGACCCCGATATGCAGGCAGACTTTGACGGACTTGCGGGCTTTACCGAGCTGAAACCGTTTGAGTGTGTCGGTACAAAGGCGGAGTTCGCCTATGCGGTAAACGAGATCTGTGAGAGATTCAAAAGCGAGGGCAGAGAGCTTCCCCTGCTCTGCAAACGCTTTGACAAAAAATACGATAAAAACAAGATAGATAAAAATTTACTAAAAGAATACAATGCGCTTAACAACGTCCCCGAGGACTTTGTTTTCGCCGTAATGGAGATGTATAAAAATGTTGCCGAGGATAATTGAATACTTTAAAGACAAGTCCGTGCTTCTGCTCGGTTTCGGCAGAGAGGGACAGTCAACCTATGAATATATAAGAACTTATCTGCCCGATAAAAAACTGACCGTTGCGGATAAGAATAATATTTCGCTTGACGATTCAAACGTTGACTTTATCTACGGAGAAAACTATCTTGACTGTTTAAACGACTTTGAACTGGTTATGAAAAGCCCCGGCATTTCTTTAAAGCAGGTTGATGTCAGGGAGAGTACGGAGGTCAGCTGTCAGGTCGATATGTTTCTGCGCTTTGCCGACTGCAAAAAGGTCGGTATAACGGGCTCCAAAGGCAAGACAACCACATCAACTCTCACCTATGAAATGCTTCGCGCGGCAGGCTTTGACGCAAGACTTATCGGCAATATCGGAATACCCGTATTCAGCGCGCTCGACAGCATTACGCCCGACACGGCAGCCGTTATCGAGATGTCCTCACATCAGCTTGAGTTTACGCACGCTTCGCCCGATGTTGCGATACTTACAAATATATACGAGGAACATCTTGACCACTACAAGGGCGGTTTCACGGGCTACGTCAATGCAAAGCTCAATATAGTCCGTTATCAGAAGGAAAATGGATTATTCATCTATAACGGGGACCAGGGCGTTTCGGAGTATATAGACCTTGCTTCGCTTAAATCAAAGCCACTCGGCGTTTCGGTTGAGGACGCCCTTCCGTTTGAAATAAACAATGACCATCTTCTCGGCAGGCACAACCGCCAGGACGTGCTGTTCGCATACAATGCGGCAAAATACTTCGGCGCCTCCGACTCCGCCTGTGAAAAGGGCGTCAACGGTTTTGAGGGCATTGAGCACCGTATGGAAAAGGTAGGCACCTTTAAGGGAATAACCTTCTATAACGACTGTATTGCGACAATTCCTCACGCGGTTGAGTGCGCGGTTGAAGCGCTCGGGAAGGTAGATACGCTTATAATCGGCGGCAAGGACAGAGGTCTCGACTACACGGAATTTGCCGACTGGCTCTGCAAATGTCCCGTCAGAAATATTATCGGCACTCCCGAAACGGGACACAGCATCATAAAGCTGATGCAGGAAGCCGGCACCTCCAAGACGGTTTACCCCGCTGAAGATTTGGAGGACGCTGTAAGGAAGGCATACGAAATCACGGGTTTAGATAAAATTTGTCTATTATCCCCTGCCGCGTCAAGCTACAATGTCTATAAGAATTTTGAGGAAAAGGGCAGACACTATAAAACACTTGTAAGAGAACTCGGAGAATAATATGGATATGACGGAAAAGCCTGTTAAACAGGAATATAAATATAAGGGCAAAATTGTAAACCTGCGTGTTGACGACGCTCTGCTTCCCGACGGAAGTACGGCAAAGCGCGAGGTTGTTGAGCATCCCGGAGGTGTCTGTATTGCGGCGCTGACGGACAAAAACGAATTGCTTTTTGTAGAGCAGTTCCGTTATCCCTATTTTGAAATCGTCCCCGAGCTTCCCGCAGGCAAACTCGAATACGGCGAGGACCCTTTTGAGGCAGGCAAGCGCGAACTCCGTGAAGAAACGGGCGCCGTTGCCGACGAGTATGAGGAACTCGGCAAACTCTATCCCACGCCCGGCTACTGCGGAGAGATAATTCATATGTATCTTGCCCGTTCGCTTCACTTCGGTTCGCAGGAGCTTGATGAGGATGAATTCCTTGAGGTAAAGAGAATTCCTCTTAAAGAGGCATTTAAAATGGTAATGAATAACGAAATCCGCGACAGTAAGACTCAGGTCGGGATAGTAAAAACATATTACAGAGTTTACGGAGAAAAAGATGAGCAGTAAAATTATTCTCGCGTCCGCCTCTCCGAGGAGACGGGAAATAATGGAAAACGCCGGTTACGATTTCACGGTAAGGGTTGCCGACGCAGACGAAACCCTGCCCGACAATATCTCTCCCGAAAAGGCGGTTATGTATCTTGCGCGCCTCAAGGGAAATGCCGTATCCGCAGAGAACGGGGAAACGGTTATCTCGGCGGACACCGTTGTTGTGCTTGACGGCAGAATACTCGGCAAGCCAAAAGACAAAACCGACGCGGTTAAAATGCTCACGGAGCTTTCGGGCAAAACGCACAGGGTTTATACCGGCGTCTGCGTAAGGCAGGGCGCAAAGGAAAAGGTCTTTTCCGTCTGCACGGAAGTTATCTTCTATCCTCTTAAAGCCGAAGAAATCACGGAATATGTTGACACGGGAGAGCCAATGGACAAGGCAGGCGCTTACGGAATTCAGGGTAAAGGCGCTCTGCTTGTAAAGGAAATTCACGGCGACTACAACAATGTTGTCGGTCTCCCGATAGCCGAGCTTTCAAGAGTGCTTGAGGAATTCGGAATAAAACACAAATAAAAAAAGCCGTCTGTGACGGCTTTTTATTTTTTATCCGCTGTGATAACGGTAATATCTGCCCGTATTTCGCAGGCGTTTAATAGTCTTTTTTATTGCGCAGTTCGTTTCTTATATACTCAAAGGTCTTGTCCTCTCCCTCGTCGCGAAGCATTTTAAGAAGCTTTTCGAGCAAAGCCGAGGTTTCCTCGTGTATAACTCTCTTGTCCCGTCCCCTCTCGAAATAGTCTATCGGATGGGCGTCGGTATATTTATCCTTCTGATAAATCTTGCTCGCGGCGACACGGTCGCAGAACATCTCTATAACATAATTTACGGGCATCTTGACGGGAGCATATTTTTTGATAATCGGGTTATAGTCGTTCCAGTATTCAAAATGGTGCTTGTTTCTGCCCTTGTGATGAAGCCATGCGGCTGAATAGCCGTTTTCAAGTCTTTCAAGCTCGTTGGGACTTCTCGACCCGTCATAGAATTTTGCTCCGTTTATAAATTCCGAAGGCATATACTTTGACAAATCGTGTCTGAGCCCCTGAAAGCCTATTCCCGCCTTGAAGCAGTGCCTTATGACCGCGTGTCTGTGATTTGTTATTGTAACAAAATGCTTAATCGGATGTGCCATTGAATTCGCCTTTCTCTATCTCCGTAACGGTAATGTCCGTGCCTTTTGCGGTAAATATTATATTGTACCCCGCAAAGTTTATTCCGTAGCTTTCCTCCGCGACGTTTTTATACGAAGGTCTCGGGTCATTCCCGAGTATCTCTGTCAAAAGCCCGAGTCTGTCCTCGGGGAATTTTTTATCTGTGCCGTTTATATATTTTACATTTGCCGTGTATTTCTTTGTGTCGGCGGTATAACCCTCCGTTGCCTCGGGTTTTGAATCGGCAAGGGGTATATACGGCTTTATGTCAATAACGGGCGTGCCGTCGAGCATATCAACTCCCGACACATACAGAACAGGTCCGTCGGTAGTATCGGTTTCGATTTTGTCAAGTCTGACGCAGGATATGCCTATGGAATTCGGACGGAACGGCGAGCGCGAGGCAAAAACGCCGACACGTCTGTTGCCTCCGAGTCTCGGAGGTCTTACGGTAGGGCTCCACTGCTTATCGGCATTTTCAGAAAACTGCCAAAGCACCCAAATATGCGAGAAGTCCTCAAGCCCTCTGAACGCCTCTGAGCGTCTGTATTCCTTTTCAAAAACTATTTTTCCCTTCAGCTCCTCTATGAGTCCGCTCTGTCTGGGTATCCCGAATTTTGAGCCAAAGTCGGTACAGACTTTGCCTATCGGGGTTATTTCTATTATCTGCGCCAAAACAATTCCGCCTTTCGCAATTATTTTAATACTTTTTAAGCTTAATGGCAATAAAATTCTTTATTACTTTAAAAATATATGTTACAATTACTTTATGAAAATACGGCACAGTTAACAGAGTATTTTAAAAACAGCTTAAAAGAAAAATAACAAAAAGGAGTTAGTTATGTCTTACAAAAAAGTAACATTGTCTGAAAAAGATAAGGAGTATCTTAATAAGTTTGGCTTCCACAATTATGTAACAAGGAGGAGACTGCTAACATACGAAATAGGCACAATTGATAGGGATAACAAAAGTTTTTTACTTGGTGCAGGTGGAGATGGATCATATGGCACTGATATGCCTTTGTATTTCTATTTCATAATAAACGATGTGCCTTTGCTTTTAGAAACATTTAGGAAAGGCACCGGTAATTATTCCACCGGTATTTCCCTCACTTGGAAAATCACGGATATCAAAGTACCGAGAAGATTGAAGGCTTCTGATAACGCGAAGATTACTAATGAAGAAATAATTGAAAAGATTAAAGATGCTTTAACGGCTTATTGTATGCCTATCGACGGAAGTTGCAGTGTAGATGCATCTTTTGAATATATTTCACCGCTCTTTTTTTATGATGGAGAGGTGGTCAGATAATGTCAGACAAAACATATCTCGACAGAGATGATTATGAGGAGCCGAGATGCCTTTTGTGTATGGACGCAAACGGCAGGGACGATAAACCCGTAAGCCGTATCGACGCAGGCAGAATGCTCGCAAGACTTGACGAATACTTTTCGCACAACGATTACGAAGGTGCTGAAAGGCATCTTAAATTCTGGCTTACGGAAGCACAGTTCGGCAACGACAAAGAGGGAGAGCTGCTCATCAGAAACGAGATGATGGGACTTTTCAGAAAGCTCTCAAAAAAGGACGAGGCGTATGAGGCGCTTAATAATGCGCTGTCACTGCTTGATGTTCTTTCGCTTGATGGCACCGAAATATACGGCACCACACATCTGAACGCGGCAACCGTATTAAAGGCTTTCGGCGAACCCGAAAAGTCAATAGATCTTTTCCGCAAAGCCGAGGAGGCATACGCAAAAAGGCTTGACGCAAGCGACACCAAATTCGCGGGACTTTACAATAATATGGGGCTTACGCTTACCGACCTCGGGCGTTACGGCGAGGCGCTTGACTGCTACCGCAAAGCGGTTAAGATTATGTCCGCCGCCGAAAACGGAGAGCTTGACGAGGCGATAACCTATCTCAACCTCGCAAATCTCTATGAGGCGAGAGACGGACTTGAAAAGGCGGCAGAAGAAATAAACTCTGCTCTTGAAAAGGCAGAAAATCTGCTCAACACCCCGTCCCTTGACAGGAACGGCTACTATGCATTTGTATGTGAGAAGTGCGCGCCGACCTTCCTTTATTACGGCTGGTTTGCCTTCTCCGAGGAATTGAACGAAAGGGCAAGGGAAATATATGAAAGGACTTGAAATCTGCAGAAGCTTCTATAACGAATTCGGAGCGCCGATGCTTCATGAGCAGTTCCCCGAGTATGAGGGACTTATTGCGGTCGGACTTGTCGGCTCGGGCTCTGAGTGCTACGGCTTTGACGATGAAATCTCAAAGGACCACGACTTTGAGGCGGGCTTCTGTATGTTTCTTCCCGACGAGGATATAATCGACAGACAGACGGCGTTTCAGCTTGAGAGAGCGTATTCAAAGCTTCCCAAGGAATATATGGGACTTAAAAGAAGTATTCTCAGTCCTGCAGGCGGCAACAGGCACGGCGTAATAAGGATGTCTGATTTTTACACCGAAAAGGTCGGCTCTCCCACGGGAGATTTAAGCTCAGCAGAGTGGCTTACCATTGACGAGTTCTATCTCTCGGAAGCCACAAACGGAGAGATTTTCCGTGATGACTGCGGTGCATTTACGCTCATAAGAAACAAAATTCTCAATATGCCCGAGGATATACGCTTAAAGAAACTCGCGGGCAACCTTATCGTTATGGCTCAGGCAGGGCAGTATAACTTTAAACGCTGTCTTGACCACGGCGAGCAGGGCGCGGCACAGCTTGCAGTTGTGAAATTCGCAGAAGCGGGTATGAGGACGGTATTTCTGCTCAACCGCGCGTATATGCCGTACTACAAATGGAGTTTCAGAATGCTGCGCACTCTCCCCCTGCTCTCTTCGCTTGCCGACAGTTTTGAGTTTCTCATAACGAGCGACAATTCGTTACAAACCGCCGAAACAAAATATTTCATTATCGAGGATATTGCCTCAATGATTATTGACGAGCTTCAGAAGGAAGAAATCACAAAGGCGGTCTGCGGCGACCTTGAAAAGCACGCATATTCGGTAAATGACTTTATAAAGGACAGCGAAATACGAAATCTCAATATCTTTTCGGCTGTGTAAAGAATATTAAAAGCTCCCTGAAAAGGGAGCTTTTTTTGTTGGGCTGACGGCCTGTTGCCGCCCGTATTTCATTTTACTTGCCCGATTTTCTGGACTTATAGTCCTTTTTAATCGCGCTGCCCCAGTCTTTTTCAACTGAGCCGTGCTTTCTTACGGACGAAACCGCGCAGCAAACAGAATCATAAACCACGTCCGTTCCCTTGCTGTCCGCAATATAGTCAACGGCTCCGCGTGGGTCGATTCCGCATCTTCCTGCCGTCTCAACCGCGTCAATATTGGCTCCGATAAACAGGAACTCCCAGCCGATTTCCTGCTTTTCGCTTACCATTTTTTTGACCTCGTCGCTTGTGTAGATATGGCTTGCGTTTTCCATACCGTCTGTGATTACAACAAACATTGTGTTTGCGGGAACGTCCTCCTTACGGGCGTATTTGTGAATCTTCGAGATATGCTTTACCGCGCCGCCGAGAGCGTCAATGAGTGCCGTGCAGCCTCTGACGAAATATTCCTTCTCGGTCATTTTGCCGATTTCGGAAATGTCAATTCTGTCGTGAAGGGTTTCCGACTTGTCGTCAAACAGTATTGTCGTAACAAGACATTTGCCCTCCTCTTTTTTCTGCTTTGCGATAAGCGAATTAAAGCCGCCTACCGTGTCGCTCTCAAGACCCGACATTGAGCCCGAGCGGTCAATTACAAATACAAGCTCCGTGATGTTGTTGTTAATCTTTTCCTTCATAGTAAATACCTCCGAAAAATATAATGTGCTTTCGGGTTTTCTCAACCCTGCAAGCACATTATAAAAAATCTTATAGGTATTTTGGTCGCCTTAAAGGCGACATTTTTTATACGCCTAAAAGCGACTGGTCAAAATAGAACAGCGCCTCGTTAATCTCAAATATATTATAATTCTTATGCCTTATAAAATACTCGACTATAACGTCAAATTTATTGCTTCGGGACAGGGCATAGCCCGCCTTTTCGAGCAGACTTTTTGTATCCTCAAGACTCAGTTCAAGCGCTATTGCAAAAGCAAGAGCCGTGGTTTTTCTCGGCTTATACAGCATATCGTTTCTGATTTTAGAAAAGAGCTTGCGGTCGATATTCGCTCTCTTGTAGCACTCGGAATCGGTCATACCCTTTTCGTCAATTTTGCGCAGAAGCATCTGTGAAAAGCTCTCGTCTATGTTGTTTACGAGCTCGCCTATATCGCCGTAGTCAACGCTTTCGCACAGTTCTTCATCTGCTTCGGTACTACCCATGCTTCTTTCGGCAGATATGATAGCCGACCTGCGTTCACGCGGAGAAATACCCGTAACATAAAACTCCTTCTGCTTTGCAATATCAACATAGTTATCGTCTATATAACTCTGAATATCGCGTACAAGCCCCGCGCCTATTTCAAAGGACTTGCTGTCAAAGAAAACTATATAAACCGTCAGCTCGTGTTCTTTTAAAAAATCACTTACCGTGCTGACGGCAACCTCAAGCGCTCTGTCCTTAGGGTATCCGTAAACTCCCGACGAAATCAACGGAAAAGCCACGCTCTCACAGTTATTCTCAACAGCAAGGCGCAGAGAATTACGGTAACAGCTTTCAAGCTTTTGCTTCTCCCCGTAAGCGCCGCCGTCCCAAATAGGTCCTACGGTATGTATAACATATTTGCAGGGAAGATTATATGCCCCCGTGATTTTTGCCTCGCCTGTCTCACATCCACCGAGAGTACGGCACTCTTTAAGAAGTTCGGGTCCCGCGGCTCTGTGAATAGCGCCGTCAACACCTCCGCCGCCAAGCAGCGTGGAATTCGCCGCATTGACTATGGCGTCGCATTTGACCTTTGTAATATCCTGTCTTATAAAACTAATCGGCATAATACCGCCTCCGTTCTTTAATATATATATTATATCACAAAAGTTCCGAAATCTCAATTTCGTAACGAATTTTAAAAATGATGTTGATTTTTGCAAAATAAAATGTTACAATAAGTAACATAATTGGAGACGTTATTTAAAAAAGAGGCAGTATTATGAAGTGTGCGCTTACCTCAACCTCATTTGAATATGACAGCAAAAAGCTGACCTGCTACGGGTTGATTTCCCCTGACGGCGAGGCGTTTTTTGACATCAGCTTTGACAGGCGCGAGGTAAAGGAATTGCAGACGCTGATTGAAGAAAGCGGGCTTGACTCTCTGCACTTCGGAGATGCCGTCTTTGATTTTATCACGGAGAAAAGCACGGTGCTGACTAAACATTTATAATAAAAAGAACGCAGACACGGTAACAGCTAAAGAGAGCTGAATCCTATTGTCTGCGTTTTTTATCAATCGAGTATTTTCAGTATTTCAGGGAAGGGCTCAAGACTTCTTTTAAGTATCCCGTTCATCTGCGCTATTGCAACGCCGTAGTTGACTATCGGCACGGAATTCCGAAGGGAAAGCCTGATACGGTTCTGCATTTCTCTTTCGTTAAGCATACAGCCGCCGCAATGGACGTTGATTTTATATTCCGACAGATTATCGGGATAATCTCCGCCCGACGTGAAATCAAATTTCAAATCTGCGTGGGAATATTCGCTTATCATCCTCGGCATTTTTACCGTGCCTATATCCTCGCACTGTCTGTGATGGGTACAGCCCTCGCTGATAAGCACGCGGTCGCCGTCCTTCAGTTCCGAGAGCGCCTTTGCTCCCCTGACAAGCTCCTCCAGGCTTCCCTTGTACCGTGCAAAGAGAATTGAAAATGAAGTTAGCTTAATTTCTGAAGGCGTAACCTTTGCGACAAACGGGAAAGCCTGAGAATCGGTTACCGTAAGCCGCGGTTTGTTTTTTAACCCCTCAATTACCGAAGGAAGCTCCTCGGGCTGACAGCATATAATATTTCTGTGAAAGTCAAGCAGTTCTCTTAACACCTGCTGCTGAGGAAGTATTATTCTGCCCTTCGGCGCCGAGGCGTCTATCGGAATTACAAGAATTACCGTATCCCCGTCATCTGTCAGGTCGGCAATAATATATTTTTCCTTTTCCGTCTGTTTTCCGAGCGAGGCAATTCTGAGCTTTAGGTCATTTATTCCCTCGCCCGTCTTTGCGCTTACCGCAACGGAGTTTTCCACTGCCGTTTCGGGTGCACAAGCCAAATCGCATTTATTAAAGGCGATAATATAAGGAATATTTCTGTCCTCAAATGACGAAATCAACTCTCTGTCGGTATCGGTCATACCTCGTGTTACATCTGTTACAAGCACGGCGACATCCGTCTTTGCAAGTATTTCCTTTGCCTTCTTTACGCGCAGAGCTCCGAGCTCCCCTTCATCGTCAATACCGGGCGTGTCAATTATGACAACCGGTCCGAGAGGGAGCAGTTCCATGGCTTTTTTTACGGGGTCGGTTGTAGTGCCTTTAACCTCGGAAACAACGGAAAGCTGCTGTGAGGTAACTGCATTTACAACGCTCGACTTACCGGCGTTGCGCAGTCCGAAAAAGCTGATATGAATTCTCTGTGCCGAAGCAGTTTCATTTAAGTTTGCCATAATTTAAAATCTGAAGTCGCGTCTGTTTGACGCCTTGATGTCCTCAATATTCTGCTTTGCGGTTTCCTTAACCTTGGGGTTGGGAATACGCTCAAGCTCCTCCTCAACCATTTTATAACCGACCGCCTTGGTTTCATCCGAGGCGTAGTCTTCAAGGTATTCCGTAAGAGTCATAAGCGCGTTGGGATGACAGCAGTTAAGTATCTGTCCCGACTTGCAGAGACTCATAAATCTGTCGCCTGTTCTGCCCGCTCTGTAACAGGCGGTACAGAATGACGGAATATGCCCGTTCTCCATAAGCCAGCGCACAACCTCGTCAAGAGTTCTCTGGTCGGAAACATCAAACTGCTCGGTATCGTGCGGTCTTTCCTTCTCGGTGTAGCCGCCGACAGAGGTTCTCGAACCTCCCGAAACCTGAGAGATGCCGATTTTAAGCATCTTTGAACGTACCTCTTCGGTTTCCCTTGTCGATATAATCATACCCGTGTACGGAACCGCTATTCTTATACAGGCGGCAATTTTTTCAAATATCTCATCTGAAATGGAGTTGTCAAAGGCATCGGGGTCAATGTCATCCGCTCTCTTTACTCTCGGCACGCTTATCGTGTGCGGTCCTACGCCGTGAACTGCCTCAAGGTGCTCGGCGTGCATAATAAGTCCCGCAAACTCGTACTTATACATTTCAAGTCCGAAAAGAACTCCTAAGCCAACGTCGTCAATACCGCCTTCCATGGCTCTGTCCATAGCTTCGGTATGATAGTCGTAATCGTGCTTCGGTCCCGTGGGATGAAGCTTCAAATAGCTTTCCTTATGATAGGTTTCCTGAAAAAGAATATATGTGCCGATTCCGGCCTCCTTGAGTTTACGGTAGTTCTCAACCGTTGTAGCGGCTATATTTACATTTACGCGCCTGATGTCGCCGTTCTTATGATGAACGCTGTAAATCGTCTTAATACAGTCGAGTATATACTCAATGGGGTTGTTTACGGGGTCCTCGCCTGCTTCAATGGCAAGGCGCTTATGTCCCATATCCTGAAGGGCGATAACCTCCGCCTTTACCTCCTCCTGAGTAAGCTTTTTACGGGGAATATGCTTATTCTTTAAATGATAGGGACAGTAAAGACAGCCGTTAACGCAGTAATTTGAGAGATAAAGCGGTGCAAAGATAACTATTCTGTTGCCGTAAAATGCGAGCTTTATTTCCTCTGCTATCTCATACATCTTTTCGATTTTTTCGGGAATTTCGCACGCGAGCAGTACCGAAGCCTCTCTGTGCGTTAGTCCCGAGCAGACACATCCTCTGTCTGTTTTTACGGGTCTTGCTTTCTCAAGAATACTGTCTATAAGCTCGACATTGTTTTTGTTTGCCTCTGCATATTCAAGAGTTGCACGGATTTCCTCATCGTTGATGAATTCCTCCGCCTTTAATGATTTTGGGTTGTAAACTGCCATTTTCTTTTCTTCCTTTATCTGTTATTTTTTAATATCTCCGCGGTCGGTTACTACCGTGTAACCGATTCTTTCCATTCTTGCCTTAATACATTGAACGCATTGCGCCGATTCCTCTCCCGTACATATTTTGTTGTCGTAAAGCTCATATTTTTTTCTTACGCTTAACGGGGAAAGATTCGGCATAATTACGTTTGCGCCCGACTCAATTCCTTTTTCCCTGCCGTTATGATGAACTGTTCCGAGAGCCGTCGTAGCAGGAAGCAGTATATTCGGCTTAATAAGTCTTATTACCGACAGCAGATAGCAGGTTAATTCAACCGTACCCGCGTCGCACCCTGCAAACGGCGTGGCGCTGTGCGGAATAAAAGGTCCTATGCCGCACATATCCGGAGAAAAACTCTCTATGAATTTCAGGTCCTTCGCGAGCGACGATGCCGTCTGATGCGGAGAACCTACCATAAAGCCGCAACCGACCTGATAGCCGATTTCCCGAAGCCACTCAAGACATTGCATACGGTGCTCAAAGGACATTTCCGCGGGATGAAGCTTCTCATAATGCACCTTATCCGCAGTTTCGTGGCGAAGCAAGTATCTGTCGGCGCCCGCCTCAAAAAGCCTTCTGTAACTTTCCTTTGTCCTCTCTCCGAGCGAAAGAGTTACGGCACAGTCGGGATGTCCTGACTTAATCGCGTTAATTATACCGCACAGTCTGTCGTCCGTAAAATGCGCGTCCTCTCCGCCCTGAAGCACAAATGTCCGAAAGCCGAGCGAATATCCCTCGTCAACGCAGGCAAGAATATCATCATCGGAAAGTCTGTAACGTTTGCAGGCGGAATTACTCCTTCTGATACCGCAGTACAGACAGTCATTTTTACAGAAATTACTGATCTCAATAAGCCCTCTGATAAAAACGGTATCGGAATATATTTCCTTTCTCGTTTTTACGGCAAGTTTTCTCAGCATATCGCCTGCGAAATATCCTCTGCCGATAATCAGGGTTTCATATTCCGCTTCTGTCAGACTATGGGTTTCATTAAGTTTTAAAATCAGTTCATTTACTTTTTTATCCATATCAAAAACTGCTGTTTGAACATATTTTTTGCTTTTTCAATTTGATATTATATGTCTTATTTAAGACTTTGTCAATATTTTATCAAATATATTATTCCCTGTTTCGGCAGCAAAAAAAGCCGTTCTTCCGAACGGCTTTAAACTGTAAAATTTTACTCTGCGTCGGTGTCGGTAAAGCCCTCAATTCCGAGCAAGCTGTCCGACTCATCCGAATCCATATCCTCGATACTTTTAAGCTTTTTGTTAATAATCGAATTTCTGTGCTGAGCATCGTCGAGCGTGCGCCCTGCCTCGTCGATTTTGCGCTTTGCCTTCTCAAGTACCGTCGTAAAGGTTACATACTGCGCCTTTGTCGCCTCAAGTATAAGTCTGACCTCGTTTGCCTTTTCGTTTATTGCAACCGTCTTGAAGCCCATTGACAGAGAATTGAGCAACGCCGTAATTGTGGTGGGACCCGCTATCATTATATTGTACTTCTGCTGAAGTCTCTCGGGAAGTCCCGTCCTTGAGGACGCTATTTCCGCATAAAGTCCCTCTGTCGCAAGATACATAATCGCAAACGGCGTAGTCTTAGGTACGGAAATATATTTTGTAATCAGCTTTGCCTCTGCCTCGACTCTGTCCTCAAGCGCCTTTCTCGCCTTCTGAACTCCCTCGGCGTCCGCAATATCGGCGGCGTCGCAAAGTCTGATATAGTCCTCCGCAGGGAACTTTGAATCAACGGGAAGATAGACGAATTCCTTTGAATTCTCGCCCGAGGGAATTTTGATGGCAAACTCCACTCTCTCCGTCGGACTGTCGCCTGTCGCTATATTCCTCTCATACATATTGGGAATTGTCTGGTCGAGTATGCCCTGCAGCTGAACTTCTGCCCAGGTGCCTCTCGCCTTGACGTTTGTAAGAATTCTGTTTAACGAGGTTACATTGGTGGTAACTCCCGTTGAAAGCTCCTTCATCTCGCCGAGAGATTTATATAAATTCTCCAGCTGTTCGGATACGGTCTTAAAGGACGAGTCAAGCCTTTTGGTAAGCGTTGAGGTCAGCTTCTCATCAACCGTGGCGCGCATCTCGTCAAGCTTCTTTTCGTTGGAGAGCTGCATTTTATTTATGCTTTCCTCGATTATCTTGGTTTGCGTCTGATTCTGCTCGGCATTTTTCTCCATAATGCTCGTAAGCTGTTTGTTGACGGTTTCACTGAGCGCTATTCTGCTTTTAAGGCTCAGCTCATTCATTCTCTGCATCTTTTCATTCATTGAGTCAAGCGAGTTTTTAATCTCTTCCCTCTGAGCTTTTATGCCCTCGGTCATTTCACGGCGGTTTAACGCAAAGTTGTTCTGTATATCGCTCGACATATTATTCACTCTGTCGGTAATAAGCCCTACGGAGTTTAAAAGCTCCTGATTATCCCTGCCCTTTTTAAGTGAGAAAAGCAGAATTACGGCTATTATTCCGATTACCGTGCACAATGCCAGCAGTCCTATAATTATATAATCGCTCATTGATTCTATTCTCCTGTTCCTTTCATAATTGAGGATATTATACCGTTAAATGCGTTTTTGCACAAACCGTCCGAGGGTACCAAAGTCCCTTTCAAGGTACAAAACAAGGCAGAATTTCTTCTGCCCTGCAATTATTTCTCTATCATATGGACATTGATATGGTTATAGGTCATCTCAACCCCCGCCTTATCAAATTCCTTTTTGATGTTTTCCGTAAGTGCAAAATAAGCGGGCCAGTATTTTTTTGTGTCTGTCCACGCCCTGACGACATATCTTATACTGCTGTCATCATAGGACATAACCGCGGCAAAGGGCTTCTCGGGAACTTCAAGGAAAAGCTCCGACGCCTTAACGGCTTCAAGCAGTGCCGCTCTTACGATGTCAATCGGCGAGTCGTAAGACGCCGAAATTTCAAGGTCAACCCTTCTTCTCTGCTGTGCGGTGTAGTTGATGACTTTCCCCGCAGTAACCTTACTGTTAGGCACAAAGACCATTTTGTTATCAATGGTTACAAGCTTGGTGTGAACAAGGCTTATGGATGCCACCGTACCGCTCTCGCCGTCTATCTCGACAAAATTGCCGTTGCGGAAAGGCTTGGAAACGAGCAGCATAATTCCGTTCGCGACATTTGACAGCGTGTCCTGAACTGCTAATGACGCGGCAAGACCGAGCACCGAGAAAGCGGCTATCAGGCTTGTCGGGGAAATGCCCAGCGCGTCAACCGTCATAACCGTAAGTATAAAGAAAAGAATCAGCTTGACGGCAAGCTTCAGGTATTTCTGAAGCGTCCCGTCGAGAGAGGTTTTCTCAATAAGTTTGTTGACCGCGCCGGTAATCAGTTTAATTACAATATATCCGACAACAAAGGTTATCACCGCGACAAGAATCTTGCCCACGGTAAGCGAACCGACGGAATAATCGAGAACTTCTTTAAAAGTCATTTTTTCTCCTTAAATTACTTAACGAAATGTATTGCGCTCGCAAGAATAAACTGCGCCGCATAGTAAAGAGTGTGGTTTATAACGACATTTACAGGGGTGTTTTTATTCTGTTCCTTTGCAAAGTACATACCCGAAAGCACGAGGTCCGAGAAAAGGAACAGCGCTGCGCCTATGGTCATTACTACCCACGCAGTTTCAAAGCCCGTTATAAACGCCGTAACCGCAGATGAGGTCAGCGTCAGAGAAAGAGTTGTCGAATACAGGAAAACTATGGGCTTGAATTTGCCGTACTCAAGTTTCATCGGCTTTTCAAGCAGTACGGCTATGGTCGCTATGGCAACGGCACCCGCAACTGCGATTATGACCGACTGAACCGTCCACGGAGAATTGTGCACGATAGCCGAAACAAAGAAAATGTGTCCGACAAGGAAAGAAATAAAGCCCGCATACAGGAAATAGTCCTTCTCCTCAACATAAATCCATTTAAGGTCGAGCCATATATCGCCGAGCATTCCGAACATAAAGCCCAGAATCATAAACAGCGAAAACTCAAGAATAGCCCTCTTTTCGTTTGCGGCGGTAATTGCGGTTACGATAAACGCAACGCTTGCAACCGTTTTTGAAAACAGTCCGAAAAAGCCGCCTTTTTTAACTCTGAGTATGAGAAAGACAAAAGTCAGAATAATTCCCGCCGTCAGAGCAATCACATAATAATGAGTTCCTGCCATTTCCAAACCTCTTTCCTGAATTTAATACAGAAATATTATACATTATTCTGTCAGATATTACAATACTGTATTGTAATCAAAACATATAAATATGAATTAACTTTCCTTGACTAACTCCCTTCGGGTGTTATATAATACTACACATCTTATTATTAAAAACGGAAGGCGCAAAATGAAAAAGACAGCTAAAATTATTACCGTTGCAGTTTGCCTTGTACTGACTGTTTTGATGTGTTCGTGCGGCACCAAAAAAGGCGGCACCGACGAGCCGTCCTCGACCAGTCCTCACGACAGCGACAAAAACTACAGTGCAGTATTTCTGCAGCTTGACAACAATTCCGATACGAGCGAAATCAGAAATGCCTTTACGGCTCGTATGAGACTGCTCGGCTATGACGAAATAAAAATGAAATTTGATGTCAAAAACGCTGACGGCGACAGCGAAGCGCTTGCAAAGAACGCCGCAGAACTTCAGGATAAAAGCTATGACCTTGTTGTAGCCGTAGGCGAAGCCGCGGCAAAAGCGGCAAAGGCGGCAAAGCTCACGGCTCCCTGTATTTTTATCGGAGTCCGCGACCCCGTAAAAGCGGGACTTGCCGATACCGCAGAGGTTCCCGGAGGCAATATGACGGGCTCGGTGTTTGCAAATTCCTTTGAGGCGCTTATTCCGGTAATGCAGATTTCGGCACCGAAGCTCCATTCACTCGGCATTGTATATGACAGCACGGATGAGAGTTCAAAGGAATTCTGCGAAAATGCGCAGAAGCTGTTTTCCGACAGCACATACAGCGTTGAGCTTATGGGCGCAGAAAACGAGAACGCTCTCATCTCGGCAGTTAACACTCTTTCGTCGAGGGTTGACGCTTTATACGTTCCCGACGACGCGCTCATAAGAGATAATATTTCCGAGATAATTGAGCTGTGCACGGCAAATTCAAAGCCCGTTATTGCAAGCACACAGTATGCGGTCAGCAAGGGCGCGCTGATGTGTATATGCACCTCAAACGAGGATATTTCAAAGGCGGCGGCAGAGCTTGCCGATAAGGTAATGCAGGGAGAGAAAATCTCACAGCTTCCCGTTGCTTCCGACCTTGAACTGACTATATTTATGAATAAGGCGGCGTCAAACGAATTCGGTATTTATGCCCCCGAAAACATGAAAAACCTTGTATTATTCTGATAATATGATTTATGTAATTGAAAGCGAAACTATACAGAGATACCTTAATGTAACCGACGGAAAGCTCAGTACCTCTCATTTCCGCGGTCTGCAATCGGGCGAAGATTTATTTCCCGGCAAAGACAGTCGGGAATTTATCTTTTTATTTACCGACGGCAGCCGGATTTCGTCGGATGAGCTTACCGTATCTGAGGTAAAGCGCACAGATTCCGAACTGACGGTTAAATTTGAGCCCTATGACGGACTTGAAGTTTCCGTCTGTTACCGTGCCTCGTCAGATGACCTTGCAGTAAAGAAACAGGTTTTTTTCTCCGACGGCAAAAAGCGCAGAATTGACTGCATTATCCCCGAGTATCTTGACCTGAGCAATGCCGTTTCCTGCGACTTTTCTCCGCAGGATATAGACGGGAACGAACTTTGCGGCTACCATTTTTCTCTCGGACAGCCGTTTTATGCAGACAGTTTCTTTTTCGGCAGCGAATTCCCTGCAACCGAGAACAGCATTTCCGACGGTATCGGCGCGGTAAAGTACTTCTCGGGCAAAGCGTTTCCTGAGGTTTCCGAAAGCCCCGTGTCCGTAGCAGGCGGTGCTCGCAGCAAAAAAGCGTATGATTTGCGCACGGCGTTTTTTAAGTATATCGACAGCATATCCCTGCCCTGCTCATACCGCCTTCAGTATAACAGTTGGTATGACGGTATGCTTGACATAACAGAGGGCACAATACAAAAAGCCTTCTGCGAGGTTGCAGAAGCGTTTGAAAAAAACGGAATTCCGAAGCCGAACGCCTATACGGTGGATGACGGTTGGAACGACTATAAAGCGCCGTTCTGGAGTTTCAACGCAAAATTTCCGAGCGAACTGGCGGAGGTTTCCGAGCTAACAAAAAAGCTCGGTTCATCTCTCGGTCTGTGGTTCGGGCCGAGGGGCGGATACAATTATCAGAAGACCTTCGCAAAGCGTATGCAGAGAAAAAAACTCGGCGCATACAATTCCCTTTCGCACGACATCTGTATTGCGGACAGAACTTATCGGCAAAACGCAAAAAAATTCCTGCTTGAAACGGTTTCAAGACTTGATTTGAGTTACCTCAAGCTGGACGGCTTCTGCCTTAAACCCTGCAGCAAAAAAAGACACAGCCATATTGTCGGCGGGCACAACGGTATGTATGCCTTAACCGAAATGTGGGAGGGCTGGACAGAGATTTTCAAGTCGCTTCGCGCTCTCAGAGCTTCGCAGGGTAAAGACATCTGGCTAAATATGACCTGCTACGTCAACCCCTCGCCGTGGTGGTTTCAGTATGTCAATTCCGTATGGCTTCAAAACAGCAGCGACATCGGTTTTTCCGACGCATACAAGGGACAGAGTCAGGCCGACGCCGAAATCAGTTACCGCGACTCCCGCTACTTTGAGTTACTGACAAGGCGCAAATGCCGTGTCCCGCTTTGCCGCATATACAACCACGAACCCATTTACGGCAAAAGCGCAAAAATTCAGTACAGCGACGCAGATTTTGAAAAATATCTGATGTTCTGCGCCTGCAGAGGTCAGAGTTTAAACGAACTCCATTTAAGCTGTTCGATAATGAACGACGAAAAGTGGAAAATTCTCAGCAGGGCAATAAAATGGCAAAAGGAAAACTACAGAATTCTCAAAAATGCCGTTTTCACGGGGCAGAACCCCGACGCGGGCAAGCCATACGCATTTTGCTCGTTTACCGATGACGGCAGAGGTATCGCCGCGATAAGAAACCCCTCTGATTCAAAAGCGGAATTCGACTTGATTCTTGACGGAAAAATCGGTTTTCTCAGCACAGGCGGGGAATTTAAAGCCGAGCGTGTTTTCGGGGACGAACACGACCTGTGCGAATCGTATTCCTGCGGCGACACAGTCGAATTGGAGCTGAAGCCGTTTGAAATTCTGATTCTTTCCTTTAATAAACAGAATTAAGATTTTGTTAAAGCGCCGTGTTGCCGAAGCAAATACGAATTTTTTAAAAAAATATATTGACATCGCAATATATATTTGCTATAATTCCATTTGCCGCAGAAAACGGCGGCAGACACTTGCGGAAGTGGCGGAATCGGCAGACGCGCACGTTTGAGGGGCGTGTGGTAACTCCGTACGGGTTCAAGTCCCGTCTTCCGCACCAAAAAAGCAGGCTTTGAGCCTGCTCTTTTTTTGCCTTAAAATCGGGCTTTTTCGCTATGCGCTTTTGTTTGTCGGGACTTGTCGCATACACGATTGCACACGGTTTATCTCAATTGACCACAGTTTACTGCACAAACTGCAGACGAGTCGCAACGGTTATTCTTTTACTCTCTTTCAAAGATTGACACTTTAACCGACACGCCAGAATCCGTTTCGTTTACCGAAGTAATAAACATGATTATAGAAGTATCGTCAACAATATCTTCTACACTTTTTGGTATTCGCTTTTGTTCACTGCCAACAACTATAAACTCCTTGTCCTCAAGAGAATCGTACTCATATTCCACTTCTTCTCCAACAACAAAGTCGTCCTCATACATATCCTTAAAGCTTATGCTAAAACTTTTAATTGGAGTTTGTTTTGAATAATAGTTTTCATAATTATATGCTTCTTTATACAACCCGACAGTCATTGTGCATTTTTCAGCGTTGTCAACTATAGCCCTTACAACGTCACCTCTTTTAAGATAATCATATATTACATCTCTGCATGATAATTCTTTAGCGACATAACCAATATGCACCCAATTATCTCTTTTTACCAAAACCTTAATTGCATGATTATCGTATTGATTATCTTGTTCAAGTTCAAGCGTTAATTTATCATTTAATGACAATGATACATTTCCGTGATATTGCATACCGACAATCATAATGTTCCTGTATATGTATCTCCTATCATAATCTATGCCATTAACAATTATTGAATCTAAAAGCTTGGCATCCGTACTATTTGTTTGAGATACCAGTGGAGCAAAGCTTTCTGCTCTTGGTTGTGAAACAAAAACATCGTCAGCACGGATTGTTTTACAACTTTTTACAGCAACAATGATTGATTTAACCGAATCGATAATCCAGCCAATTCCTAGCAATCCTCCGGTAAACAAATATAATATGCCCATTCCTATTTGCCCGTTAATAAACCTATGAACTCCAAATATACCAAGGAAAATTGTAATACAGGAATATACTATTGGATTTATATTATTTGTGTTTAAGTCCGTATTCGATGCTTTTCTTGAAGAGGAATTATGCGCTCCGCTCACAGCACGAACAACATCGTTTGTACCGAAGGTTGTCTTATGGTAAACCTTATTCTTAACAGCTCTTTTAGGATCTTTAATATATCCCATACCCTTTTTTCCATAGAAAGGATTAACGGCTTTTTTGACTTTCCTTTTCATCTTTCCTGTTGTCCGAGCTTTTATTGATTTTTTAACACTTGGCTTTCTATAACCAACTTTCATAAATACCTCCAAAAGATTTATTCGTCATCGCTATTCTTTATTTCGTTCATATATCCGGCTGTTAAAATGCCAGACGGCAATGCAACAATAGCTATGCCTATAAAACTTGAAACCATTGTAACAATTCTACCTGCTGATGAAATAGGATAAATATCTCCGTACCCAACGGTAGTTAAGCTTACGGTCGCCCAGTAAATCGCATCAAAAAAGCTATTGAATGTATCAGGTTCAACATTAAAAACAACTAATGAAGCGATAAGAATGTAACCAATTGCAAAACTTAGAACCGCAATTAATGCTGTCTTTTGTTTTTTAATAACATTCAAAATTATAATTACACTCTTGCTGTATCTGAGCATTTTGAATGCTTTGAAAACTCTAAAAGTTCTGAACAGTCTAAACAGTTTGAATATTCTAAAACCCGAAGACAGAATGGATAGGCTCGGTAAGATTGAAATCAAATCGACTATAGCTAATGGAGTTATCGGATAAAGCAAAAACGATAATGCTCCTTTTTCTAGGTGTTTGTCAGCAGTAATAAAACGTAGTATATAGTCGATAATAAAAACTGTAACTGTGACAGCATCGATAATGTCGAATGCAATTGTTTTTGTTTTGAAGGCAAGTGGAATTAAACTGATTATTATGATTACCATCATAAAATAATCGTATACAGGGCTTAGTTTGTTTGTTCCAACATCGCCATCTATTAACGAATAAATCTTATCTCGTTTCATTTTACAAATCCTTTGCGGTAAATAATAGCATTTAAATCGTTCTAATTTTACCATATTCTAACCGCTTTTACAACCTGAATTTGGCTTAAAATAATGCTTTGTACCAATAGTCGGACTTATCAAAGTGGGCTCGGGCTTCTGCCCGTTCTTTCGGCTTGCCGAAACAAGACGCCTTCAGGCGATGCTTGGACTCACGGATAAGGGAGTTATTATGCGAAAAAGCAGAATGCCGTTAAAATGCGGTAAGAATAACCGCTTGATTTGTAAGGAAAAGC
>SVOA01000017.1 GCA_015066635.1 Oscillospiraceae bacterium | reverse complement strand
TGGAGCTGGTGGACGGACTTGAACCCCCGACCTGCTGATTACAAATCAGCTGCTCTACCAACTGAGCTACACCAGCGTTTCAACGCCTCAATATAATATCAAAAAACACTTTAAATGTCAAGAATTTTATTATATTTTTTAAAAAAAGAATTTATGCTGAAAAACAGCGTTTTTAATTCTGTAAAAAATTATTTTTCGGAGCTTTATTTTCCTTTAATAAAACCGCATAAAATTCATAAATTATAATTGCAGTTAAAAACTGCGCGGAGGGGAAAATGAAAGCTTTTTTTAAAACATTAAGCTTTATCGGACTTGTTATTACCTCTGTAATATTCGGCTTTGTCTTTTTTTCGGGCAGTAAAATTCCCGATGAAATTCACCTTATGCAGTCAGAGAAACTCGAGGTGGGAAAAATCTTTTCCGACAGTGCGTATGCTGCGGCGGTAAACGCCGCCGAAAGCGGAAGGGATAATAACTCTTACACGGTCAGTTTTACTCTCTTAAAGACAATACCGATTAAATCATCCAGCGTCACTGTTACCGAGCGGCGTTACGCCGTACCGGGAGGAGAAGCGTTCGGGCTGAAAATCTATACCGAAGGCGTTATGGTCGTAGGTATGGACAGCGTAACTGACGGAAGCATTACCGTAAATCCCGGCAAGGAAGCAGGACTTGAAGCAGGCGACATTATCACGCATATCGACGGGGCAAAGGTCAGTTCCTCGGATGAGGTAACAAACTGCCTTCACAACGCTAACAAAAGTGTATTTGTTCTGAGCGTTTCACGAAACGGGATGCCGTACGAAACGACTCTGAATACAGTCCGTGACCAAAACGGAGGAGGCAACAAGGCGGGTCTGTGGATAAGAGACAGCACCGCGGGCGTGGGAACGCTTACCTTTTACTCAAAGTCCGACGGCACCTTTGCGGGACTCGGACACGGCGTATGCGATATTGATACGGGCAGACTGCTCCCCCTGGCAGAGGGTCAGGCCGTGGGAGCCGTTATCAACGGCTGTTTTAAAAGCGAAAGCGGAACTATGGGAGAACTGTGCGGCGCCTTTACCGACGAGAAGGTAGGGGATATCCTTTACAACAGAGAAAACGGAGTTTACGGAATACTCTCTGAGGATATAAGTGATAAAAAAGAGCTTCCCGTTGCCGTAAGGCAGGAAATTCAAACGGGTGCGGCACAGATTATATCCACTGTTGATTCGGAGGGACCGAAATTTTATGACATTCAAATCGTAAAAATATCCGACACCAACGACAAAAACGGAAAGAATATGGTTATCGAGGTTACCGACCCCGCTCTGCTTGAAAAGACGGGCGGTATAGTTCAGGGAATGAGCGGAAGTCCCATAATACAGAACGGTATGCTTGTAGGCGCGGTAACGCACGTTTTCCTTAACGACTCAACGCAGGGATATGCGATATTTGCCGAGAATATGCTTGAAGCTTCTGACGAAATCGGAGAAAGGTTTTTAACTGATAAGGCTTCCTGAGGGGTATGCGCACAGGACAATGGCTCTGTGCGCATACTTTTTATCGTTTTGTGTCGAAAGATTATTTTAGTAAAAATATTTCTAACTAATTGCCAATATTTACCAATTATGGTAAAATATGGCAAATATTAAAAAACGGAGGTATAAAAAATGGAAAAAACTATGAAAGTGATGCTGGCGGAAGAAGGAAGCGACTTTGCAAAGAACTGTGCCGCAGTTCTTGAAAGTATGGGGTTTGAGGTCTGTTTCTCGGCAAAAGACGGCGCAGCCGTCTTAAAAAGGCTTAAAGAGGAAAAACCCGATGTTCTGATTATGGACGCATTTATGCAGAGCACCGATGCGCTCGGAGTTCTCAAAAAGCTCAGGGAGGAGAACAGAAAAAAGGATATGCTTGTCTTTGTTTCCTCGGGAGTCGATAATCAGAATTTCGAGCAGGAGCTTCTCAATGAGGGCGCAGACTACTATTTTCTGAAGCCTTTTGACGTAAATGTACTTGCTCAGAGAATCAGACAGATGAGCGCATGGAACGGCAAAACCGCGGACGGCTTCGGCAAGAGGGGAGATTTGCAGGTTATGGTCAGCGAGATAATGCACCGTATCGGCGTGCCTGCGCATATTAAGGGCTATCAGTATTTAAGAGAGGCAATACTTATGAGCATTGACGACTCTGAGATGATGAACGGTATTACAAAGGTGCTTTATCCTGCGGTTGCAAAGAAATACCGCACGACGCCGTCAAGAGTCGAGAGGGCTATAAGACACGCTATTGAGGTTGCGTGGGACAGGGGAGACGTAGATGTTTTAAGTTCGTATTTCGGATACACAATTCAGTCCGCAAGAGGTAAGCCGACTAATTCCGAATTTATAGCAATGATAAGCGATAAACTCAGATTAAGTCTGAAAATATCATAAAATAGACAATATTCATAAAAATTGTATAAATTTAACAAAAAGTTGTTGACATAGTGTATTTTTATGGTATAATACACATATTGAGATTATGAGTTATTATACCCTTTGGAGACTGTTCAGTGAATAAAAACGAAATTACTTTGAATAATAACAAGGAAATTTCACTTCTTATCGCCAAAGCCCGAAACGGGGACGAAGCCGCATTTTCAAGGCTTGTTGCAATTTCTTCTCCGGCAGTTCACGGTCAGGCAAAGCGCGTACATATTGACGGCGCAGACCATGACGATTTGTTTCAGGAAGGGATGTTTTCACTGCTGAAGGCGGTAAACACCTACCGTGAGGACTGCGGGAGTTCTTATAAGACATATCTTAATCTGCTTGTCAGCAGAGACCTTCGCAAGCTTGCAAAAAAGAAAAACAGGGACAAAATCGAGGAGATTGATTTCGGGGATAATGAGCCTGCGGATTTTACCTGCTCGGTTTCCGCTGAGGACGGCATTATTTCGGCTGAGAGATATAAGGCCCTTATCGGGTTTATAAACAGCGAGCTGACATCAAGAGAATGCGAAGTTCTCAAAGATTTTCTTAACGGTATGCCGTATAAGGATATTGCCGCGAAGCTCGGCATCAGCACAAAGTCTGTTGACAGCGCACTTCAGAGAGCGCGTAAAAAGCTTCTGGAATATAAAAAACATAATTCGTAAACTACCCTGTTTACAGGGTAAAAAATATTTAGAGAGGTAGCAAAATGTACGAAGACAAAACCCTCATTTGTAAAGATTGCGGCAACGAGTTCGTATTCTCGGCAGGCGAGCAGGAGTTCTATGCGGAAAAAGGCTTTGAAAATGAGCCTCAGAGATGCAAGGCTTGCCGTGATGCCAGAAAGAACGCTGCAAGAGGCGAGAGACAGATGTTTACTACAGTCTGTGCAGGCTGCGGCGGCGAGGCAAAGGTTCCTTTCCAGCCCAGAGATGACAGACCTGTTTATTGCAGTGAGTGCTTTGCAAAGATGAAGGAAGAAGAGGCATAAGCATAAACTGATATATTATTATGACAATGCCGAAAGAGAGCTCTGCAGATATGCAGAGCTCTTTTTTTGTCCGTTTTGTTTACGCTTGTTTGTAAATATTATACAACACTATGTCTATTTAATTGTTAATACGCCGAAATTTTATCCGAGACAATATTTATACTGTAATTTTCCCTTTTCATTTGTTATTATTATAATTGAAATAAAATGTTAGGACGGGAGCAATATGAAAAAATTTATCAGTGTTTTTCTTTGTCTGATTCTTATTTTGTCTGCGGTAACGGTTGCGTTTGCCTCCTCGGGCAATTTCAGTAAGGAAACTCTTGAGAGGGCAACAAAAATTGCAAAGCAGATAGAGGCGGAGGGTATAGTGCTTCTCAAAAATGAAGGAGACGTTCTTCCCCTTGCCGATAAAAAGGTCAATGTTTTCGGCATGGGCTCCGTTGAATTTGCGCTCGGCGGCGGAGGTTCGGGCAGCGTTTCCTCGGAGAGTGAAATAACCTTTTTCGAGGGACTGAAGAACGCGGGAATTGAGTACAATACCGAGCTTTACGACACATATAACAACTGGGCGTCAAACCATAAAATAGAGGAAACGGGACAGGGACTTGTCGATATGCTTCTGGGCACCGTTAACGGAATGCTCAAACAGGAGATGCCCTATTCCGAAATCGGAACCGAGGTCATAGGCAGGGCGCAGGGCTTTTCCGATACTGCGGTGCTTGTTATCACGAGAACGGGAGCCGAGCTGTTTGACCTAAAGGTTGAGGAAATCAGACTTACGGACGTTGAACGCGATATGATAGACAATCTTGACAACGATTTTGAAAACGTCATTATCATATTCAACACCTGCAATATACTTCAGATGGACTGGCTTGACAATTACAGCCACGTCAAGGCGGCTATGCTCGTCTGGACGCCGGGCGAGGTCGGCTCCGACTCGATAGGCAGAGTGCTTACGGGCGAAATCAATCCCTCGGGCAAGCTGACCGATACGGTTGCGTATGATATTTATGATTACCCGTCAACAAAGAATTTCGGAAGCTTTTCATATTCCGACACTCCTCTTGCCTTCTTTGTAAACTATCAGGAGGGTATCTATGTCGGTTACAGATACTTTGAAACCTTTGCTCCCGATAAGGTAATGTATCCCTTCGGTTACGGACTTTCATACACCGATTTTGACTGGGAGGTAACCGACTTTGTTTCCGGCAGCGAAACAATAAAGGTCAGCGTAAAAGTAACGAATACGGGCTCGCGTGCGGGCAAGGACGTGGTTGAGGTTTATTTCTCTGCGCCCTTCTATCCCGGCGGAATTGAAAAGAGCGCCATTGAACTTGCGGGATATGCAAAGACCAAACTTATTGAGCCGGGTCAGAGCGACACCGTCAGCGTTGAGTTCAGAGTTGCCGATATGGCTTCCTATGACGAGAATACAGCCGAGGCGTGGGTGCTTGACAGCGGTACATATCAGATTAAAGTAGGACATACCGTCAGAGATTTTGAGGCAGTATATAACTACGAGGTCCCGACAAGACAGGTCTTTAAAAATGACGATAAAACGGGCACGGAAATCAAAAATCTTTTTCAGGATGTCAAGGGCGATATAGATTATCTTTCACGCACAAGGAATAATGCAATTAACATTCCGTCAAACCATTCCGCACCCGACGGCGTTAAGAATTGCGACGTCCGTCCGGAGCCGGCAACGGAGGGCACGGTACCGAATACGGGCGTGGTCTATGAGGACGGAACAATTATGCTTGCCGATGTTGCCGCAGACGAAACCCTGTGGGACAAATTCCTTGACCAGTTCACGGTTGACGAAATGATAAATATGATAGCCGAGAGCGGATACAAGACGGCCGGGCTTGACAGACTCGGCGTTCCCGAAACGGTTGATAACGACGGACCTGCTTCCGTCAAAGGACCGGGCGGACTTATGTATAAGGATTCGGGACTTGCGTATCCCGGCGCTTTCTGTCTTGCTTCGACGTGGAACGACGAACTTGCGGAGGAATTCGGCAAATCAATAGGCGATGAAGCCAACGACATAGGCACAAACATCTGGTACGCTCCCGCTTGCAACCTGCACCGCAACCCGATGGGCGGCAGAAACTTCGAGTACTATTCCGAGGACCCGCTTATTTCGGGCAAGATGGCTTCCGCAGTTACAAAGGGCGCTCAGTCCAAGGGCATTATTGTTACGGTCAAGCACTTTGTGTGCAACGACCAGGAAACCAACAGACTTATCCGAGGCGTCTTTACCTGGACAAACGAACAGGCGATGAGAGAGCTTTATCTTGAGCCGTTTGAAATTGCGGTAAAAGAGGGCGAGGCAAAGGGCATTATGTCCGCCTATAACAGAATCGGCACGACCTGGTGCAGCGGCTCTCCCGCGCTTTTAAAGGATTTACTCAGAAAAGAGTGGGGGTTTGACGGCTTTGTTGTTTCCGACGCATATATTGATACCAACGGCAGCGGATACATGGACCCCGTACTTGCGGTATATGCGAGAAATGACGCTCTGCTGACAAGTCTCTGGTACTTTGCCGAGAAGATACAGATTACGACAAATATGCGTCAGACCTATGAGAAGGACCCGATAGGCTTCGGTAATGCGCTTCGCACCTGCGTATATGACCTTTGCAGAATTAAAATGCAGACTTCGGCATTTGACCCGACAAAGACAACGGGACACAGGGGAGAGGGCAGAGTGCTTTCGGCAGAATACGGAGAACTGGCAAAGAAAACTTCTCCGTCCTCCTCAGGTTCAGAATCAGGCTCAGCACAGAGCCCTTCATCAGCGTCGGGCGGCTCCTCGGGGACGAAAGCGGCAGGCTACGAAAAAGGCGTTAAAACGGGCGTTACGGGCGGCTCCAAGCTGCTTGTGACAGGGGTAATCGCAGGACTTTCGCTTGCGGTAATTATTCCGTCAGCCGTCGTAATCAAACGCAGACGCGAAGAGGACTGAAATCTATAAAATATCAGGAAGGGCACAGCCCTTCCTTTTTTATTTCGTAATACGGAAATTATAACAAAATAATCTTGTCTTGCACGCCGAAAGGTGGTATAATATTTTTTGAAAATTTCGGCGTATTTTTAAGGAGAAACAATATGAGAATTACCGACAGCATTAAATATATCGGCGTTGACGATAAGAAGCTTGATTTGTTTGAGAGTCAGTTTACCGTACCCAACGGTATGGCGTACAATTCCTATGTCATTATCGACAGCAAAATCGCCGTTTTTGACACGGTAGACAGAAACTTTACGGACGAGTGGCTCGGCAATCTCAAATCGGCGCTCGGCGGCAGAAAGCCCGACTACCTTATCGTCAGTCATGTCGAACCCGACCACTCGGCAAGCGTGAGCGCATTTGTTGCGGAATTTCCCGACGCCGTGCTTGTCGGCAATGCAAAGACCTTTAAAATGCTCTCTCAGTTTTACGGAGAGAATACCGTCAAAAATACCCTTGCCGTTTCCGACGGGGAAACTCTTTCACTCGGCAGCCGCGAGCTTGTATTCGCCTTTGCGCCGATGGTACACTGGCCCGAGGTTATGATGACATACGACAAAAAGGACCGCGTACTTTTCTCGGCTGACGCTTTCGGCAAATTCGGTGCGCTTGACACAGATGAGGACTGGGCGTGCGAGGCGAGAAGATATTACTTCGGCATTGTCGGTAAATACGGTATGCAGGTACAGAATGTTCTCAAAAAGCTTTCGGGTTATGAAATCAATGCAATCTGTCCTCTGCACGGCCCCGTGCTTACGGAGAACCTTGATTATTATCTCAACCTTTACAATATATGGTCTTCCTACGGTGTTGAGAGCGAGGGCGTGTGCATCTGCTATACCTCGGTTTACGGACACACCGAGGCGGCGGCAAGACTTCTTGCAAAGAAGCTTATCGACAGGGGCTGTCCCAAGGTAGCGGTAAACGACCTTTCGAGATGCGATATGGCTGAGGCGGTTGAGGACGCCTTCCGTTACGGAAAACTTGTCCTTGCGACCACGACCTACAATGCGGGAATTTTCCCGTTTATGCATCAGTTCATAGACGAGCTTAAAGAAAAGAATTATCAGAACAGAACTGTCGCAATTATAGAGAACGGCAGCTGGGCGCCTATGGCGGCAAAAGTCATTAAGGGAATGCTTGAGGGCAGCAAAAACCTCACAATTCTTGATAACACGGTAACAATTAACTCTGCGCTTGACAGCAGCTCAAAGCAGTCGGTTGAAAAGCTTGCAGAGGAGCTTATGAAATAAAGGAGAGGGATTAAAAGTGTTTTATCCTATAACTATCGCAGGACTTAAAAGGGAACTTCCCCTTTGCAGAGTAACGGACGATTTGTATATCGGTGCCTTTGTTATCTTCGGAGACCCTGAGCTTACCACGGCTTCTGCAAAGGCTCTTATGGAGAGACTGCCCGAGTACGATTACATTATCACGGCAGAGGCAAAGGGAATACCCCTTGCGCATGAAATTGCCCGTCTGTCGGGAAATCAGAAGTATTTTGTTGCCCGTAAAAAGCCGAAGCTTTATATGACAAGCGTTTTTGAAACCACGGTCAGGTCGATTACCACCGAAGGAGAGCAGAAGCTCTATCTTGACGGTAAGGAAGCCGAAATGATTAAGGGCAAAAAGATTCTTATTGTTGATGACGTTGCTTCGACGGGCGCTTCGCTTATTGCGGTTGAGGAGCTTGTCCGCGCAGCAGGCGGCGAAGTCTGCGGCAAGGCGGTAATTCTCGCCGAGGGCGACGCTATTGCAAGAGGAGACATCATCTATCTTGAGCCCCTTCCGTTATTCAACGCGGACGGCACGGTTAAGGAGTAATTTTAGGGCAGGGCATATTGCTCTGCCTTGATTTAAAGAAATGGACGATTTATTCAGATTAGCGGAAAAACTTGACGAGCTTGAAAAGCTCCGTAAAGCCTGCCTTAAAACAATAGGCGTTATTGCCGTGTGCGAGCTTATAATACTCGCTCTTGTGGTCGCGTTTTATCTGTTTACGGGCTTTATACACAGATATGCGGCGGCGCTGTTCTTTCTGCCGGGACTGTTTTCCTATACGCTGGCGTTTGACAGACGCAGATACAAAAAGGTCTATAACAGCGTAATTGTAAGACAGAGTCTTGAGAGATATTTTGAAATTCACGAATTCAACAGCGATTACGGAATTCCCTACGGAGTTATACTCGGTACGGGCATGATAAGGCAGTGCAAAAGCTTTACGGCAAACGACTTCCTTCAGGGTACTTACAAGGACGTTGAGTTTATGCAGTCTGACGTCATTATGAGAACGCAGGACCCTAAGGTGTCAAGAAGCTCCGTTACCCTTTTCAGCGGGCGCTGGATGATATTTGAATTCAACAAAAACTTCGTCTGCGATTTGCTCATTTACGAAAAGGGCATCAGATTTGCAAAAAAAGGCAACATTTTCTCGCCCGACAGGCTGGAAAAGCTTCAGTTTGAGAATATGAGCTTTAACGAGCATTTCAGGGCATATACCGACAATCAGAACGACGCCTTTTATATAGTAACGCCTCATATTATGGAAATGCTTGAGGAAATACGGGAAAACGTGAGGGGAGACCTGATTATCATTTTCCACCGTAACAGGCTTCATATAGGCGTAAATAACTACCGTGACGCATTTGAGCCGCCTCTGTTTCATCCCATTGACGTTCAGAGTCTGACGGGGGAAATAGACGAGGATATAGGGCTTATAACAAAAATGATTGACGGTCTTAAACTTGATGAAAAAATATATAAGGTATAGAAAGGATGCTGACTATGAAAGGTTTCTGGATTTTTATTATTGCGGTCGCCGTTGTCGGCGCGGGCTTTGTTATCTGGTACATAAGCGCTTCCAACAAGCTCAAAGCCGCAAAGGTCAAAATTGACGAGTCGCGCTCGGGAATTGACGTTGCGCTGACAAAGAGGTTTGACCTGCTTACCAAAATGCTCGAAATTACAAAGGGCTATGCTGCGTATGAGAAGTTCACAATGATAGAGGCAATTAAAATGAGAAGCGGTATGCCGTTGAGCGAATGTGCCGAAATAAACGGCAAGTTAAACGAGATTGCAAAGGCCATCAACGTTGCGGTTGAAGCATATCCCGAGTTAAAGGCGGACAGGAGCTTTGCGGCGCTTCAGGCAACCTGCGCAGACGCAGAGGAGCATCTGTCGGCTTCACGCAGAGCGTACAACAGCAACGTTTCCTATTATAATCAGCTGCTTGTAAAATTCCCGACCAGCGCCGTAGCAAACGGACTCGGACTCAGGGCAGAGGAATTCTTTACCGCTGACGAGGAAAAACGCGAAGACGTAAAAATGGCGTTTTAATTAAATAAAAACAAAAAGAAAAAGAGGACACTTTTAAAAAGTGTCCTCTTTAATTCTTTACTCAAGGCAGAGGATTAAACGTCAATCCATCCGCCGTCTCCGCCGTCAACGGGACCGCTGCTTACGGAGACCGTAATAATGTCCTGTACTTCAAATACTGTCAAGTCGAAATCCGGTGCTGTGTAATTCTTCATTCTCTTATCTGTCTCCTTTACTTTAATTAGCCGTTATAGGGATAAGTTGCAAGATACTGCGCAACGTAGTTGCTGTAATTTGATGCTACCGCTGCGGTTGCAACTGCTTCATAGAAGATTATAGCAGAATTTTCATTACTGTCAAGATATTTTACATAGCAAATGAATTTTATATCATTTGTCTGCTGTGAGTGGCTCATCTTGAATATCGTGCCGAAGAACGCATTTGTGCTTGCTCCCGACTTCTGAATATAATCGGTACCCTTTACCGAATAGCCTGCAACCTGAGCGCCGTTGGCAACTGTTTTTGCCGTGTCGTAGTCAAAAGTATCGCTTGCCGCCGCAACAACGCCGAGCTCGGTAATCGTGTTTGACGTAGCCGAAGCGCTGCCCGTGTTTGCAAAGTATGCGTCCCAGTCCTCATCGGTAATTACCGAAACTACTCTGAGCTGGAATTCGTCCGCAACGGTTGTTTCGCTTGTGGGCTTCATCTTTATCTGTGATGAGCTGTAAGCAACCTTCGGTACTGCAAGCAGAGCAATGTCAAGAACCTCAACGTTGCTGCCCCACGGATATTCAGCCGCAGGAGAGCCGGGCTCGCAGTAAACTCTGATGAGTGCGTTAAGACCGTAGAAAGCATAGTTACCGATAGTTGTAAGAGTGTCGGGGATAATGATTTCCTGAAGCTTGGGATGCTTGTAGAAAGCGTACATCTTGACCTCGGTAATGCTGGTGGGGAAGGTAACCTTCTCAAGCGTGTTGTTGTATCTGAATGCGTACTTCTCAATAGTGGTAACGGGGTGTCCGTCAAGCTCGCTTGCGATAACAAGCTCGGTAGCTGTGCCGTTGTACTTCTGAATAATGGCGTTGCCGCTCTCGTCGAGAGTGTACTCATAGTCGCCGCTTACGATATTGGCTGCAAATGACGAAACCGTCATAGACGCGAACATTGTAACAACTAAAACCAATGATAAGATAACCGATAATGTTTTCTTCATAAAAAATTCCTCCTCAATAAACATTTATCCTATACAATATTATAGACTTTTGAAGAAAAAGTGTCAATGTAAATAATTACAATTATTTAATATAATATATACCATATATAATGCAAGTCTTACAATTTAATAAACAAAAAACGGCTTTCCTGTCGGGAAAACCGTTTTTTGTTGGAGCTGCTAGGCAGACTTGAACTGCCGACCTCATCCTTACCAAGGATGCGCTCTACCGCCTGAGCCATAGCAGCGTTTATTCGCAAGAGATATTATACACACAGCAAAGGCATCTTGTCAACACTTATTTTGCGGCGGACACTTTTAAAAAAAGACTTGATTTAATTTTGCAATAATGTTAAAATAAATATGATATTATTGACGTATTTTATGCTCAAATCAACAAAAATCACATTATTGTACAGGGAAGAACTAAATGTCAAATATTCAGGAGGGTAAAATGAGCGCGGATTTACACTGTTACACAAAGCTTTCAAACGGTTCTTTAGGCATAGAGGACCTTATTTTGCTTGCAAAAAAAAGAGGAGTCGAAACTATTGCCATTACCGATATTGACTGTCTGGCAGGTACTGTCAGAGGCAAGATTATCGGCGAGCGTTTCGGCGTTAACGTTATACCCGGAGTTGAGATTTCTGCGCACGATTCAAAAACCGGCAGAAATATCCGTATTCTCTGCTATCTGTGCGACACGCCCGACAGACTTGAGGGACTCTGCCACAGAAATCAGCTTGCCCGTAAAAAGGCGGCGCATATTATGATGCTCAAAGCGGCAAGGCAGTTTCCCATTACTACCGAATTTGTCGTTAAATGCGCAACGGGCTCGACAAACATTTACAAACAGCATATTATGCAGGCTCTTATGGAGTGCGGCTATACAAATTCGATTTACGGCGAGCTCTATGACAAACTGTTCTCGGAAGCTTCGCCGGAGAATATTATTTCTCACTCAAAATTCCCCGAGGTTCCCGAGGTTATCGGCGCAATTCACGACGCAGGCGGACTTGCGGTTCTCTCTGCTCCGTATAAGTACGGCGTAGCCGACAGAATTCAGGAATTTATTGATATGGGTCTTGACGGTGTTGAGGTATGGCACCCTTCAGCTGACGAGCAGCAGCAGGCAGAGCTTAAAAAGCTCGTTACAAAAGCCAAGCTTGTCGCAACGGGAGGCTCGGGCTTCAAGGGTAAGTACAGCGAGAGGGTTATCTCGGTCGGCGACTGCGGTATGCCCGAGGATACGGTTTCCAAGCTCGCAAGCTATAAGGCAAGACAAAAGAGACTTCAGAAAAAAGCTCAGAAGGCTGCCGAGGAAGCGGCAGAGTAAGGCATTTCGGAGGGTAAACAATGGAAGACAGTGATATTAAGATTTTTCAAGGCAAATCGGCAAAGAAAAATACCGACGACAGCATAGCTCTGATTGAGGAAATGAACGCCCAGAGAGTTAACGGAAACACTCAGCGCGCATATGATTTAGGCAATTATCTCGCCGACAGATTTCTCAACACAGAGGAGCTTCGCGCTTCGCTTGAGGAGGAGGTAGGACCTCTCAATTACTCCGAAAAGGTTATTTTTCAGATTAAGATTCTTGTGTTCTTTACCGCCGAATACTGTATCAACAGACTTTTGCCAAACACTCTGACAAAGAGTACGGCAATAAACACGATTTACGATAAAATCGTCAAAAACGCAGGCGACTTTTACGAGGAATTCAACGACGGCGTAGAGTACAGCTTTTACTATCTCGCCGTTAAAAAGGACGACGTGCTTACCGAGGTGGGCAACACCTTTGCAATGCTTTGCCGCAAGACCTCGGACGAAAATTTTGCAATACTCGGCAAGGACATTTTTGTAGCCGTTGTCAATGAGGTTGATAAGATTATCAGAAGCTACGAATTCGTCAGATAAACAGAAAAAATTATGGCTGACACCGAAAAGTGTCAGCCGTTTTTTATTTGCCTACAATGTTATTCATCCATACGCCTTTTTTGACAAGAATAATTCCGAGCACGCATTTGAGCAAATCAGCCGAATGCATTATCAGGAATATCCAGATAACATACAGCCCCGTAAACCTGCTGAGCACAAAGGCGATGGGCACGCTGACAACCCACATATACACGCTGTCAAAAAGGAAGGTTACTATTGTTTTGCCTCCCGAACGCAGAGTGAAATAAGTTGTGTGCATAAGCGCTATCTGAGGTGTTACGAGTGCCTGAACGCATAAAAACTGTGCCGCAATTCTCTTTGCCTCAGGGGTTGTGTTGTAAATCATCGGGAAAAGGTGCGAGGTTGAGAAAATGACAAGACCGATAATTGCGCCGAGAAAAACTGCAAAGGCAATAATTTTTCTGTCCTCATCTTTGGCTTGCTCATACCGTTTTGCGCCGAGGTGCTGACCGACAATAATCGCGATGGCATCTCCCATGGCAAAAAAGACAACATTAAAGACATTTGCTGCAGTGTTTGAAATATTTTGCGCCGCAACTACATTAAGTCCGCGCAGCGAATAACACTGAGTCAGCATAGCCATACCTGCCGACCAGAGAGCTTCGTTGACAAGCAGGGGAGAGCCGGTAACAAAGAATTTATTTACCAGCCTGAACGGTACACGCATAGTTGAATAAACGCCCTTTATGTACGGGCATTTATCGGGATGCCTGTGGCTCCACACTGCGACCACCGAAAGCTCGACAAATCTTGAGAGCACCGTTGCTATTGCCGCACCCTTGACTCCGAGCACGGGGAAACCGAACTTTCCGTAAATAAGCAGGTAATTGAAAACAAGGTTAACGCATACTGCAATAAGACCCGAACGCATGGGAACTACGGTTTCTCCGCATTCGCGCAGGGTGTTGGCGTACATCTGAACTCCTGCAAATGCGGGCAGTCCGAGCAGCATTATCTGAAGATACTCTCTGCCGTAGACAAGAGTGGCGGCTGTGTTGCCTCCGTCGTCCGTACCCTTGAGATAAAGCGAAATTAAGCTGTCTCCGAAGAAAGTTAAGATAAGACACGCGGCGCACACAAGGGTTAAGCCCATCCAGAATTTATAGCGGAAGGTGTGCCGTATTCCTTCCTCGTCATTGCTTCCGTAGTACTGTGCAGTAAAAATTCCGGCACCTGCAAAGCCTCCGAATATGCACAGATAGAATACGAAAATAAGCTGGTTAACTATCGCAACACCGCTCATCTGCTCTGTACCGATTCTTCCGACCATTATGTTGTCAAGCAGACTGACAAAGTTTGTTATGCCCGTCTGAATCATAATCGGAACGGCTATCGCAAGCACTCTTTTATAAAAGGCACGGTCGCCTATATATTTACTTTTAAGACCTGTTTTTTCCATATTTCTTTCCGTTTCGTTAATAAAGTCAAAGTATATAATATAGTTAAAGGCATATTATTTCTTTAATACAATATATCCGCCTTTTCCTTTGGAACGGTTGTTTGAACAAATACCAGCCCATGCAAGAATAGCTGAATAATATGTTGAGCGTCTTAATGTCGAATTACCGATTTTATTGTTATAGAAATTCAAGCTGATAAATGAATCAATTGTGTCAAGAGGCAGTTCATCAGAGCCGATTTTTGCACCGTTGTGTGCAGCACTGTCTCCTTTATACATTGTACCGCCTAACTCTCTTGCTTTTTCAACAATAGCGTCAAAAATTTTCCACTCACATATGAAGTCTTTGAAACTTGAAACAGCAACGCCTGTTTTTGTTAAATAGATTTGAATCGGTAAACCTTTTAACATGTTGCAATTTGCTATTCCGTTTTGTTCGCTTAATTTTCTTTTTATTAAAGAACTTGCAAGTCCGTCATCTTTATAATCAATGCATTTGATGTGAATATTGTTCATAATATTTCTCCTTTTTTTATTGGCTTTTAATATAAGAACCAAGTTCGCATTATAGCATAAGAAATAAAAAAACACAACCTTAAATGTTGTCCCTTTTGCTCTGCCTTCGGCAAACCGCAAAAGATGGACTATTACGCGGTTCAAGTCCGAAAGATTATTCATACAGAAAAAGAAAAGTACGGCATTAAGCCGTACTTCTCTTTTATGGTGGACATTAACGGACTTGACGGCGAACGCTTCGCTTTGCCGTCAAAGGCAACGATTCTATGTCCCTTTTGCTCTGCCTTCGGCAAACCGCAAAAGATGGACTATTACGCGGTTCAAGTCCGAAAGATTATTCATACAGAAAAAGAAAAGTACGGCATTAAGCCGTACTTCTCTTTTATGGTGGACATTAACGGACTTGACGGCGAACGCTTCGCTTTGCCGTCAAAGGCAACGATTCTATGTCCCTTTTGCTCTGCCTTCGGCAAACCGCAAAAGATGGACTATTACGCGGTTCAAGTCCTTTTTGCAAATTCAAAATAAAAAAACACAGCCATAAGGACTGTGCTTCTTTTATGGTGGACATTAACGGACTTGAACCGCTGACCCTTCGCACGTCAAGCGAATGCTCTACCAGCTGAGCTAAATGTCCGAGCAGTGATATTATAATGAATACGCACCGATTTGTCAACTCATCAGCGTAAAAAAATACTGCTTATAAGAATAAATATCACTCCCGGAATACCGCCGAGCGCGGAAACCGTCAGCGTATAGGGGTTAATTCCGATACTGACGGGTATAAAGTCGGCAATAAAGTCGGCGCAGAAAAGCGCCGCAAGTCCCTGCAGAGCCGTAAGCAGCAGTACGGGCAGGAAATGTCGGCTTTTGAGCATTGAGATAAGAATTGCAAGCGCGCAAACGCACAGAATACAAATAACAGCTATCTTCATAATATCACCCTTTCTATATCTTTATGAAACGGGGACACGCTTTATTACAGTAATAAAAACAAAAAGAAATTCATATTATTCTTCGGTGATGCTATGGAATACCAAGTCAACGAATATACAGCCGAAAACCGCTGCAGAAGCCAAAACTCCGACAGCAATACCGAGGTTACGGGAGGTATGCTCTCAAGAGTTCTGAGGACACAGATAATTGTTTTTGCACTGCTGATTTTAATTATAGTAATTCTGTCAAAAACGCAGTCAAAACTTTTTTCGTTTATAAAGGAATGGTATCAGGGCTCGGTTGCGCAGTACGATATGACCTATGAGGAAATCGGCGACGGAATTTCCGAGGTAATCGGCTTTCTGACTCAGCCGAAAACTGTTGTTACGGACGAAACTGCCGAGACAGCCTCTCAGACCGAAACCGAGCTTACGGGAGCAGGGGGAGAAGATTTGCTGTATCCGAGGGAAAACGCCTCGTTCTCTCCGATTTATCTGAGCGCTCCGCCCGTCAGACCTATAAAGAGCGACAGATTTACCTCATATTTCGGATACAGAATAAACCCCGTTACAAACGAATACGGCTTTCATTCGGGACTTGATATTGCCTCGCCCGAGGGTACTCCCATAAGGGCGGCTTTTGACGGAACCGTGGAAAAAGCGGGATATTCGGCAGGCAGGGGAAACCACGTCTTTTTAAAAAGCGAGGGAGGAATAGTTACTGTTTACTGCCACTGTTCAGAGCTTCTTGTAAATGAAGGCGACAGTATTTCGGCAGGGCAGGTTCTGGCACGGGTCGGCTCGACAGGGCAGGCAACGGGTCCGCATCTGCACTTTGAAATCAGAATTAACGGGGTTTACTACAACCCCTTGTGGGTGCTTGACAGCTGATGGAGTTTGTGCTCAAAGGTATCAAAGTCAGAGTGAGCTTTCTTTTCTTTGCCGCTGTTTCCTTTCTTATGTGCTTTAACGCAAATAATGAAATAAGGCTCGGTGTTCTGTTTTCGCTTTTACACGAAACAGGACACCTTTCGGCATTTCTGATAACGCGTCATAAACCCGAAGCTCTTTGCTTTTCTGCGTTCGGGATGACGATAGTCAGGGGCTCCGATATACGCTCCGACTATCTGAACGATTTTTTTACGGCGTTTGCAGGACCGCTTGTCAACATTCTGTGCGCCGTTTTGTTTTTAATTCTGTACTTTGTTTTTAAGGGTAAAACAATGCTCGAGTGCGTGCTCGTAAATGTCCTTATCGCCGCTTTTAACCTTATGCCCGTTTTTACGCTTGACGGCGGCAGAATGCTCGAGGCATTCATAAATGCAAAATGCAGTTTTCCCGCCGAGAAGGTTATTATGCCCGTTTCGGTTGTAACGGTTGCGGTTATGTTCTTTATCGGTGCGTTTGTTTTGATAAGAACGGGGTATAATTTTTCACTTCTGCTTGTTAGTGCATATCTTTGTATGCTGATTTTTAAAAAGTGTTAGGGTTTGCTTTTTTCGGTGTTTTGTTGTATCATATTATCAGCATTTTTAATAAAGAGGTACGCTATGATTAAACCCGAGGTTGAAAGACTGCTTGGCAGGGTGCAGAAGCCCGCAAGATATACGGGCGGAGAACTTAACAGCGTTATAAAGAAAAGCGAGGACGTGCGTTTTCGCTATGCTTTCTGTTTCCCCGACAGCTATGAAATAGGTATGTCTCACCTCGGTATGAAGATACTGTATTCCGCCGCCAATGCAAGAGACGACACCTGGTGCGAAAGAGTTTTTGCCCCGTGGGACGATATGGAGAAGGAAATGAGAAAAAACGGAATTCTTCTCTACGGTCTTGAGAGCGGGGATGAAATACGTTCCTTTGATATGATAGGTTTTACGCTGATGTACGAGATGTGCTACACCAACGTACTCAATATGCTTGACCTCGCAGGACTTCCCGTAAGAAGCAGGGACCGTAAGGATCTTACGCCCATAGTCGTAGCGGGAGGGCCGTGCGTCTGCAACCCCGAACCCATGGCTGAGTTTATAGACCTTTTCCTGCTCGGAGAGGGCGAGGAAGTTACAAACGAGGTTATCGACCTGCTTCTTTATCACAAGGAAAAGGGCTCGGACAAAATCGACTTTCTGCGTGATGCGGCAAAAATCGAGGGCGTTTATGTGCCTGCATTTTATGATGTTTCATATAATGATGACGGCACCTTAAAGGAAGTTATAAACAGGGAAACAGCGCCGAAAACCGTAAAGAAAAGAATTATCTCCGACTTTGACGGGGTGTTTTATCCCGACAAATTTGTAGTACCCTTTATCGAGGTTGTTCACGACAGAGTTGTTTCCGAGATTTTCAGGGGATGTATCCGCGGCTGCCGTTTCTGTCAGGCGGGATTTATTTACCGTCCCATAAGGGAAAAAAGCGCTGACACGGTCAACCGTCAGGCAAAAACGCTCTGCGAAACAACGGGCTATGACGAGATTTCCCTTTGTTCGCTGAGCACAAGCGATTATACTGAAATTGAGGAGCTTATTCACAAGCTGTTTAACTGGGCAATACCCGAAAAGATAAATGTTTCCCTGCCTTCGCTCAGAGTTGATAATTTCTCGGACGAGCTTATGGAGGAGCTTCAGAAGGTCAGACGAAGCGGTCTTACCTTTGCCCCCGAGGCAGGCACTCAGAGACTTCGCGACGCGATAAATAAGAACGTTACCGAGCAGGAAGTTATCCGCACCGCCGAAAAGGCTTTTGCAGGCGGCTGGACTGCGGTCAAGCTGTACTTTATGATGGGACTTCCCACCGAAACCGAGGAGGATATAGAGGGCATAGCAAATCTCGCTCAGACCGTTGTCAACACTTTTTACAGAAACCCCGACAAGCCCAAGGGCAAGGGCGTTACGGTCAATATCAGCGTGGCTTCGTTTGTGCCGAAGCCACACACGCCGTTCCAATGGGAGCCGCAGGACACGGGCGATATGCTTGTTGAGAAGCAGAAACACCTGCTTGAGTGCATAAAGACGCATAAGATTCAGGTTTCATACCACGAGTCAAAGACGAGTCTGCTTGAGGGAGTTTTTGCAAGAGGCGACAGAAAGCTCTGCGACGTTATCGAGAGCGCGTGGAAAAAGGGCTGTAAATTCGACAGCTGGGATGAATTCTTTGACTTTGAGAAGTGGAAGGAAGCGTTCTCCGAATTCGGAGTTGACCCCGCATTTTATGCCAACAGAAAAAGAGAATTCAGCGAGCTTTTGCCGTGGGATATGTTTGACTACGGAATCAGAAGAAAATTCCTTGAAAAAGAGAATATAAAAGCACATCGCAGCGAAACCACGCCGCATTGCCGTATTAAGTGCGCGGGCTGCGGAGCAAATAAGCTCAACGGAGGTAAATGCGATGCGCTCAGTTAGGATATTTTTTGAGAAAAAAGGACTTGCAAGGTTTATTTCGCACCTCGACCTTATGCGCTGTTTTTCACGCGCGGTCAAGAGGGCGGGCATAGATATATGGTACACCGAGGGCTATAACCCCCGTCCCTATATGAATTTTTCCCTGCCTCTGCCTTTGGGCACCGAGAGTCTGTGCGAGTCGGTCGATATACGCACAAATGACGAAATGCCCTTTGACGAAATCAGGTCAAGACTCAATTCCGTAATGCCCGACGGCATTTATATAACAGCGGTTTCACAGCCCCTTCATAAGCAGGAGGAGATAGCGCTTGCCGACTTTACCGCCATATTATACACGGACGCGCCCGACAGCGTTGCAAACGAATTGTCGGAAAAGCTTGAAAGCGCGGAAATCAATATCGAAAAGAAGGCAAAGCAGGGCAAAAAGAAGGTTATAAAGCAGGTTAATATCAAGCCGAATATCATTAAATACTCGCTCGAAACGGGAGAGGACAGGGTAACAATTAAAATGACGCTTACCAACGGTATGAGAAACAACACCAACCCTGTAACCCTGCTCGCTGCCGTAACCGAAGGAATTGCGGATAAAATCTCGGATATGCTCATTACAAAGGAAAAAATGTATATCGGGAATTCGGAGGAATTCAGATAAAGTACAAATAATAGTACAAAGTTTTGCACAAGGCATTGACATTGCAGAAAAATAAGTCTATTATATAACCGAACAAATGTTCGGTTATATTTTTTGCCTGCTGTCGGGGACCGAACTCAAAGGAGGTCTTTTAATGAAAGTTAGTACCTGCGAAGGTCTGCTTCTCTCGTGTGAGGAGCTTTTTGAAAATGACGACTATGTGCTTGTCAGATTTACCGAGGTGCGTGAGGGTAAACTCTGCGTAAGCTATGAAAAAGGCGTCAAGGACTCCTCGGGCGACATTGTGCGGTTTATCAAAATTTAAAATATAATTATAAACGGGGTTTAAGGCGTCATCCTTAAACCCCGTTTTCTTTTGTTTGTTATTTCTTTATACCGGACCTGCGGTAAATTTCCTTTAAGGTTTCATAGTCCTTTTTGCCGGTTTCGTTAATTGCCTTTAATTTGTCCGCAGAGCCCTTTTTGAATAACCGTGTGAATATTCTCGCTAACCACATAAAAGGCAGTAAAAAGGGCATTTTTTCGAGTATGGTATAGTGCTTCTTCATATGCCGAAGCGAAGGGAACAGGCTTGTAAGTATTCTCCCGCTTTTTGACCTGTCCGCCTTGTTTGCCTCCGAGGCGTTTTTCATCGGGGGGCCGAGGATAATAAAATTCTCCATCATAAGCAGGGTTTTGTCCTTTTCTGCGCCCTCGTAAATGCAGTATCCGAGCTTTCTGATATTTTCCGCAAATTCCGTTAAGTCCAGCTTTCCGAGCTCTTCGTTTATATAGTCAAAGTCCAGCCTGTCGGAAAGTTTTTTATTCATAAGATAAATGTCCGTCAGCGGTCTGAAGCAGGCTTCGGCGTTGGTATAATGCTCGCAGAGGTGGGCGAGGGTGTAGATGTAGAGGTCGCTTTCACTCATCACATACTCTGCGCCGTCGGCTTTTAAAGCCCTGTCCCACACGCCGAGGAAATACGGGGACATCGGGTTGCCCTCGTCAAAAAGAGTATTATGAAGCTCAACCGTGAGAAACGGCTTTTTGACAAAGACAATATCCTTGCCGTTGTTCATCTCGCACTCAAAGCCGTAGGATTCAAGAATTTCGGAAGCCCTTGCAACATCCTCTTTTTTAACAAGCACATCCATATCGACCATAAAGCGCATTTCGGGAATAGGATAAAGCGTCTTTAAATGTGTGCCCTTTAAGAATATAAAAGGAATTGACTTCTGCGTAAAATCGCGTCTGATATCTCCGACGGTCATCTGCTGATTCGTTTCCCTTACCGCAGAGGTCTGATAACTTTTTTTGAGTTTGCCGTTTATCTCTGCGGGGGCAAAGTGAGTATGCTCATCCGCAAAGTATATTACCGTCTGCATATTGCTCTTGCATGCGAGCTTGTATATAAGCCCGGCGTCGGCGTCGGAGGGCAGCGGAGATAACTCGGTGCCGCAAATAACGCCCGAAACAAGATTTAAAAAATATTCCTTGTTTTTGATAAAATCAGCCATTTGTTTCACTCAGTTCAAGAGAAATGTAAATCGGGAAGTGGTCGCTCGGATAAACGCCGTCATAGGTGTCGCCGATTATCTGATAGGCATTGACCGTCCAGCCCTCTTTGGAAATCATAAAGTAGTCTATGCTCAGCGCCTGGAGATTCTCGCCCCAGTTCTGATAGGTACAGCCGAACATTGTGTTGGGCGTCTGATACTTTGCGTCAAGGAAGTTCTCGCACGCTTTTGCGTAGGTTTCGCTGTTTTCGTCGGCATTAAAGTCGCCCATAATAACGCTCGGCAGAGAACCGAACTGCGCTATCTTGTCGAGCACAACGCCTATGCCCTTGATTCTTGCCTCGTCGCTGACGTGGTCAAGGTGCGTGTTGAAAACGACAAAGTCCCTGCCCGTTTCCTTATCGGTCAGTATAACGTACGAGCAGATACGGTAGCACTTTGAGTGCCAGTCTCTGCTCATAACCTCGGGAGTTTCCGACAGCCAGAAGGAACCCTTATCCTTTAACTCGTACAAATCGCTTCTGTAAAAAATCGGACAGCCCTCCGAGAAGGGAGACTTATCCCTGTATTCTATAACCGAGTCATAACCTTCAAGGCAGTCGCAGGCATATTTGTACTGCCATTTGGTTGCCTCCTGAAAGCCGATAACCGAGGGAGAGCATTTCTCTATATTCTGCATAATGAGGTCCGCTCTGTAAAACCAGCTTTTTTTGCCTAAATCTCCGGGGTTGATACAGCGCAGATTACAGCTCATTATATTTATTCCCGTTAAATTGCCGTTAAAGCCGACCGTCTTTTTGCTGTCTTTGTAATGAGGATAATATCCGAAAATTCCTGTGCATAACAGCAGTACGCACACAAGCAAAAGACAAAGTGCGGTAATAAATAATTTCTTTTTCATATCAAAACCTCTTTTATATGTATTCTCTTGAAGCGCATATTTCGACCTTCTCAAGCGCAGCTTTTACGCGGTAAGAAGTGATTTTGATTCTGAGCTTGTCGGAAGAAACCTTCTTTTTAAGCCGCACGATTTTTTTATAGCCGATAACCGTGCCCTTACAGAGTCTTTTCCACTTGCCTTTCTTGTTTATAAACAGGGCAAAGCTCTCTATCTGCTGCCCCGTGGCTATATTCTCTTTAAGCACAACGCTGTCAAATGACTTTTCCTCCCCGAAGTCAATCACGATTTCGGGTTCTTTATCGTCCGCGGCGCACTGCCAGTAAAGAATACCGTTATCCGACAGTATATTTGAAGCCCTGTGAAGTTCGTCAAGCTCCGAAGACGCTTTGACCTTACTTCCTTCGGAAACCTTATTATAAAACATATCCCGAAGCGAGCGTGCAAAGGAGTCGAGAGCAAGAGCGTCAATTTCGTGTATTCTGCCCGTTTTGTCGGGAGGAATATTCAGTAGCAGATTTGCGTTTCCGCCTACCGAATTGAGATATATCTCGACGAGTTTGTCATAGCTTTTGACTCTGTAATCCTCGCTTTTGTGATAAAACCAGCCGGGTCTTACGGAAACGTCAACCTCTGCGGGATACCAGATAAGTTCTTTTTCGTTCTTTATGGCTTTCCTTGAACCGAGGTCAAGCTCCATTTTGTATCTGTCGCGGATTTTCTCGTCAACCGATTTCTGCGAGTGCTCCGCGGTGTATTCGTTTATTGCAAGGCGCGAGGGAACCACGCTCCACTCGCTTTCACGGCAGACAGCCGTTTCGTTGCCTATCCAGCGCACGTCGGGGCCGCAAATTGAGATAACAGCGTCGGGCATAAGCTCTCTGATAACCTTATAATACCCCGGCCAGTCATACTGCTGAATTCTGCCGTTTTTGCCCTCTCCGCAGGCTCCGTCAAACCATACGCAGAAGATGTCGCCGTAGTCGGTAAGAAGCTCGGTTAACTGATTTACAAAGTAAGTGTCATACGCCTTGCCCTCGCCGTAGGTCTTTTCGTGTCTGTCCCAGGGGGAGAGGTAAACGCCGAATTTCAGACCGTGCTTTTTGCAGGCGTTGCTTACCTCCCTTACAATATCGCCGCTGCCGTCTTTAAAGGGACTTGCCTTTACGGAATAGTCGGTGTATTTGCTCGGCCACAGACAGAAGCCGTCGTGGTGCTTGCAGGTAAGTATAATGCCGTTAAGACCGCCGTTTTTGATAACGCGCGCCCACTGGTCCGCGTCGAAATCGGTCGGGTTAAAAAGCGCGGGGGAGTCTGTACCGTCGCCCCACTCCTTATCGGTAAAGGTATTCATACCGAAATGGCAGAAGGCATACATTTCGGTCTTTTGCCACTCAAGCTGTCTTTTGCTCGGAATTACCTCTGCGGCTCTTATATATGCTTCGGTCATCACGGCACCCCCTTTGTTAACTTTAATTTTAACATAAACATTTTTGCGTTTCAATACAAATAAAATATTTGCGCATACAAAAAACGGCCTCCTCTGCGCAGAGGAGGCACGGTTATATTATTTGGAGAATTTTTCAAAATGCTTTTTGATGGCTTTGAACGCCGTGTCGCTGATATAGTGCTCGATTCTGCACGCATCGTCCGCGGCGGTTTTTTCGTCTACGCCGAGAGCCGTAAACATTTTTGTAAGTACGGTATGGCGCTCGTAAATCTTCTTTGCCTCTTTTTTGCCCTCTGCGGTCAGCAGAATACTGCCGTTGCCGTCAACGGTAACAAGACCTCTGTCCTCGAGCAGACTTATGCCGCGCGTAACTGACGGTTTCGCATAGCCCATCGCCTTGCTGACGTCAATTTTTCTGACCGCGCCTTTTTTGGACAGAATATATATGGTTTCAAGATACATTTCGCCTGATTCTCTGGCTTCCATACTATCACCTCGATTAGATTTATCTTACCACGAAGAGTAAAAAATTTCAATAAAAAATTTTTTATTAAAGGTATTGACAAGTTAGCGTTTGCTAACTATAATATATACGGTTAGCGAAAGCTAACTGTATTTCGGCGAAGGGAGATGTTTTTATGATACCGCTGTGCTGTGCGGACCCCGAAAAAGAATATGTGATAACCAAAATCGGCGGCAAGCCCGAGGTTAAGAAGCATCTTGAAAATCTCGGCTTTATAGTAGGCGATTCCGTAGCCGTGATTACCGAGCAAAACGGTAATATTATAGTTAAGGTCAAAGACTCGCGTATAGCGATAAGCAGGGAAATGGCTGTTAAAATTTATGTTTAATATATGAAAGCAAACAGGAGGTAAAGCTATGACGTTAAGAGATGTAAAAATCGGCGACACCTGTAAGGTAAAGCGTATCCACGGCGAAGGCGCCTTAAAGCGCAGAATTATGGATATGGGAATTACCAAGGGCGTTGAGATTTATGTGCGCAAGGTTGCGCCGCTCGGAGACCCTATCGAGGTAACCGTCAGAGACTATGAGCTGTCTGTCCGCAAGGGCGACGCCGAGTTGATTGAAGTAGAGTAATTTTTTTGACTAAAGGGTTAGCGTTTGCTAACTCGGGAAGGAAACAGATATGAGTATTAAAATTGCACTTGCAGGTAACCCGAACAGCGGTAAAACCACACTGTTTAACGCTCTGACGGGTTCAAACCAGTATGTCGGCAACTGGCCCGGCGTAACGGTTGAGAAAAAGGAAGGTAAGCTTAAAAAACACAGCGACGTTATTATTACCGACCTTCCCGGTATATACTCGCTCTCTCCCTATACGATAGAGGAGGTTGTTGCGAGAGATTATCTTATCGACGAGAAGCCCGACGCAATTATCAACATTGTTGACGGCACAAACCTTGAGAGAAACCTTTATCTGACGACACAGCTTGTCGAACTCGGCATCCCCGTTGTAGTTGCCGTCAATATGATGGATATAGTTAAAAAGAACGGCGACAAAATCAACTGTGAGGAGCTTTCACGCGCGCTTGCGTGCCCCGTCGTTGAGATTTCGGCGCTTAAAGGTACGGGCATTGATGCCGTTGTTGAAACGGCAATTAAGGCCTCGGAGGGCAAGGCGCCCGTCCCTCAGCACTCTTTCAGCGGAGTAGTTGAGCACGCTCTTGCCCATATCGAGGAGAGACTGCTTCACGATATGCCCGCAGAGCAGCAGCGATGGTATGCGGTAAAGCTTTTTGAAAGCGATGAGAAGGTAATTGAAAAGCTGAAAATCAGCGAGTCTGACCTTGAGCATATTTCGGAGGACATCAAGGCCGCCGAGGATGAGCTTGACGACGACGCAGAGTCGATTATCACAAACGAAAGATATGTTTACATAGGCACAATTATCAAGTCCTGCTGTAAAAAGGCAAACAAGGGCAAGCTTACAACGAGCGACAAGATAGATAAGATAGTAACCAACAGAATACTCGGTCTGCCGATTTTTGCTGTTATTATGCTGCTCGTCTATACGGTTTCGATGGCTCCGTCAGCCTTTGGTACGGGACTTACGGACTGGGCAAACGACGGACTTTTCGGAGACGGCTGGCACCTTACGGGCAAAAAAGCATACGAGGAAGCCGTTGACGGCTACGCAGACGAATATCTTTTCTCAAACGAGGAATTCAACGCCGTACTTGACAAGGCTGTAAATGCCGATATAGCCGGCGCGGATAAAATCAAGGAAACCGTCGAGGACGGCAGCTGGGCTGACTTTGAAGAACAGTACGGTTTCTACGGCGACTCGCTTGCGGAGGAAGGCTATGACCTTGCCGAGTTCGTTGATACCGCTATGGGAAATGAGGACGAGGAAATTGAACCTGCGGGCGAGATTCCCGCTGCCGAAGATTTCGGCGTATGGGTTCCCGGCGTTCCCGTTCTTGTCGGAAAACTTCTCGAAAAAATCGGAGCAGGGGAGTTTGCAACGGGACTTATACTTGACGGTATTGTAGCAGGTGTCGGAGCAGTTCTCGGCTTCGTTCCCCAGATGCTTGTACTTTTCCTTTGCCTTGCTTTCCTTGAGGGCTGCGGCTATATGGCGCGTGTCGCCTTCATTATGGACAGAGTTTTCAGAAAGTTCGGTCTTTCGGGCAAGAGCTTTATTCCCGTGCTCGTAGGTACGGGCTGCGGCGTTCCCGGTATCATGGCTTCGAGAACCATAGAGAACGAACGCGACCGCCGTATGACTATAATGACCACAACCTTTATACCCTGCGGAGCAAAGCTTCCCATTATCACAATGATAGCGGTTGCGCTCTTCCACGGCTCTCCGCTTGTTGCGACAAGCGCATACTTTATCGGAATTGCGGCAATTATCTGCTCGGGTATTCTTCTTAAAAAGACAAAGATGTTTGCAGGCGACCCTGCGCCGTTCGTTATGGAACTGCCTGCATACCACCTTCCCACAGTCGGAACGGTACTGCGTTCAACATGGGAAAGAGGCTGGTCATTCATCAAGAGGGCAGGTACGGTTATCCTTCTTTCGTCCATCTTTATCTGGCTCGGCTCCGTATTCGGAACGGGTACCGAAAGCGGCGGCTTCGGCTTCAACCCCGATATGGAACTTGAGGACAGCGTACTCGGTATGATAGGAAACGTTGCAAAGATTATCTTTGCGCCTCTCGGCTTCGGCACGGGTACGGCAGGTATCAAGGCAACCATCGCAACCGTTATGGGACTTGTTGCCAAGGAGGAAGTAGTCGGCGTATTCGGAGTTCTTGACTTTGAGGGACTTACAAAGCTTGCGGCATATTCCTTCTTGCTGTTCAACCTTCTCTGCGCTCCCTGCTTTGCGGCTATCGGCGCTATCAAGAGAGAGATGAACTCCGCTAAGTGGACATGGTTCGCAATAGGTTATCAGTGCGGACTTGCATATGCCGTTTCGCTGTGCGTATATCAGATAGGTTCAATATTTACGGGCAACCTTAACGTAATCGGACTTGTCTTTGCTCTTGCGGTGCTTGCGGGCTTTTTGTATCTGCTTTTCAGAAAGAACAGGTACAACGAAAACCACCTTACGGTATCCGTAAAGAAATAATTATAAAAGGAGTTTATTAAATGATACAGTTTTTAGCGGGTAATATCGGTTCGGTAATTGCGTTGCTTGCTGTCGCATTTATCGTATTCCTTTCAGTACGCAGAATTGTTAAGGACAGAAAAGCGGGCATAGGCGCCTGCGGGCATAAATGCTCGGAGTGCGGACACTCCTGCGGCTGTTGTAAAGAATAAAAAGAACACGGGCAGAGAATATCTGCCCGTGTTTTTTGTGTAAAGGCGTCCTGCGGGCGCCTGTTTTTTTATCTGCTTATTTATCGGCAGGCTTTGTGATGGAATCCGTCTTGTAGGTAAAGACTACGCTTGACTTTGCGCCTGCTGTTTTGGCAGTGAATATATCATAACCCATACCGAAGCTGAGCCATTCCTTGGTTCTGCCTGCGAGAGCCTGAGCCTGTTCCTCTGAAAGTCCGTCAGTGCTGATATACTTTTCCGAAGTCTTGAGAATCTGCTCTATCTGCTTTGAATTATCTCCGCTTGCAAAGTTTCCTATTGCATTGATGAGGTCCTGATTTGCTTCAACAACTGTAAGTATCTGTTTAAGCTTTGCAAGAGTGTCGGGAAGATTCTCAAGAGATTTCTGAATCTCGGGGTCCTCCATATCCTGACTTAAGGACTGCAGAATAGGCATTACGTCGTTAAGGTCAGCCGACAGCGTGGAAACCTCTGAGAGCGAGGCAGACAGCTGGGGCAGAAGGTTGAGTAAAGCCTTTACTGCCGGGTCGGAAAGCGTCTGAGAGAGAGAATTTACATCCGTATTGTTAAGGTCTGTAATGAGCTTGTCGAGCTTTGCAATATTCTCATCCGTCATATATGCGCCGAAGGTCTTGACGAGCTTCTCGTTTTCGTTATAAAGCTCTATTGCGTCCTTGATGGCGGAGAGCATATCGGTAAGCTTATTTGAGTCGCCGTAGAGCAGATTTACGATTTTATCAAGGTCAAGTCCCTTGAAGGCGGAGGAAATAAGCTGAACATCCGACAGCACGTCCTTGACATCGTCAACCGTTTCGGGAAGTCCGCCGTTACCGATAGAACCTATTGAGGAGAAGGGGAGTACGGCAAACATCATATTGCCCATAGTGAAGTCGGTAACATCTGCCTGAATGGTATATTTGTCATTGACAAGGCTTCTGTTGAGAATTGAAATATTGAGCTGTGAAATACCGAGACTTTCCTCAATTCCGGGTATGCCCGCAAAGAACACTATCTGCTTGGAACCGTCGCTTATTGAGGTTCCGTTGTCAATGGAAATATTGGAGAACTGTCCCTCGGGAAGTATTGTTCCGCCGACAAGCAGCATCGGGCAGGAAACGGTGTAGTCCTTTCCGCCGACATTTATCTGCTTTGTCATATGGTTTTTAGGGGTTATTTCTATTCTGAGGTGTCCGCTCATACCCGCAATCTGCTCGGGGGAAACTTCGTTATCGTCAATAAAGTATTTGATGATAATTTCCATAGGCGGAGCCGTGTCGCTGATACCGCTGTAATAAAGGTCGGTTGTGTCCATATCCCAGCACAGCATACCGTCCTCAATAACGGGGTTGGTCAAGGATTTTACATTTCTGATTTCCATCAGCGGACTTGTATCTATAATTCTTACCTGCGGCATATCGGTATGAAGCCAGTCCGTAACGCTGACCTTTTTAACCTTTCCCTCGGGGGTAAGATTAACATAAACGGTTTCCTGCTTGTTAACGTTGGCTGCTATTGTGGAATATGCCTGCTGAACATATTCCTCCTCGCCGATTTCATTGAGAATAATCTGATTTTCGGTTACCTTTTTTCCGCAGCCTGCAAATGACAGAATTATAAGGCAGAGAGCCATCGCTGCAGATATAATTTTCAGTACGGTCTGTTTACGCATTTTCATTTTCCTCCTTGCTTGTTTCTTCTGCCGAAACGGCGGCAGCCTTTTTGCCTTTTGCCCAACCTACGGTTGTCTTTGAAATTGCACCTTCAAAGATATACAGCAGAGGCATTAAGAAGAATACTATTGACGCTGCGCTTATTACCGAGCCTCGGGCAAGCAGCGAGCAAACGCCCTTGACTATCGGGATATTGCATATCAGATAGACTCCGAAGGTAGCTGCAAAGAATACCGATGCGCTCAGAAGTACGGAACGTTCGGCAATGTTTGCCGCCTTGAGAATTGCTTCCTTTTTTGAAAGTCCCGCGTGAAGCTCCTCACGGAATCTTGTTGTCAGCAGTACGGCGTAGTCAACCGTGGCGCCGAGCTGAATACAGTTTATAATTGTCGGACCTACAAACGAAACCTCTGCGCCGAGTATTTTTGAAATCGAAAGATTTATCCAGATTGCGAGCTCTATTGACAGTATCAGCAACACGGGCAGCAGCGCAGATTTGAATGTCAGTGCCAACAGTATGAAAATTGCAATTACCGACAGCGCCGCAGTTACCTTGAAGTCCCTCGCCGTTGTAGTTATCATATCTTTTGTAATGGCGCCTTCGCCGGTAATGATGGCATTCGGGTCGTAAGACTTGACTATTGAATTCATTTTTTCAATCTGATCATTAAGCTCATCCGAAGCAGCTTCGTAAACCGAGTTTACCATCATAAGTTGCTTGCCGTCCTTTTTGCAGATGTCAAGTATCGCATCAGGGATAATATCATCGGGGATGGCAGGACCGATAAATTTGTTGTATGAGAGCGTGCTCGAAACTCCGTCCAGCTCCTCAAGCTCATTTTCAAGCTCGGTCAGTTTGCTCGAATCAATGGAATCGTCAACAATAATAAACTGTGTTGACGCCATCTGAAATTCATCACGGAGCTTATACAGTCCCTGAATAGATATAAGATTCTTCGGTAGGATTTTATCCATATTGTAATAAATATCCACCTTGCTCTGAATGAAGTAAGAGGGGACAAGCAGTACAACAAAAAGTACGGCGAAAATCGCCTTGTGCTTAAACACGAAGTTATTAAGTCTGTCGAAGTGAGGCAGGTAAGATTTATGCCTGTATTTTCTGATTTTGTCCTCAAATATCAATACCAGCTCGGGAAGGACAAGCACAACGGTAAGAATTCCGAAAACAACGCCCTTCGCCATAACGATACCGATATCAATACCGAGCGTAAACGTCATAAAGCAAAGCGCTATAAAGCCGAATAAGGTTGTCAGCGAGCTTCCCATAAGAGCCGTAAATGATTTGGTAACGGCATTTGCCATTGCTTCCTCACGGGTGGGATATTTTTCTTTTTCCTCATAATAACGGTCAATTAAGAATACCGAATAGTCCATGGTAACGCCGAGCTGAAGTATAGCCGCTATGCTCTGCGTTATAAAGGAAATTTCCCCTTTGAATATGTTTGTACCCATGTTATAGATTATCGCCATTCCGAGTGCGGCAAGTACGATAAACGGCTGAATCCACGAATCCATCATTATTGACATCGCAATAAGAGCAAGTACAACTGCAAGCACAACATAAAGCGGGGCTTCCTTCTCGGACAGCTCCTTGGTGTCCTCGACAACTGCCGAAACGCCCGAAATAAAGGCATTCTTGCTCAATAAGGCTTTGATGTTTTTGATAGCCTCCATAGTTTCGTTGGATGAGCCCGTATATTTATACTGAACGAGCATCATCGTACTGTCCTCGGATTTGCTGTAAAAGACATCTGTCAGCACATCGGGGAGAATATCCTTGGGAATTGAAATATCTGCAAGTGTGTCAACCCAGACAACAGAGCTGACAGCGTCCATTTTTTCTATTTCTTCCTTTAATGCGGCGGCATATTTTGCTTCTGAGTTTTCAACGATGATTATAGACATACCTGCATTGTTGAAGGTTTCGTCAAGTATGGCTTCTCCCTGTACCGACTCAACGCTGTCGGGCAGATACGACATAATGTCGTAGTTTATCCTCGTCAGAGCAAAGCCGAGTATTGCAGGCACAAGCAGCGCAAGGGCTATAAGAATTACAATTTTGGGATGCTGAGCTTCCCACAGTGCAAGTTTTTTCATGCCTTCGCCTCCTTTTCGGGTTTTGAGATACCTGCTATGTAGCAGCTGAAAATATCGGTAAGATTACCGCAGACCTCGTCAATGCCGAAGGGCGTGCCTCTTATGAGAGCGTTACAACAGCATGAAACCGTAATATCAAAAAAAATATACAGCTTCTTTTCTGCCTGTGCTTTGCTCAAACCCTTTGCGGCAAGTAACGAGAGAATAGAGTCATACAGCTTTTTCGGCGAACCCGAAAGATTTTCTATAACCGCATTGACGCAGATATGGACATTTTTGTCAATGAGCTTTGTCAGAGTCATATTCTTTTTAAGAAATTCGCTTATTTCCCTGACCAGAGTTTCGGTATGAGCTCTGTAATCGTCCGATTCATTATACGAAAAGCTTTCCGAGCCGTTTTCCGACATAAAGGCGCTGACTCTGTCAACTATTATTTTTGAAATCAAATCGTATTTATCCGTAAAATACAGATAAAAAGTACCCTTTGCCACTCCTGCATTTTTTACTATCTCATCAATGGAGACATTCAGTAGCTCCTTATGCTCGGAGAGAGTGTAGGCAGAGTCGAGAATCCTGCGGAATTTATCAAGCTTCTTGTCATCAATTTTACTCAAAATTTCACCTCCGACAAAAACGACTGTCGGTCATTTTTGTATTACGAATGTTATTTTATCATAAAATGACTGACAGTCAATACTGCTGCCGAATAGTTAACAAATAATTTACATTTTGATATTACTGACAGGATTATTATATACCTGCAAACCAAGGATAATTCCGTTTAATGCGGCATTGAATTGAGAAGAAAAGACAGTCTCCGATAACGCAGACTGTCTGAATTATGTTTTATTTCGGCATAACTGCCCTGAAGTCCTCGGGAGGCTCGGCAGTAAACTTCATTTTCTTTTCCGTAACGGGATGAATGAAGCTGCATTTGTAACAGTGAAGCGCCTGATGAGAAATTCTCGGGTCGGATTTACCGTACATTGTGTCGCCGACAAGCGGAGCGCCGAGCGAGGCAAAGTGAACTCTTATCTGATGCGTTCTGCCCGTTTCAAGTCTGATTTCAAGCAGGGTGCATATTCCGTTATTTTTCAGTGCAGTCCAATGAGTAACGGCTTTTTCTCCTCTCGGGTCAACGGTGCGCAGCGTAAGAATCGGGTCGGGTCTGTAAATAGGACTGTCAACCGTTCCGCTGCCCGTAAAAACGCCTGACGCCACGGCAAGATAGACCTTGCCGATTTTACCCGAAAGCTTTGACGCCGCATAACGGTTGAGAGCGCAGACCATAATGCCCGACGTACCCTTGTCGAGTCTGCCGACCGCACGGAAAACGGACTGCTTGCCCTCCTGCTTTAAATGATAGGACAGCGCGTTTGACAGCGCGTCTCCGAGATGGTTGTGGCTCTCATGCACCGCAAGGGGCGCCGGCTTATTGATAACAATAATGTCCTCGTCCTCATATAAAATATCCAAAGGCATTTCAAGTGAAACCGAAATGCCTTCTTCTCTGTCCTCGGGAAAGTTTATTTCAAGTATATCTCCCGTGTGAACGAAGTCTATGCTTCGCGCGTGTTCCCCGTTGAGCAGAATTCCGTCATCTTCCTTTTTGAGCTTGGTTATAAGGCGCTGAGAATAGCCCTTTTCCTTCTTTAAAAAGGTAAGAATTTTTATACCGTCCTGCCCGGCGGACACCGTGTATTTAATCTTTCTTGACAAGTTTAAACCTCGTAGTATTTGCTCATACGCCGTTTTTTGAGCATAGTGATAACTATGACCGCAGCTATG
>SVOA01000016.1 GCA_015066635.1 Oscillospiraceae bacterium | reverse complement strand
ACACCCTTGTTACCGTGACGACCCGCCATCTTATCGCCGACAGAGATCTTTCTCTTCTGTGCGATGTAACAGCGTACAACCTTGTTGACACCGGGGTTGAGCTCGTCGCTGTTTTCTCTTGTGAATACTTCAACGTCAACAACGATACCGTATTCGCCGTGATGAACCTTGAGTGATGTATCTCTTACTTCTCTTGCCTTCTCTCCGAAAATCGCACGGAGAAGTCTTTCCTCTGCAGTAAGCTCGGTTTCGCCCTTGGGTGTAACCTTACCTACAAGTATATCGCCCGAATGAACCTCTGCGCCGATACGGATAATACCGTTCTCGTCAAGGTTTGCAAGAGCGTCCTCGCCGACATTGGGAATATCTCTCGTGATTTCCTCGGGTCCGAGCTTGGTGTCTCTTGCCTCGATTTCATACTCCTCGATGTGTACGGAAGTATAAATATCATCGCGGACTAACTTTTCATTTATAAGTACGGCGTCCTCGTAATTGTAACCTTCCCAGGTCATAAATCCGATAAGAGCGTTCTTACCGAGTGAGATTTCGCCGTTTGCGGTTGCGGGACCGTCAGCAATAACCTGACCTGCCTTAACCTCTTCGCCCTCGTCAACTATCGGGCGCTGGTTTATACATGTGTCCTGGTTGGAACGCATAAACTTGATAAGGTCGTAGTGGTCAATCTCGCCCTTCTTGGTCTTGATTTCGATAATGTCAGCGTCAACCTTGGTAACCTTACCTGCGTTTTTCGCAAGCACTACCGTACCGGAGTCAACGGCTGCCTTGTATTCCATGCCCGTTCCGACAATCGGAGATTCGGTCTTGAGAAGCGGAACTGCCTGACGCTGCATGTTGGAGCCCATCAGAGCACGGTTTGCGTCGTCGTTCTCAAGGAAGGGAATCATTGCGGTCGCAACGGAAACTACCATCTTGGGCGAAACGTCCATATAGTCTGCTTCGCTTGCGGCAACTTCAAGGAACTCGTCGCGGTGACGCGCGGTAACCTTTGAGTTAACGAATTTGCCCTTTGCGTCAAGGGGTTCGTTAGCCTGCGCAACAATGTAGTTATCCTCAACGTCTGCGGTCATATACTCAACCTCGTCGAGAACAACGCCCTTTTTCTTGTCTATCTTTCTGAACGGAGCTTCGATAAAGCCGTATTTATTTATCTTTGCAAAGGTTGCAAGATAAGAAATCAAGCCGATGTTAGGACCTTCGGGAGTCTCGATGGGACACATTCTGCCGTAGTGAGAATAGTGAACGTCTCTGACCTCGAATCCTGCACGGTCTCTTGAAAGACCGCCGGGTCCCAATGCCGAAAGCCTTCTCTTATGAGTAAGCTCTGCAAGGGGGTTGGTCTGGTCCATGAACTGTGACAGCGGAGACGAACCGAAGAACTCTCTGATAGCTGCCATAACGGGTCTGATATTGATAAGAGCCGAGGGAGTGAGCTTTTCGGGTTCCTGAGTCTGAAGCGACATTCTCTCCTTGACAACTCTTTCCATTCTCGAGAATCCGATTCTGAACTGATTCTGAAGAAGCTCGCCGACAGAACGGATACGGCGGTTTCCGAGGTGGTCGATATCGTCAACCGAACCTACGCCGTCCGCAATACAGTTAAGATAGTTAATAGACGCCATAATGTCATCTATTATAATGTGCTTGGGAATAAGGTCGTCGGCGCGGTCTTTGAGTTCCTTTTTAAGTGCCTTCTTGTCGCTGCCGCACTTCTCAAGAACTTCCTGAAGAACGGAGAAACGGACCTTCTCATTGATACCGAGCTCCTCAAGCTCGTCCTCGCTGAGCTTGGGAACATACTCGCCGATGTCAACCATTGAGTTGGAGTAAACCTTGACTTCTTTGCCCTCGGAGTCAACGAATACCGTATTGACGCCTTCCTGCTCAATTCTGTAAGCAAGCTCGTCTGTAATAAGCGTACCCTCGTCCGCAAGGATTTCGCCCGTAAGCTCGCTTACGACGGGTCTTGTAACCTTGAAGCCCTTGATTCTTGCGGAAACACAGAGTTTCTTATTGTATTTATATCTGCCGACTCTTGAAAGGTCGTAGCGTCTTGCGTCAAAGAAAAGACTGTCAAGCTGCTGCTGAGCTGTTTCAAGTGTGGGCGGCTCGCCGGGACGAAGTTTTTTGTAAACCTCGAGGAGAGCCTGTTCTGTATTTATGGTTGTATCCTTTTCAAGTGTAGCCTTAATTCTGATGTCGTCATTGAAAAAGTCCAGAATTTCGGCGTTGGAGCTGAGTCCGAGCGCCCTGATAAAGGTAGTGATATAAATCTTTCTGTTCTTGTCTATACGGACATAGAATAAATCGTTCTGGTCTGTTTCATACTCGAGCCAAGCACCTCTGTTGGGAATAACGGTTGTGCTGTAAAGCTCTTTACCTGTCTTGTCATGGGTCATTCCGAAATATACGCTCGGCGAACGAACGAGCTGTGAAATGATAACACGCTCTGCTCCGTTGATAACGAAGGTTCCCGAAGCTGTCATAATCGGGAAGTCGCCCATATATACTTCGCTTTCCTTGATTTCACCTGTTTCCTTGTTGAGAAGCTCTGCAGTAACTCTTAAAGGAGCAGCATAGGTCGCGCGTCTCTCCTTGCATTCCTTAACGGAATACTTGGGAGCCTCGTCCATTCTGTAATCCTTGAAGCTGAGCTCGAGGTTGCCGGAGAAGTCCGTAATCTTGTCAACATCACGGAAAACCTCTCTGAGACCTGTGTCAAGGAACCACTGGTATGAATTCTTCTGAACTTCAATGAGGTTGGGCATAGTCATTACCTCACCGATTTTAGAGAAAGTCATACGGGTTGTCTTACCAAAATTTTCAGGCTTTACATTTACCATAAGGCTTATCACTCTCCATAATTTTTTTCGTCTTTTAAAAAGGTCGTTACGACCCGGAGAACTTTATATAATGTAATTATATATGCACTTGATTTTGCGATATTTTTGTGCTAAACTAACTATGCAAAAATTTCAATAGCGTATATAATTCCAATATAATAGCAGTTTATTATATCTCACACGTTTTGTCTTGTCAAGTAAAATTTGACAAGTTTTTGAGAAAATGTGCAAATTATGCAAAATTTACATAACGGAGAGTTGAAAATGAGCAACAACAAATTTGACTGGGAAAACCCTGCCGTAATCGGAAGGAACAAAGAGGACGGCCACGTTCTTGCCTTCGGCTACGACAGCGAGAAGGACGCTCTGTCAAGAAAAGAGTCGCCTTACAGACAGACTCTTAACGGCAGCTGGAAGTTTTACTGGCAGATGGGCTTAAAGGACTGCCCCGAGAATTTTTATCTCGTTGACTTTGACGACAGCAAATGGAGAGAGATAAAGGTTCCTTCGGTATGGCAGACAGAGAAGGTCGGAAGCTATCCCTATTACTATGCGAGCACCTTCCCCCGTGCAATTTCGAGAAGCAAAAAAAAGATTCCCTCTATCGACCACGATATGCAGGAAATCGGAATATACAGACGGGAATTCAATGTTCCCGAAAATTTTGACGGCAAAGAGATATTTCTGCACTTCGGCGCGGTCAAATCCGCAATCGAAGTATATGTAAACGGCTCTTTTGTCGGATATTCGCAGGGCTCCATGACCCCTCACGAATTCAATATAACAAAGTATCTTGCAAAAGGCGAAAATACCGTTGCGTGCAAGGTTTACAGATACAGCGACGCTCAGTACCTTGAGGATCAGGATATGTGGCTTCTCTGCGGCATATACAGAGATGTATATATTTATGCCGAGCCCAGGGTATGCCTGCGCGACTTCTTTATCACTACAGATTTCGACAGTGAGTATAAGGACGCCGACGTTACTCTCCGACTTCAGATAAACAACTATCACTCCTCTGCGAGAAATATCAAGGTCAGGGCATATATGGAACGAAACGGCGACAAAACCGAAATATGCTCCTCGGCTCTCGAGGTAAAGAGCGGTGTTACAAACGCAAAGTTCACCTGCAAAAAGGAAAACCCCGACAAGTGGAGTGCGGAAACGCCCAACCTCTATAATCTTGTAATTGAGCTTGAATCGCAGAGCGGAGTTAAGTATTACAAATCTATCCGCTTCGGCTTCAAGAAAGTTGAGATAGTCGGCGAGAAGCTGCTCTTTAACGGCAAGCCTCTTATGATAAGAGGCACAAACCGTCATGACTTTGACCCCGACGACGGCTGGGCAGTACCTAAGGAAAGATTCCTTGAGGACCTTGCTCTGATGAAAAAAGCCAATATCAATGCCATACGCACCTCGCATTATCCCGATGACCCGTATCTGTACGAGCTTTGCGACGAATACGGCTTTTATGTAATGGACGAATGCGACCTTGAATCGCACGGCGTAAGAAGAAAAGGCGTTCCCGGCAGCAACCCCGTATGGACAAATGCCTGTACGGACAGAATGGAGAGAATGGTTCTGCGCGACAGAAACTATGCCTGTATATTTATGTGGAGTCTCGGCAACGAAGCGGGAGACGGCGATAATTTCCTTAAAATGAAGGAAGCCGCCCTCAGACTCGACAAAACCCGTCAGTTCCACTATGAAGGCGACTTTGACTTCACAAAGAGCGACGTCATATCGAGAATGTATCCCAACGGCGAAACAATGAGAAAGCTCGGCGAAAAAGAGCCGATTACGATTACTCTGTTTGACAATATCGCAAATTCCCTTGCCGCCGATTCAAAGCCTATTCCCAAGGAGGCATATACCAAGCCCGTTATTCTGTGCGAATATGCGCACTCTATGGAAAACAGCCTCGGCAACTTCCAGGAATATATGGACGACTTTGAAAAATATGATAATATGTGCGGCGGTTTCATCTGGGACTTTGTTGACCAGGCAATACGCTACAAGGCACCCGACGGCGACCACTGGCTGTACGGCACGGACTTTGAGAAATACGAGCCCAAAAAGCCGCTTACACTTCCCAATACCACGGCTGTTACGGGCAGCAACACCTACTTCTGCGCAAACGGAATCGTTGCCGCCGACAGAAAACCGCACCCCGCTTATTACGAGGTTAAAAAGGTCTATGCCGAGATGAAGGTCAGGGAAGCAAACCTTGAAGAAAAGAAATTCACTCTTGTCAACAAGCACCTGTTTACCGACCTTTCGGAATACGAAATAAAATGGGTTATCAACGCAGACGGCGTTGAGGTTGAAAACGGAACTCTCGGCACGGTAACCGTTGAGCCGATGAGTGAAAAAGAAATTGAAATTCCGTATAAAACCGAGCTTTCGGAAAACAGGGAATATGTCCTCATTGTTTCATTCATTACAAAAGAGGATAAGCCGTACTGCGAAAAAGGTTATGAGCAGAGCTTTGACCAGTTTGTACTCAAGGAAAAGACCGAGGAGGACAAACCCGTCGCATATAAGGACATTACCTTTGTTGACCACGAAAACAAGCTCGTCGTTCAGGGCGAGAATTTCTCGGTGGTAATCAGAGAGGGTAAGGTAGTTTCCCTTAAATATAATGAAAAGGAATATGTTAAGTCGGAAATCAAACCCAACTTCTTCAGAGCGCTTACCGACAACGACATTTCATATCTCAACTTTATGCCGCCGCTTATTCATATGCAGCCCTATTACAGATGGCAGAGGGCTACCGACAAGCTCTGGGGCAAGCTCATCTCAGCCGAGCAGGCAAAGACAGGCGAGGTTGTTATCAGATATGAGTGGGATGTACTCTCAATGTCGGGCGTACGTTCGGAGATTACGGTATATCCTGACGGTAAGATTAAATTCTGGCTCAAGGGTACGCCTAAGGGCGGTCCCGTGCTTCGCTTCGGAACTCAGTTCGGTCTTGTCAAGGAACTCGACTGCGTCAAGTGGTACGGCAGAGGTCCTCAGGAAACCTATCCCGACAGAAAGACCGGCGGCAAAATCGGTATCTGGGAAATGAGCGTAAACGACCTTGAGCACCATTATATGCGTCCTCAGGAAAATGCGGCGCGCACCGATATCCGTTACGTTGAGCTGACAAGCGAAAACGGAGAAAAAGGACTTCGCTTTACCGCTCCCGTTTCCACACCCCTTATGTTCAGCGCATGGCACTATACACAGAATGAGCTTGAGGCGGCAACTCATATTCACTTGCTCAAGCACACCGACATCACAACCTTTAACTTTGATTTAAGTCAGATGGGTGTCGGCGGCGATATGCCGGGAGACGCTCAGGTCCGTGAGCCGTATATCCTTCATCCTAACAAGGAATACGAATACAGCTTCACGGTTGAGCCGCTGAAATAATTAAACGCAATAAAAAAGACCTGTTCTTTTACCGAACAGGTCTTTTTTTGTTATGCTTCAGTCCTTTGTCATTTCCTTTATATAACGTTTAAAGAATTTGAGTGCTTCCTCTGCCGAGGCTACGGGAAGTCTTTCGTTTGTACCGTGGGTGCAAAGGAGAAGTCCCGTGCTGACAAGGAAGGGAGAATAGCGGTAAATGTTATCGCAGACAGGCTCATAGTTATATGCGTCCGTGCCGCCCATTACAAGGAAGGGTGCGACAAGATTCTTGCTGTCCACACTCTCGCAGAGATTTTTTATCGTTTTGAATGCTCTTGAATCTGTCGGGGAAACCTTTGACGCTTCCTTACCGACCAGCTTTCTGTACTCTATTTTTTCTCTGCCTGCCGACTTCTCAATATGCCTTTCGACATCCTCAAATGTTACTCCGGGCATTGTACGGAAGTTTACGGTAATGCTCGCCTTCTGAGGCAGAACATTGAACTGAGGGCTTCCCTGTGCCATAGTTACGGCGGTACAGCTTCTTACAAGCGAAGCCGCAGGCGGAATTGCTGTCATTATTTTAAGTATAAGCGGTTTGAGAAGCCATAGGTTGCAGGTTACAAGCCTTGCAGGATAAGAGCAACGTCTGCCGATTTCACTGAAAAGCTCATATACAAACCTCGGCATTTTAGCCCTGAACTGATTATTCTCAAGTCCCTTTATAACATTGGCAAGATGTCCCAATGCCGTATGCTTGGGCGGCTGTGAGGAGTGTCCGCCCTTGCCCGAAACGGATATTTCATAGTTCATACTGCCCTTTTCCGCAACGCCGACACCTGCAAGATTACAGTTGAGAATTCCCTTTACGTTGACGGGAAGCATTGCGCCGCCTTCGTCAAGCACCGCCTCGAGATGTACTCCCTGCTCCTTTAAATATGCGGCTATCTGCTTTGCTCCGTTATCGGGAGCGGCAACAACCTCCTCGTTATGACCGAGGCAGAGATATACCGTCCTCGTCGGTTTGTAACCGTCCTTAATTAACTGCTCCACGCTTTCCATAACGGCGATAAGGTGGTTTTTCATATCCATAGCGCCTCTGCCCCAGATATATTCGCCGTCATTATAACCTTCAAAAGGCTCGTGCTCCCAGTCCTTTTCCGTGCCTTCGGTAATAGGAACCACGTCCTGATGTGAAAGCAGGGCAATTCCGTCAAGAGAGGGGTCTGAGCCCTCCCATTTATAAATAAGACTTGCATCGGCAATCTCGATTTTGGAAAGTGTTTTATGAATAAGAGGATAGCGTTCCTCAAGGAATGCGTGAAATTTTTTGAACTCATCCCAGTCAACGAGATTTCTGTCATAATTTGAAATTGTCTTAATCTTAATGGCACTGCTAAGGCTTTCGCAGTAACGCTCTGTGTCAACTTTTTCCTCTGTCAGCTCGGCGTTGCCGCCCTTTTTCTTTTTAGGCGTAAAGAACAGCGCTCTGATAACGGTAATCATCAGAAAAACAACAAGCAAAAACAAAAGCGACCAGAGAATAAAACTTACCGCTGTTTTAAGCATAACCCTATCCCCTTTCAGTTGAGTTTATCGGTATCGATATAATAGCTGCAGGGTCTCTTTTCATTATAATAAACGCTGAAGGACTGCTCCTTTATCTTTTTGGGGAGCTTTTCTTTTTTAATACCCTTGGTCAGAAAATCCTTACCCTTCATACGCGCTATATCCGAAGCGTCAAGGTGCAGTCTGTATCTGCCGAAGCTTAACTTCTCCAGCTTTTTAACCCTGCAAAGCTTCCACTTACCGTTTTCGGTAAGATAATACTTCTGACGGACGGGAATATATATCAGCAATAAAACATTCAGTACAATCGCCGACAGGGCAAGCGAAGCAAGAAACAGCTTCAATGCAGTGTTCCGTCCCGTATCAACGAGATAATTCTCGGGATTATCCTTCTGATAATACAGAGCGAAGGTTTCGCCTATATAGTCATTTTTGTTTCCGTATCTGTAAGGCACGGAAAATGATTTGCCCTCGACATTGTAAATTGCCTCATAGTATTTTTTGCCGTCCTCATTCTCATCTATTGAGGAAAGCACAATATAATCCTTTTCGTTGTTTTTCTTAAAGGACTCTTCCTTAATAAAACGCACAGCCGAAACAAGACATACTGCAAGCAGAATTACAAGCAGGGCTGCCAGAATTATAAAACCTGTTTTCTCTTTTTTTGAATACTTTGAAAAAAACATATTATCCTCCTCAGAAAAACGAAAGCTGAGCAGATTCGGGCAAATCTCCGAATGCACCGCACTGTTTGAGAAGCTCTATTGCGGTGCTTCCCGCATTTGCTCTGTCCGCAAAATCTTCTATTGAAACAAATTCACCCTTGCCGTCATCTCTCGCCTTTGCCATAGGCACTGCGGCGTTCAGACCGATTCCGGGCAATGAGGAAAACGGACATCGGATTTTCCCGTCCTCAACGGTATATTCGGAAGCATGTGATTTGTATATATCAACCGGTAACAGCGAGATGCCTCTTGCATACATTTCGTTTGCGACCTGAAGCTGTGTGTACTGATTCTCATCGGTTTTAGAACCTTGTTTATTCTTGATTTTATTATCAAGCTCAGCCATTTTTTCCTTTATAGCCTTTCTGCCCTTGACGGCAGTAAGCGCATCAAGGTCTCCGCCTCTGACGCTGAAGTGCGCTGCATAATACTCAATGGGTCTGTTTATCTTGTACCAACCGAGTCTGAGCGCCGAAATAACATAAGCAGCCGCATGAGCCTTGGGGAACATATACTTGATTTTACGGCAGGAGTCCATATACCAGTCGGGTACATTACAGCGTTTCATTTCCTCAACTGCACCCTCGGGAAAACCGTTCTTGGCAACCTTGCCCTTACGGGTAAGCTCCATAATCTTGAAGGCAAGGCTCGGTTCAAGTCCTGCGTGCAGCAGATAAATCATTATACTGTCACGGGTACCTATAACCGAAGAAATTGAGCAGATTCCGTTATGTATCAAATCCTGCGCGTTTCCTGCCCATACATCTTCGCCATGTGAAAGTCCGGAAATCTGGAGCAGGTCGGAGAAGGTTTTGGGCTGTGCCTCGATAAGCATCTGGCGTACGAATGAGGTCCCCATTTCGGGCAGCGAAAGAGTGCCGGTCTGACAGTCTATGTCCTCGGGTTTAAGTCCGAGCGGCTCGGGACTGGTGCAGAGTCTGATAATGCGGCGGTCGCATATATCAACATCCATAACATTTATGCCCGTGGAATTCTCAAGGTGCTTGTAAAGTGTCGGAACTTCGTGCCCGAGTATGTCAAGCTTGAGTATAGTGTCATGAAGTGAATTGAAATCAAAGTGCGTGGTTTCCATATCGGATTCCGTTTTGTCGGCAGGAAACTGAACGGGCGTAAAATCGTACACCTCATAGTCATTCGGGACAACAACCATTCCTCCCGGGTGCTGACCTGTAGTGTTCTTAACTCCTGTTGCGCCTAAGACCAGCCTTTCCTCCTCTGCCTTGGGGACTGTTTTATGCAGTTCCTCAAGGTGCTTTTTGACATAGCCGTAAGCCGTTTTATCGGCAATCGAAGAAATCGTCCCCGCCTTGAAAACATGCGTAGTTCCAAAGAGCTCCTCAGTATAACGGTGCGCCTTGCTCTGATATTCGCCCGAGAAATTCAGGTCAATATCGGGAGCCTTGTCCCCCTTGAAGCCAAGGAAGGTTTCAAACGGAATTTCATGCCCGTCCCTGATAAGCGGCGTGCCGCATTCGGGACAGTTTTTAGGCGGCAGGTCAAAGCCTGAGCCGTATTCACCGTTTTCAAAAAACTCGCTGTATTTACACTTGGGACATCTGTAATGCGGAACAAGGGGATTTACCTCTGAAATTCCCGCCATTGTCGCCACAAAGGACGAACCGACCGAGCCTCTTGAGCCGACATGGTATCCGTGTTCCTCGGAGTCCCAGACAAGTCTTTGTGCAATTATGTAAAGAACCGAATACTTATTCTCGATAATGGAATTAAGTTCTTTTTCAAGTCTGTCGGATACGATTTTCGGAATAACTCCGTCTTTCTCGTACCATTCCTTAGCCTTTTCCCAGCAAATGTCGCAAAGCTGCTTATCACTGCCCTCGATGGACGGCTGGAAGGTTCCGTCAGGGAAGGGCTTTATAATATCAACCATATCCGCAATTTTGTTGGGATTGGTTATTACTATCTCTCTTGCTGTATCCTCGCCGAGATACGCGAATTCATCAAGCATTTCCCGTGTTGTCTTAAAATACAGCGGAGGCTGTTTGTCTGCATCCTCATACCCCTGTGCCGCCAGAATAATCTCTCTGTAAACGGCATCCTTGGGGTCAAGGAAATGCACGTCGCCCGTAGCTACAACCGGTTTTGAAAGCTTATCGGCTATTGCAATTATCTTACGGTTGATTTCACGTATATCGTCATAGCTTGTTATGCCGTCATAACGCTTATTCTTTTCGGGATTTTTTGAATTCGGGTCGGAATGCTGACGCAACATAAAGGCATTATTCTCTACCGGCTGAATTTCAAGATAGTCATAAAAGGAAGCAATTTTTGTGATTTCCTCTTCGCTTTTGCCATCAAGCACCGCTCTGAAAAGCTCTCCTGCCTCACAGGCAGAGCCTATAATAAGCCCCTCTCTGTGCTTTATGATTTCCGACTTGGGCATTCTCGGCTTTTTGTGGAAATATTTTACGTTGGACATAGAAACGAGTTTATAAAGATTTTTAAGTCCCCTCGAATTCTTTGCCAGAACAATCTGATGATAAGTCGGTTTATTCTCGACAGCGACATCCGGCTCTGTAAGGTCATCAACGAAATAAGCCTCTACACCGTAAATGATTTTGATTTTGTTTCCTGCCGCAAGCCTTGCATCGGGAAAGCTCTGAACACAGCCGTGATCCGTAATGGCTATTGCCTTATGTCCCCACTCTATGGCGCGTTTTACGAGCTTATCTACCGGCGTCATCGCATCCTTTTGCGACATATTGGTATGCAGATGAAGCTCCACTCTTTTTTCCGGCTCGTCATCGGTTTTTTTAATGGGAGTTACAGTGCAGATGCTGCGGGGAGAAATAACCTTCTCACCTATATATTTATCAAAGCTGAAGGAGCCGGAAAGGACGGCATATTCCCCATCATGCAGATGCTTGAAAAGGGAATCGCAGTATTCCTTTTTATCAAAAATCTTAACAGTATAAGAACCGGTGTAATCGGTAAGATTAAATTTAATTATATAGCTTTCTCCGTTTTTGGTAAGTTTGGATTCAAAGCCGAAAATCTTGCCCCACACCGTAACGCGGTCGTCATCGTCCGTAATGTCCTTCATCTGCATAGGCTTTGATTTGATTTTGTTGCCGTATATTACACGGACGGAATCGGTAAAGTAGGGATAACCCTCCTCTATTACGGACGGCTCTGCATTTTTGACCTTTTCCGCGCGGTTCAGAATTTTCTCGTCTATCTGCCTCTGCATTTCCTCAAGCGTGGTCTTTTCAAACTCGCCTTCCTGCTCTATTGAAACGGTTAATTCCGTACCGAAGCGTTCCTTTAAAATACTGCCGATAATTTCCTCGGCACCGTTCTGACAGAGTATATCCCTGCCTGCGGTTTTGAGTTTCACCGTAAGAGTGCCCTTCTCAAAATCATATATGTATTCGCATCCGTCGAGGAAGCCGTTTGCAACCACAATGCGCCTGCGTATTACCTCGGAAAGCTGTAAATCGTATTTGTTGGTAAGCAGCCTTTTCTCAAATACGGGCTCAATGCTGACAGTAAGTCCCGAACTATCGGTAAGAATACGGTCGATTTTGTCAAGAGTTTCTTCCTTGAGTAATATTTTAAAACGAACAACCGCAGTGACAGAATTCTCTTTGGCGTCCGTAATTATATTTATAATTTCCGCGTTTTCAAGCGCCCTGTCATAAGGCGCAAGAGCGTCTCTGCATTCGCTGAATAAGTCGTAAAATAAAGTCATACCTGTTTCCTTCGCTGTTTTTAAAGAGTGTCAATTTCCTTTAAGAGTTCTTCAACTATGTTTTCTTCCTTTACCTTGCGCAGTACCTCGCCATGCTTGAATATGAGCCCGACTCCGTCGCCTCCCGCAACGCCTATGTCCGCTTCCTTTGCCTCGCCGGGTCCGTTTACGACACAACCCATAACGGCTACGGTAATAGGTTTCGTGCAGGTTGAAAGCCGTCTCTCGACCTCCTCGGCAAGAGAGATGAGGTCAATTTTAGTTCTGCCGCAGGTGGGACACGAAACTATACGCGGACAGTCCGTTTTTATGCCAACCGCTTTGAGAATATCAAAGCCCGCGGCAATTTCGCTGACGGGGTCTGCTGTGAGGGAAACTCTTATCGTGTCTCCTATGCCGTCAAGCAGCAGAGAACCTATGCCCGCGGCGGACTTGAGCATACCCATACGCTTTGTCCCCGCCTCTGTAACGCCCAGATGCAACGGGTAGTCGCACATCTCCGCGACAAGTCTGTACGCCTTTACCATAGTCTGAACATTTGAAGATTTTATTGAAATGACTATGTCATTGAAGTCGAATTTTTCCAGAAGCGAGGCATGGCGTATGGCGCTCTCGCAAAGTCCCTCGGGAGTTACCGTACCGTACTTTGCAAGTATATCCTTTTCAAGCGAACCGGAGTTTACGCCTATCCTTATAGGAATATTATGCTGTCTGCACGCATCTGCAACAGCCTTTATTCTGTCATCCGAACCGATATTGCCGGGGTTAATTCTTATCTTATCAACTCCTGCGGCAACGCTCTCAAGAGCGCATTTATAGTCAAAATGAATATCGGCAACAACGGGAATGCTTACCGCATTTTTTACGGCATAGAGAGTCTTTACCGCTTCCGTATTCGGAACGGTAAGTCTTACGATTTCGCAGCCCGCTCTCTCAAGCTCCAGCGCCTGACGGACATTACCGTCCGCATCCTCTGCGGGAATATTGAGCATCGACTGCACGGTTATTTTACTGCCGCCGCCTATCGGGACATTCCCTGCCGTAACCTTACGGCTGTTTCGTCTGTCAATCATTTTTATCCGCCCTTATTCTGCCATATAATTCTGGCAATATCGTTATAGGTTACAAAGACCATTAAAAGCATCAGCAGCGCAAAGCCCGCCGCGTGAATATACCCTTCATACTTAGGGTTAATCGGCTTACGCCTTATTCCCTCAATGATGAGGAAGAACAGTCTGCCGCCGTCAAGCGCAGGCAGAGGAAGCAGATTTGCAACGCCTATATTTATAGTGATAAGCGCCATAATAAACAAAAGATTTTCAAAATCTCCGCTGTCCGCCGCATCCTGCGTAATGTCGGAAATAATCTCGACCGTGCCTACGGGTCCCGAAAGCTCGGACATACCGTATCTGCCCGTTACTATGTCAAACAGACTCAGCCAGACCATTCTGACTATTGACGCCGACTGAGTAAAGGCGTTAACGGTAACATTTTTAAAATTTGGCTTCTCGCCGATTATTACAAAGTCATATCTTATGACCGTTATAGTCTTTTTTGGAGAAATATCAAGCTTATCCGTCTGAAAACGCACGCCGTCAAGTTCAATCCTTTCCCCGTCTCTGTCAACAACAAAGTCAAATACTCCGTTGTCGCTGCGTCCCATAAGGAAGGTTAAGTCTCTCTCCGACCAAACCCTGTGCCCGTCTATCTTAATAAACTTATCTCCCTCACGCAGTCCGTACTGATTACTTACGGCAGACGGGTGGAAATAGTTTATCGTGTTTGTGCCTATAAGCTCGGTTGACGCAGAGAGCGTAACCGCCATTATTACAAAGCCGAGTATTATATTCATTACGGCGCCGGCGGAAACAATTATAATTTTCTGCCAGACCTTTTTTCTGTTAAAGGCACGCTCGTCCTCGGATTCCTCATCCTCGCCCTCCATACTGACATAACCGCCTATCGGGAAAATCCGCCAGGCATAGAGAGTTTCGCCCTTCTGACGTTTGATAACGGCAGGTCCCATACCGATAGAGAATTCGTTTACCTTTACGTCAAAAAGCTTCGCCGTGATAAAGTGTCCGAATTCGTGAATCGTTATGATAAGTCCGAAAAATAATATTGCCAGAAGTATTGTCCATATCTTTCCGAAAACAACCGATGCAGTAATCTCTAACAGTATTTTAATCACCTCTAACCATCTGTCTTGCAAGTTTATCGATTTCAATCACGTCCTCAAACGTGTATTCATCCTTGCAATCTATTGTTTCATAAACCTTACGCACACGCTCGGCTATATCAAGAAAACCGATTTCGCCCTTACGGAACATAAGGTTCGCCTGCTCGTTTGCGGAGTTGACCGCCGCAGGATAAAGCCCACCTTTAGTTATGGCATCTCTGCATATAGTTATGCACTCAAAGGTGTCATAATCGGGTTTATAAAACGTTAAATTTCCAAGTTCCGTCAGGTCAAGCTCATCCACGGGCGACTCATATCTCTCGGGATAGGTCAGCGCATACTGGATAGGAATTCTCATATCGGGAAGTCCGAGCTGAGCGATAACCGAATTGTCGCTGTACTCGACAGCGGAATGAACTATGCTCTCCCTGTGAACGACAATGTCAATATCGGACGGCTTTACCGAAAACAGCCATACGGCTTCGATAAGCTCAAGTCCCTTATTCATCATTGTAGCAGAGTCAACGGTTATTTTTGCACCCATTGACCAGTTCGGGTGTTTGAGTGCGCTTTCAAGAGTTACCGTTTTTAACTCATCTCTTGTTTTGCCGAAAAACGGTCCGCCTGAAGCCGTGAGAATTAGCTTTTTGAGTGCCTTGTTTGAAGGCTTACCCTCAAGGCACTGGAAAATTGCCGAATGCTCCGAGTCAACGGGAAGAATTTTTACGCCGTATTTTTCCGCCTCGCTCATAACGAGTCTGCCGCCCGCGACAAGAGTTTCCTTGTTTGCAAGGGCAATTTTTTTGCCTGCCCTCACAGCCGTAAGCGTGGGTTTAAGCCCTGCCATACCGACTACCGAATTAAGTACGGTGTCAGCGCTCTCAAGCGCGGCGCACTCGCACACTCCGTCAATTCCCGAAAGAACCCTGACGGAGGTATCCTTTAATTTTATTTTTAAGGTTTCCGCACTCTTTTCGTCAACCAGCGTAACAAGCTCGGGACGGAATTCCCTCGCCTGAGCTTCAATTTCGTCAACGCTTGAAAAAGCAGTCAAAGCCTTGACCGTATAGCCGCATTTACGGCATACATCAAGACTTTGTTTACCTATTGAGCCGGTTGAGCCTAATACGGATAAATTGGAAGTCATCATATAAAAGTACCTGTAACCGAAGCAAAGACATAAAGCATTGCCAGCACAAACAGTCCCGAGTCAAATCTGTCCATAACTCCGCCGTGACCGGGAAGAATGTTGCCGAAGTCCTTGACTCCGAAGTTTCTCTTGACCACGGACGCGGTCAGGTCGCCGCACATACCGATTACGGAAAGAACTGCGGAAACTATAATAACCCATACGATTCCGAAGGTATGCAGCGTAAAATAATACTTATCAAAAATCAAAAACAGAATTACACAGCTTAGCACTCCGCCTATAACTCCGCCCACGGCTCCTTCAACCGTCTTTTTGGGGCTGATGTTCGGGCACATCTTGTGCTTGCCGAGAAATCTGCCCGTAAAGTATGCAAAGGTATCAGTAAGCCACGCCGCGAACAAACCGAAAAGAATAAAGAACAAATCGTGATGTCTGTCAAACTTGCCGGGATAGGTTTCGCTCATATCGTTGAGGAAAATGAGAGTTGAAAATGCCCACGGCACAAGGGTTGTGGCAATTATTACGCTTGCGACCTGCTCAAACTTTGTATTCTCAAAGTCGGTAAGCATAAGCGTAAATATTACAACGCAGTAAACAGCCATTATAACGGGAGTTGAAATCATCTCAAGCCCGAGCTCTGCCCTGTACTCATAGAACAGAGGAACAAGTCCCGAAAAAGCAAGGCTGATAAAATATATTGCCTTATTCTTTATACCTATAACCTTTTCTATTTCCCTTGCCGCTAATACGGTAAGTATCGCTATTACTACCGACATTGCCGGCGTATCGCGGAAAATAATTATTGTAATTCCGAAAAGTGCGGCGGCAACGCCTGCTACTATTCTCTTAACCATAGTATCCTCCAAAAAATTAAACTCCTCCGAAACGGCGGTTTCTTGTCTCGAAGTTTCTGAGCGCCTCAACAAGGTCGTCCTCGGTAAAATCGGGCCAAAGCACGTCGCTTGACCAGAACTCGGCATAAGCTGCCTGCCACAGCATAAAGTTTGACAGTCTCTTTTCTCCGCTGGGTCTAATGACAAGGTCGAGGTCGGGCATACCTGCCGTATAGAGATTTTTGCCTATCATTTCCTCAGTTATGTCATCGGGCTTCAGTTTACCCTTCTTTACCTGCTTTGCAATTTCTTTTACCGAGTGGGTAATTTCCTCCCTGCCTCCGTAATTGACTGCAATATTCAGATAAACCTTTGTCTTGTCAGAGGTAATTCTCTCGCTGTACTTCATCATGGCAAGAATATCCTTGGGCATACCTTTACGGTTGCCGATGAAGTTGACCTGAATTCCCTTTTCCTCGTTCTCTGCCTTGCGCTCGTCAAGTTCTTTAAGATACTCTCTGAAAAGGTCCATTATTGCGGAAACCTCTTCAGGCGGGCGCTTCCAGTTCTCTGTGGAAAAAGCATAGAAGGTAAGATATTTTATACCGAGGTCTCCTGCAAACTCGCCTATTCTGCGGAAAGTCTTTGCTCCCTCGATATGTCCCTTGTAACGGGGCAGTCCCCTCTGCTTTGCCCATCTGCCGTTTCCATCCATAATAAAGCCTATGTGTTTCGGCAGAACTTCAAACGTAGGTAAATTGTTTTTATCCATAAAAAACTCCGAAATTCTTTTTTTAACGGCAGAGCAAGGATATAAAGCCCTGCTCTGCCGAAATTAAAATCCGAACAAATCAGATTTCCATAATCTCATCCTGTTTTGTTGCAGCGAGTTCGTCAGCCTTTTTGACATATTCGTCGGTAATCTTCTGAACCTCCTCCTCGCCTTCGTGAAGGTCGTCCTCTGTGATTTCGCTGTCCTTCTTCATCTTTTTGAGCTTTTCAATAGCGTCGCGTCTGATGGAACGGATAGCAACCTTTGACTCCTCCGCAAGATGTGAAACGTCCTTCGCAAGAGCCTTTCTCTTTTCCTCTGTGAGAGGCGGGAATATAAGACGGATAACCTTGCCGTCGTTCATCGGGTTAATTCCTATATCGGAAGCCTGAATCGCCTTCTCAATCGGCTTGATGGTGGAAACGTCCCAGGGCTGGATGATAAGATTTCTGCCCTCCTGTACCGAAACGGCAGCCATCTGCTGAATCGGCGTGGGAACTCCGTAATAGTCAACCTGAATCTTGTCAAGTATAGCCGCCGAAGCTCTGCCCGCTCTGATGCCGGCATATTCGTTATGAAGCACTTTAAGTGTTTTCTCCATTTTTTCCTTTGCAGTATCAAAAACCTGTTGCATATAAATACCTCCGTAATATTGATTTATTTAAAGTCCTGTTTTTTGAACTTATTCAACTATGGTGCCTATGCTCTCGCCCCTTACCGCTTTGAGAATATTCTCGGGGTCGGAAAGATTAAAGACGAGAATTTTGATTCCGTTGTCTCTGCACAGAGAAGCGGCTGTGGCGTCCATAACCGCAAGTCCCTTGCCGAGCACCTCGGTATGAGTGAGTCTGTCATATTTGACAGCGTCCGCAAATTTGTTGGGATCCTTGTCGTAAACTCCGTCAACATTGGTCGCCTTAAAAATAATGTCCGCCTTTATTTCGGCAGCTCTCAGAGCTGCGGTAGTATCGGTTGAGAAGAAGGGACTGCCCGTGCCGCAACCGAAGATAACGACCCTGCCTTTTTCAAGGTGGCGTATTGCTTCGTCGCGTACAAACGGCTCACAAATCTGTCTCATCTCGATAGCCGTCATAACTCTTGTGTCAACTCCGAGCTGCTCAAGAGTGTCCGCAAGAGCGAGAGAATTCATTGTCGTTGCAAGCATACCGATATGGTCTGCTTTGGTTCTGTCCATACTGCCGCTGCTTCTGCCGCGCCAGAAATTTCCTCCGCCTACGACAACGCCTATCTGAACGCCCTCCTCGGCGCAGCTCTTTATGTAAGAGCAGACATTGTTAATTACGTCAAAGTCAAAGCCGTGCCCCGCTTCTCCCGAGAGCACCTCTCCGCTGAGCTTGAGTAAAATTCTTTTATAAACACTTGCCATATAAACATCCTCCGCAGAAGAAAATATTTGCCTTTTTTTACTATTATATTTTATCTTAAACAGGTCATTATGTAAAGAGATATTTTGTAAAAGAATATATTTTAATATTGTTAAATTTGTATAATTATATTATAATAAACGCGACATTTATTACGGAGGAAAAAAATGGCAGAAACATTTAACGCTGATTTTATACTCGGAAGCTTTGATTTCCCCGGCAGGTTTGTTTCCTCAGAGGTCAAAACCGACGGGATAATCAACTCAACATTTTTAATCTGTTTTGACGCGGACGGCGTACAGGAAAAATTCATACTGCAAAAAATCAACACGTTTGTTTTCCGCAAACCCGACGAGCTTATGCAAAACATAGCAGGAGTAACGGCTCACATCAGAGAAAAAGGCGAAATGCAGACACTTGATTTCTTAAAGACCAAAGACGGTAGTTATTACTGTACCGACAGCGAGGGTAATTGCTGGAGATGTTATAAATTCGTTGACGGGGTTTACACCTGCAACCGCATAGACAGCAAAGAGGTTTTTTACAATGCGGGCAGGGCTTTCGGCAAATTTCAGAGACTGCTCTGCGACTACCCCATAAAAACGCTTTACGACACCATTCCCGATTTCCACAATACGCCCAAAAGACTTGAAGCTTTTAAAGAGGCACTCGCAAAGGATACCGAGGGCAGAGCGGCTTCGGTAAAAGATGAAATTGACTACATACTCCGAAACGAAGATAAGGCATATATCCTGACTAATCTCTGCAAAGAGGGTAAAATACCTCTCAGGGTAACTCATAACGACACCAAGCTCAACAACATACTTTTTGACAAAAAGACAGACGAGGGAGTTTGCATAATCGACCTTGATACCGTTATGCCGGGTCTGTCGCTCTACGACTACGGCGACAGCATACGCTTCGGTGCGAACACGGCTGCCGAGGACGAGCCCGACACCCGTAAGGTTTCTCTTGACCTCGAACTTTTCAGGGCATATACCGAAGGTTATCTCAGCGAAGCCAAAGACAGTCTTACTCCCGCCGAAGCAGAGCATCTTGCCTTCTCGGCTTACCTTATGACATTTGAACTTGTTATAAGATTTCTGACCGACTATCTAAACGGCGACGTGTATTTCAAAACAGGATATCCTCAGCATAATCTTGTGCGCACACGCGCACAGATTGCGCTTTGCAAAGATATAGACAGCAAACTAACCGAAATGAAAAAAATTGTAAAGGAATACTGCCATGCTTGAAATTAAAAACAGCGATTTTTATCTCGACGGCAAAACGTTTCACATCTACTCGGGAGCCGTACACTATTTCCGATTTTTCCCCGAATACTGGGAGGATACTTTGAAAAAGCTAAAAGCGTGCGGCTTTAACACGGTTGAAACCTACGTCAGCTGGAATCTGCACGAAAAAGAAGAGGGCGAATTTGACTTTACGGGCAATCTCGATATAGTCCGTTTCCTTAAAACCGCACAACGGCTCGGGCTGTATGCAATAGTGCGTCCGGGTCCGTACATCTGCGCCGAGTGGAGTTTCGGCGGACTTCCCGCCTGGCTCCTGAAGGACAAGGGTATGCAGGTGCGTTCAATGTATAAACCGTATCTTGACGCAGTCTCAGGATTTTACCGCGCTCTGTTCAGGGAAATTGCTCCCATGCAGCTGTCAAACGGCGGCAACATTATTGCCATGCAGATAGAGAACGAATACGGAAGCTACGGAAACGATAAAAACTATCTGCGCTTCATAAAAGAGCTTATGGAATCCTGCGGATGCACCGAGCTTCTGTTCACCTCCGACGGCGCCGAGGACAATATGCTATCGGGCGGCACTCTGCCCGAGGTTTTCAAGGTGGCAAATTTCGGTTCGAGAACGGAGGAAGCCTTCCGCACGTTAAGAAAATATCAGCCCGACGGTCCGCTTATGTGCGGAGAATTCTGGAACGGCTGGTTTGACGCATGGGGAGAGGATGAAATTCATCATCACAGAAGCGCCGAAACCGTTGTAACGGAACTTAAAAAAATGCTCGGAATGAACGCGAGTTTCAGCTTTTACACCTTCCACGGAGGCACTAATTTCGGCTTTAACTCGGGTGCAAACTGCTACGAGCGTTTTCAGCCCACGGTTACAAGCTATGATGACGACGCCCTGCTCAACGAATGGGGCGGCTATACCGAAAAGTATCATGCGGTAAGAGAAGTTCTGCTCGCACATCAGGGTAATGAACCCGATGAACTGCCCCCGGAGCCCGAGCTTCAGAATATCGGTGAGGTCAAACTTACTTCCTTTGCTGCGCTTATGAAAAATCTTGACGGTTTATCTATAAAGGTAAAAAGCTTTACAGCAGAAGGCATGGAACAATTCGGTCTGAACGACGGTCTTATTCTGTACCGCACGAAAATATCGGGAAAATACGACGGCAAACTCTTCCTTGACGGTCTTTCCGACAGAGCGCACGTCTTTATTGACGGCAAGTTAAAGGCAGTTATCTACCGAAATGACCCCGAGCATAGCACGGATATCGGCTTACTTGAGGGCGAGCACGAAATTGCCGTGCTTGTCGAAGATATGGGCAGAATTAACTACGGACCGTATATGCACAACCGCAAGGGCGTGAGCGGTATCAGAATCAAGCTTCAGTATCTGTCGGACTTCGACATTTATCCCATGCCTCTCGACGACCTCTCCGCGCTTGAATTCGGCTGTGAAAAGAGTGAATATCCCCTGTTTATGAGAGGTTATTTCAAAGCCGAAAAGAACAAGGGATGTTTCGTTCATCCCGACGGTTTTACAAAGGGTTATATCTTTGTCAACGGATTTAATCTCGGAAGGTATTGGAATGTCGGACCGCAGAAGTCGCTGTATATACCGGGTGTTCTTCTGAAAGAGGACAACGAAATCACGGTGCTTGAACTTGACGGAAGCGAAACGGACACCTTAACAATTACCGACATACACGATATAGGATAAAATGAGCAACAAAAAAGCAGGGTAAAAACCCTGCTTTTTTATTACTGTGCTTTATATTTTTCTGCCTGCAGAGCAAACATCTTTGCATAGGTGCCGTTTTGTTTCATCAGCTCATCGTGAGAGCCCGACTCGATTATTTCTCCGTTTTCCATAACATAAATCTTATCGGCAACTACCGTGGTTGACAGCCTGTGCGAAATAAATATAACCGTCTTGCTGTCCGCCGCTTCAAGCATGGCCTTGTTGAGATTATACTCTGCAATCGGGTCAAGGTTGGCAGACGGTTCATCAAGAATTATGTAAGGACATTTCTTATAAAACGCCCTTGCTATCGCAACCTTCTGGCTCTCGCCGCCCGACAGCATAACTCCATCGTCATCAAATTCTCTCAGAAGCTCTGTATCCGTCCCCTTGTCAAGTTTCTTTGAAAAACCGCTGTGGCGCAATGCCTCTTCGATTTTTTCTTTGTCCGTGTCGGTATCGAGCGCAACATTCTCTCCTATCGAACAGGCAAAAGTCTGAAAGTCTTGATAAACCGCGGCAAAGCGGTCGCGGTGCGACTGTACGGTAAAGTCCTTTATATTCTCTCCGTCGATTAAGATTTCGCCCTCTGTGACATCATACAAACGCAGAAGCAGGTTTGTAAGAGTAGTCTTCCCTGCGCCGTTATAACCGACCAGAGCAATTTTCTCATAGGGCTTGACCGTAATGTTGATATTCTTTAATGTCGGTTTGTCGTTACCGGGATATGTAAACGACATATTTTTAATTTCAATGGTTTTGGGTTCGCCGTTTTCGGCTGTTTTTTCGCCGTCCTTTATTTTATAATCACTGCTCAGAAATTCGCGGTACTTCTCTATCATCTTGGCGCGTTCCGAGAAAATGGCATTTGCCCAAATGGTCAGAAAATTCATAGACATCGCTATCGAATATGCGCCGTTGAAGGACGCAACGAAATCTCCCGCAGAAAGCGTATGCTTAACGAGCACGCAGTATCCGAGATAAAGCGGCATTATGAACATAAAGCCGAGTGCCTGCACTCCTATTTGCTGTACGGCATAGAGAGAAGCTATCTTTTTCCAGTATTTTCTCTGATTGTCAATAACATCATCCGCCGCGTCATTGTATCTGTCGATAAGCAGAGGTCTGATGTTATTCATCCTGACCTCCTTGGCATAGTCCTGAAGGTAAAAGATTCTCTGGAAATAGTCACTTCGTCTGTGGTATTTGGTGTTCTCTATTCTTCTGCCCATCTGAAGCTGACCGATTTTTTTGCTTATGGGAAGGAACACTATAACCGTCGCCGCAATAATGCCCAGACAAATCGGGTCAATGGCGAGTATTACCGAAGCAACCGCGATAAGACTGGCAAGACTGCCTACATAACGCTGAACCAGTCCGAGCAGTCCCTGAATATTCTCTGAGGACGACTCAATAGTCAGTATAAAATTATTATAAAAATCGGGATTGTCGTAGTTTTCAAGGTCAAGACTGTGTGCCTTTTCATAAAGCGTGGAATTCAGTCTGTAATATAGTCTTTCCTTCTCCTTATTCCAATAAAATTCCCTGTATATAAGCGTCAGCAACCGGCCGCCTATAAGGACAGCCGCAATTATAAGCACGGCGTTAAAAATTCTCCCGTAGTCAGCGCCCTCTGCCACAACATCAACAATGTACTTTATACCAAGCACCGAAATAAGACGGGTGGGGAGCATCTGAATTATGCCGTTGAGTATGTCGCCTATAACAAGCCCCGGAGAGAGTTTAAACATAAGTGCAAGGAAAAACATTATATTGGAAAACATCGAGTGGTGTTTATCTGTTTTTTTCTTTTTACTCATTGTCATCCCCCTCTCTGTTATAGCCTGACGCCTGAAGGGCAAACATTTCGCTGTACCTGCCGCCGCTTTTCATAAGCTCGGAGTGAGAACCGGTCTCGATTATCCGTCCGCCCTCAAGAACAATAATGCGGTCCGAAAGTACGGCTGACGACAGTCGGTGTGAAATATATATAACTGTTTTATTTTCGGTTTCCTTAATAAGATTCTCATACATTTTGTACTCGGCTATCGGGTCAAGTGCGCTTGACGGCTCGTCAAGAATTGCTACCTCAAAATTGCTTGCAAAGAGCCTTGCCGCCGAAACCTTCTGATTTTCGCCGCCCGACAATCCTGCGCCGTCACGGTCGAACTCTCTCGTCAGCAAAGTATCGCCGCCGCTTGGAAGTTCTCTGATTTTTTCCCAGACACCTGCCTTTTTCAGTGCTTCCTCTGCTCTTTTCTTATCCTCATCGCTGCACTCACGGCAAATAACGTTTTCAAATACCGAAACGGCAAAGTTGCGGTAGTCCTGAAAAACAGTCGCAAAGGAAGTTCGCAGCGACTCAAGGTCATACTCTTTAACATTTACACCGTTAAGCAGAATTTCGCCCTCGTCCGCATCATAAAAGCGCAGTATCAGCTTGACAAGCGTTGACTTTCCCGCGCCGTTCACTCCGACAACAGCGAGTTTTTCTCCCTTGTTAAGTTTAAAGGAAACATTATTAACAGAATTCTTTGAAGCGCTCGGATAACGGAAGGAAACATTTCTGAATTCAAGGCTTTCAAAGTTTCCGACCTTTTTTGTGCCCGAAACTATCTTTGACTCGTACTCGAAAAAGTCTCTTAAATTCTGAAAGTAAAGCGCCATTTGGGTCATATCGTCAAAGCCCTCGGCTACTCTGAGTGTGGCTTCTCTGACCGTGTTAATTGAGGAAACGACAACCGAAAAGCCGGACACGGTCATACTGCTCTTTTTTGCAAACTGATACCCTGCGTATGCGTATGTGCCGACTATCGGTATAAACTCGCTGAGCGCAGTGCTGAAAACGCTGTAAAGGAACAGCTTCCAACCGTAACTGCCGAGTATTTCGACATTAGCATCAATAGCCGCTTTGAAGCGTTTCATCATAACGGCAAATATATTTGAGGTACGCATATCCTTGGAAAAGTCCTTTAAGAACACAGTTCTCTGAATATACGCCTTTGTTCTGTTGTTTCCCGTCATCTTTAAATCGCGTCTGTAAACCGCCTTGCTCTTAAAGGTTTCAACTAAAAAAACAAATACGGTCGGCAGCAGGAATAAAAGATATACGGGGTTGACGGATGCGACAGTAACTATGACGAGTATGAGTGCAATTATTCCGCTGACTATGTCGGCTATATCCGAACATATCAGGTCAAAATAGCTTGAGGTCAGTACGAGATTTGCCCTCTGATATTTGTCATAAAACTCAGGGTTTTCGTAACAGCTGACATCAAGCGATGCAGCCTTTTCAAAAACCATATTGTTAAGAGATTTAAGTGTCTTTTTCGCAGCAACCTGACGCACATAGGCAAGTGCCCAGCTTGAAATCTTACAGACTGCCGCAACGATAAAGAATAATATCAGGTCCTTAAAATAGGCCTTAAAATCTCCGCCGGAGTCAAAGACGGAAAGGAGTACTTTAAGGAAAAGAATATTCTGTATAAAAAGCTCAAAAACATTGTCTGTAAGGCGGCTCAGGACATAACTTATCGGCAGGGCTTTTTCCGCTTTCCAGATAACCCTGAGTGCATAAAAAATATTCTTGGCGACAGGCACCTTGATATCTTCATGTATTTTGATATACCGTCCCATATATCCTCCGAAACAAACAAATCAGTTACAAGAAATAAGGTATCACACAGACTTTTAAAAGTCAAATAAAAAGGCAGTTTATAAACAACTGCCTTTTATGTGTTTCTTTACTGTATTGTCAAAACGCAAGCGCGTCCGAAAAACGCTTGATAAAGCTCTTGCCGCTGTCATTTTTAAACAGCATAAAGACCTCGGTGTCTGACGAGAATCCTTCGGAATCGGCATTAACCTTAAAGCCCGATTCGGTATAACCCTCATTTCCAAGTGCAGACGCAACGTCGGGACGGGAAACGCTCTGTGCCTCATATACCTTCCGAACAGAGCCCGAGCGAAGTACTATATATTTCTTAAACTCCGACATATTCTGTCCGCCGACAGCCGCCCAGCCCTCAAAGCCGAGTATTCCGTCGCTGTCGGTAAAACGGTCAATGCAGAACATATCTCCCGCAATTACCTCCGCGTCCGAAATATCGCCCGTGTATTCGTTCTTTTTAAGTCTGTCCCTGTAAACGGATTTGAGCTTTTCAAGGAAAAATTCATAAGGGTTGTCAATATCGTGCAAATCATAGCACTTATTCTCGGCATAGACCTTTACGAGCCCGTTGGAACTTACCCTGAGCTCATAACAGCGGTTCTCGGATTCCTCTTTTATAAACTCCTCCTCGCTTCTCTCGCGCTTGGTTTCTATTGTCTTTGCATAACTGTCCGTGTCGGTGCCCGTGTCGATTTCCATAGGTATTCCGATACAGCCGAGCAGTCCCGTTAAATCGGCTAACTCCTTTTTGGTAAGAATCTGGTCGTCCAGCCACTCAAGCCGCATATTGGGTCCGACATACGGAGTTCTGAATTCGTTGGCCGAGGAAAGAAATTCATTTTTACATCTGTATGCAATAAACGGAAGTTCCTTATAATTCGCCCTCAGAATCATTGTGATATAACGGAGTTTAGGCGGGTTTTCCGCCTTGCGGAAAGCCTCTGTAAGCCGTCTCAGGTTATCCGAATACGTCTTGAAATTCGACTTCTCGCAGAGGTCGTTATAAGTGCCCTCCTCGAGCGATTCCATTGAAATATTTATATGGTCAATATGAGCCTTGCTCAGCTTGTCTATCTGCTCATCACTCAGCGGTGCGACAAGATTTGTGGTAAAAAAGCACTTCTGTCTGTATTCCTCGGGAACATAGGCGAGAAAGTCGGCAAAATTCTTATTTATAAACGGCTCAAACAGGCAGGACAGATAAAAGCTGTTGTCCTTTGCGAGAGGAAGCAGCTGTATCATCTTTTTGAAAATGTCCTCGCTCATACTGACATTAGCGCCGAGCTTTTCCCAGTTGTTAAAGCAGAATTTGCATCTTATATTGCAGTTACCCGTCGTATCACAGCTAATGATGTTATATAGAAGCTTTTCCTTTTGTGCAGTTAACACTTTATCACCACTTTTAGTTTTATAAAGACCGGCAGAATTTATACTGCCGGTCCGTTTAGATTATTCTGACTTTTCGGCTCTTCTCTGCTGAAGTGCATCGGCAATTTCCTGCTTTTTCGGTCCGACTACGTCATATTTAAGAATCGGAATAACCGAGAGAAGCGCAAGGATACCGGGCAGTGCGGTATATGCAAAGAAAAGTATATCCTTTGTGCTGTTTGTGAAAGCTCCGCCGCTGTTGAGAGTATCATAATAGCCCGAAGCGTTTACAAAGATAAGTCCTACAGCCGTGCCGAGTGCAAGACAAACCTTAATCGTAAGAGTAAGAATTGAGTAAGCCGCGCCCTCCATGCGCTTGCCTGTGGTGTACTCATAGTAGTCAACACAGTCAGCGGTCATAATCATAGGCATAAGGGTTACCGCAGCAAACTGAAGTCCGATAAGGAAGAGAGACGCATAGAACAGAATTGTAAGGACGGTATTTTCGGGATTTCTGAACCAGAAATGTCCTACGATAAACGAAAGTACAGACGCCGCAAAGCCGTAAACGGAAAGCAGGATATATACTTTCTTTTCGCCCATCTTCTTGATAAGTACGGGGCAGATTGCCATTGAAATCATTGAGCCGATAGCGGTAACTATACCGAGAACGGCAACGAGGTTCTGCGAGCCCAGAAGCACATTTGCCGCCTGAACCTGAATGCCCATAGCCATCTGTCTGCCGAAGCCGAGGAAATATGAAACTATAACGAGCATAAGGGGTTTATTCTCCTTAAGAGCATAAAGCATATCCTTGGCTGTAATCTTTTCGTTTGACTCAACACGGACTCTTTCCTTGTTTACAAGCGGAATAAGCGCAAACAGTATGCAGCCGAACAGCGCTGTAAGAATAGCGGTAAAGAGATATTCCGAAGCTATCATCGGGTCATCTGTTTCGCCCTTTGCGACTATAACCCTTGAGCCGCCCTTAATGATAAGACAGACAACGGGAACTATAACCACGCAGGCTGAAAAACCTATCTGCTTGAAGGTATTTGAAATTGAAACGACATTGGTTCTCTCTGTCGGGTCGGGAGTAAGAGCGGAAGCTATTCCCTGAGAGGGAACGTCGCCCATTGTCATCGCAATACTCCAGATAAGATATGTAATGAAAATCCACGCATACAGACCGAAGCCCGAAAACGGAACCTTTACGAATACAACTGCGGAAAAGACAAGAAGCGGGATGAGAGAATAAATTATCATCGGCTTGAACTTGCCTTTTTTGCTCTTGGAACGGTCCATAATTCCGCCTACTACCGGGTCGGCAGCGGCAGAAACGATTTTTGCAATAAGAATAAGAATTGCAACTATGCTGACATTGGCTCCGAGAATTGAGCCGTCAAACTCTGCCTGATATGAATTGAGAAGTCCGACTATCGCCTGAAATCCGAAAAGGCCGAGCGAATATGCGGCTATCTCCTTAAAATTCATATACTTTTTTGCAGTTGTTTTTTCACTCACTTGAAAAACCTCCTGTATGTAAAAATATCATTTTAATAATAAATGAAAATATCGGTCAAGTCAATATAAAGCGTTTAATCTCACAAATTATTCTGCAGTTTTGCCGCAGTAACGGTATTTTTAAGTAAGGTCGCTATCGTCATCGGACCTACTCCGCCCGGAACGGGCGTTATGTATGACGCCTTTTTTGAAACAGCGTCAAAATCAACGTCTCCGCAGAGTTTACCCTCGCTGTTGCGGTTGATACCGACATCTATGACAACCGCGCCGTCCTTTACCATATCTGCTGTAACAAAGTTCGGCTTACCGACAGCGGCGATAAGTATATCAGCCCTCGAGGTATAGTCCGCAAGGTTTTTGGTAGCAGAGTGGCATATTGTAACCGTGCCGTTACGCTTCAAAAGAAGCATCGCCATAGGTTTGCCGACAATGTTGCTCCTGCCGATTACCGTGCAGTTTTTAGACGCAACCTCAATTCCGTAATAGTCCAGCATTTCCGTTATGCCTGCAGGCGTGCAGGGTAAGAACGAATAGTCGCCTATCATAATGTGTCCCGCATTTACGGCGTGGAAAGCGTCAACGTCCTTCTCGGGACTGATGCTTGCGATAACCGCCTTCTCGTCAAGTCCCTGCGGAAGCGGAAGCTGACAGAGTATGCCGTTAACCTCGCTGTCTTTATTAAGTCTGTCAATAAGCTCAAGCAGTTCCTGCTGAGTTGTATTTTCGTCAAGGGCATACTCTCTTGAGATTATGCCCGCCGCCTTGCACGCTTTTTTCTTGTTGTTGACATAAGTTCTCGAAGCGGGGTTATCGCCTACGATAATTACCGCAAGGCAAACCGAAATCCCCTTTTCTCCGAGGGATAATACGTCCTCTCTGACCTTATCCTTAACCGCCTGTGAAACAAGTTTGCCGTCAATTATTTTTGCTGTTCTTTCCATTTTTAAGCTCTTGCTCCTTCTGCTTATTCTTTTCTATTTGTTTTTTTGCTATCTCCTTACGCTTAATAACGCCCTTTTCTCTCCTTGAAAAACTGTCGTCAACAATATAGTCCTTGTCCTTCGGCAGCCTTTCGACAGGGTTATAGGGTACGGGGTTTTTCTTTAACTCGTACAACTTGGAGATAAGAATTCCCAGACACAGCATCGCAATTACCGCGCTGAGCAGTTGAGAAATTCTGATATTTGTGTCAAGCAGGTAAAGACTGTCCGTCCTGAAGCCCTCGACAACGGCTCTCTCCAATCCGTAAATAACTCCGTAGGTAAGAATCAGCTGACCTGCGAATTTATAGTGATTTCTGCATATGTAATAGATAATGAAAAATCCGATTATGCACCAGATTGATTCATATAAGAACGTGGGATGGACCGGCTTCAAGGCATCGACAATTATTCCGTGCTCTTTAAGTGCGTTCTGATTATCCGCGAGATACTGAGCGACCTTTGAACTGTACATACCCCACGGCATACGGGTATTTGTGCCGAATGCCTCCTGATTTGTGTAATTGCCCCATCTTCCTATGCCCTGACCGATAAGGAAGCTCATAGCGCACATATCGAGAAGCTTATAGAAATTCAGGTCGATTTTTTTACAGGTTATATAAGCAAGCAGAATTCCGCCTATAAGACCGCCGTAAATTGCAAGACCGCCGTTCCATATTTTAAAAATATCTCCGAGGTTGTTTTTGTAATAATCCCACTCAAAGATTACATAGTAAAGTCTTGCGCCGACTATTCCGCCGATTGTGCCGTAGATAAGCACGTCAACCATTTTGTTAAGGTCGATTTTCCATTTGTATGCCATCCTGCCTCCGAAAAGCACGGCAAGCAGAAAACCGAAGGCAATAATCACTCCGTAAAACTTGATGCTGACTTCGGTGTTGAAAACAGGCAAGGTAAACTCGCAAAGGGTGGAATATACATTAAAGCTGTGTTTAAGCCCTGCAAACGTAACCTCCGTATAATCTGTCAGAAATTTCATTTTTGCACCTCCGGTTTGATTACGGACAGCGACGAGCAGTCCGTGTCTATGGCTTTTTTAAGTCTGTCGTTAACCTCGGCAAGAGTAAGACTGCTGAGTATCTCGGGTGCGTCAAAAATGCTCTCTCCCGAAAATACCGAGGCTATCATATCGTTTGCTATTTCTTCGGGACTGTTCAATGATTTTACCGTATTTCCGTAAAGCATACGGCGTACCCTCTCAAAGGCCTCCTGTTTTATGCCGTTTTTCTGAAGCTCTTTGAGCGCCTCTTTTATCCTCTTTGAAACCTCGGCGGCATTATCCGACTCGCCCGAAAACAGCAGCATGGCGTAACCGTAACCGCAGAAATATTCGTAATTAAACGCCGTGTTTATGAGTCCCTCTTTAAGAAGCTCGTTATACAGCACAGAGGTTTTTGAGCAAAGCACGTCGAGGATAATCTGACTTATGATGATTTCCCTCTCCGTCCTCTCGGGAGTGGGGATATTCTCCTTTATGCCCATCGCAAAAAGCGGTGTGCCCACGGGTGCCGTTGTTTCCGTATATTCACGGTTAACCTCTTTCGGCTCGGGGAAAAAGCGCCTTTCGATTTTGACGGGTTCCCTGTATTCAAGCACTCTGTTGGCAACCTCAAGCACCGTGTCGGTGTCAACGTTTCCTACCGCGCAGATTGCCATATTGCCTAAGTTGTAAAAAACATTGTAACAGCGGTACAGAAGCTCCGCCGTAATCTGCGAAATAGATTCAACCGTACCCGCAATCTCAATTTGTACGGGATGCTGCTTATACATAGCCCTAAGCAGTGAAAACAGCACCGACCAGTCGGGGTCGTCCTCGGTCATTTTAATCTCCTGCCCGATTATGCCCTGCTCCTTTTGTACGGTTGCCTCGGTAAAATACGGGTGCGTTACAAAATCCATAAGAATTTCGAGATTTTCCTTTAAATTACCGGAACAGCTGAAAAGATAGCAGGTTCTGTCAAACGAGGTATAGGCGTTTGCGCTCGCGCCCGTCTTTGCATATCTCTCAAAGGCGTCAAGCTCCTCGCTCTCAAAAAGCTTGTGCTCAAGGAAGTGCGCTATACCCTCGGGTACGCAGGTAAATTCGGTATCCGTTCCAAGCTTGAACTGAGTGTCAATAGAGCCGTAGCGCGTACCGAAAATAACATAACTTGACGAGGCATTTTCCTTTGGATAGACATATATTTTCAGCCCCGATTTATGGTCGATTTCATAATACTTTTCCGAGAGTCTTTCGGAAACGACCTCTTTAATTTTATTCGTCATCGCCGCTGTCCCTCCCTTCAAGCATATATACGGTATCGAGCGTCAGGTCGTTTGCCGCCCTGACTATATCCTCACGGGTAACCTTCTCATACTTTTCAATGGTTTCCTCAATAGAATCAATCTTGCTGTCCGACTTTAAGGAAAGATACAAATCTATACCCTCAGGCGTGTCGAAGGCGCCTCTTAAAGAATCGCATATCGCTTTCTTTGAGGACTCGAACTCCCCGTCTGTAAATTCTCCCTTTTTCATAACCTCTAACTGTGCCAGAATCTCGTCAAGCACCTTCTGTCGGTTTTCCTTCTCAATGCCCGACTGAACTGCCATAACGCCTTTGTTTCTGAACATTCTCGCCGAGCAGTAATAACAGAGACTGAGTTTTTCCCTGACGTTCATAAAAAGACGGGAATAAGCTCCGCCGCCGAAAATATCGGTCATCATCTGACGGGCATAGAAGTCGTCATCCTTATCCGTCATACCGTTTCTGAAGCCGAGGACAAGCTTTGACTGATTTATATCCATAGTTTCGGTAACCTCTGTTACATCCTCTGCGCGCTCGACAAAAAGAGTGCTGTTTTCAACGGGATGTCTGTCAACGCCCGCAAAGCCCTGTCTGATTATTTCGAGCGCCTTTTCCCTGTCAAAGGTTCCGACAAAATTAAACTGTACCGTAGCGGTGCTCAGAAGCTCCTTCCACGCGTTATAAATATCCGCCTCGTCAAGCGCCTCAAGGTCTTTTCTGATTTCTGCCGAGGAGATGCCGAACACCTCGTCCGCGCACATATTTTCAAACATTCTCTGAAGTGCGTAAGCGCGCTTGTCATTCTGCTCGCTGTCAATAATTTCTATGGCAAGACGGCGGTGCAGAAGGAATTTTTCACGGTCAAACTTTCCGTCCCTGCAGTCGGGATTAAACAGAAGCTCCGAGATAAGCGACATAACCTTTAACGATAAATCTTCGCCGTCAAAGGTAAGCTTTGAGTCTATGAAATCAGCCGAAAGCTCTATTCTTGTACTCTCGCCGCTCTTAACCGATACGCCCGAAACAGATGTGCCGTAAAGCATTTCCTTGTGAGCGTTGAGCATTATCGGGTCGGGATACTTTGCCGAGGAATACGCAAGAAGTCTCGACAGAACTATATTCGCCGCCAGATTTTTCTCTCTGGGGACCGTCAAAGACGCGGTAATGATATTTGTTTTAAAGTTCCCCGTCGGCACAAAGACCGCTCTGATTTTCTCCCCTATTTCAACAATTTCGGGTTTGATTACCATTTTTTTGCCTCCGATAAAATTTTCGGATTTATTTTATCACATTTATATATAAATTTCTATATTAAATTTATATTTTATCCTTATTGATTTTTACCGCTTTTAAAAACGGTTTTTTTGCCGTCTGCCGTAAGCGTCAGCGTAACGTTCTTTATTTTTTCGGGTAAAGCGGATTCAAGATAAAAACTGCCGTCTTTCATCTTTAAGCCGAGCAAATCTTCGACGATAACGGTATAAAGCCACGCCGCCGAGCCCGTATAAATGCTCCAGTTTCCCCTGCCCTCATAATTCCTTGCCGACAGCACGTCTCCGCACAGATAATACGGCTCCGTACCAAGTCTTTTATCGCCCGATTCATATCTTGCAAGCGGGTTAATCATCTGTATAAGTTCAAACGCCTTATCACGGAAGCCCTCTTTTATGAGCGCTTTTATATACCACACCGCAGCGTGCGTGTACTGTCCCCCGTTTTCCCTTATTCCCTCGGGATACGCGGTTATATAACCTATATTTTTATCGTCCGTGTCAAAGGCGGGAGAGAGCAGCCTGATTATCCCGTTTTGTCGGTCGCAAAGCAGTTCCTCTGCGGTTTCGAGGGCAGTTCTGATTTTCTTTTTGTCGGGCATACCTCCGAGAGACGCAAAGCTCTGAGTCAGAATATCAATACGGCAGCTTTTGCCCTCCTTACTGCCTATTTTTTCAGAGCTGTCGTCAAAGGCGCGAATATATCTGTCATTTTCAAAGGCGTTGAGGTCTATGCTCTGACGGAGCTTTTTAACCGTACCGAGATATTTTTCCGCTTTTTCAAAGCAGCCCGTTTTTCCGAGTACCTCCGAAAATTTTGTGAGCACGGCGCAGGCAAATTCCGACAGCCATACGCTCTCTCCCCGTCCTCTGATACCGACCAGATTCATTCCGTCGTTCCAGTCTCCGCCCTGCATAAGCAAAAGCGAGTGTTCTCCGAATTCAAGCGCTTTGTCGGCGGCTCTGAAAAGGTGCATAAGCAGACTTTCTCTCTTGTCCGAAAAGCGATATTCGGAATAACGGTCGTTTTCGCCATCAGAAAGCGGCTCGCCGTCAAGATAAGGAATCTCTTTTTTGAGAATTTCCGTGTCGCCTGTTTTTAGCACATATTCCGAAACGCAGTAAACGAGCCAGAGCACGTCGTCGCTGTACCGTGAGCGTATTCCCTTACGCACTCCGCCGACACAGTGCCACCAGTGAAGCGCGTCGCCCTCCCGAAACTGTACCGCCGCCGAGCGCAGAATCTGACGCGCGGTCTTTTCGGGATAAGTCATTATAACGGCGAGCGAGTCCTGAAGCTGGTCCCTGAAGCCGTATGCTCCCGAACACTGATAAAACCCGCTTCTCATATTGAGTCTCGCATCAATTATCTGATTAGGCAGGAATTCATTTACAAGCAAGTCAAGCGATTTAATTCCCGTATCAACGGTGATTTTTGAATCAATACGTCTCGGCTTCAAATCAAGAAGGTTTATCATCCGAAGCGCCGACTTTGTACGGGCATAGCAAAGAGTAAAAACGGCTTCCGCCTTTTCTCCCGCTTTAAGCTTTATCTCCCTGCCGACCGCGGCACAGCCGTTAACACGGTTGCCGAGGTTTTCAAATTCCCCCGCAAAAAAAGCCGAGCGCACAGTCGCAAAAAGACTTTTTTCGCTGTTTGCGGACAGTCCCATAGACCCCGTAAAGTCGGTATTCTCGGAATTATTCAGCACCAGCATATTTCCGATTATTTCATATTTTATTGCCGACGGATTACCGCTTGAAAGCATTGGTTCGCAGTAATATGAGAGCACGGCACTTTTTTCGTCGGAGGTTTTATTCTCTATAATTACCCTTACCGTCTTTTTGCTTCCGCTCTGAGGAACGGCAACCGAGCATTTTATCCCAAGCCCTTCCGTAAGGGCATAATATTCAGCCGTTTCACGTCCGAAAACTGCCTCGGAAACCGACGGTATATCATAAAAGCCGCTGTCGGTTTTAAGGTACAGGGTTTCG
>SVOA01000015.1 GCA_015066635.1 Oscillospiraceae bacterium | reverse complement strand
TCTCTCTCATTTACGGCGGACACCAAGAGAAATGAGAGAGACGATACCAAGACGGCTCAGATAATAAACCTGAGCCGTCTTGGTATCGTCTCTCTCATTTCTCTTGGTGTCCGCCGTAAATGTTGCATAGGATGGAGTCATTACAGAGAATCTGTAAGTAGTAAGACCCCACAAACCGCCGGCAGTATCCTTATTAACATAGAAGAATGCATTCCAGTCGGGAACTACCTCTCCGTTGTTTTTGTAAATATATGCAAAGCATCTCTTGTTACTGCTCGAGTGATACATCTGGAAGAACGTACTCGAGGTGCCGACATAGGACTCGACAAATTTTATTTGTTTGTCCGTATATCCCGAGCCCAATGCGGTAGTTCTGTTAACGCTCGAATAACTGCCTTCCCACGAGGGGCTTACAAGGTCTGAAGCATTGCCCGTTCCGTTACATCTGACATTAAAGCCCTTTGAGTACAGAACGACATTGTCGCCGCCCCAGGTGTAGTTACCGTTGGACTTCTGCTTAAAGCGTCTGATTTCGCCGGCGTCGCCGCCCATGATGTAGTAACCGTACTGTCTGCCCTTGACATCGGTATTGTTGTTACCCATTTCGGGCTGTACCCACTCAACATCGTTCATGGCGGTGTTAAGCTTTGCATCGCCCTTCATTTTTTTTGCGATAATCTCAAGCTGTCCGTCCTCGTCAACGCCTGCAGTGGCATAGTAGTAACGGTCATCTTTGTTGTTCTTTGCGTTATTAAGACCTTCGCCGACCATGATGATTTCGGGAGCCGTAATGTCAACCTGAAGCGGAATTCCGTTACAGCGAATCGTCATGGGAGAATTCTCAAAGCATACATAATCGTTCGCGCCGTAAAGCGTGAATTTTGCTATGGTCTTTTTACCGGTCAAATCTGTATAAAGGGTGGGACCGTCAACATAGCTGCCTTTAATATTCTCATTGGTGTGTCCTGTATAGTTTACGTTGAATATCCAGTTATCTTTGCTTGAAAACTCAAAACCCGTAGCAACTACGAAAATGGTTTTTCTTGAGAAGTCGTCAGAGATAACATTGGGGAAGCAGGAAAGTCTTAATCCTGCATCAACGCCGACATAGGTTACATAGTCATTTTCGCTTGTGGTAGCATAGTTGGACATAATAACCGTACCGTCCAGCTGTGTACCCTCGGCAGTAAAATCTATATTTTTGCCCGTGTCGTTTTTAATGCTGATTTTGATGGGAACGCCTGCGCAGGGCGTTTCGTAAGACACGTTTCCCTCACCTACAAGGTCATAGGAGTTACTGCCCTTATTGGCAATAAGTCTCTCCATAAGACTCTGCTTCTGATAAGAAGTCTGCGTAATCTCTCCCGCCGTATGCACGTTATTATAGTACTGATAAAACAGAGGTGTAAATACAGTAAAGATAATAACAAGTATTGTCATCGCTACCAGAACTTCTGTCAGCGTCATACCGCTGCGGGAGGCTAATGGCTTTTTAAGGCGTCTTAGTCTTTCTCGCATAATATTTACCTCCATTTCTCAAATTATTCTTTGTAGTTATCTGTTGTCGTCCAGACAAGTGCGGATGCGCTTGACGGATCGGGAACAACCAACTCGGAATAACGCGCCGTATCGTTGGTAGGAATCTTGAACATTGCGTCGTTTGTCGAACCGCCGACATTTACATAGTTATTTGTTGTAACTATCGTGCTGCCGTTATCCGTGCCGTAGTAGAACTTTAAGATAGTTCTGAATCTGTTTGAAGTTGTAGGACCGTATCTGTTGTTTTCAATAGCGTCCTCAAGGAAGTACTGAAGAAGGTCAATACCGTATGTTATATCCTCTGTCTGGTTCTGAACGTTGTCGTTCTCGGTAATAACGTGCGACTCCGCATTGAAGTAATATACGTCGCCCGAGTTAAACATTCTGTAACGGTGTTTACCTTCATTAGCTATCTCAACCGTAACCGTAACGTTACCGCCGAAATAAACCTTACCTGCCCTTGTGAAATCTGCTCCGTTAAGTACGCCCGTTCTGGTCGGGTCGTTTATCGGAGGCTCTATTTCGTTAATCGTGGTCTCATGTCCCTGAGCGTCAACAACCTTTTTGCTGACAACGGGAACGCCGATTACGACCTTACCGAGACCGTAGCCCTTCTGAACGTATGTATTCCACAGCGCTCTGAAAAGGGACTGGTTGGATGAGGGCGGAAGGCAATATACATACATTTCAATATTACCGCCGATAACAATGTTTTTACCTACAAGATAGGCTACGTTAAAGCCGCCGGTTATAGGCGTAACATTGAGGTTGCCCTGCAGGAAAATATTCTGTGTTGATGCAAAGATAGCCGAGTTGCTGTCCTGAAGAAACTTTCCCGAAGAAGGAACGTCGCTCGAATATCTCTTGAATCTGATAGTGTCCGTATTTGCGGGCGCGGTAAGAATCATATTACCTGCCGAGCTTGCCGCAAAGGGCTTAATCGTAATTTCCTTGAGAGTAAGGGTTGTGCTGCCCATAATCCACTGGAAAAGCTTTGTCAGATACTCTCTCTGAATCTTAATCTTAATGTCATCGCCGAGCTTGGTGTAAGGCTTTAACGATGCCGCGTCGCTCTGCGTAGCTCCGGTAGGATACTCGATAACGCCGTTATCATTGTAGTAACCCGCAACGCTCGCATTGACCGCATCGGGAACATATCCGCTTGCGGAGGCAACAACCTCGGAATTCTTTGCCGAATGTCCGACCGCCTTGAACTGCATCGCAGAACCGACTATAACATCGGTTGAACTGTAAATATCCTGATACTCAAGCTCCGTCTTTTTAAGCGTAACCTCATACCAGCCTATGTAGATATAAGTTTCTGCAGAGGGTTCCGTCTCCATAAATTCGTATTTATGGCTAGTCTTGTTGTACCCCAGATAAACCTTATTACTTGTGGCTGATTTTGTGTAGTTACCCTCTGAGTCCTGGGTTGCCATTTCCCTTATGAAGGCGGAAAATGCCTTCTGACGGTCTGTGCCGAGTGAATTCTGCTCGCTTGACGCTGTCTGATAAGCGTATGCAGCGGCCTCAACGCCTGCTTTGGCAAGATATTCAGCCTTTTTGCGTTCTGAAGAAAAGCGAACCGTCCTCAGAGAAGAAATACTGTAGGTAAACATTGCCGTTCCCATAAGGGAGAGAACAAACAACAGTACCAGAGTACCTGCCAGCGCAAAGCCGCTGTTGTTATTCACTTTTTTCTTCATACTCATCACCCTTTTTTGTATACATAAAATGTGATTAAACGATAACTCTCAACAATTCCTCTAATGATGTTCTTCCTCGCATAACCTTGTAAATACCCTCGTCTTTAAGCGTATGCATACCCTGCTTAATGGCGAGTTCCTTAACCTGAGCAACGTTTGCTCTGTCAAGAATAAGTCGTTTCATTTCCTCTGTAACCGTAAGATACTCGAATACTGCCTCTCGGCCTTTATAACCTGTATTGTTACAGGTTATGCAGCCCTTGGGTCTGTAAAGTGTAAATTCCTCGCCCGGATATTCATCAACCGGGAGGTCGGGAAGAATTTTAAGCAGTTCTTCCTTTGAAATTGTATATGCTTCCTTGCACTTTGGACAAAGTTTTCTGACAAGTCGCTGTGCAAGAACTCCGACAAGTGAAGATGCAGTAAGGAACGGCTCAACGCCCATTTCGTCAAGACGCGTAACGGCGCCGGGGGCATCGTTTGTATGCAGTGTCGAGAGAACCATATGTCCCGTAAGAGCGGCCTCAATAGCGATTTTTGCCGTCTCACTGTCTCGGATTTCACCGACCATGACGATATCAGGGTCGGAACGCAATACCGAACGGAGAGCTGCCGCAAAGGTCATACCTGCTCTGTTATTCATCTGAACCTGGTTGATACCTGCCATACGGCGCTCAACGGGGTCCTCAAGTGTAATAGTATTCTTTTCTATCTGGCTTATCTCGTCAAGAACCGCATAAAGGGTTGTGGATTTACCGGAACCTGTAGGTCCTGTAACAAGTATAAAGCCGTAGGGCATGTGAATTGCCTTTTCAAATCGGTCGTACTGACGCTCTGAGAAGTGCAGATCCTTAAGCTTAACAACACCCTGTGTTCTTTCCAAAAGACGGAGAACTATCTTCTCGCCGAATACCGTAGGCATTGTGGCGATACGAAGGTCAAGCGTTCTGTCTTCAAATCTTACCGTGGCACGGCCGTCCTGGGGAATACGCTTCTCCGCGATGTCCATGCCGCCCAGAACCTTAACTCTGGATACGACTGACGGGAAAAGCTTGATGGTATTTGTAAGAACCTCCTGCAAAACACCGTCTATTCTGAAACGGACTCTCATATGCTTTTCAAGAGCCTCAATATGAACGTCCGATGCGCCTGACTTGATAGCGTTGTTAATAACCTGATTAACAAGCATAACAGCGGGCTTATCGTCAATGGACAGCTCCTCGGAAAGATCCTGCTCCTGGATAGCATCTTCCTCCTCGTCATAGCTGTCGAGGGTGGAATTCATATTGGCGAAATTCTCGATAGCAGCGTCAAGCTCCATATCGGGAACAACTGCGGGAACGATTTCCGCACCGGTCATAAGACGAAGGTTATCAATAGTGATAATGTCGTTGGGATTTTTCATCGCAACGTAAATCGTCTTACCTTCCTGGTAAAGCGGGAGGACATTGTTTCTCAATGCCATTTCGGGAGTAATAAGGTTTGCAACCGCCATATTTACGCCGGTTTCGTTAATAGATACGTATTTATACCCCGTTTTTTTCGCAAGTGCTTTTGCGATATCGTCCTCAGTACAATATCCGAGCTGCGTAAGAATATTACCGATTAAATTTTTACTTGTCTTTTGAATTTCTAACGCTTCGTTAAGCTGTTCTTCGGTTATAATACCCTGAGCTATCAGCTTGTCGCCTATGCTGCCGGGTACAATAACGTTGCCGTTTGTCATATTAACAACCTATCTCCCTGATATATAATATTGCTCTTATTTTGAAAATTCCACAATTACCAACTCGGCAGTCATGCCGGTGTTGTTGTTCTTAGCCAACTTAATTGTATCAATTCTCTTAATCGGGTTTGAATTAACGGTGTCCTGACAGAACTTCATAACATCCGCAAATGAACCGTTGATTTTAACGTTTGCGGCAATCTGATTTACAAGACCCGTATTTGTTATGTCGTCGAATGTAATTGACTCCAGAACGCAGTTATGGTCAGCCGCGAATTTGTCGAGATCTATCATTATCTCGGTAGAATCAAGCTGATCGGAAGAAATCATACTGTCATACTGCTCTTTCTGGGCAATATAGTCGCCGCTTCTTGCCTGAAGTGCAAGCAGGTTTGCTATCTCAGCCTGATTCTGCTGATACTTCTGCTTTGCGGAATCTATCTGCGCATTTGTCTGGTTGATAACGCCTGTTGTATAAACAATCAGAGCGATAAGCGCAATACAGGCAACAACAATTATGGCAATGACAAGTCTGACATCATCCATTATGTTTTTCTTTTCCTTGGCTTCCTTTGCGGATGCTTCGCCGGTAGCCTCTTTCTTTTTGAGAACATCACTTAATGCCATAGTTTATCACTCCTCCGCTGCCGCTGTAGTTTCTTCGGTCGTAACCTCTGTGGTCTGAACCTCGCCCTCAGCGTTTGTAACCTCGTTGCCCTTATCGTCGGTAACTACAACATACTGTGCTGCCGATGTAGGTACTTCGATAGCGTTTGACAGACTGAGCACAAGCGTAAATCTGACGCTCGAGCCGTCCTGAGTTATGGTCTTTTCAACGCTTGTGCGTTCAACCATTTTAATTGTCTCTTTCATTTCATCTGTTTCAAAGAGAGACTGATATGACTTCATATCCTCATAATTCTGAACAGTGCAGTCAAGAGTGAGCGTACCGCTGACAAACCAATCCGTGAGGTCAATCTCGTTAATCTGTACATAATCGGGTGTCTCGTTCGCAATAATTGTCAGGAACTGTACTGCCTCTGTATCATGGGGAGTAATGCTGTCAACAACCTTCTTTGAAGCAAGAAGCTCATTATAAATGTTTCTGTACTCCTCAAGCTCGGGGAATCTCGCCTCAATAGCCGCATTCTTTGTGTTAATCTTTTTAAGCTTTGTCTTGAGGATACCGCTCTTAATTGCAACTCCGCCGTAAACTATGAACAAGCATACGAGTATAACAAGTGCGATTTTTGATACGATGTCAATTTTTTGTCTGCTCTGCAGATGGCGCCTGTAACTGTCAGGCAACAAACTAACTCTAAACACTTACTTTACCTCCAATGCCTGAATTCCAAGTCCGATACAACCTGCAAATTCATTTATAATCTGCTGATCAAGTCCGAAGTTGCTGCCGGAATAGAAATCCGGAACAGTAATCGGAAGACCCGATGAGTAATTTGAAATCTCCGCAGCAAGCTCCTTGTTGCAGGGGAGAGTGCTCAGTAAGAACATCTTTTCAACCGGACTCTCATGCTGCATCGAATAATAGCTTATTGACGATGCGGTTTCCTGACCTATAACTATACCTGTCTGCTCAATATCTTCTTTAAGCTGAGCGTCGTCCTTTGCGTCCTTAAAGAGTCTTACGACATTTTCCTCGACTCTCTCGGGAATATTGATTGAACGGACAAGTGAAATCTCGTCCTTCTGAATTACAAGGAAGTTAAGCAGGTCCTCGGTAATATTGATAATACCGTATTTCTCCTCGCCGACAACACCCTTGCGAAGTCCGCGGCAAAGTGAAAGGAGAGAACAGTCAACATCAATGACCTGAAGCTTGGAAGCAGAAAGAATATTTATGTACTGCTCTATCATATTTCTTCTTGCGGCAACAAGCATAACGTTTGTAACATCCTGACCTGCGTCATTAACGCCGTCGCCCGCTACAACGTAGTCTATTTCCATTTCCTGTACGGGAATCGGGATAAACTCCTGAGCCTGTAAAAGAACCATGTTGCGAAGCTTGTCGGATGAAACCTTCGGGAAAGTTGCATATCTCATAATAACATTCTCATTATTTATTCCGACAACTATATCGGTCGTTTTGAAACCGCCGTTTGTAAGAAGCTCCGTAAGTGCAATATTAAATCTGTCTGCATCTCTGATAAAGCCTTCTTCGATAATACCCTCGGCAAGAGGAATCTTACCGCAGGCAAGGACTGAAAACACACCGTTTGAACGGTTTATTTCAACTGCCCTGATTTCGTTTGAAGTGACCTCCAGGCCAATCGCATTTTTAAGTTTAGCCATAATTCTCTCTCCTATTAATAGCCTTCAACTGATGTAGAAGCTGTGAATATCGGTAAGTAAAGAGCTATAATCATCGCACCGACGATACCGCCGATACCGATAAGAGCGATAGGCTCAATCATAGCCTTTAAGTTTCTTGAAAGCGTTTCAACGTCCTCTTCGTAGAATTCGGCAACCTTGTCAAGAAGCTCGGGAAGAGTACCTGCCTCCTCACCGATGGCGACCATGCCGGTAACCATAGGCGGGAAAAGGCCGCTCTTGTCAAGCGAGTCCGAAATTGACTTACCTTCCTCAATGTCCGAAATCGCATCGGAAACTGCCTTTGATATAAGGTCGCTGCCCGATGTCGGTCCTGCGCTCTGAAGCGCTTCAACCGCGGTAACACCGCCGGCAAGAAGAGTAGCAAGCGTACGGCAGAAACGCGCGATAACCTGCTTTAATACAAGTTCGCCGACAAGCGGGGCATGAAGCTTATGCTTCTCCCAGAAAACGTGAACGGGTTTACTCTTTATGATAAAGATAACTGCCGTAACCGATGCTCCGATAACGAGTATCCATAAGTACCATCTTGTTCTCAGACTGTTTGAAGCAGCGAAAATAAACGCTGTAAGTCCGTTAAGCTCTGTTGTTGCGGGTATCATATTCTGGAAAACAGGTACCATGAACGCAAGCATTGCAAACAAAAGTACAAGTGCGAAAATACCGATGTTCTTAGGATATGAAATAGCGGACTTGATGTTGTCATTAAGTGCCTTCTGCTTCTGGAGCTGGTTTGCAAGGCTCGTAAGCGACTGCTCAAGAATACCGCCAACCTCGCCCGTAGCTATCATAGCTATAAACAGGTCATTAAAAATCTTGGGATACTGGGCAAACGCCTCCGACAGAGGCATACCGCCCTCAACGTCGCTTCCTATCTGCTCAATGGCAGCGGAAAGCGTGGGATTGGTGGTCTGCTTGGCAAGCGTCGATAAAACTCTGGTAATCGGAACGCCTGCGGAAATCATGGCAGCCATCTGTCTTGCGAAAACGGCAACATCCTCAATCTTGACCTTTTTGCTGCCTGTTTTCTTTTTCTCGTTTATTACTTTTTCTTTAATATCGGTAACAATAACTCCGGCTTCTCGGAGTTTATCCATTGCCTCGGACGAGGAGTCCGCAACAACTTCACCGTGAACATTCTGGCCCTGTCTGTTAAGGCCGTCATATGAAAAGGATGCCAAAGCAACTGCTCCTTTCTTAATTTATGAGATTAGTAGCCGGAAGTCATAAGGAGACGCCTTACTTCTTTTTCGTCTACACAGAATTCAATAACAGATTCCTTGGAAATTTTCTGCTCCTTATAGAGCTTTATCAGAGCCTGGTCCATAGTCTGCATTCCCTGCATCTGACCTGTCTGCATAGCAGCGTAAAGCTGATGCTCTTTTTCTTCTCTGATAAGGTTCTTAACGGAAGGAGTGTCTATCATATACTCAACAGCGACGCATCTGCCCTTGCCGTTTATTGTGGGAATAAGCTGCTGTGAAATAACTGCCTTGAGCGAGTTCGATAACTGCTGTCTTATCTGGCCCTTCTGTCCTTCGGGGAAAGAGTCGATGATTCTGGAAATTGTCATCGGGGCAGTCTGAGTATGAAGCGTTGAGAAAACCAGGTGTCCGGTTTCTGCGGCAGTAACCGCTATAGAAATACTCTCGGGGTCTCTCATTTCGCCTATCATAATAGTATCGGGGTCATGACGGAGCGCCGTCCTTAACGCATTTGCAAAGGTGTGCGTATCGGTGCCGACCTCTCTCTGACGAACCGTTGATTTATCGTGAGTGTGAAGAAATTCTATCGGGTCCTCAACAGTAACTATATTTGTTTCATAGCGCTGATTTATGAATTTAATCATGGCTGCAAGCGTGGTCGATTTACCCGAACCCGTGGGTCCCGTAACGAGGACAAGTCCTCTCGGGAGGTTGCAAAGACGTTTTACGTCTGCGGGAAGACCGAGCTTGTCAAGATCCGGAACCTCAAAGGGAATTGCTCTGAAAACAGCCGCGAGAGTGCCTCTCTGAAGAATAATATTGCCTCTGAATCTTGCACAGTCGGGGACTGAAAGTGCAAGGTCGAGTTCCCAGTCTTCTTCAAGTTTTTCTCTCTGCTGTTCGGTAAGAGCATCAAAAAGCATCTTTTCGACATCCTCAGGCGAAGCCTTCGGCATATCATTCTGACGTTTAAGGTCACCGTTTATACGTATGCACGGCTCAATACCTGCAACAATGTGAAGGTCGGAACCGCCCATTTCATATGTTTTTTTAAGTAAATCGTTCAGCGTGAACGGATAGTTACTTGGTTTGCCGGAAAATATCACTTGTAATTACAACTCCTGGTTTCCTTTCTCACGAAAGGAAAAATCTAATTTAAAAAGCCACTTTAGGGTGCAGGTATTCCTGCACCCATATTGATTAAACTTAAGCGGCTGTATCCAATTCGTTAAGAAGGTTCTTGATGTAGTCCGCCATTTCGGGCGTTGCCTGAACGTAGGTTGTACTCGAAGTAATGGAGCCGGACTTATCAACAGAAGTTACATACTGGAAGTAGCTTGCATCCGGAATTTCGGGGTGTACGCTGCGAAGAGCGTCGATTCTTGCCATACCCGTAGCGTTGTCCAAAGTAACCTCGATAGCTCTGTACTCTTCCTGTGATGTCGTTGCGCTGTCCATAGCGGCAAGCAAGCTCTTAACCTGATCCTGCTTTGCATAGTCGCAGTAAACAATAAGCGTCTTTGAAACTGCCTCATAGGAGTTTGTCTTGAAGCTTACGTCTCTGAGCGGAACATTCTGAAGTCTGTCAAGCATCTCAGCTGCAGTGCAGTTCTGAAGGTCATATACAAAGAAGGTATTTTCAAGCTTGTTGTTCGCTGCATACTCTTCCGTATCAAGTTCCTTGATCTTTGCCTCTGCACTGTTGACGTTGGACTCGTCGCCCATGAGCCAGATCTTCTTGGTCATCTTGTCGGGACCGTAAACGCTTACCGAATAGGGGAAGCTGTCAACAATATCCTTGGCAGTCTCTCTGTCAATATAGGTAAGCTCTATCTCACGGAGTACCTGCTTGTTCTCCTGAGATGTCGATGTGCTGCCCGTATTGCCGGTGTTGCCCGTATTGTCGGTAGTGTTGGTCGTATTGGTTGTTGTATTATTAGTAGTATTATTTGTGGTATTGTTTGTGGTGTTGTTGATTACCTCGTCGGAAGAATCGCTGCCGCCTTCTGCTGCCGCAGCTGCCGCGTCCATACCGCTGAGAGGTCTGTCAACTATCTTCTTTATAATCTTTACGTCTTCAAGCTCGGCTCCTGACGCAAATGTATAAAGGGTATAAGGCCTTGAGTTAAGAACGATACCCGGATTAAGTCCGAGGTTTGAAAGAAGGCCTGAGAATTCGGTTGCATCTATGTAAGTGAGTTCAAGATACTTGAAGTTCTCGGGTATAAGCTCGCCGCCCGCCTTGATGTTCGACGGAACGTCAAGAAGCTTAACGAGTTCCTTAATCTTTGCAAGCTCCTTGGGATATGCGCTGATATAAACGGTATTAGCGTCCTGTTCGGTAACTACATACTGAACATTCTCAAGCCCGAGAGCATTAGCCTGAGCCTGAAGAATATCGGCAGTGATATAGTTGAGCTTGAACTTCGACATAACAACCCTGTCAACGAATTTCGTGTTAAGCTCTGTAGCGCTGCCTACAAGAATTGTATTGCCGTCTTTGAGATATGAAAGACCTGCAAGTCTTGTAACATAGTCAACCGCCTTGAGAGCAGACATCTGCTCGAGCTTTGCCGAGATGGTGGCAGCTGAATCGCTGACAAAGATAATCGTATAACCTGCATTAAGAGCTATTGCTGAAAGAGCGTCCTTGACATTAGCGTTTGAGAGGTTAAGCGAAATTCTTGTAGAAACCCATGACGAAGTATTTCCGTAACCGGAAGTCATAGGAATCTTGATGACGTTGCCCGCATAGATTCTGTCAGCGTTTGAAATTTTGTTTGCAGCAACGATGTCGCTGACCGAAACGCCGTAATTCTTGGAAATCCTTGTGAGCGTGTCTCCTGTTCTGATTACGTAATACTGGTAATCCGCTTCCTCAACGTCACTGTTTCTGCCCATAGCTACCATAGGCAAGGTGAGGCTGATAATTAAAGCAACAGCCAGTACAGCAATCAATACTGATTTTGCCTTTTTTCTTGAACCGTACATAATATGTCCCCCTAAGTTAATCTTAGTTTTAAACTTTAATAATTATTATTTCATTGAAATAGTTCTTGTTTTCTCTCCTATTGAAAAGGTTATTGAACTGTCGTCAATCGCATCAACAACCCAGTCGGAATCACCGACGCTGTCTCCTACCTGGAGTACATAGGACGCAGCCTTGGTCTGAACCACAGCTGTATAGTAGCCGTCCGAATTATATGTCAGGCCTGTCAGAACAGCATTTGCAATAACATCCTCGGCGAAGGGGTCAACACCCTCCTCAATGGCCTCGGTGTCCTCTCTGACTACCTGCGGAAGGACCTCGACTGCCTGACCTGCAACCGTTACATTTTCATCTAAGTCGATATCGGTTTTTGCGCCCGACAGAATAATACCGACTGCAACCGCCAAAGCTATCGTGATAAAAATAGCGGGAAGAATAATTTTCATCTTTGGATTTTTCTCAAAGAAATTATTGAGCGCCGCGCCTTTACGGGCATCCTTTCCGCTGCCGGATTTAAACTTTTTGAATAAATCCTTTATGTCCATATTTTTATCCATAAATGAAGACCTCCGTTGTGGATTTTTTCTCTTTTTTACTGATTTTTAGGGTTCATAATAAAGCCCTGTTTGTTAAAAAAGGGTACACTATTACATATATTTATAGTTTATTGTATAATATATTTCATTTATAGTCAACAAAATTTTAATAATTTACAAAAAAATTTTTTACCAACTTTACATTTTTTTGCAAAAAAAATAAGGCGTTGTCAATTTCGACAACGCCTTTCAAAACATTCAAAAACTATTTATTTTTCTTGCTTTTTTTACCGTAGCCGTAACCGTAGCCGTAACCCTTACCGTATCCTCTGCCGTAGCCGTAGCCGTAACCGTAGCCGTAACGCTTACCGTAAGCGCCGCCCTTGGTAATGGAGCCCTCGGAATCGTTAAAGATACAGCCGAGCACCTCGCTGCCCGAGTTTTCAAAGTTCTCAACGGCTCTCTTGATTCTTCTTGCAGACGCATAGTCCTGCTTGATAACAAGGATAATAGTGTCGCAGTAAGTTGCAAGAATAGAAGCGTCGGCTATGATGCCGCAGGGAGCGGTATCAACAATAACATAATCGAATTCCTTTTTGGCGCTTTCGATAATCTCGCTCATTTTCTGCGAGGAAAGAACCTCTGTGGAATTCTCAACGGCTTTGCCCGAAACAAGGACAAAGAGCTGATACTTCTCTGAATATTTGATAGATTCTTTAAGGGTTTTCTTACCGGAAACTATTCCGCAGATACCCTCGTCATCCGCAGCCGAGAAACCGAGCGTTTTTGCAACCGACGGTTTTCTGAGGTCGGCGTCTATAAGAAGTACCGACTTGCCGTTCTGAGCGAGTGAAAGAGCGATATTTGTAGCGCTGGTGGTCTTTCCCTCGTTCTCCATTGTACTGGTAACGACAAAGGCCTTGTAATTCTGTCTCTCGGTAGCGTGTTCAATTTTGGTTCTGATAATCTTATATGACTCGATAAAGCCGAAGCCCGTTCGTTTGTCCGTAATAATGATGCCCTGCTTGGGCTCGCCCTTCTTAGTCTTTCTCGTAACCTTGCCGATAACGCCGAGAACCTTCATGCCGAGCTTGTTGGTAATATCGTCGGAAATCTTGAGAGTATCCTTATAGATAACCGAGAATACTATGAATACGCAAGCTGCGAACAAGCCGACAAGTAAGCCGAGCATAGGATAAATAATCTTGCTCCTGTCGGTATTGGGTCTTGACGGGAGAAGCGGAGGGTCAATAACCGTGAGAGCCGTATTCGGGAAAGCCGCCTCAGCCGCTTCGGAATAATTATCGACATAAGCATTTGCTATGGCGTACGAAACATTGGGGTCGGTGGTTGTAACCGTGATATAAATAATCGGGGTTTCCTCAACCGATTTTACCGACACATAGCTCTTAACCTGGTCAGCGGAAAGCTTATAGCCGCAGGAGTCTGCAACCTTTGTCGAAAGCTCCGTGGTAGTAAATACATACTTTATGCTCGAAGCAAGTGAAGCCGACGCGTTAAAGTCGGACTGTGACTGAACCGCTGCTGCAAGAGCGGACGATTTATTACTTGCAATAAGCATAATCTGTGAAGAATACTTATCGGTATATGTCAAAAAGGCTATAGCCAGACCTATAATTGCGCATACAAGACCCGTGAGCACAACTATATGCCACTTCTCAAGGACCTTTTTTGCATACAGGAGCACGGTATCAAAGCTTAAGCCCTCTTCATATTCTTTTTTTTGCTCTGTGTTATAGTCCATGTTCTTCTCCTCTTCCGTTAATTTGCATTTTTGCAGATAATCACATATAGCATTTTATCATAAAACTGTTCAATATACAATATCAATTTTTTATTTTTGATAAATTTCCGACAACTATTTTTTTATCCGAAATTTTTAGTTCCTTATTGCAGATTTCATATGCAGCAGCCTTATGGGAGATGATAATGCAGGTCTTTTCCTTCAGGTCTCTGATGTTTGAAAGAAGCTGCTTTTCCGTCGCCTCGTCAAGCGCCGAGGTTGCCTCATCGAGCAGAAGCACCGGAGCGCCCGTGAGCACGGCCCGTGCTATGGCAAGACGCTGAATCTGTCCCTCGGAAAGTCCCTGCCCGTTTTCAAGCAGTACCGTATCAAGTCCGTCGGGCAGTTCGCTGATAAAACTGTCGGCGCAGCATACTGCCGCCGCCTTCATTATTTCCTCGTCGGTTGCGTTGCCGTTTACAAATTTCAGATTTTCCCTTATCGTACCGCTGAAAAGCATATTGCCCTGCGGAACATAGGCGAACATAGGTCTTATATATTTATCAATTCCGTATTCCCTGCCGCCCGAAACGATATGAATTTCTCCGCTGTCAACGGGAATAACGCCCAAAAGCAGCTTAAAGAGCGTACTTTTGCCTATACCCGAAATACCCGAAATCATAATAAAATCGTTTTTGGCTATATCGAAACTCGCGTTATCTATAACGACATCCCTGTCATAGCTGAAGCTGACGTTTCTGAAACTGATGGTTTCGAGTTCGTTGTAAAGTTCCTTTGTGTTGACGCTGCTGTCGTTTACGGCCTTGCTGGAGCTGAGCGATTCTATTTCTATAATTCTCTCCGCCGAGGCAATAGCCGAATAATACTGAGGCACTATTCCGGACAATGAGGTAAACGGCATCTGCACCTGGTTGATAAGCTGAATAATTGCTGTCAGCGTACCGAAGGTAAAACTGCCTGCATACAACTTTGCCGCACTCCACACAAGAGCAAAGAGATAACCGAATGAAAAAGCCGCCGAAAAGCCGAGGTTTGCAAAGATAGACCAGCGGTTTCTTCTTATTTTGGCATTGTAGTTATCCGTCTGCAGCGCTTCGGACTTTTCCTTCATTTTACCGTTTACGCCGAATATTTTTATAACGAGCAGACTTTCAATAGCTTCCTGCATAAAGGAGCGCACTTTGCCGTCTGTCTGCTGAACCTCCTTGTGAAGCTTTTTCATTGAGCCTCTGAAAATTCTTGTAAAAACGAACAGAACAAGTCCCGCGACTAAAATAAGCACGGCAAAAAGTTTATCAAGATAAAACATTACCGCAAATGCGCAGATAAGCCTTGTTATAATCGAAACAATATTCGGCACTATGGTCGTAACAGCCGAACTGATAACCGACACATCACTTGTGAGTCTCGTCATAAGCTCGCCGCTGTGATACTCGCTGATTTTAAGATAATCTTTTTTGAGTATTTCGGAAAAAAGCTGTGTTTTGTACTTCATTTCAAGTTTTCCCGAAACCCTGACCTCTATTGCCTTGCTCAAAAGCTTTAGCGCTATCAGAGCGACCGTAACGCCCAGAAAAAACAGAGCGTTGCGAATCAGTCCGTCTCTGTCCTTGCCGACAGCCGAGTCTATAATCATTTTTGAAAAGACAGCCATTGAAACCGAGCACACCGAATAAAGGGCATCACAGACCGCAAGCAGCGCCATGCCCGGAAATTCCCGACGGGAATTCTTAACTATCCAGTTTAATGCCGAATTCTTTTTCATTTTGCAAGTTTTCCTTTTGCTTTTACAATGTATTTTCTTACGGGAAATAGCAGATGCCATACCCTGCAGTAAAGCTTATAGCCGAAGGAGTCAACGCTTACCGTCCTGCCCCCGCGCTTTATTTCGCTTACCGCGGCAATAATCTGACCTTGTGTTATCCCCGTTTCCTTTTTCCATTGGTTGTCGCCGCAGACGGTATATATGCCGTCTCCTGCTTTAATAATTCTGTGAAGCACATAAGCTCCGTCAGCCCTCTGAAAAAGAGGAATATCATATTTTTTAAGATTACCCGTAACGGGACTGAGCGTTACCGTATCGCGCCCCGCCTTTAAAAGAGGCAGCATACTCGTACCGTTGATATTGATTTCAAAGCTGCCGCCTTCAGCCAGCGTTTCCCTGATTACGGGAATCAAATCGTCAAGCTTGATAAGTTTAGTTTCCAAGTCTCAGTCCTCTATCAAATTCTTTTCTCTGAGCTTTGCGATATAAACATCTATATCTCTGCCCGCGGTTTCGCCGTCAACGGCATAGCTTTCCGTAACCTTCGCAACTATTTCATCTCTGTCAGCGCCGTTTTCAAGAATTCTCCATATAAACGAGCCGACCTCATTGAGCGTCATAAGTCCGTTAAAGCTTATTCTTTCCGTGCCTACGGGTACAACTATGTTGTTTCCCGCAACTTCTCTTAAAATATAACCTTCTTTAATTTTCATTACCGTCAACCTCTTTCAGATTATCGTTAATTCCGTTATATGCGGTCAGCGCCGCCTCCCGTGAAATATTGCAGTAAAGCTTATATATCGGAATCTCCCTGAGTATCCTGTCAAGCAGTTCTAAAACCAGCGACATATACTCGGCGTTTACGGGCCTTACCGTCTGCGACAGAAAAAGCGGTATTGCCTTGTCGGGAGTAAGGCGTTCAATTCTGTTTTCCTTTGCTCTTTCAATAAATATTATTGCCCGTATCGGCACGGAACAGTTTATGCTTTTGTCGTGTTTCCCGCTGAAGGGAGTTCCGCAGGCATAAAATCTGCCGTTCATATATCTTATTGCGGGCTTATCGTCATTTATCATCCTGACGTTATCAAAGGTTTTTATCCACAGATCGGTGTGTGTTGACTTTCCGACTCCGCTTTTTGCAGAGAAAAGATACGCCATACCGTCCTTTTCAATACATGAAGCGTGAAGCATAAGTCCGTCAAATTTCAAAAGCTTTGTGTAGAAGGCCTCGCCCATAAAAACATAGTGGCACTCGTCGAGATTCAGAGAGTTGTATTTCTCGGCGTATGTTTTAAGTGCGTCATCGGGCATATCGAGTGAAAAGTCGGGAGCCTCGCTCTGATTCTCGGCAAGATATGCGCGGCTTCTCTGCCGAAGCAGTCCGTCCTCTTTATCACGGCAATTCATAGCAACTTTAAGTCCCGCAATATCAAAAAGCTCCATTTTTTCACTTCCTTTTAACGTATTTAATTTATTTTATCACTTTTTTACGGTTTTGTATAGTCCGAAAAAGACTTCAAAAGATAAAAAAATACAGGGTAACGAATTACCCTGTATTTTCAATTTAAATTTAAGCGCCTAAACGATTCAGATTAAACGTTTATTATACATCGATCCAGCCGCCGTCGCCGCCGTCTACGGGTCCGGAACTAACTGAGACTGTGATAACATCTGCAACTTCAAATACTGAAACTTCAAAGTCAGGCGCACTGTAAATTTGTTTCATCAAATTTATCTCCTCTCGAATTAAATCAAATTACTTTTGCCAAACTTCTCAGCTTGGAATCTGATACATCGGTTAATTATGCACCGAACTGTGAGATGTAGTTTGCCTTATAAGTGTCGTACCTTGAAGCAAGGGGTGCCGTCTTTTCAGCATCATAGAAGATTACCTGAGCGTCGCCTGAATCATCAACGTACTTAACGAAGCCCATATAGGTAACATCTGAAGAAGTTGTAGAATGCTTAACCATAAGAATTGCACCGAAGTGTGCATCAGCCGTATCGCTTGTCTTCTGAACATAGTCAGTTGTAGCGACTTCATAAGCTGCGTTTGCTGTGCCGTTAACTACTGCCTTAGCATCTGTTTCACTCCAAGTACCCTTGGTTGCAACGATACCGAGATCGGTAATAGCATCTGTTGAACCGCCTGCTGCCGTGTTTGCAAAATATGCATCCCAGTCAGCGTCGGTAATGATTGAAGTTACTCTGAACTGGAACTCGTCGTCAACATCAGTGTTGCCGTTGATAAGAGTCATCTTGAGCTGTGCCTTTTCATAAGCAACTACCGGACCTGTTGCAGCCGGGTTGTTAGCCATAGCATTAGCATACTCCATATCAATGTCAGCTGTTTTTGTGAAAGATGTTGATGTGCCGTTCGCCAGTTTAAAGTACATAAGACCAGTCTTTGACCAGCTGTCGGGAAGTAAAACGTTGGTATTACCTGTTGTAAGGTCAGCGCCCGCTTTAACTGTCAGGTTGAAGGATACCTCATCAACTGATAAGGTTGTTGATGAAGCAGAGCTGTCATGTGTCATGGTATAACCAGCATTAGCTGTGTTACCACTATCAGTATCAGGAGCACCAAGCAGGTTAATAAATGCGTTGTACTTTGCCTTCTCCGTTGCTGAAAGAGAGCTTGCATTAAGAATATTGTTTACAGCAGTTGCTGTTGTAACGATCGTAGTTGTCGATGTTGACTTATAATAATTTGCGAAATCATTATAAAGCGTATAGTTACCGCCTGCGGTGGTATCATACACATTTGAGTCAAACATAAACGGAAGTTTATAAGTAGCAAATGTCTGTGTGAAATCAGCAACATTAAACTTAACCGTAAATTTAACAACATCGCCTTCGCTAAGCTTTGTGAGGTCTTTATCGGGAGTGATAATGAAACCTAACTTCTGCGTTGAAGCGTCAAATGCATAAGCTCCGATAGAAACAACACCAAGCATAAGGACAACAGCTATTACAAGGCTCAAAATCTTTTTGCTTGTCTTGTGCATTATATTTTCCTCCTATAATTATTTTGCTTGCAATTTATATGTTGCTTGCATAAAATGCAGCAATTTCATACTGTGTAGGAAGTTCAGAAATATAAGATTCCTGAGCCTCAATCGCATTGGTATCGTCCAAGTCTGTAGCCATATCCATAGTTACATCACCGGCAAGGAACGGAGCTGTGCCGTCTTCAAGCATTTCAATATATGCTTCCGAAGCGGCTATAGCTGCGCCGTCATCCAAGTCAACCGCGCCGTCCATTGTAACATCGCCGAAGTAAACAAAGACGTAAGTCTCAATAACATTGCCGCCTGCATCCTTAAGCTTAATGAGAGCGCCTGTTGAATATACGCCATTAGCGTTTTCTTCAATTTCAACTGAACCGACAACTGTTGTAACGAAATCAGCAATGTCTTCGCCATCGATTAATGTATCGATACCGTAAACATATCCGTCATAATCGTTGCAGGTTGTAGTTCTGTCGATTACTGTACCTTTTGTTTCGCCGGTAGCTGTAAGAATAAGCTCACAAGTGCCTACAGGGCCGAAAGATACGGGAGCGCCTACTCTGTTAAGAGTCTGGCCGATTCTCGTAAGATTAGCAGTAGCAGCATTGGGGCCGTCAAAGTTACCGCAATAGAATTTACCGGTCGGGTGGCTGTCAGTCTTCTGGTCATTGTCTATATCAATAGTATATGAGCCTGATGAACCGATAGCCTTCAACTGGAATGTGAAGATGGTCAACTCTGTTGTAAGATTCGGAGCTGTCGGGCTGTTAGCCGTAAGCGGAGAAAGAGCAACAATGATCTTTCCTGCTGTTGTAGTATTAACAACGCTGTCAGTAGCTGTAGCGCCGAAAATGTTCGCAACAGAAACCGAATTGGCAACATACTCGAATGCCGAAGAATCATAAATTACCGGAATCGACATAGGACCGGCATAATATGTTGAGTTTGAGCTGGCCTTAACGGTTATAGTAATAATATCGTTTGTTGCAACCTGAGCAGCGGATGAAGTTACTGTAAATGTAGCTTCCTCGCCTGCAGCAAATGCGTTGATTGCAAACAAGCTAAGCACCATAACAACAGCCAAAACAAGACTTAACGCCTTCTTAGTTTTTGCCATTATTTTGCCTCCTTATATTCATTTTCCCAATAAATATACATCTAATCCGCCAAAATGTCAATAGGCAAATTCTGACATCTTAGCTTAGACTTTATCTCTTTTACGGAAAATCAAAACAGCTATCACTCTGATTTGCTTTCAAATCTGTCCAAACCGTGGTGGGATTCGGAAAGCGTAAAAAGAGAACCGTCAGATTAAATGTAACTGATTTTCTTTTTCCGTTGCAGGCACCGAGCCGAAACCCGGCGCCTGCTGTTTAATTAGTTTAAGTCAGGTTAAGAGTTGCCTCTCAAATTATCTGACCTGTTCGATTGTTGCGTTGCCTACAGATGCCTGAAGGATTGTGCTGTAGTCAGTTGCGTTGAACTCGTCATCGTCAACTGCGTCAGCTGCTGTTGCATAAGCGCCTGTGAATGTCGCAGTGCCTGCAAGAGCCTTATCAGAATCATAAGCATCGAATGCATCAATAGCGCCGTCGCCGTTAACATCACCGTAGATAACTACGAGATATGTTGCGAGTGTGCCGACACCTGTTGCATTTGCGTTGACCTTTGCGCCTGTACCGAATGCATTAGCTGCCGAAACAAGTGTTTCGAGAGTTACGCCCGATACGCCGGTCTTAACACGGATGTGGTTAAGAAGGTCAGCTACTGTTAAGATTGTGCCGGGCTGGATACCTGCAACAAGCTTAATCTGAGGAACAACTGTGTTAACATAACCGTCGCCGTTCTGCTCAATAACATCGCAAAGGAAGTTGTCGATAGCAGCCTTGAGCTTGTCAGCAGCAGCGTCAACTGCAAGCTTATTCTTTGAAGTGTTAACACGGTCATAAGTTGTGAATGTAAGAGCTGAATGGTTGTAAAGGATTGCTGCGTTGCCGTCAACATCAGTGTAGTTAACACCGAGTGCTCTTACCAACTGTCCGAGTGCCTCAGCAGTTGTCATGCCGGGAACTACGGTGTAGTACTCAAGATGGTCAAGGATTACATTAGCATTGTCAATGTAGCCCTGAATCTCTGCAAGATAGTTGTTGCCGTCATCCTTCATTGAATGTTCAACCTTGTTAAGGTCTCTCATAGCAACCATCAGGTTGTACTTAGCTTCAAATATCTCTGAGTGAATTGCATTAGTCTTATTGTTAACATTCGTAGCCTCTGTCAAACGTGTCTGGAACTCTGCCCATGAATCGGGTGAGTAGAGAGCTTCGTCTGATGTCGGATACTGAGCGTTAGCATAAGCGATTTCCTTTGCAAGGAACTGCTTGTAATATGTTGCTCTCGGGTTGAGCTTCATGAAGCTATAGTAGTAAGGAAGCTTCTGCATGATGTCTGCAACCTGAAGGCTTGAGTAAGTAGGATCCTTGAAGTTAGCCATAGCCTCATTGTAAGCATCTACAGCTTCGGTTGTAGGATTAACGAGAGTTGCATTGATACCGGTTGCAACGTTAGCGGAAGCACCGTTGATAGCTTTCTGGATGTTCTCGTAGGAAACGTCCTCGTTCTCAATGTACTGAGTCGGAGCAACGGGCTCCTGATAAGCCTTGATCATGTTACGGATTTCAGTTCTCTGATTCTCATACTTGAAGTACTCGAAGAGCTTGTAATCCTGGAAATCATAATCTCTGTCTCTGTCTTCGCACTGATCGAGTTTTGCCTGAAGCTGTGCCTCATAGTCAACAGTTGCTGTGGTAAGATAAGGTTCAAGAGCATCGTACTTAGCCTCGAGGTTGGCAATAGCTGCCTCGATGTTGCCCTGAACAGTAGTAACATAAGTTGTAGTCTTGGGATAATCTGCCCACTTAACTACTGCTTTAAGAGCTGTCTCGTACTGAGTGAATGCTGTCTGACCTGCAGATGAAACATCAGATGACTTAATCTGCTTGCCTACATATTCGCTCTTTACATTGCCGATTTCATAGTCGTTGTAGTAAATGAAGTCAACTACCCATGTGCCGGACTTGCCGTAGTACTTAACAGCCATCTGGCCCATGTCGTAAACGCCGTACGGGAAGTTAGTATCCGCTGTAACGCCGCTCTTTACTTTCCAGAGTTTACCGCCGCCTGCGGATACCTGTGAGCCTGAGGGTTTCTTATACAGCTTATCCGGGAAGCCTGACTCTGCCCTGCTGGTAATTTCCTGGAAGTAATTTCCTGCTGTTCCCTGAGGTTTAGTATCGGCTTTCATTGATTCGAAGGATACGCTTGACGGATCGCCCCATCCTAAAGTTGATCCCTTATATGAAACAGAACCCTTATACTCGGTTACTGCTCCGTAGATATCCTGAGTGAACTCATACTTCTTATACTTATCTCTGTTCCAGTATTTGATATCAGCGTCGCCTTCCTCCTCATTTTCCTGGTCCCAAACATTGGTCATGTAACCGTATGCAACAACTGTCTGCTGGTCGCCCATCTGAGTTGTTGTATCGGTCTTACCAAGGAAGTGATAGGTAACTGTTGCCTTGGCAACTGCGTCTGTACCTGTTACATTAAGCTCATAGCTCTTTGTCTCATAAGGAGAAACCCTATTGTTCGAGCTCGAGAGAGCTGTCTTAAGGCTCATCTGAGTTGTATCAAATGTAATTGAATCAATTACGATAGTATAAGGTGAGTCATACTTATACTTAAGATTGTCGGGACTTCTGTGGCGAAGAAGCATACCTGCGGAGTTGTTTGTAAAGGTAATGTAGTTGGTAGCGTCCTTATGAAGATAGGTGTCGCCGCCGCTGTTTGTAAAGCCGATTGTGGGATCTTTATATTCCTGAGGATCTGTCTTCCAGCCGAGGAACATGTTAACGAAAGGCATTACAACATCAATAAGCTTATTTGTATAAACAAATGTATTAAGCTTGCCGACAAGTGTTACAACAGCTGACTTAAGATTATTATGGTTAAGGAATGCAGACAGTGAAGTAAATGTGCTCTTTGAAAGAAGCTCGCCGGCGTAGGTCTTATTAAGGATACCGTCAAGGATATAAACGATAAGCTTAACTGCCTGGTTAAGGATATTCGAGCTTGTGAAGTAGCAGTCTGTACCTGTCGGGATATCAAACAGACTTACAAGTTTGGGAAGGTCAAGGTCTGCAATAGCATATACAAACTTATCTCTGAGAACCTTCTCAAGGAAAGTGCTTGATGTTGCGCCGCTTGTATTGAGAAGCTTATCAAGCGGAAGGATTGCAAGCAGTACCGAGTTGATCTTTGCCCAAGGATCCTGATCTGAAGTAAGAGTTGTTGCGCCTGTTACGTTGATGGCGTAGCTCATTCTCCAGCACCATTCCTCTGTGGCAAGAGCCCAGTCGGCAATCCAGTCAACCTTGTATGTCCACTTGGAAACATCAAAGTTTGCTGTGTAAGTCATAGCCTCAGCATCGTTGCTGGGGATAGCGCCGAGGTTCTTCATAACCTTGTAGTAGTCATAGTTTGTATCCTCGCCGAGGTCAGCAAGGTTACGAAGGTAATAGAGACCGAGGTCAAGACCCATGGTAAGGCAGACATTCAGCCAGTATTCCTTATCTTTGCCTTCAAGGACTGCTCTGTCATGACCTGCTGCGTCGCCGTAGTCAGAGTAAATAAGAGCATCGAAATTGTAGGAAGGCATAAGCTGTGAGCAGAGCTCACGAACTACTACTGCGCCGATAGCGAGCATGTTCTGGTTAACAATGTTGTCCGGGAACTCAATCTGCTTCATAAGGAGCTTAACGCCCTCGCAGATAGCGCCGTTGACAGCCTGTGAAAGGGTGCCTGTCATCATTGCAGTATAGAACTGTGCCTCTGAATAGTAGTCGCCGAAGATCTCAACAGGAGCAATGTTAACAACATTTCTCGCAACATTAAGGATGTTGTCGAGAAGGTCGCCGTTGCCGTTTGTTGTTGACCATGCGAATACTGTATTTCTGTTATAGGTTGTACCGTTTACTGTCCATGTAGGAAGTATAATGGTATCAATAGCCTTCTTAACAAAGCTGTTAAGATTTGTAAGAATTCTTGTTGATGAGCTTGTGCCGAGTGAGCCGGCAGGAATGAATTCGTCAAGGAAATCGCCTGTGATGGTGTAGTTCCAGTCGAACATATAATAGTATGTGCTGATGTTTGCAGGAATTTCGCCTACAAAGAACTCATCCTGGAAACGATAGTAAGGAACGCCGTTAATTACCTTGTAATTTGACCATTCCCAAAGATACTCGCCCTGTTCCTCTGTAAAGAAGGCATCGCTCTCGGGAGCAACAAACTCGCCCTTATTGCCGAGCTTTGTGAACTTAACGTCAAAGAGCTCTGCAACGAGTTTCTTAACAGAACCGTTAAGAACTACGGGAGCCATCTCTCTGAAGATGTAGGGAGCGAACTTATAGAGAAGTGAAAGTACGGAGTCAGTGCCGTTAAGTGAGAAGGTAAATGCGTTGTTGTCCATAGCTTCCTTAAGCTGAGGAAGCCAGATGCCGTCATTACCTGCTGTGTACCACTTAAGAGTCTGGTCGCCTTCGTAGCCCTCGGGAGCGTTATAGAGATAAACGCCGGGGTTACCGAACTCCTCTGTAGCCGACTTTGTATAGGTAACAGTCTCAACCCATGTGCCCTGCTCGGGGTCAGCCTTGAGAATGCTGTCTGCCTTATACTTGAAGTCGTACTGAGTGATTGTGTTCTTATCTTGGCTTATTTCGAAGTAACGTGTTGATTTGTCGGAATCTGTATCCTTCGGAAGAGCTGTTGTATAGCCGAGGTCGTTGCCTGAAGCGTCAACTCTGTAGGAAGTCCAGTTCATCGGCTTTGTAAAGAGGCCCTTAACAAAATCATCGATAGCCGTCTCAACGCCTACGGTTTTGTTATAGAGCTTGTTACGGTCCGTACTCTTTTCATCCGGTCTTGAGAAGAGCGGATAAACAAGATTCTTGATAAGTCCGGGAAGGTCTACAACAAGGTCGCTGATGGGCTTGAGGTTCAGGTGAGCGATGGAAGCTATCTGACCGAGATCAATACCCGATGTAAGAACCGTGTTAACAACGCCTGAGTTCTTAGCAAGAGTCTGAAGCAGCTTTGTAACAATTGTAAGCTGAGCCTGGTTGGCACGTGTCATGCCTGTCTGCCAGGGGCTTAAGTCAACGCTCTCAAGGATACCGAAGTTCATGACTGCCATTGCTATACCTGCCAGGAAGCCGCCGTCCTCAAGAACTCCGTAGAAGCTGTCGAGTGAAACGCAGATATTATCAACTGATGTAAAGTTGATGATGATTTTGAAACCAAGCATATCAAAAACTGTACCCATGTTGATATTTGCCTTTGCAAGCAGCATATCAAGAGCGTCAAACGCGATTGATGTTCTCTCTTCTGTTGTAAGACGGGTTACAGTACCGTAGTTGTTGTATGCGCCAAGAGACTCAAGGTTATCTTTTGTCTGATAAGCCGTCTTTGCAGCAAAAGCGCCAACAGTGAGAGATGACAAAATCATAATAACTGCAAGAATAATGCTTAACAGTTTGGTTGATTTTTTCATATAATCTTTCCTCCTATAATTTTTGCATTTAAAAATGCTGTTTCGCTCTGTTCGTAATACCGGCCGAGCGATTACCGGCGTTTGCGACTGCGTTTGTTTCCAGCCTCTGACCGCCCTTATTTTTGTTAGAATTAAAGGAGGTTTCCGCAAACACTGTCATTGTTTACTCGGTTTGGTTCCCACCATCCCACTATTGCGAAGTCGGTGGGAACGATGATACACACCCGAGTGCGATTATTACCGTAGGATGTGTATCATAACGGGCATTTGAACACGGGCACATATCATAGTATGCTTTCCCCGTATTCTTGACATAGCGCAGCCTTGTGGCGCACTACGCCCAATTACACCATTCCTATGGTTGATTTTATTTTACAATTATAAAGGCAAAAAGTCAATTATTTATTCACAGTTTATTGCCGTTTTTCCGTTTTGCATAAATAAATTTGTGATTTTTTAGCATTTTATTCAAACAATTTTGGCGATTTTTCCATAAAATTGTGAACAATTTGTTAACAATTCGGTTTTGCCCGTTTTTTGCACCGACTTTTGAACATCAGTGCTCGATATTAGACATTTTTTCGCTGTTTGTCGTCTATTTTTTGCCCTGCCTCAAGATATTGTGCCGGGGTATCTTTCAATTATGTAAATATTGATATTGTTATCTTGCATGGCTTCCCGAAAAGAGAAAAAAGAGGAACGGTCAAAACCGTTCCTCTTCTATTTATATCCGCTTTATTTGATTACATAGTTTTCCTTGATATATGAAGTGAAGTCAAAGCTCTCGTCATAGCCGATTCCGTCCTTGCATATATAGTTGATAAAGTAAGCCTGTCCCTCATAACTGTAGTAAATCATTACAGCGTAATGAACAACTTTGCCGTTTTCATCCTTAATAATATATGTTGCAGCATAGGCATTTCTCTCTGCAAGCAGGAAATTCTCTGTACTCATGTCAACCGTATAGTTTGGATACTGCTCCTTAACCTTCTGAACATTTTCCTCGTTGGTCATACGATTTTCCTGAATATACGCGTCAAAGCTGCTGTCCTCAAGACTGCTTGCAAGTCCCATTGAAACAGTACACTTGCCGTCAGTACCGTTCTTTGAGAATACACCTGCCGAGTTGGTTTCCCACCCTCCCGGCATAGTAAGAGAATATTCATCAGTGTCAACAGTCTGACCGTCAGCTCTGATTGAAGGAAGATTTACATAGCTATATACGGGAGTTCCGTCCTCCTCATACTGAATATGTCCCTTCTCGTCAAGAGAATATACACGGAGCTGTCCCGAGCTGTTAAGTACGGTCTGTCCTTCCTCATCGTATGCGACAGCCTTCTCAATGCCGTTAATCTCCTCCATCGGGGGTTTCTTCTCACAGGCTGCAAAAATCAGCACCGTCATTACAAGTACACAGCAGACCGCAATAATTCTTTTTACCATTTATAATTCCTCCGTTTTGTGATAGTAATCTATCTTTTTTTCTTCCTTAAATACCTTAATATGCCTTGCCCCAATAGAGCATCTTATCGGCAGGCTTGCCGCAGCAGACACAGGTGTCGCCGACCTTCTCCTGCTCAAACGGGATACAGCGCGAGGTTACGCCCGCCTTTTCCTTGAGCGCGTCCTCACACTCACGGCTGCCGCACCACATCGCCTTTATAAAGCCGGGCTTGTTCTCGGCAATATCAAAAAGCTCGTCAAAGCTGTGCGCGGTATAGGTCATCTCGCTTCTTCTCGCGAGTGCCTTGGCGTAAAGTCCGTCGTGAACAGCCTGCAGCAGCTCAGGAATCTTTGTTTCAAGCTCGTCAAGAGATACAAAAATCTTTTCTCCGCTGTCCCTGCGCACGATAACGCATTGATTCTTTTCAATGTCCTTGGGGCCAATTTCAAGTCTGAGCGGTACACCCTTCATCTCGTACTCGGCAAACTTCCAGCCCGCCGAATTGTCGGTAATATCGCTCTTTACTCTGCAAATCTTTGAAAGTCTTTCACTCAGCTCAGCCGCCTTCTCAAGAACGCCCTCCTTATGCTGGGCAATCGGGACAACTATTACCTGAATCGGCGCAACCTTGGGAGGAAGCACAAGTCCGTTGTTGTCGCCGTGAGTCATAATAATCGCGCCGATAAGTCTTGTCGTGGTTCCCCATGAGGTTTGGAACGGATACTGAAGGGTATTGTTCCTGTCCATATACTGAATTCCGAATGCCTTTGCAAAGCCGTCGCCGAAATAATGCGAGGTGCCTGACTGAAGCGCTTTGCCGTCGTGCATAAGCGCCTCTATCGTATATGTTTCCTCAGCGCCTGCAAAACGCTCCTTCTCTGTCTTGATACCCTTGATAACGGGCATAGCAAGAACATTTTCGCAAAAGTCCGCATAAACGTTGAGCATCTTTACGGTTTCCTGCTGAGCCTCTTCGGCTGTGGCGTGAATCGTATGTCCCTCCTGCCAGAGGAATTCTCTCGTTCTCAGGAACGGCCTTGTTGTCTTTTCCCAGCGTACTACCGATACCCACTGATTGTAGAGCTTCGGCAAATCTCTGTAAGAATGAACTACCGCCTTGTAGTGCTCACAGAAAAGCGTTTCCGAGGTAGGTCTGACACAAAGTCTTTCCTCCAGCTTCTCGCTGCCTCCGTGAGTTACCCACGCAACCTCGGGCGCAAAGCCCTCGACATGCTCCTTCTCCTTGTTAAGCAGACTCTCGGGTATGAACATGGGCATACATACGTTTTCGTGCCCCGTTGCCTTGAACATACCGTCCATAATGCGCTGTATATTCTCCCATATAGCGTAACCGTAAGGTCTGATTACCATACAGCCCTTTACGCTGGTATATTCGGCTAACTCTGCTTTTTTAACGACATCAGTGTACCATTTGGCAAAATCTTCCTCCATAGAGGTAATGTCGTTAACCATCTTTTTTTGCTCTGCCATTATTTTACATCCTTGTCCAACGCTTCCGCGTTTAGTTTTCTTCTATATACTTTGCTATGTCGCCTACGGTTTTAAAACCCTGTACGGCTTCGTCGGGAACCTCCATACCGAATTCGTCCTCGAGCGACATTACCAGGTCGATTATCTCCAGACTGTCGGCGTCAAGGTCGTCTGTAAGGAGAGTTTCGGGCGTAACTGCCTGCTCGTCAATTTCAAACTCCTTGCTGATGATTTCTCTGACTCTATCAAAAATCATATCGGGTCTCCCTTTTGGTGTTATATACTAATTTTAAATAATATTTATGCTTTGTCAATAGTAAAGTTTAATTTTTGACATATTCCGAAAGTGCTGAAATGTCCAGCTCGGGATATATGCCGAGCTCACGGTAAACCGCCTCTGAAATTCTGCGCACGCCGCCCTGTACCGCGCTCTCAATGTTAAGAGGCATAACGGGGTCGTGAACGCTCATGCGAAGAATAAAGAAGCCGTCATACTCCGGACTGTCAAAAATAATCTTGACTCCCTCTCTGCTGTCGTCCGCAACAGTCCAGTCCTCCTTGAGAAGCGCTGTTTTCTCAATCTTCTCTATAATGCCGTTTCCGAATTCGCGGAAATCGTCGGCAAGTATTTTAAGACGGAAAGATTTTTCCTCAAGAGGCTCCTTTAAATCTTTGATAAGGTCCTCAAGCTGTCTGCCTTCGCTGCGCAGCTGAGCCGCCTTGATTATGATTTTAACCATAAGGTATGCGCCGTCGTCAAGGAAATAATTCTCACGGAAAGCGGCATGTCCCGAGGTCTCTATGGCAAGCGGGGAATTTTCTCCCTCGCTGCAAAGCCGCATACTCTCGTCAATTACGTTTTTGTATCCTCTCTTGAAACGGCAATGCTTACCGCCGAGAGTTTCGTTTATAAACTCCGTAAGTCCCGCGCTTGTAACGCTGTCGGTAACTATCGTGCCGCCTTCGTTGTTTTCAAGTGCTATCGCCGAAGCAAGCGCAACAAGGCGGTTGCGGTTTATTTCGTTACCGTCGCGGCTGACGCAAGCCGCCCTGTCAACGTCCGTGTCAAAGATTACGCCGAGGTCGGCGTGCGACTCAAGCACAGCCTCGCGTATTGACTGCATAGCGGTTTCGTCCTCGGGGTTGGGAATATGGTGCGGAAAATATCCGTCGGGCTCAAGATAGCGCGAACCCGTTATATCCGCTCCGAGAGGTTCCAGCACGTCGGTTGCAAAGAAACCTCCTACGCCGTTGCCTGCATCGACAACTATTCTCATACCCTCAAGAGGTCTGCCGTAATCAAGCTGAGAATTAACGCCCCGCTTTACGATTTCTCTTAAATGCGCGGCGTACTTCTGCATAAAGTCCGTCTCTGCCGCCTCTCTTGAGGTGTCGTAAGCAACAGCTTCATTCTGTTCCGCAACCTCAAGTATTTTTGTAATCTCGGCAGAGGAAAGTCCTCCGCTCTTTGTAAAGAATTTCAGTCCGTTTCTGTCAAACGGATGATGGCTTGCCGTAATCTGCACGGCTCCGTCGCACTTGTCGAGAACGGTTGTCATAAACATAGCGGGAGTTGATGCCAGACCGCAGTCAACTACATTAACGCCCATTGACAGAAGCTGCGCCGTAACCTGCTTTTTGATTCGCGGCGCACTGATTCTCGAGTCGTGCCCGACCGAAATTCTCAGTTCATCCTTCTCCGTGTGCTGCTTGGCGCTCAGGAAATAAACAAACGCCTGGCAGATTCGTCTGACGGCTTCATCCGTCAAGTCTATTTTATCGGGTTCCTCCTCGTTCACAGCCACACCGCGGACATCGGTTCCGCTTTTAAGATACAGTAAATTCAAAGCAGATTCCTCCTTACGATTTCGTCAGCCGCAAGCTGAACTCCTATTTTTCCCGAATTGAAATTAAGTCCTCCCTGCATCCATACGGCGTATGGTTCTCTCAGCGGAGCGTCTGCCGAAAGCTCTATTGACGATCCCGAAGTAAATGCACCTGCGGACATAATAACCTTATTATCATAGCCCGGCATATTCCACGGCTCGGGCACAACATACGAATCTATCGGCGCACCCTTCTGCATACCCTGACAGAAGGCAATAAGTCTGTCCTCATTTTCAAGACATATCGCCTGAATTATGTCATGCCTTGCTTCCTTTGAAGCAGGTGTAACCTTAAATCCGAGCTGTTCAAAGAGAGCCGCGGCAAATACTGCCGTTTTCAGCGCTTCCTTTACAACGTTCGGCGCATTGAAAAGTCCGAAGTACAGACTTTTATTCTGCCCGAGAGAAGCGCCGACCTCTCTGCCGAGTCCGGGCACGGTCAAACGGTATGAGCAAAGCTCAACCAGATCTTTCCGTCCCGCTATATATCCTCCCGAGGGTGCGATTCCTCCGCCCGCATTTTTTATAAGCGAGCCCGCAATAATATCCGCTCCGACCTCGGTCGGCTCCTTTTCCTCGGTAAACTCTCCGTAACAGTTATCGACCATAACTACGGCGTTACCGTTGACACCGTGAACTATATCGCAGACCTTCTCTATCTCGGCAACGGAAATGCTGTGCCGCAGAGAGTATCCTCTTGAGCGCTGAATATATACCATTTTAACTTTTTTGTCGGAAGCTTGCTTTTCTATTTCCTCATAGTCAAGCTCATCGCTTTCGGTCAGATTTATCTGCGCATAATTTACACCTAAATCAACAAGGGTACCGTTTCCTCTGTTTTTACCGCCTATGCCGATTACCGGATGAATGGTGTCATACGGCGTGCCCGAAACGCAGAGCATTGTGTCGCCCGGACGAAGTATTCCGAAAAGCGCAACGCCCAGAGTATGCGTGCCGCAGGCAAGAAGCCCCGCTCTGATTATTGCGTCCTCGCTGCCGAAGATGTCGGCGGTCAACGCGTCTGCCTTTTCCCTGCCGCTGTCTCCGTAGCCGTAGCCCGTTGTCGAATTGAAGTCGGTGGTGTCAACTCTGTTTTTTATAAAAGCCGCCAGCACCTTCTGCTGATTTATTTCGCCGATTTTTTCGATTATGTCAAGCTGCTCCTTGATATTTGCAAGAGCCGTTTCGCTCTTTTCCGTAACAGTCTGACTTATTTCAAAATATGATTTCATAACTCAATTATTCCTATATCGAGATATTCTTTCCTCTCGAAGCCGATTTTTTTATAAAAATTCTCTGTCTGAAGGTCGTTGCAGGCGAGAAAAACTCTTGTGCCGTCCGAGCCCAAATCTCTGCAAATACTGCTGATGCAGTCGGAAGCGTAACCCATTTTACGGAATTCGGTATCCGTGGCAACGTCCCTGATGTAAACGGTGTTTCCGAGTCTGTCCGCAACCGCAGCGGAAAGCACGGAATTCTCTCCGACTTTGACTGCGCGTACCGTGGTATAGCCGCCGAAAATTCCCCTGCTTGTCCTCGACAGCCACTCCTTATACGCTCTCTCCGTAAACTTCTTTAAATCTCTGCGTGCAACGGCCTCGCTCTTGGCTATTATGTCCTTGCGGGACCTTACAAGCAGGTCAAAAACGGGCCGCAGGTTGTCGTTGATTTCAACGCTTTCCCTGCCGTCTTTCTTTATCCCGACGAGCTCCATAAGAGTTACCTTTGAGTAAGCGGTAACGCCCGTCTTTTCCGAAAATTCGGACGAACAGTAAACCACCATACCGCCGAGGCGTGAGATGAAATCGCCTATTTCGTAAAAGTCGGCGTTCTCTCCCGCTGCAAGGTAAACCTTGCTCATTTCCTTTTTGACGATAAGCGCGGTAACGTCCTCTGCGCAGGTCTGCACCCACGCTCCGTCCACGCTTGTCCTGTCAAGCAGGGAAAAAAGGGTAAACATACCTGCAAGCGTACCGTCAAAAAACGGAATAAGTTTTTTTGCGGTATCGTCCGAAAGATTTTCTATAAGTTTAATCATTTTGCAAATTCTCCGCAAAGAAGGGACGCGAGTTTTTTGACGCTCTCTATGTCCTCCGCCTTTGCAACGGATGACGGGGAGTGAATATAGCGTGTCGGTACGGAAACCGTAACCGTTTTAACTCCCGCGCCCGATTTGTGGATAGCCGCCGCGTCGTTTCCGCCGGCGACAACCGTCTTGGTCTGAACCTTTATACCGTGCTCTTTTGCAAGACTCATTGTCCGTCTGTAAAGCTCCGCGTCATAGACCGTGCCTCTGTCCATATACGAAACAACTGCGCCGCCTCCGAGCAGGCAAACCTTTTTATTGCCTTCTACGCCCGATATGTCGGACGCCGTAGTGCTTTCAAGCACAACCGCATAGTCGGGAGCAACCGAAAACGCCGCGGGTCCCGAGCCTCTTGTTCCGATTTCCTCCTGAACAAAAAAGCACGCGGTAAAGTCATATTCGGCACGGCTTGAAAGCAGGTCTATAAGAATTTTACAGCCCGCTCTGTCGTCAATAGCCTTTGACTTGATAAAGCCGTCTCCGAATTCAATATAATCCGAATCGAAATAAACGCTCTCTCCGATATTTGCCAGCGTTTCGGCTTCCTTCTTTGATGACGCGCCTATGTCAACATACATATCGCTGATTTTGGGAAGCTTTTCCGCTTCGTCGCCGACGGTCTGATGTATTGCCTTGCCGCCGATTACTCCCTTTTTGCCGTTTTCAAGCACAACGCTTCTGCCGAAAACAACTCTCTCGTCAATTCCGCCGACGGGAGATATTTTAAGCATACCGTCGTCGGTAATATATGTGACAATGAAGCCGACCTCGTCCATATGAGCGCACAGCATAACCTTACTGCCGGCACGGTTTTTGCCTTTTTTGCCGCAGATAAGATTTCCGAGACTGTCAACTCTGTATTCGCAGTCGGCAGGGAGTTTTGAAATAATGTATTCCCTTACCTTTTCCTCTCTGCCCGAGGTGCCGTTTATAAGACATAGTTCTTTAAGCATCATTCAGCACCTCCCGAAATAATATACTCGGCGATAAGTCTGCCCGTATTCTCTATGTCGGACAGGGAAACAACCTCAACGCCCGTGTGCATATAGCGCAGGGGAATTGAAACAAGAGAGCTTCTCATTCCGCCTGCGGCAACGGTCATCCCGTCCGCGTCGGTACCCGTAAGTCCGCCCATAACCTCGAGCTGATACGGAATTCTTTTTTCTATGGCAACTGCCTTTAATTCCTTTGACGCCTCATAATCAAGCGATGCGGAAACGCCTATCATCGGTCCCTTGCCGAGTTCTCCGCACTCCTCTCTTTTGGAGTCGGGCGTCACGGCAAAGCTGACGTCAACGGCGATAAGAGTTTTTGCGCCCGAATTAAACGAGGCAACCTTGGCTCCGCTTCCGCCGACTTCCTCTCTTGTGGCAAATGCAATTATAATCTTTTTTGCGCACTTTCTCTTTTTGAGCAGCTCTGCGGCATACAGAATTGCGGTAATTCCCGCTCTGTCGTCAAAAGCGCTGCCCGCAACCCTGTCGGAAAGCAGCTGTATAAACTGCGAGTCAACGGTAATTCTGTCGCCCCGTGTAACAAGCTGCTCCGCCTTTTCCTTTGACAGTCCGATATCAACAAGCGCCTCGTCGGGCTTTAATGCCTTCCTCTCGTTTTGGCCGTCCTGAAGGTGAGGCGGGGTGCTGATAATAACGCCCTTTAAATTCTGCGAAGCGTGTACGGTAACCTGCTGTGCGCAGAGAGTCCTCTCGTCGATTCCTCCGCAGGACGCGACATTGAGAAATCCCTCGTTGGTAATGTCGGTAACTATAAGCCCTACTCTGTCCATATGAGCGCTCAGAAGCACTGCGTCTCCCTCGCCGTCCGTTTCGCATATGACGTTACCGAGTTTGTCTTTATATGTTTTACCGAATGGCTTGAGAAGCTCGGCGCAGACGTCTGAAATCTCTCCCTCTGCTCCGGAAACTCCGTCGCATTCCGATAAACGCTTTAAGATGTTTAAAATATCCATAACGGTTCCTCTTGTCAAATCTCCGCTCCGCCTACGGGTCTTACGCTGAGCACATAGCAGGAGCCTTCCCCGAATATTCTTTCGATTTCCTTTTTATAGTCTGCAAGCAAATCGTTGGGAACAAAAGCCTGAATCGTGCCCGCAAAACCGCCGCCGTGAACTCTCCACGCGCCTCTGCCCTTCAGGATTTCCTCGGAAACCGCAAGAGCTACCGAAACGGGCTGGATGTCGGGCTGTTTGGGTGCAAAGACATTCTGATTATACATATATGATGACGCGCCGCTCTCAAGAATATTCTTTTTGAAGCTCTCAAAATCGTGTGCCTTCAGAGCTTCCGCTTCTCTGTCAACGCGTTTGTTGTCGTTATAGAAGTGAATCGCGCGAAGCACCGCACGGTCGCCGACCTTCTCCCTGAGGGAAGGAATATTCCTTCTGAAGTCTTCTTCGCTGACTTCTCTCAATACGGACTTGCCGAATTCAGCCGCAACGCTCTCCATCTCAACGCGGATAGCCGCGTATTCGTCTGTAAGGTTTGAGTGGCTGCCCTTTGTATCGACTATGCACAGCGAATGTCCGCAGGAGGCAAAGTCAAAGTCAACCTTCTCAATTATCGGCTGCTGAGGGTCTTTAAAGTCAATTTTAATAAAGCTGCCTACGGAGCACGCCATCTGGTCCATAAGTCCGCAGGGCTTGCCGAAATACTCGTTCTCGGCGTACTGCGCTATCTTTGCTATCGTAACGGGGTCAACACAGCCGTCGTTGTAAAGATAGTTGACCATAGTGCCGACAAGCACCTCATAAGCCGCGGATGAAGAAAGTCCCGAGCCCGAAAGCACTCTTGAAGCAGTAACCGCGTCAAAGCCGCCGATTTTATAGCCGAGTCTTTCAAAGCCCTTCATTACGCCCCTGACAAGTGCGGGAGAATGTCCCGCCTCATCCTCATGAACGCTCAGGTCGGTAATGTCAACCGTATCCATAGCATATCCTCTGGACTTTACCCTGACAATGTTCTCGTCATTTTTTGAAGCTATTGCTATCGCGTCAAGGTTAATGCCTGCGGCAAGCACCTTGCCGTGATTATGGTCTGTGTGATTTCCGCCGACCTCGGTTCTGCCGGGTGCGGAAAACATCCTGACGTCTCTGTCCGGAGAAAAAACCGAGTCAAAATCATCCGCAAGAGAGCAGTATCTGTCATACTGTGCCTTGATTTCCTCATCCGTAACATAGACCTTTTTAAATCTTGAATCATATTCTCCCGCCCTTACGGCGTTGCGAAGCGTTTGTGTATTACTCATTTCAGTACCCCTTTATGTATTTTTAATTCTTGAGTTGTAAATCTCAATAAAAGCGTTAACTGCGATTATTGCAAGTCCCGAAATTACAAACATAATAACTATCGGGAGCATAAATCCGAGTGAAAACGGGTTGTAAACATGACGTCCGACAAGACTGTACGAGATTATTCTCGGAAGAAAGCCGACTACCGAAAACAGTATGAATTTGTAGTAGTCGAAATTCATTGCACCGTAAACCTGACTTACCGTGTTTATCGGCATATACGGTACAGCCCTGAAGCCGACAAGAAGTCCGTCCTTTGCCTTTGTATTTGAATCCATAAGGCGCTGGATGTTTTCATACCTGCGCAGTATCTTATAGACATATCCCCGTCCGAGGTGTTTGCCCCAGAAATATTTTGAGGTTATAAGTCCTATGTAGCCCACAATATTTATTGCAACCGCAAACGGTGTCGGGAAAACCATACCTGCGATAACGCAGACTGCCGAGGTCGGAATCGGAATAATCGACTTTGCAACATACAAAAGCAAAATGGCGATTATTACAAGTCCCTTATTCGGTATTGCCGCAACCGAGTCTTCAAAGTTTTCAAGTATCTTTAAAAACGCCTGATATCTTACGGTAAATTCCTGCAGCTGCATCAGAAGCGTTATTCCGATAAGAGCAGCTCCTATTATTATCAGAAGCGCGCCGAGAAAGTTCAGCAAATGCCGTCTTTTGATAAGCGGACCTTTTTTCGTTTTCCCTCACCTCGATTCCGCGTTAGTTTTAATACATAAAATATCATTATAATTGTATAACATATTCGCCTCAAGGTCAATTCATTTGTTGATTAAAATTCAATTTTTACTGTATATTTAAGTAAAAAAATATGTTACAATATGAATATAATAATATATACGGGGTGAGTAATATGTCAAAAACCGTTATACTCGACGGCTTTACCGAAAATCCGGGCGATCTCTCGTGGGACTGGCTTCGCGAATACGGAGAGCTTGAGGTCTATGACCGCACGCCTGCGGATAAGGTTGAGGAAAGAATTAAGGACGCGGACATTATCGTTACCAACAAAACTCCTCTGCCCGAAAGCGTACTCAGAAAAGCGCAGAAGGTTAAGTTTATAGCCCTGCTGTCAACAGGATACAACGTTGTTGACTGCGCCTATGCAAAGGAAATCGGCGTTCCCGTGTCAAACATACCGACCTATTCCACTCAGGCGGTGGCACAGCTCGTTTTTGCGTATATTTCGGAATTCTGCAACGCGGTTGCGCTCCACTCGCAGACCGTAAAAAACGGCGACTGGACGCGCTGTCCCGATTTCTGCTATCAGGCGGCTCCGCTTATTGAGATGAACGGAAAGACCTTGGGCATAATCGGCTTCGGTAAAATCGGTCAGGCGGTTGCGGACATAGCCGAAGCGTACGGAATGAATATTCTCGCTGTTTCGGGACACGAAACCGACCAGAGCAGCAGGCGGAATTTCCGCTGGGCTACAAAGGAAGAGCTTATAAAGAATTCCGACTTCATTACCCTGCACTGTCCTCTTACAGACAAAACCGAGGGCATGGTTGACAGCAGTTTTCTGTCGCTGTGCAAGCCCTCAGCATTTTTGATAAACACCTCAAGGGGTCCAGTTGTAAATGAAAAAGCGCTTGCCGACGCACTGAATTCCGATAAAATAGCAGGTGCGGCGGTTGACGTGCTCAGCACCGAGCCGCCTAAGGCCGACAACCCTCTGCTGACGGCAAAGAACTGCATCATCACTCCGCATATCGCATGGGCAGGATACGAAACAAGGCAACGGCTTATGGGCGTGCTGAAAGAGAATTTCAAGGCCTTCTCCGAGGGACATCCGATAAACGTCGTAAACTGAAAAGACAAATAAAAAACGGCAGGTTATTTAACCTGCCGTTTAATTATATTTTTATTATCCTAAAAGACCGCCTATGTCGCCGAGGCCGCCGAAGATATCTCCGATTTTTGAACCGATATCGCCGAGACCGTCAGTAAGTCCGCCGCCTTCGCCTGAGCCTATGCCGTTAATCTTATCGGCTACGTCGCCGTTGATTCCGTCAAGGCCGCTGTTCTCCTCCACACTGTCTGCAAGACCGTAGAAGAAGTCCTTTGCACTTCCGCCTGCGCCCTCAACTTTATCTGCGATGGAGTTCTTGTCGATAAGTCCTCCGCCGCCGCCTCCGCCTACAAGACCGCCGAGAGTATCGCCGATGCTTCCTATATCAAAGCCGCCGAGAAGTCCGGTAATAGTGTCAAGAATTCCGCCGCCGCCCGAACTGTTGTTATTGTTGGGCTTTGTGGTGGGAGCAGCCGTTGTCGGTGCAGC
>SVOA01000014.1 GCA_015066635.1 Oscillospiraceae bacterium | reverse complement strand
TAGTAGGAAACCACTCTGTTACGCATCCTTCATTTCCCGAGCTTACAAGAACCGAGATGTCTGAGGAAATAAAGGGTATGGATGACTATCTGCGCACCAATTTCGGATACAGCGAGCCGTATTTCCGTTTCCCTATGGGAGAGTATTCGGACTGTGCGATAGAGCTTGTCAATTCCTTCGGATACACATGCGTATTCTGGTCGCTCGCGTATTCCGACTGGGATTTAAAAAGACAGAAGGGCGCGGACTATGCCTTTGAAACGGTAACTGCGAGACTTCATCCGGGCGCGGTAATACTGCTGCACGCAGTTTCGCCGGACAACTCTGCGGCGCTCGGCAGAATAATAGACTATGCAAGACAGCAGGGCTATACCTTTAAATCGCTGAGAGATTACAATAATTGACATCGCAGTCAAATTATACTAAAATATATTTGTGAGCAGGCTGAGCAGTTGCATGGGTTTCGGCCCATGAGGAAAGTCCGAGCATCATACAGCAGGGTAACGGCTAACGGCCGCCAAGGGCGACCTTCGGGAAAGTGCATAGAGATATACCGCCGTTTTTACGGTAAGGGTGGAAAGGCGAGGTAAGAGCTCACCGGAATATCGGTAACGGTATTGCCAGGTAAACCCTACCCGATGCAACATCGAGCGAAGTTGTCAGCTGGGCAGATACTTCAAAGGATGGCTTGAGCATATCGGTAACGGTATGCCTAGATAGATAACTGCTTTAAACGACAGAACTCGGCTTACAGGCGTACTCACATTTTATATATCGCCTCATACAATGCTATGAGGTGATTTTATGTTGAGAGTGTTTTTCGGCATAGTGTTTCTGTGCCTTATTCTGTTCGGAACGCTTATGCTTTCCTACTGGATAATGCTCAAATCTCTTACGCCGAAAAGAAAGTACGAATATTACATAATAATTCCCTCGGGGTCTTGCACAAGCGAACTGACAAAGGCGGTTTATGAGGCAAAGCTGAAAATTGATTTGCTCGGAGACTCGGGTTATGCGGAAGTGATAGTGCTCGACACGGGGATGACGGACGCGCAGAGACTTACCTGCCTTAATATCTGCAGAAAAACCAACGGAATATACCTTGTAGGCAAGGAACAGTTAAAGGAAATATTCAGATGAACGAAACCGAAAACAAAGTAATAATCGGCGGTACCGTTGAGGACATAAAATTCCGTAACGAACAGAACGGATATACCGTGCTTGAATTAGGCTGTGATGACACGCTCATTACGGCTGTCGGTATTTTTGCCGATATTTCCGTCGGCGAGGAACTGAAATTATCAGGCGAGTGGACTTATCACGCGACCTTCGGCAGACAGTTCAGGGCAGATGAATACGAGCGTTCAATGCCTCATACCTCGGAGCAGCTGCTTAATTATCTTGCCTCGGGTGCGGTCAAGGGAATAGGTCCGGCCACGGCAGAGAGAATTATAGAACGCTTCGGCGAGAACGCGTTTGACGTGCTTGAAAATCATCCCGAAAAGCTCGCGTCAATAAAGGGAATTTCAGCCGACAGGGCAAAAAAGATGTCGGCTCAGTTCCGCGCGCAGTTCTCGGTCAGAAGTATAATGATGAGCCTTGAGGAGTACGGTATGACGCCCAATGAGTGTATCAAGGCATATAAGCTTTTCGGCTCGTCTGCGGCGGAGAGGGTTAAGGAAAACCCGTTTGATTTATGCGCCGCAGGGTCGGGCATAGGCTTTGAAAGGGCTGAGGTAATCAGTTCACGACTGCCTTCTCCTCCCGATAGCCGCTTCAGAATCAAAGCAGGCATAGAGTACATAGTTACGCATAATCTTTATTCCGACGGACATACCTGCCTGCCGAGAAATAAGCTTATAAAAACCGCCGCGGCTTATCTTGACACGGATGAGGATACGGTTGATATTCTCATAGACGAAATGACGGCGCAAAACCGTCTTGTTGCAAAGACGGACGGCAAAAAGGAATTCATTTTCCTTACGGGCGCGTATAACGAGGAGAAGAATATCAGCGACAGAATTAAGCAGTTTCTACGCTTTCCGCCTCCGGGCAGAAAGACGCTTTACAAAGAGATAGAGGCAGTTGAGAAACAGTTGTCCATAGAATTCGCCGAGATGCAGAAGGAGGCAATTCAGACCGCCGTCAACAGAGGTATGCTCATATTAACGGGCGGACCCGGTACGGGCAAAACGACGACGCTTAACGGAATTATAAAACTGTTTGAAAACGAAGGGCTTGAGGTTTCGCTCTGTGCTCCGACGGGCAGAGCCGCAAAGCGTATGAGCGAGCTTACGGGCAGAGAGGCAAAGACTATACACCGTCTGCTTGAGGTCGAGTGGGACGAGAATGACAGACCGTCCTTCAAGAGAAATCTGCGTAATCCGCTTGAATGCGACGCGCTTATTGTGGACGAACTGTCAATGGTGGACATAAGTCTTTTCTCGTCGCTTCTTTGCGCAGTACCTTTCGGCTGCCGTCTTGTTATGGTCGGGGACTCGGACCAGCTGCCTGCTGTCGGCGCAGGTAACGTGCTGTCCGATATGATCGGCTCAGGACTTCTTCCTGTTGTTCAGCTCAGAGAGGTTTTCCGTCAGGCGATGAACAGTCTTATTGTTACAAATGCGCACAGAATTGTAAACGGCGAGGCTATAGTAACAGACAAAAAGGACAGCGACTTTTTCTTTATGGAGAGAAGCTCGGCTCTGTCAGCCTCCGAAACAGTAGCGTCGCTTTATTCGGACAGACTGCCAAAGGCTTACGGATATTCCCCGTTTACCGATATTCAGGTTGTCTGCCCGTCAAAGAAAGGCGAGGCGGGGACTGTCAGACTTAATTCCGTGCTTCAGCAGCTTGTCAATCCGCATTCCGACAAAAAGAACGAAATCAGCTTCGGCTTCAAGACCTTCCGCGAAGGCGACAAGGTTATGCAGATAAAGAATAATTACGACATAGAGTGGGAGAAGGGCTCGGAGACGGGCACGGGAATTTTCAACGGCGATATAGGAGTTATAAAGCAGATAGATAAAAAGGGCGAAACAGCCGTAATACATTTTGATGACGACAGAGAGGCAACCTATCTGAGGGAGCAGACTGCAGAGCTTGAACTTGCCTACGCCGTAACCGTGCATAAAAGTCAGGGCAGCGAATTCCGTTGTGTAATAATGCCCGTGGTAAACGTCATACCGCAGCTTAAATACAGAAATCTGCTCTATACCGCAGTTACAAGGGCAAAGGAAAATCTTATCCTTGTGGGGTCAATGGATGAAATCTGCGAAATGGCGGAAAACGACAGACAGACAAGGCGGTATTCAATGCTTAAAGCCATGCTTTTAGAGGACGGGGAATGAAAAGAAATTCGTTTTTTGACAGAGCGCTGTGCCTTTTCTTTCCGAGACGCTGTAAATACTGCGGAGAGGTTATAGCGCCTGAAAATGAGATTTGCGAAAACTGCAGAGAGCTTCCCGTTATCAGCGGAGAAGTTTGCTTTGACTGCGGATACAGCAAGTCCGAGTGCAGCTGTAAGAATAAAAAGCATTATTACGACAGAATTGCCGCACCGTTTTATTATGAGGGCGCCGTCGAAACCGCAGTAAGCAGACTCAAATTCAATAACCTGCCGTTTCTCGCAAAGGAATACGCCGCCGATATGGCGGACACTCTTGGGGAGCGCTTCCTTGACGATACGCATTACGATTTGATAATGTATGTTCCCGCATCGGGAAGTACAATAAGGAAAAGGGAATATAATCAGAGCGAACTGCTTGCGGACGGTATTTCGGAAATTACGGGAATACCTGTTTCCCATTCGCTTGTCAAAATTTACGAAACAGGTATTCAGCACAGTATGCCGCGCTTTGACAGAACGGGAAATGTCTTTGCCGCATTTGATCTGAAGGACAAGGACGAGCTTGCAGGCAAAAACATCCTGCTGGTTGACGATATCAAGACAACGGGCTCAACGCTCAACGAATGTGCAAAGCTGCTTAAAATATACGGCGCAGGGCAGGTTGACTGCATCTGCTTTGCCGTTGCAAAATGGAAACAAAATATTGACACAGAGGACTAATGTTGGTAAAATACCCTGAGAGGTGTGGCTATGGATAGAAAATATAAGGTTGCGGCTGTCGGCGTCTTTTACGCTCTGACCGTTGCAGTTTTAATAGCTATGATTATTCTCGGCTTTAATCTGCTTAAAAACCGCTGGCATAAGCTGGACTTTACCGTTGACAGAATTTCAGTTACCGAGAATACGGAATATGCTGACTCTGCCAAATATCATGTTGTCGTTACGGGAAGCGCAAAGACGTGGTTTTACGATTTTAACGAGTATCAGTTTGTACTCGTTGACGGCTCCTCGGGAGTTTATATTCCCAAGAACTTTAACGGCAGCGAAAAGATTACTGCCGACCGTCACGGAAGTAACGGCTTTACCGTATCCTTTGATACGGACAACCTTGACGACATCAAGAATTATACCTTTAAGGGCAGCCGCATTTATATCAGCGGCAGTTCAAAAGAGGGTACCGATATAAGACTGTTTATGAGCGAGCATCTCGACAGTCTGGTAATGGAATAGTTTATTGACACAAGGGACAATAAGTGATAGAATATCAAAAAACAAAACACATTGAGGAAGTTAAGAAATAAATCTGCTGATTCAAGAGAGCTGCCGTAAGGTGCGAGGCAGTACAGCATTTGTTTCGCCGTCGCTTCGGAGTGGCTCTGCCCAAACGGATTTCCGATTAAGCAGAGACGGTTGCCGCCGTTATCGGTTTTAAGCGGCCCTTTAGGGCAATTTGAGTGGTACCGCGGATTTTTTCGTCTCATATTTTATGAGGCGTTTTTTTATTGCCGAATACTGAAAAGGAGAAATATAAATGTCAAAGGAACTTGAAAAACAGTATAATCCCAAATCCGTTGAGGAGAGGATATACGGCACCTGGCTTGAAAAGAAATACTTTCACGCAAGGCGCGAGGAGGGTAAAAAGACCTATACCATAGTTATACCGCCTCCCAATATTACGGGACAGCTTCATATGGGACACGCGCTTGACAATACGCTTCAGGATATTCTTATCCGTTATCACAGGATGGCGGGTTACGATACTCTGTGGCTTCCGGGCACAGACCACGCTTCAATAGCGACCGAGGCAAAAATCGTTGAGGCAATGCGTAAGGAAGGCATAACCAAGGAGGACATAGGCAGAGAAAAATTCCTTGAGAGAGCATGGGACTGGAAAAAGCAGTACGGCGGACGCATTATCGAGCAGCTAAAGAAGATGGGCTCTTCCTGCGACTGGGACAGAGAGAGATTTACTCTTGACGAGGGCTGCAGCGACGCGGTTAAAGAGGTCTTTGTACGCCTTTACGACAAGGGACTCATTTACAGAGGCAACCGTATGGTTAACTGGTGTCCTCACTGCAACACTTCAATTTCGGATGCCGAGGTTGAGTATGAAGAGCAGGACTCACATTTCTGGCATCTTCTTTACACCGTTAAGGAAACGGGCGAAAAGCTTGAACTTGCCACAACCCGTCCCGAAACAATGCTCGGAGATACGGCTGTTGCAATAAATGCGGATGACGAAAGATACAGCCACCTTCACGGCTGTCATGTAATTCTGCCGCTTATAAATAAGGAAATCCCGATAGTATGCGACGAGCACGCTGATATGACCAAGGGTACGGGCGTTGTTAAAATCACTCCCGCCCACGACCCCAACGACTTTGAGGTAGGACTTCGTCATAACCTTCCGATAGTACGCACCTTTACCTATGACGGTCATCTGACCGGCGCTAAGGAAAAGGCGGAGGCTGACGCTGTCCGCGCTTCGGGTAAGGCGGGCGCCGAAAACGAGCCCGAGGTGCTTGACTGCGGCAAATATGCGGGTATGACTACTGCCGAGGCAAGAAAGGCCATACTTGAGGACCTTGAAAAAGGCGGTTATATCAAGGAAATCGAGCCTCTCAAGCACGAGGTCGGAACCTGCTACCGCTGTCATACAAGCATTGAACCCATGGTATCAAAGCAGTGGTTTGTTAAAATGGAACCCCTTGCAATTCCCGCTATTGAGTCGGTTGAAAAGGGAGAAATCAAATTTGTTCCCGAGCGCTTTACAAAGAACTATATGAACTGGATGCGCGGAACAAGAGACTGGTGTATTTCCCGTCAGCTCTGGTGGGGACACAGAATTCCCGCATGGTACTGCGACGACTGCGGAGAAACCGTAGTTTCCAAGGATGCCGTTAGCGTTTGTCCTGCTTGCGGCGGCACGCATCTCACTCAGGACCCCGACACGCTTGACACATGGTTCTCGTCGGCTCTCTGGCCGTTTTCAACTCTCGGCTGGCCGCAGGAAACAGAGGACTTAAAGCATTATTATCCGACAAATACTCTTGTTACGGGTTACGATATTATAGGTTTCTGGGTAAGCCGTATGATTTTCTCGGCTCTTGAATACACGGGTAAAGCTCCGTTTGATACAGTTCTTATTCACGGACTTGTACGCGACGCTCTGGGCAGAAAAATGTCAAAGTCGCTCGGCAACGGAATCGACCCGCTTGAAATAATCGAGCAGTACGGTGCAGATGCCCTGAGATTTACTCTTGCAACGGGCAACAGCCCCGGAAACGATATGCGCTTCTCGGATGAGAAGGTTGAGGCAAGCCGTAATTTTGCAAATAAAATTTGGAACGCCGCGAGATTTATACTTATGAATCTCGGCGAGGACGAGAAAGCGCCTCATATTCCCGAAAATCTCAGCATTGAGGACAAGTGGATACTCAGCCGCTACAACGAGCTTGTAAGCGCCGTAACTCAGTCGCTTGAAAAGTTTGAACTCGGTATGGCGGTTCAGAAGCTTTATGACTTTATCTGGGACGTTTTCTGCGACTGGTATATAGAAATTGCAAAAATCCGTCTGAATTCCGAGAACACCGAGGCAAAGAACACCGCAAGAGCAGTTCTCGTTTATGTTATGAGCAATACGCTCAAGCTTCTCCATCCGTTTATGCCTTTCATTACCGAGGAAATCTGGCAGACGCTTCCTCACGAGGGCGAGTCGGTTATGATTTCTCCGTGGCCTGAATTCTCCGAAAGTCTCGTTTTCTCGGAGGAGGAGAAGGCGATGGATATGGTTATGAACGCCGTCAAGGCAGTCCGTAACCGCAGAAGCGAGATGAACGTTGCTCCTTCAAAGAAGGCAAAGCTCTTTATCGACACCGAGTATAAGGATATTTTTGCAAGCGCTTCCGACTTCTTTATAAGACTTGCGAGCGCAAGCGAGGTTGAGATAGTAAGCAATTATCACGACGACGGAGCCGTTACCATAATTACCGCCGACGCCAAGATTTATATCCCGATGGACGAGCTCGTTGACTTCTCCGCAGAGCTTGAAAGACTCAATAAGGAAAAAGCGGCGGTCGAGAAGGATATAGCCTTTGTTTCGGGAAAACTCAACAACCCGAATTTTGTCAACAAGGCTCCCGAGCAGGTTGTTGCGGCTCAGAGAGACGCGCTCAAAAAGCATACCGACAAGCTCGCTATGATTAACGAATCTATCGCCAAGATAGAAAACAGATAAATTCATTTTGCGTATTGCATAAATAATTGCGATATGATAAAATAAATCCGTAATTTTTTTTGAAAAGGAGATAATTCCAATGGCAAAAGGTCTTAAAGGCATTGACAATGCCGCAGCCGAAAAAGGCAAGGGTATAGAAACAATATGGCAGTTTGTAAAGTTCATTTTTGTAAGTCTTCTTGCGATGATAGTACAGTTCACGCTTCTGAACGTTCTTCCGCTTATTCCGGCTATCAAAAATCTCTACAACGGACAGGACTTTAACTGGTGGGTATTTACCGTTACTGCGGCGGCAGGCGGTCTGGGTTATTTCATAGTTAACAATACTGCAAACATTATCGCACAGATAGTTGCTTTCTTTGTTAACAGAGACAAGACCTTTAATTCCGACGCAAATATTGCGGTAGTGCTTCCCATCTATATCATTTTCACTATTGCTCTTATTTGCTTCTCTGCATGGCTTAATCCCACTCTCAAGGATATTTTTGTTGAGAAGTGGAGCTGGGGCGACGGAGTCAGCTCAAATGCGGCTACAATGATTTGCTCCGCGTTGCAGTTCTTCCTTTACTTCCCGGTTGACAAGCTTCTCTTCCCCAAAAAGAAGGAAGCAGCCGAAGAAGCGGCGGAAGCAGCAGAGGAAAAGGCAGAATAAAATATTGCTTATAAGTTTACGGGAACGTCTGTTCCCGTTTTCTTTTTAAATAATCGTTGTAATATTATCGTTTTTCTGTTATAATAATTCAGTATGCAGTTTTTACAACAGGGGAGTATGCAAATGTCCGGTAAACTTATTGTAATTGAGGGTCTTGACGGAAGCGGAAAGTCCACTCAGGTTGCTCTTTTAAAACAGAATTTTGAAAAAAACAATATTAAAATCAAGCAAATTAAGCTTCCCGATTATGAGGACGATTCGAGTACGCTTGTGCGTATGTATCTGTCGGGGGAATTCGGCAAAAAACCGGATGACGTCAATATCTATGCGGCTTCGTCGTTCTATGCCGTTGACAGATATGCGAGCTATAAGCGTCATTGGTCAGAGGACTATCTGTCGGGTACGGTAATTCTTGCCGACCGATATGTTACCTCAAACGCGGTGCATCAGACGGTAAAGCTCCCGAGAGAAAAATGGGACGAATACCTTGACTGGCTGACCGATTACGAATACTGCAAAATGGGTATTCCGAGACCCGACTGTGTAATATATCTTGATATGCCCGTTGAGATTTCTCAGCGGCTTATGACCTCGCGGTACAACGGCGAGGAAGCAAAAAAGGATATACACGAGGCCAATGTAAATTACCTCCTCGAGTGCCGTAAGGCGGCCGCGTTTGCGGCGGAGAAATTCGGATGGACCGTTATAAACTGTGCAGACGGGGACAGACCCAGAGCGCGGGAGGATATAGGAAACGAAATATACTCCGAGATTTTAAAAAAGATTGGAAATAAACGTGATTGAATTCAGAAAACCCGAATTGAAGGATATGAAATGGGTCAAAAGCACGATGACCCGTTCGGGAGAGATGGCGTGCGACTATTGCTTCGGCAACCTTTTTATATGGTCGGAATACTACGGCAACACGATAGCCGAGTACGACGGGCTGTTTATATCAAAGGACAGAAGCAGGGATGCGGACATCTATCTTTATCCCTGCGGAGACGGGGACAAAAAGGGTGCGGTAAACGAGCTGATAAAGCTTCATGAGCAGGACGGCAAAGAACTTGTTATGTACTGTCTGACGCCCGACAAGGTCCGTGAGCTTGACTCAATGTTCAAAGACAGATTTGAGTTCCGCGAGCACCGTGATTACTTTGACTATATTTATCTTACCTCTGACCTCGCTTCTCTTGCGGGCAGAAAATACCATGCAAAAAGGAATCACATTTCATACTTCAAAAACAACTTCAACTGGCAATACGAGAAGATTACTCCCGATAATCTCGCAGAGTGTTATGAAATGAACAAAAAATGGGAAAAGCTAAACTCCAAATATGATGAGGAAGGTCTCGGAGCAGAGCTTACCGCCATTGACCGCGCCTTTTCACACTATGAGGAGCTCGGCTTTGTCGGAGGACTTCTGCGTAAGGACGGCGAGGTTATTGCCTACACCTTCGGAGAGCAGATAAACAATGATGTTTTCTGTACCCATTTTGAAAAAGCGTTTGCCGACATCAGGGGAGCGTATCCCATGATAAATCAGCAATTCTGTATTAACGAGCTTATGGGCTATAAATATATTAACCGTGAGGATGATACGGGGGACGAGGGTTTAAGGCAGGCAAAAATGAGCTACTGCCCTGCAATTCTTCTGCCGAAGTTCATCGCAAGGTACAAGGGTTGATTATGGAAATCAGACAGACAAGAGAAAAAGACAGAGCCTCGCTTTTCGCACTGTGGGAGGAAGCCTTCGGCGACAGCGAAAATACGGTAAAGGAATTCTTTGACGCCTTTGATTTTATCAATAACGGCTTTACCGTTTTTAAAGACGGCAGAGCGGTGTCTGCTCTGTATTTCATAAAAGCCGAAATTGTCTATGGCGGCAAAACCTATCCCGCCGCCTATATCTATGCGGCGGCAACCCTGAAGGAATACAGAGGCAGGGGATATATGAGCAAGCTCATTGACTTCGCCTGCAAAAAGGCAGGGGAGCAGGGCTATGCCTGCGCTTTTCTGTGTCCTTCGGATAAGGGACTTTTTGACTATTACGGTAAGCTTGGCTTTAAGGCCGCATTTTATCAGAGAGAATACGAAAGAGTTAACGGCAGGGAAACGGGCGGTTTTCCGTTTGTCAGCTGGGATGACAAGACGGTGCGCTTTGCCGCGGCGTCCGAGGAAAACGTCTTTTTGTCAGGCGCGGTATATAACGAAAACGGCGGGGAAATATATATTGATTATTTCCTCACTCCGAATGTTTTTGACACCGCAGGGAAAATGCTGAAAGCTTTTGACGGCAAAGAAGTATATGCGCGCTTTCCCGTAACGGACGCCGAACAGGCAAAAACTCCGCGCGGTATGATAAAAAAACTGTCGGACTCAGTGCCCGATATGGATAATATTTATTTGGGAATATCACTTGAATAGGGGTAATATTTATGATTTATATGTTTCTGGCAGAAGGCTTTGAGGAGGTTGAGGCTCTCGCTCCGCTTGACGTTATGCGCCGTGCGGGACTTGATGTTGCAACCGTCGGAGTCGGCGACAACTTCATAAGAGGCTCTCACGGAGTTACGGTTGTATGCGATTTATCGACAACGGGACTTGAGGTGCCGGAATTCTTTGACGGCGTTATTCTGCCGGGCGGTATGCCGGGTACGGTAAACCTTGAAAAGAACAGAACCGTTCAGGCGTTTATAGACGCGGCTTACGAGAGACACGAGTATCTCTGCGCTATCTGCGCGGCGCCGTCGATTCTCGGGCATAAGGGCTATCTCAGCGGCAAAAACGCAGTCTGCTTCCCCGGTTATGAGGAGGAGCTTGAGGGCGCCGTTATTTCCGACAAGGGCGTTGTCAGAGACGGCAAATTCATTACGGCAAAGGGAATGGGAGTCGCCACGGAGTTCGGACTTGAGATAGTCGCAGCTTTTCTCGGACAGGAAAAGGCCGATTCGGTAAAGTCAAAAATTCAGATGGTATAAAGATGACAGATATAACTACCCGTAAAAATATGCTCCGCAGGCAGGCGAAAGCATACAGAATTTCGCTTGATAAAGACAAAAAAGCCGAATTTGATAAAAAAATTTCAAATAAATTGCAAAATTTGTGGCAATATCGGGAAAGTAATGTTATACTAATATATATGTCCTCGGATATTGAGGTCTCGACAAGGACGGTAATCGAGCGTGCGCTTGCGGACGGCAAGAGAGTTTTTCTGCCGAGATGCACGGACGCCGACAATCAGCTTGAGTTCTTTGAGATAAAAGATTTTTCCTCGCTTGAGAAAAGGGCGTTCAACCTTCTTGAACCGATTTATGACGAGGGAAAGAAGCTCCGCGATTTTAATGAGGGACTTTGTGTTGTCCCCGCCTTGCTTTTTGACCGCAGAGGGTATAGAATAGGCTACGGAAAGGGATACTATGATAGTTTTCTTTCGTCTTTCGGGGGACTGACCGTCGGCTTATGCTATGACGAAAACCTTATGGATACAGTTCCCTATAACGACCGTGATATAAAGGTCCGGACCGTACTGACGCAAAGCGAAACCGTAAATACTTGTGAAGGGAGGGAGTGCTTTGAGCAACAGTGACGATATAAGACGCAGGCATACCTCATCAGACGATGCGTATGATGAGCTTATGAACTCATACTTCGGAACGGGTACAGGCAAGACCGACCTTGATAAGACACAGCGCGTGCCTTCGGCATCAAAGACTCCTGCCTCGCAAAAGAAGTTTAAGGTCGACATCAAGGACCTCGACAGCGAATTCAATTCGTCCGTTCCGACCATAGACAGAAACGCAGTTTCAAAGAAGGCAAAGTATTATGAGCCTATCCGTCAGAGAGAACCTGCAAATAAAACAATAAAGCGCTACACTCCCGTAAGCAGGGACGAGGATGACGATATCAAGCTTTATCCCACGTTTGAGAGTCAGGCAGGCATTGAGCCTAAAAAGTCTGCTCCTGCGCAGAGGAAAAAGAAGAAAAAAGGTCTTTTCTCAAAGCCGAAAGCACCTGCAAATACCGGCAAAACCGCGCCTGCCGGCGCTAAGGCACCCGTAAGAAGGGGCGGCAAAGCGCCGATTATATCGAGAGTCAATACTCAAAAGGCAAAGTTCAGTTTACAGAAATTCCTTTCACAGCACAAGAAGGGAATCGCGGTATTCCTTATCTGCGTAACGGCGGCGATAATCATTTCAAGTTATACGATAAGCTGTATAAATGACGTTCTCGCCATGAACAGAGATTCGGAAAATGTCGTTATCGTTAATCTGCCCGCAGAGGTTGACACAAACGGCGCTATCGACATTTTGAGAGATAACAAGCTCATAAAGCACAAGGCTTTCTGCAAGGTCTTTGCAAAGTTTATGAAGTACAGAGATGATAACTACCTCACGGGTCTTTATTATCTGACCGAGTCTATGGGACTTGAGAATATGCTTTCGACCTTTAAAAAGCCCACCAATAAGGGAGAAACAGTTACGCTGACCTTCCCCGAGGGCTATAACGTAAACCAGATAGCTGAGAAACTCGAGAAATACGAGGTTTGTCCCGCAGAGAATTTCTACACGACAGTCAAGCAGATAGACTTCAGCTCGGAGTATTCGTTTATTGCGTCCGAGCCCGACAAGGAAAAGCGCTATCAGGTGCTTGAGGGTTATCTGTATCCCGATACCTACGAATTCTTCCTGGGCGAGAATCCCGCCGAGGTTATAAGGAAGTTCTTAAACAACTTCAAGGAGAAGTGGACGGAGGAATATGCCGCTCAGGCGCAGAAACTCGGTATGAGCGTTGACGACGTTATCACGCTTGCCTCGATTATAGAGAAGGAAGCATACGGCGCCGACCAGATGCCGCTCGTATCCTCGGTACTTCATAACCGTCTTAACCATTCGGGACTCTATCCCACGCTTCAGTGCCACGCAACAACGGTTTATATCGACGAGTATATTTCAAAGAACGTTACAAATGCCGTTGACCTCGGCGCATACAAGCAGCGTTATGACACCTCAAGAGTCGAGGGACTGCCCGTCGGCGCTATCTGTAACCCGGGTAACGACTCAATTCATGCGGCTCTGTTCCCGAGCGAAACGGGATACTACTTCTTTGCGCATGATGACGAGAAAAAGATTTACCTTGCAACAACAGACTCAGAGCAGTCCGCAAATCTCAGGGAAATCAGAAAAATAAATGCGGCTATAAAGACGCAGACGGCAGAGGAACAGTAATAAATACAAAGCGAAGTGAGAAATTGCTTCGCTTTGTTTTAAGTAAACGGAGAAATAATCATGATAAAAAGACCCGAGCTTCTCGCTCCCGCAGGGGACAGAGAACGCTTTGACAGCGCGCTTGCGGCAGGCGCAGACGCAATTTATGTCGGCTCGACAATGTTTTCAATGAGAGCGGCTCCGAAAAACTTTGACTTTACAGAGCTTGCCGAAATCTGCTCACTTGCGCACGCAAAGGGAGTAAAGATTTACCTTACTCTCAATACCCTGCCGAAAAACGGAGAGATTCCCAGACTGCCCGACTATATCAAGGCAACCGCCGAGGCGGGCGTTGATGCGTTTATCGCGGCGGACATAGGCGTTATGAGCCTTTGCAAAAAACACGCTCCCGAGGTTGATTTACATATTTCCACGCAGGCAGGCGTTGTGAATTATCTGTCTGCAAACGAATTCTATAACCTCGGCGCAAAAAGAATTGTTACGGCGAGAGAGCTTTCGCTTGACGAGATAGCGGAATTAAGGGCAAAAACGCCCAAAGAACTTGAAATAGAGTGCTTTGTTCACGGCGCTATGTGCGTATCCTTTTCGGGCAGATGCCTCATATCAAATTATCTTGTCGGCAGAGATGCCAACAGAGGCGAGTGCGCCCAGCCCTGCCGCTGGGAATATTACCTTATGCAGAAGGACAGACAGGGCAGCTTTTTCCCTGTTGAGCAGAATCAGAACGGTACTTATATACTCAATTCCAAGGATATGTGTATGATAGAGCATATACCCGACCTCGTAAAAGCGGGAGTCGATTCCTTTAAAATTGAGGGCAGAGCAAAGTCCGCTTACTATACCGCCGTTATAACCAATGCGTACCGCTGCGCCATAGACGGATATTTAAAAAATCCGAGTGAGGACTATATTCCCGAGCAGTGGATAATAGATGAGACGAGAAAGGTCAGTTACCGCGAATACGGCACGGGCTTTTACTATGAAGCGCCGATAGTCAACGCCAACGTTTCCTATGAGGGCGGCTATCGCAGAGAGTGGGATGTAATGGCAGTTGTCGAGAAATGCGAGGGTGGATATATTTACTGCGAGCAGAGAAATAAATTCTCGGTCGTAGAGGAGCTTGAAGCACTTGAATTCGGTGTAAAGCCCCAAACCTTTACGGTAAAAGAAATCTTCGATTCCGACGGAAACAGTATAGAGAGTACGCCGCACCCGATGATGAAACTTAAAATCAGGTCGGACCTTAATTTAAAGAGCGGAGCGTTGCTTCGCAGACAGTCAAAATAAATAATAAAACATAATGCCTCTGTCAATAATATGACAGAGGTGTTTTTATGTTTAAGAGAACGGTGGCAATATTCTTTGCCGTTTGCTTTACGCTTGGCGTTATGTGTTCGCGTATGGCAAAAATAATACTGACCTCGGACAGCTCGGCGGCCTCTTCGCGCAATTCAATATCCGTAATTGCGGACACCTCGAGAGGTATGATTTACGACTGCAATATGGAGCCGCTTGTTCAGACCGAGGCGCAGACATATATAGCGTTAAAGCCGGAGCTTTCCGCATACGGAGAATACAGCGGATACATTCCCGACAGTTACAGAGAGGAAGTATTTGAAGCAGTATCCTCGGGCAAAATCGCGCTTTGCCCGTCGCTCGGAGAAACAGACGGCAGGGACGCGGTCAGTTTCACTCTGAAAAAACGTTACTGCGACAACGGGCTGTGTGTTCATCTGGTCGGTTATACCGATTCCTCGGGAGGAGTCTGCGGTATAGAGAAATACTATGACGGTATTCTTTCGTCTGCTTCAGGCAATATAAAAGCGGTTTGCAGCATTGACGCTCTGAGACGTCCGTTAAAGGGCGAGGCCTTAAAAATTGAGAATAACGGCTATCTTTCTCCTGCAGGAGTACAGCTTACGATAGATACAAGAATTCAAAAAATCTGCGAGGACGCGCTTGAAGAATTCGGCTTTGTAAGGGGAGCTGTTGCCGTTGTTGAGGTCGGCACGGGGGAAATCAAAGCACTTGTCAGCGTACCCGAATTTAATCAGAACGACGTTTCAAAAAGTCTTGACGACGATAATTCTCCGTTCGTTTTCAGAGCGATTATGCCTTACAGCGTGGGCTCGGTATTCAAGCCCGTGGTTGCCGCTGCCGCCCTTGAAAGCGGAATTCCGACCTCGCTTTCCTATACCTGCGAAGGCAGTTATAAAATCGGGGAAAACTGCTTCGGCTGTCATAAGCACGAGGGACACGGCACGCTCGATATGTACGGCGGAATGTCTCAGTCCTGCAACCCGTATTTTATAAATCTGGCTCTGATGACGGGTGCGGACAGAATCTGCGAAATGGGGGAGAGACTCGGACTCGGCAGACGCACGGAGCTTTGCGACGGTTGGTATGCGGGCAACGGGAATATGCCCTCGTCGGAGGAACTCGTTTCGCCTCAGGACCTTGCCAACCTCGCTTTCGGTCAGGGGACTTTGCTCGCGTCGCCGCTTCAGATGGCTGCTGTATATGCGGCGTTTGCGGACGGCGGAGTTTATCGCGCTCCCGTTTTAATGAAGGCGGTAATTGATTCGGGCAGAAACGCCGTTATGACCGCAGAACCCCCTGCGCCGAGAAGGGTAATGAAACAGAGTACGGCTCAGACTGTTTCGTCGCTTCTGCTCGGTACGGTTAATTCGGGCAGCGGAAACAGAGCTCAGTGCGATTACTGTTCCGTCGCGGGCAAAACGGCAACGGCTCAGTCGGGACAGTTCAAAAACGGTTCTGTCGAAATAACTCAGTCGTGGTTCTGCGGATTTTTCCCGTATGACGCACCGAAATACTCAGTTGCAATTTTGAAAGAGGACGGAGACGGAGGCTCTCTTGACTGCGCTCCCGTCTTTAAATATATAGCCGACGGGATTTACGGGCAGGGAATACTTTAAAATTCTGCTTGACTTCTCTATTTAAAAATGTATAATATATATGATATTTAAAACGATGACGGAGAACGCTGATACAACGCTTTGTCAAAGAGAGATTCTGACAGGTGCGACAGAATTACAACGCAGTATTACGCGACCGCTCCCGAGTGAATACCGAAAGCCGAGATTAAGGTATTCCGTCCGACTGCGTTAAGGTCTTTTGAGCGGCAGATTTTTTCTGCAATACGGGTGGAACCGTGGAATGTAATTAACAGCATTTCATCCCTTTTTAAGGATGAGGTGCTTTTTCTTTTTTAAGGAGGAAAACGAAATGATTAAAGTTACGCTAAGAGATGATGTCAGAGAATTTGAAAACGGCACTACCGTTGCCGATATTGCAAAAAGTATCGGTATGGGGCTCTACAAGGCGGCAGTAGGCGGCAGGATTGACGGCGAATACGTTGATTTGCGCACGCCTGTCGAAAAGGACTGCAACCTCGAAATAGTTACCTTCGGCGACGACCTTGAGGGCAACAAGACCTTCTGGCACACAGCTTCAGAAGATTAACTATATGCTCGTCATCGGCGACAAGGAAGCCGAATCAAATGAGGTTTCCGTAAGACGCAGAGGAGACGGAGATATAGGTTCGATGAGAATTGATGCGTTTAAGGAAATGCTTGTAAAGGAAATTGAAACCAAGGCATAATATATAAATATTAACGAAAGGCGGGAGAGGGTATATGTTACCGAGAAAGCCGTTGAGCGTTACGGTTATTACCGATACGCACTATTTTTCCAAGCGCGTCGGCACAAGCGGAAGCGAGTACGATAAAGCCAATGCAAAGAGTCAGAAGCTTTTAAAATACAGCGCAGAATTGCTTGACGCCGCATACGAGCAGATAAAAAAAGACAGCAGAACGGACATAGTCCTTCTGTCCGGCGACACTACCAACGAGGGAGAGCTCTGGGCGCACGAAGAGGCCATTGAGCAGCTTCGCGGTCTTAAAAAGGCGGGCAAAAGAGTTTATGTGCTTACCGCAACCCACGACTACAAGTCGGAGGGCTTTGCGTGGGGATATGACGGGGATAAAAGAATACAGGTTCCCGCCGTCAAACGTGAAGAACTCTTTGATATGTACCGTGAATTCGGACCCGACGAAGCCATCGCAGTTCACAGAGACAGTATGTCGTTTATAGTTCAGCTTGAGGAGGGCTACCGCCTTTTCGCGATAAATGACGACAGCAACCTTTCGGGAAAAAGCGGAGTTTCGGATGAGCTTTACGAGTGGATAAAGGTTCAGGCGGACGATGCGAGAGCAAACGGACAGTTCATTATTGCGATGACTCATCATCCGTTGATACCGCCTTCTCCGATTTATGAAATAATCGGTAAGGGCGATATGTTCGGCGACTACGATATACGCCGCGAGCAGTTTGCCGATATCGGAATTCAGTTTATGCTGACGGGACATACGCATATCCACGACATTGACAAATATACCTCCGCAAGGGGCAATACCTTTTACGACATAGCTACTGCCGCGCTCATAGGTTATCCCGGTACAATGAGAAATATAGTTCTTGACCCCGACAATAATATTGTTAAGGTTACTACCGATTTCATAACCGAGCCCGTTAAATTTGACCTTGAGGGCAAAACGCTGCAGGAATATCTCGCGTATCAGCTTGCAGGTATGATAAAGGATATGATAAAAGCGGCAGGCAGCGACACGGACACCTTCGCAAGTATGGCAACCGCTATGAGTATCAAGAAAAAGCTTGTCTATAAAATCGGCTGGCTGATAAAGCCCGTCGCCAAATATCTGAACAGGCTGACCATAGGCAAGGTTGCAAAGTGGACAAAAAAAGAGACGGGACTTAAGCCCGAGGACTATGCGGATATAAAGGATAAGAGCGTTGTTGACTTTATTGTGGATATGGTGCTTAACCTTTACGGCGGCGCAAACCTCTATAATCCCGAGGACCCCGAATACAAAATCTGTATGGGACTTATCAGTATAATTGATTCTGTATTCGATGCGCTTCATATTAAGGTCAGAAAACTTCTCAAGGTATGCGACAGCCTTCACGATTTGGTTGAACCGCTTATTCACAGTACGGGAATTCCGTCCTATGACGCAGAGCTTCCGATTATGCCTTTTTATAATCAGGGCGAGCAGGGACCTGCGCCTGCAGAGGAACCCAAACCCGAGATTAAAAAGAGCAAAAAGGGCGTGCCGATAGTAATAATTACCGTACTTCTGGCAATTATATTCTTAATTCCCCTGATTCTTATTCTCGGAGTCGGATTTATTGTAAATCAGATTCGTTACGGCAAAAAGATGAAAGATTAAACTCTTAAAAAAACAGCTCAAAGCAAATGCTTTGAGCTGTTTTTATATCAGTTGAGAAGCTTCCTTACGGGCTTCTTATATTCTTTGAATATCTTTATTCCGCTCAGAACGGAAAAGGCTATTATCCCAACAGTCAGTGCCGTTCTGATAACTGTAATGATTTTTATAAACGAAGAAAATGAAGATATGACCTTTAAGTCTTTTAATATTTCAGGCATTATTATTCCCTCCTGTCCGTACGCTGTCGGGCCTTCTTAACTCAACAAGATGCGCTATTGACGGAATCGTTTCCCCCTGAAGCGAGGTGGTGGGGGACATAAGCGCACCCGTTGCGACAAAGAGTATTTTTTCCATTTCTCCTTTTTTCAGACGGTTCAGAAAATAGGAGTTGAGCACCGAGGCACTGCATCCGCAGCCCGAACCTCCTGCATGAACATCCTGCCGTTCTCTGTGAAAAATCATTTTGCCGCAGTCGAGATGACGGCTTCCTATGTCAAGGGAGTAATCTTTCAGTAAAAGCTCGCGCAGAAGCTCGCTTCCGATAAAGCCCAAATCTCCCGTAACAATATAATCAAAGTCGCGCAAATCACAACCCGTGTCCTCAAAAAAATCTGCAATAGTCCCCGCCGCCGCAGGAGCCATGGCGGCACCCATATTGTTTGCGTCCGCTATGCCCATATCGACTATCCTGCCGAAAACGGCTTTTTCTATACTCGGACAGTCGGAACGGTGCAGAGAAACTATACTCGCACCTGCTCCCGTAACCGTTCTCTGAGCACTCTGAGGTCTTTGCCCTCCGTATTCAAGCGGCATACGGAACTGTCTTTCGGCGGTGCAGAAGTGAGATGAGGTTACGGCGGCTGACATTATTCCTGCGCCCGACTCCGTAAAAACTGCCGCCGAGGCAAGAGTCAGCGCCATAGTTGAGCAGGCGCCGAACATTCCGAGAAAGGAACATTCCGTATCTCTCATACCGAAGGTTGAGGCGGAGCATTGGTTGAGTAAATCTCCCGCAAAGATAAAGTCAAGGCTTTCCTCTGTTTTGCCCGCCTTTTTAAGCGCTCTCGTCAGAGCTTCTTTCTGAAGCGCGCTTTCCGATTTTTCGTAGCTTTCCTCGCCGAGCGTGTCATCGTCAAATACCCTGTCAAATTCAGCGCACATCGGACCTTCGCCCTCAACGCTTCCTACAACAGAGGCGTTGCCCGTGATTGACGGCGCAGAGTCAAATATAATTGTGCGTTTTCCCTGTCTGTGCATTTTTATCACCTTTATATATTTTTAGTAAATCGCTGAAAAAATATACAAAAAAAGACCGCATTTCTTTGAAATACGATCTTTTTAAAATAATCTTTATCTTTCCTCAAAAGGAATATAGGGCTGAGAATCAAGTACGCTTCTGTATGCAGGTCTGATAATTTTATCGGTGTTGATAAGCTCCTCAATTCTGTGCGCCGACCAGCCGACAACCCTCGCTATTGCGAAAATCGGCGTGAACAGCTCGTAGGGGATTGACAGCATACTGTAAACAAGTCCGCTGTAAAAGTCAACATTGACGCTGACGCCCTTATATATCTTTCTCTTCCGGGTAATTACCTCTTTGCCCATTTTCTCTATCATTGAATAAAGCTCGTAGTCGTCCTCTCTGCCTTTTTCAATGGCGAGTTCCTTGACAAAGCTTTTGAAAACCTGCGCTCTCGGGTCCGATACGGAATAAATCGCGTGTCCCATTCCGTAGATGAGTCCCTTTTTGTCAAACGCTTCCTTATCGACAAGTTTTTCAAGGTATTTTCTGACTTCGTCTGGGTCTTTGGTGTCTTTGACGTTTGCCTTGAGGTCGTCTATCATCTCAACGACCTTTGTGTTGGCACCGCCGTGCTTGGGACCCTTGAGCGAAGAAAGAGCCGCCGCCATAACCGAATATGTGTCCGAACCTGAAGAGGTTACGACATGAGTTGTAAAGGAAGAATTGTTACCGCCGCCGTGCTCCATATGAAGTATAAGCGCCGTATCAAGCACCTGAGCCTCCAGAGCCGTATATTTCATATCGGGTCTGAGCATTCTGAGTATATTTTCAGCCGTTGACAGCTTCGGGTCGGGACGGTGTATGTAAAGCGAACCGCCGTTTTCATAGTAGTTGTATGCCTGATAGGCGTAAACCGAAAGCATGGGGAAACAGCTGATAAGTCTTAAACACTGATGCATAACATTGCTAAGTTCCAGATCTGATGCCCTGTCGTCATAGGCGAACAATGTAAGGACGCTTCTTGTAATGGAGTTCATCAAATCCTTGTTTGACGCCTTCATTATGACGTCCCTTGTGAAGTTCGTAGGCAGCGTGCGCAGAGAAGCAAGCACACCTGTAAATTCCTCAAGCTGAGTTTTATCCGGCAGCGAGCCGAAAAGAAGAAGGTACGCCGCTTCCTCAAAGCCGAAACGCCTTTTTTCTCTGCCGTTGATGAGGTCTATAACGTTAATGCCTCTGTATGCAAGTAAGCCTTCGCAGGGAATTCTGCCGTTTTCGGTTTCCTTAAATGCGGTAATTTCCGAAATCTTTGTCAGTCCTGCAAGCACGCCGTTTCCGTTTTTGTCGCGCAGTCCGCGTTTTACGCCGTACTTGTCGTAAAGCTCAATATCAATTTTACCGTTATCAAGACAGATGTCGGCATATTTTTTTTCAAACTGTGAGATTTTTTCCTTTGTATATTTCACTTTAATTCTCCTTTCTTTGGGGAATTATATGTATTGTACCATATTATAGCATAAAAGTCTTAAATAAACTATGAATAATATGTCGGGAAAAACATAAAAGGCAGGATACAAAATCCTGCCTTTTAAAGGTTGTGCTTTAAAATCAGATTTTGTCAAGCGCCTGCTGAATATCGGCAATAATATCGTCGGCGTTCTCAATTCCTACGGAAAATCTTACCAGATCGGCGGTAACTCCGCACTCAATAAGCTCGCTGTCGGAAAGCTGACGGTGAGTTGACGAGGCGGGATGAAGTACGCAGGTTCTTGCGTCCGCAACATGGGTAACGATAGCGGCAAGACGCAGATTATTCATAAATTCCTCTGCCTTTGCTCTGCCACCCTTTACGCCGAAGGAGATAACTCCGCAGGTGCCGTTGGGCATATACTTACGGGCGATTTCGTAATCTTTGCAGGACTTGAGTCCGGGGTAGTTAACCCATGAGATTTTATCGTTCTTTTCAAGATACTCTGCAACCTTCTGTGCGTTTTTGCAGTGCTTTTCCATCCTTACGGCGAGCGTTTCAAGTCCGAGGTTGAGCAGGAAAGCGTTAAACGGAGACGGCGTTGAACCGAAGTCGCGAAGCTGCTGGGCAACTATCTTTGTGATATATCCCGCTTTGCCGAAATCCTTGGCGTAAACCGAGCCGTGATAACTCTCGTCGGGCTGAGTCATACAGGGGAATTTATCGTTCTGATACCAGTCAAAATTACCGCTGTCAACAACACAGCCGCCTATTGTGGAGGCGTGGCCTTCCATATACTTTGTGGTAGAGTGAGTTACAATATCTGCGCCCCACTCAAACGGACGGCAGTTTATCGGCGTCGGGAAGGTGTTGTCGATAATCAGAGGAACGCCGTGAGCGTGAGCCGCCTTTGCAAACTTCTCAATATCAAGAACGTCAAGCGAAGGGTTCGCAACGGTCTCGCCGAAAACCGCTTTGGTGTTATCTTTAAAAGCGGCGTTTATTTCTTCCTCGGTAGCTCTCGGGTCAATGAAGGTAACGTCGATTCCGAGCTTTCTCATTGTAACGTTAAAGAGATTAAATGTACCGCCGTAAATCGTTGCCGCGCTGATGAAGTGGTCGCCTGCCTGAAGAATATTTATAAGCGAAAAGAAGTTTGCTGCCTGACCCGAGGATGTAAGAACTGCTGCAACGCCGCCCTCAAGAGCGGCAATTTTGGACGCTACTATATCGCTTGTCGGGTTGGCAAGACGGGTGTACATATAACCCGGCTCCAAATCAAAAAGCTTAGCCATATCGGCGCTTGTATCGTATTTAAAGGTAGTGCTCTCGTAAATGGGCAGAACTCTCGGCTCGCCGCTCTTGGGCTGCCAGCCTGCCTGAACGCACTTTGTATCAATTTTGCTGTTGGGATCAAAAGCCATAGTATCATTCCTCTCTGATAAAGTGATTAAAAATTATTTTACCATAAAAACCGGAATTTTTCAAGTAAAGACAAAAGACTGCCGATAATAAACGGCAGTCTTTAATATGAACGTTTATTTTATAACCCTGACTCTGATTACCTCTTCGAGAACGGAAATCGTGTTGATGGCGTCATCGTTGACATCAGTATCGGTGTCGAGCATAGTATAGGCGTATTCACCTTTTGACTTGTTAACCATATTGTCGATATTGATGTTTTCGGACGCGACTGCCGTTGTGATTTTGCTTATCACATTGGGGACGTTCCTGTGAATTATCGTAACTCTCGTCTTTGCGCTTCTCGGAACCGAAACGCTCGGGAAGTTTACAGAATTCGTGATGTTGCCGTTTTCAAGGAAATCGCTTATTTCACTTACCGCCATAACTGCGCAGTTGTCCTCTGACTCGGGAGTTGACGCGCCGAGGTGGGGGATAACGATAGCTCCGTCAGCGTCAAGCAGAGCTTCGCAGCCGAAGTCGGTTACATAGGATGCAACCTTGCCCTCGCCGAGAGCCGTGATGATGTCATTGGTATCAACCAAATCGCCTCTTGCAAAGTTGAGAATTCTTACATTGTCTTTCATTTTTGCGATGCTTACCGTATTGATAAAGCCCTTTGTGTCGGGGGTAAGCGGAACGTGAAGGGTAATGTAATCGCACTCGCTGAAAATGTCATCAAGACGGACAACGTGCTTCACGGAGCGCGAAAGATTCCACGCCGCCTCAACAGAGAGGAAGGGGTCGTAGCCGTAAACCTCCATGCCGAGCGAGTGTGCGGCATTAGCAACAAGTACGCCGATAGCGCCCAGACCTATAACGCCGAGCTTTTTGCCCTTGATCTCGGGACCTGCAAATGCAGACTTGCCCTTTTCAACGGATTTTGAGAAGTCTTCATCGCCTCTGAGAGTTGCCTTAACCCACTCGATAGAGGGGATAACCTTTCTTGACGCGAGAAAAAGTCCGCAGAGCACGAGCTCCTTAACCGCGTTTGCGTTTGCGCCGGGAGTGTTAAAAACAACTATGCCCTCTGCGGCGCATCTGTCGAGCGGAATGTTGTTGACGCCTGCTCCTGCTCTTGCAACGGCAAGAGTTTTGCTGCCGAATTTCATATCGTGCATTGAAGCCGAGCGTACAAGAATCGCGTCGGGGTTGTCAAAGGTGTCAGCGCATTTGTAGTCTGATGAAAAATTCTTTATTCCCGTAGAGGAAATTTTATTTAAAGTTAAAATATTGAACATTGTATATTGCTCCTTTATGAATTTGCCTTTTCAAAGTTGCGCATAAACTCAACAAGCTTTTCAACGCCCTCATAAGGCATAGCGTTGTAAATGGAGGCTCTCATACCGCCGACCGTTCTGTGACCTTTGAGGTTTACGAGGCCTGCCTCGGTTGCCTCCTTGACGAATTTTGCATTAAGCTCGTCGTCGCCCGTGATAAACGGAACGTTCATAAGCGAACGGTCCTCGGGAACAACGGTGCCGCTGAACATTTCCGAGCTGTCAAGGAAGTCATAAAGAAGCTTTGCCTTCTTTATGTTCTTTTCCTTCATGGCCTCAAGTCCGCCGTTTTCCTTGAGCCACTCGAGAACGAGCTTGCAGATATAAATTGTATAACAGGGGGGAGTGTTGTAAAGCGACTCCGCGTCTGCCTGAATTTTGTAATTCATCATTACGGGAGTGATGTCGCGTGCGTTGCCGAGTAAATCTTCACGGATAATCGCAACGACAAGACCTGCGGGCGCAACGTTTTTCTGAGCGCCGAAGTAAACCATACCGAATTTTGAAATATCAAGCGGCTCGGAGAGCGCACAGGAACTGATGTCGGCTATGAGAACCTTATCGCCTACGGGAGGAAGCTCCTTATATACCGTGCCGTAAATTGTATTGTTCATACAGATATAAACATAATCTGCGTCATCTCTGAAATCTTCGGGCTTTGTCTTGGGGATATAAGAGAAGGTTTTATCTGCCGAGGAAGCAACGGCCTTTGCATCGCCGTACTTCTGGGCCTCCTGAAACGCCTTCTTTGCCCACTGACCTGTGATGATGTAGTCGGCCTTGCCGCTTCCGTTCATAAAGTTAAGCGGAATAGCCGAGAACTGTGCCGAAGCGCCGCCCTGAAGGAAAAGCACCTTGTAATTGTCGGGAATGCTGTAAAGCTCTCGCATAAGTGCCTCGGCTTCCTTGATAATATCGTCAAACCACTTTGAACGGTGGCTCATCTCCATAACGGACTGTCCGCTTCCTTTGTAGTCGAGCATCTCGGATGCCGCCTTTTTAAGTACTTCTTCGGGGAGCATGGAAGGACCTGCCGAAAAATTGTAAACTCTTGCCATAAAAAATACCTCCGTACCGAAAATCGGTGTTATTGCGGCGAAATAATTACGCCGTTAAAATTCGCAGTAATTATACCAAAAACAGAGCGTTTAAGTCAACGAATTGACAAACATTTAACAAAGTTTTAAACAAAATCAGCGAATAGCACTATAAAATTGTTAAAAAGTTTAACAAACTATGCATTTTGATATAACCGCGCCGATATTACATTATATACTATACACGGCGGGGACGGGGACGGAAAGCTCTGACGGACGGCTTGGAAATTTTTAACAAATTGTTCATAAAAAATATGCGCATAAAATATTGACAAAAAGGAAAGATAAGGTTAAAATCATATGTGTTAGCACTCAAAGGTTGAGAGTGCTAAACGGTGCTAAGATTATGAAAGGCGGTGTGAAGAATGGAAATGACTGACAGGAAAAATAAAATTCTTGCAGCCATAGTAGAGCGCTATATCCGTACGGGCGAGCCCGTAGGTTCAAAAACTCTCGTTGATTCACTTGACTTTTCCGTTTCTTCCGCAACCGTCCGTAATGAAATGGCAGACCTCGGCGATATGGGCTACCTTGAGCAGCCTCACACCTCGGCGGGACGCATACCCTCGACAGACGGTTACCGTTATTACGTCGAGCATCTTATGAACTCCTACGAGATGTCGCCTTATGAAAAGAATTATATCTCAATGAGACTCAAAGATTCCGTTGCAGAGCCCCATTCCCTGCTTGAAAAAGCGGGCAGCATACTTGCCGATATGACAAACTGTGCGGCGGTTTCGACCACGCCCGCCGACAGTGAGGCGATAGTCAAGAGAATTGAACTTGTCCCCATAGGCACGCATACGGCTATGGTGCTGATGATGACCTCTTTCGGTATTCTCAAGACAAAGGTTTGCAGGAGCGATACCGAGATTACCATTGATACGGCGCAGACCTTCTATAACATAGTCAAGGCAAATTTCATAGGCAAGCCTGCGCAGGACATAAATATAGCAAAGATTCAGACGCTTGCGCTTTCACTCGGTGAGAAGGCGCTCGGTATGACTCCGCTTCTTGTGGCGCTCGCAGACCTCTCAAAGATGACTGAGCGCACGGAGCTTCTGCTCGAGGGACAGACAAACCTGCTTAACTATAAGGAGTTTGAGTCCAACGCCTTTGAGCTTATGGATTTTTTAAGGCGCAGCGAACCTCTCAACAGAATCTTCGCTCACAAAACGGAGCATAAGGACGGTCAGCCCAGTATTCTGATAGGACGCGAAAATCTCTTTAAGGAGTTGCAGAATTCCACTTTGATTTTCTCGCGCTATTCGATAGCGGGGCATGAGAGCGGAACGCTCGGCATTATAGGACCGACCAGAATTGATTATGCAAGGCTTATACCGAGTATTAAATATCTTACGGATGTTGTCGGTATAATTCTTTCGGATAATATGGAGGAATAAGTATGGCAAAGAAACATGACGAAAAGCCCGATACCGAACTTGAAAAGGAAGCCGCGGCAGAGGAAATAACCGAAACTCCCGAAGAAGCTTCCCCGCTCGATAAGGCAAAGGAAGAACTTGCCTCGCTCAATGACAGACTTCTCAGGACTCTTGCCGAGTATGACAACTTCCGTAAACGCTCGGTTCGTGAGAAGGAGGCAGCTTACGGCGACTCAAAGGCGGGCGTTATAACAGAGCTTCTGCCGATTCTTGATAACTTTGAGAGAGCGGCAGGCAATAAGGACGCTTCGGCTGAAGATTATCAAAAGGGAATTGATATGATTTTCACTCAGTTTACCGACGTGCTTGCAAAGCTCGGAGCAGAGTCCTTCGGCGAGAAGGGAGACGAATTCGACCCGAATATTCACAACGCGGTAATGCATGTTGACGATGAAAACGAGGGCGAAAACACCGTGATTGAGGTTTTCTCAAAGGGATATAAAATGGGAGACAGAATACTTCGTCCGGCAATAGTTAAGGTAGCAAATTAAATTTAAAATATATTACGAAAAGGAGAAATAAATTATGAGCAAAGTTATAGGTATTGATTTAGGTACAACAAATTCATGCGTAGCAGTTATCGAGGGCGGCGAGCCCGTAGTTATCGCTAACGCAGAGGGCGCAAGAACTACCCCGTCGGTAGTCGCATTTTCAAAGACAAACGAGAGAATGGTAGGTCAGGTTGCAAAGCGTCAGGCTATTACCAATCCCGACAGAACCGTTTCCTCAATCAAGAGACATATGGGCTCAGATTATAAGGTTTCCATCGATGACAAGCAGTACACGCCTCAGGAAATCTCGGCAATGATACTCGCAAAGCTCAAGAGCGACGCAGAGAGTTATCTCGGCTCAAAGGTTACAGAGGCAGTTATTACCGTTCCCGCATACTTTACCGACTCACAGCGTCAGGCTACAAAGGACGCGGGCAAAATCGCAGGACTTGACGTCAAGAGAATTATCAACGAGCCTACTGCTGCTGCCCTTGCATACGGCATTGATAAGGAAGAAGACCAGAAGGTTATGGTTTACGACCTCGGCGGCGGCACATTTGACGTTTCGATTATCGAAATGGGCGACGGCGTTCAGGAGGTTCTCGCAACCGCAGGTAACAACCGTCTCGGCGGCGACGATTTTGACCAGAGAATTATCGACTGGCTTGCCGATGAATTCAAAAAGGAGCAGGGCATTGACCTCAGAAGCGACAAGATGGCTATGCAGAGATTAAAGGAAGCTGCGGAAAAAGCCAAGATTGAGCTTTCGGGCGTTACCACATCCAATATTTCGCTTCCCTTCATCACAGCGGACGCGACGGGACCCAAGCACCTTGAAACAACCCTTACAAGAGCGAAGTTCAACGAAATGACAGCTGACCTTGTAGAGGCTACAATGGGACCTGTACGTCAGGCGCTTTCCGACTCGGGACTTAAGACGAGCGACCTCAACAAGATTCTTATGGTCGGCGGTTCATCGAGAATTCCCGCAGTTCAGGACGCTATCAAGAGCTTTACGGGCAAGGAACCCTTCAAGGGCATCAACCCCGATGAGTGCGTAGCAGTCGGCGCGGCAATTCAGGGCGGCGTTCTCGGCGGCGACGTTGAAGGTATCCTCCTTCTCGACGTTACTCCGCTTTCACTCGGTATTGAAACCATGGGCGGAATCAACACAAAGATTATCGAGAGAAATACAACTATTCCGACCAAAAAGAGCCAGATTTTCTCAACGGCGGCTGATAATCAGACTTCGGTTGAGGTTCACGTTCTTCAGGGCGAAAGAGAGTTTGCAAAGGATAACAAGACTCTCGGCGTATTCCATCTTGACGGCATTATGCCCGCACCCAGAGGCGTACCGCAGATAGAGGTTACCTTTGATATAGACGCAAACGGTATCGTCCATGTTTCTGCTAAGGACCTCGGCACACAGAAGGAGCAGTCGATTTCAATTACCTCCTCGACAAATATGTCAAAAGAGGATATTGAGAAGGCAGTCAAAGAGGCAGAGCAGTTCGCAGAGCAGGATAAGAAGCAGAAGGAAGCCGTTGACACCAAGAACGAGGCTGAGCAGCTGGTTTATCAGAGCGAGAAGATTATTTCCGAAAACGGCGATAAATTCTCGGAGGCTGATAAGAACGACGTTCAGCAGAAGATAGACGCTCTCAAGGAAGCGCTCAAGGGCGAGAATATCGACGACATCAAGGCAAAGAAGGAAGAGCTTACTCAGAGCTTCTACAAGGTTTCCGAAGAACTCTACAAGCAGGCAGCAGCACAGGCTCAGCAGGCTCAGGGCGCAGATGCAAACGCAAACGCAGGTGCTGACGGCAAGGGCTCTGACGGTTACTATGAGGCTGACTACACAGATGTCGAGGACAACAATAACTGATTAAAAACTTAAAGGGCAGAGATTTCCTCTGCCCTGCAAAGTAAATCCGGAGTTTATTTATGGCTGATAAAAGAGATTACTATGAAGTTCTCGGAGTTGACAGAAACGCAAGTGAGGACGATATAAAAAAAGCATACAGACAGACTGCAAAGAAATATCATCCCGATTTGCATCCGGGGGATAAGGCAGCCGAAGAAAAATTCAAAGAGGCAAACGAAGCTTACGAGGTACTCTCGGACCCTGACAAAAAGGCGAGGTATGACCAGTTCGGACACGCGGGCGTTGACCCGAATTACGGTGCAGGTCAGGGAGGCTACGGCGGCGGTTTCGGCGGCTTTGACTTTGACCTCGGAGATATTCTGGGCAGTATGTTCGGCGGCGGCTTCGGAGGTTTCGGAGGACGTCAGAATCCCAATGCGCCTCAGAGGGGCAGCGATACTCAGGCGAGCGTAACCATTTCCTTTGAGGAGGCAGCAAAGGGCTGTAAGCGCAAGGTCGATACCATGAAAATCGACATCTGCGACGAGTGTCAGGGAAGCGGTTGTGCAAACGGCACGAGTCCGAGCACCTGTCCCGACTGTCACGGTACGGGTCAGGTTACCTCTCAGCAGAGAACACCCTTCGGCGTTATACAGACTCAGAAGCAGTGCACACGCTGTAACGGCAGGGGAAAGATTATAAACAATCCCTGTAAAAAGTGCCACGGCGCAGGCAGGATAAGGAAGCCTTCGAGCATTGAAATCAGCATCCCCGCAGGTATTGACGACAGACAGGTTATCAATGCCAGAGGTCAGGGCAACAAGGGTATCAACGGAGGTCCCGCAGGCGACCTCAAGGTAGTTGTCAACGTCCGTCCTCATCCCATCTTTGAGAGGGACGGGTACAATGTCTGGGTGGAGATGCACATAACATATCCCGAGGCTGTACTCGGCTGCGAGCTTGAAGTTCCGACGCTTGATGGCAAGGTTAAATATAACGTTCCCGCAGGTACACAGTCGGGAGATGTTTTCAAGCTTCGCAACAAGGGAATTCAGACGCTCAACAACCGAGGCAAGGGCGATGAACTTGTCAGGGTTATCGTTGATATTCCCAAGAAGGTTACCGATAAACAGAAGGAGCTTATAAAACAGCTCAGCGCAGAACTCGGTACAACGGGTACGAGGCTCGGCGAGGATGAGAAAAAGCCCTTCTTCGGCAAGAAAAAGAAATAAATAATAAAAACAGAACAAGGCGGACAAATTTGTCCGCCTTGTTTCATTATACTGTTAAATAGTTACGCCTTCCAGAGTGAGTGAAGATTACAGAAGGCATAAACTGCCTCAACCTCGTCGCCCTCGTTAATTGCAAATACTGCTTCGGGCTTCATACCCGGCTTTAACGCCTTTCTCTGATTTCCCTCTTTTGTTGCGACGGCTATCCACTCTATGTAGTGCTCGTCAATCATGGGATGCTCTGCCGAGCCGACCTTTACATAAATCTTGCTGTCCTTAACTTCATAGACGGGGACATGCTTCTCAACCGAAGCGTCTGTTGTGCCGGGGACGATTTCCTGCATTTTCTCTCCGCAGCACATTACCGGTACACCCGTTTCCTTAACTACCGCGATAATCTTGCCGCAGTGAGCGCATCTGTAAAATTTCATTTTCATATTTCGCACCTCTTTTTTATTATTTTATGTCTGAATTTCAGACAAGATTGCCTTTGTAGAATTCCTCGCGGAACCATATATCCCCGGTCTCGAAGCTCCTGCCGTCAAGATAGCCGAGAATTCCCGCGTCGCTTGTAAAATCAAATTGCAGACGGTAGGAACAGAGCAGCTGTTTTTTATAACCGCCGAATTTTTTATTCTGCTTATTGCTGCCGTATTTTCCGTCGCCGAGCAGGGGACAGCCGAGCGAAGCCATATGCGCCCTTATCTGATGCGTTCTGCCCGTCAGCAGTTCAATATCCACAAGACTCAGACCGTCGATACTGTCAAGAACGGTGTACTTTGTCTTAATCGTTTTTGAGTCGGGGAACGGCTTTGCCGAAACCCTGACGGTATTGCTCTTTTCATCCTTATACAGATAACCGGTCAGAATATCGCTCTTTTTCGGCGGGGTGCCGACAGTAACGCAGAGATAGAATTTATGCAGTTCTCTCGACTTGATTTTTTCGTTGAGAATCCGCAGACTTTCGGCGTTTTTGGCGGCTATGACTATTCCGCTCGTATTGCGGTCGATTCTGTTTGCCAATGCAGGTGTAAAGGAATTCTCCTTGTCAGGATTATACTCGCCTTTTTCGTAAAGGTAGCGCTTAATTCTGCCGATAAGCGTATCAACATACTCCTTGCCGTCGGGATGACACAGAACGCCTGCTTTTTTATCGAGCAATAAAATATTCCCATCCTCATAAATGATATTAAGCGCACGGGGAGCTTTCATAAAATCGTATTCCTGCTCGTTTTTTTCAAAGAATTCGTCGCCGATATACATATCGACGGTATCGTTTTCGCACAGTCTTGTCGAAATCTCCGCTCTTTTTGAGTTGACTTTGATTCTTTTTGTCCTTATGTACTTGTACATCAGAGCCGAGGGCAGACGCGGAACTGTCTTGCAGACGAATTTATCAAGCCTCTGACCGGCGTCATTTTTGGTTATAACAAAGCTTTTCATTGTTTCCTCTATACTATTTATAATATATGTCCCAGAATTATTCTATCATATTTGAACTCTCAAATCTATTAAAAAATCAAAAAAATGCTGTTTTCCCATAAAAATAGCAGAATTTTATCTAAAAATTGGGCGTCGGAGGGGAATGCAGAGCATTTTTTAAACATTTTAGTATATTTTTTACTTAAATCGGAATAAAAAAACGGGCTCTGCATATACTTTTAATGGGAAAAGAGGTAAAAAACGGCTGTTTTTTATAAAAAAAGAGGCAAAAAAACGCATATAATTACCCACAAACCGATTTTTTTGAAAAATGAACAAAAATTCACCCGATTTGCTTTATCGGGTTAAAATATCGGGGGTGCATAAAACCTCTTTTGACAATTTTTGACATTTACTTTTGTGCAATTTCCACAAAAACATAACCCCAAAAAAATTGACATTTACCAAAAACCGAATTATAATTCCAAAGTCAAAAAGCGAAAATAACTTTCGGGCGTCTTGTATGTCCGGACGGTTCTGACATAAAAAACGTCGGAATCGGGTTAAAGGAGCAAAATGATGATTACGCAAGTGAAAGGCAGCATATCGGTTACACGTTCGACTGTTTTTAAAACAGCCGCACTGATTCTTGTGATAGCGATTCTGTGCACGGGTACTGCTTTTGCCGCCTCTCCGAGCATCCTTCACAATGTCGATATTTACGACGGCTCGGAGATTACAAGGGTTACAACCTATAAGAGCGACGCCGAAGCTGTCTGCAGGCAGGCAGGTATCGAGCTCGCCGAAAACGATAAACTGAATCTGGACGCATATTCCGAGGTTGCTGACGGTACGGTTGTCATTTACCGTGCTTCGGCGATTACGTTTGAGGATATAAACGGAGAAAAGAGAGAGCTTGTCTTTGCGGGAACTGTTGCAGATTTCCTGAGCGAAAACGGAATCACTCTTAACGAAGATTTACTTCTCAACGTTTCCGAAGATGAAATCGTAAGCGACGGAATGCTTATCAGACTTCAGAACGCATACCATATTACCGTTACAGCTGACGGCGTAAGCAATGCACTTACCATAGGCGACGGTACGGTAAGGGATGCTCTGAATATTCTGGGCATTTCTCTCGGAGAAAATGACGAAACCGAGCCTGCTGTTGATACGGCGCTCAGCGACGGACTTGAAATCAAGGTTCACCGTGTAGAGTACGCAACGAGAACGGTTACAAAGACAGTTGCCTTTGACAAAAAAACCGTCAAGTCGTCCGATATGTTCAAGGGCGACAGCAAGGTTACTCAGCAGGGCGAGAACGGTTCCAAGGAAGTTACCTACAGAGATAAGGTTGTTGACGGCAAGGTTGCTTCAAGTAAGGTTGAGAAGGAAACCGTTATAAAGGAAGCGGTTGCGCAGATTACAACTGTCGGCACCAAGCAAAAGGCAGTTGCGGCTGCAGCGGTTTCAAGCGTTAAGGCAAGCGGCGGCGCCATTTCGGAGCTTACGCCTCCTGCGGGACTTGAAATAGTAAACGGCGTTCCCACCTCATACAAGAGCGTTGTTACGGGCAAGGCGGCGGCTTATACCGCACCGAGCGGCTCCAGAACTGCAAGCGGCAGAACCGTTAAGCCGGGTTATATCGCTGTTGATCCCAATCAGTTCCCCTACGGAACGGAGCTCTGGATAGTGGCAAATGACGGTACGGTTTACGGCTATGCAATAGCTGCCGATACGGGCGGATTTATAAACAAGGGCAAGTTTACGGTTGACCTGTTTATGAACAGCTCCTCGCAGTGCTATCAGTGGGGCTCAAAAAACGTAACGATTTACGTTCTTTAATTTAGTAGAATAAAAGACCGAAGTTTTAAACTTCGGTCTTTTTATTTATTATGATTTGTTATTTCAGCACGTCTGCATTTGCCGATGGGACGTAGCTGCTTGTCATGGCGTTGTCGTCCCAGATAAAGAAGACATAGCGTCCGTCGTCTCCGTAGGTGTCATAGAAGGGGACTGCCTTTTCGTTAATTGCCTGAGACTTTGCAGTATCCTCAATTTTGGTAAGGGGCTTGCCGATGTCGGCAAACACCTTATTGAGCGTGCTCTCGTATGTGTCCGAGTAATTCGGATTTTCAAAGGAATAGAAGTCGTTATATAAAATACTGTCAAAATCGTTGCAGAAACGGAAGGTGTTGAGATAAGGACTGTTGACGTCGTCTGAATAGTAGTAATAGTCCTTATTCGTCTCGCTGAGCTTGGTACGGAGAGCGTCGATGGCCTTGAGCAGACCTTCGCTTGACTGCGTTACATAAGCGTATTTGATTTTGGCAGAGTATTCGGGTAATTCGTAACCGTGAGCGCTCAGCACGTTCAGGGTGTTTGTCATCTGCGGGTAAATATAAATCGCAGGGGAGGCGTAAGCCGCCGAATTCTTTTTGTAAAGACTGCGGTCGCCGTTTTCCCTTTCCTTTGCCTCTGCCTCGGTTACCATATCGCCGTAATCCGTTGAGAAAAGCTTGTCGGTTGCATAGGGCAGAGCGCAGAAATCGGAGGTAAGCACCGCAACGGGACGGGCGTTATTCTTATATACCTCGTCATAACTCAGTTTTGTAAGGTCCTCGTAGAGCGCCTTCAAAAGCTCTTCCTTGAATTCAATGGGCTCAAGTCCGACCGTGTTGCTATCTCTGTTGTAGCCGTCTATGACAAGACTGCTGCCGAGACAGTACCAGTCAAGAGCCTTATATCTGCCCTTTGAGTTTTCGTCTTCTGTGCCGTAGTAAACCCTTGCGCCGAAGGTGTTATAATAATAGCTTCCTTCCGAATCATTCTCTTCTGACATCGGATACGGGTCTTCAAGCATAAGATACTTCATATAGCCCTTAAAGAAGTTTGACGCATAAACATCCCTGACATAGCTGTCAAAAAGCTCACGTGTATAAACGTGGAATGACCTCGTCAAATAGCTTCCGTCCTTAAGCTCAAAGCAGAAGGTTATCCTCTGATCGAAGTTATCGCTGTATTTCTGGTCGCGTATAAGCTCAAAGTATTTTTCAGCCAGCTTTATGTCATCTGCATTGCTGCTGGTATATGCTTTTTCGGGTGAACGTTGGGCAGCAATCGAATAACATCCGTAGTCAAACAGATTTCTTTCATCGTTTATGTCCATGGCGACAGACTTAATCTGCGTCTGTGCAGGCAGCTTGTTATATGAGCCGAAATATCCCGTCCTGAAGCAGAGTATCATTGCAACGGATAATGCCGCAAGCACGGCGTAAACGGGAAGCATCTTTACGGCTGCTTTTAATTTGCGCTTTATGATGAGCTGTCCTATGAAATAGACTATGAGCGTGCCGACAATTGTAATAATCAGGAAAACAGTGATATTTTGTCTGAAAACACGCATCGGACCGTCTCCGCTCGTATATAAATCAGTGTTTATCGTATTGAGCAGAAGCATAGCCGCACAGAAAACTGCCGTGCCGTTTATTGCAGACGAAATATAGAACTTACCGAAGGAGTTGGAATGTTCCATCTTTCTTCTGTTTATGAGGAAGTATCCGAGTGCGAGCAGAACCGCCGCAATAATTATCCATGTGAATATCGGAATCATAAGTCCGCTGTCGAGCATCAGAGATTCGGGAACCTTTTTTGTAAGCTGCACGCCAAGCTGGTTGATTGGATTGTAAAGAACTTCATCTATTTTTATACTTTTGTCAAGGTCCTTGATAATTGTAAACGGGGAAAGAACATCAGTGATGTTCCGTGCAATTTCCGCTCCGTTGTCCGCAAACCCGTTAAGCAGTCCGTATTTGAGAGTCTTTAACTCATTCTTAATCATAATGGGGATAATGGAAAACAGTATAGAGGTTATAACCAGCTCTATAAAGCTGCCGGAAACGGTTGCCGTAAACGATGCAACTGCAAAGCCCGCAAGTCCAAGGATAAAATATGCGAGCAGCATATAAAAGTAAACCTGGAAGAGATGTGCGTTTGCTCCGAAGCAGAAAAGGTTTACGATAAGGTTTACTGTCATGGGGATAAACGAAGCAAGGAATATCAGACTTACACCCGAAGCAATTCGGTTAAAATAAAGCCTTGTTCTCGTGATGCCCATACTCAGATAAACGTTTACGGAATTCTTTTTGAATAAGAACATAAACAGCACAGCTGCAGTAACCATTCCGCAGCAAACCATACCGAACTGTATTAAACTGCTGTTGAGGAACGGCTCTCCGAAGAAGGAGATTATTTCAAGCTTTGTGCGCTGAGAACGGAATTCCTTGCTGAGTACATATGAGATAAGGGGAACGCTGTGCATAATAAACAGCACTAATGCCGCAATAGCGGGAAACGGCAGAGCCTGCTTTATACATCTTTTTAAGTCATTTGAATCAACTCTGTCATTCGAATATCTTAGTGATGTCATAAGACTTATCCTCCATTTCGTTTAAGAATACCTCTTCCATAGTCAGCTTGTATTCGTCAATGGCTATGGGAAGCAGGGAATTGAGTTTATCTCTTTCCTCTCTGAAGTTGCCCTCAAAGACAATCATTGCTATCTTGCCGTCAATGTCGAGCGACTTGTAGTTTATAAAGTCAAATTCGCTCTTCTTTACATCACGGTCAAAAATCAGACGAAGCTTCATATAATTTTGCGAAATATCGTCAACGGAGCAATTCATTGTCATATGCTTGCCGTTGATAAGTCCGACGTGGTCGCAGAGGTTGGAAAGCTCCGAGAGGTTATGCGAAGAAATAATCAGAGAAGCGTCGTTCTCAATTATGTATTCCATAAAGAGCTTCTTTGTCGTTTCCTTTTTCTGCGGGTCGAGTCCGTCAAAGGTTTCGTCCAGAAGCAGGTATTTCGGTTTGCAGGCGAGTCCGAGTATGATTTCCGACTGTCTCTGCATACCCTTTGAGAAACCTCTGATTTTATCCTTTTTATTAAGTCCGTAAACCTCGACAAGGTTGTCAAAGGTCTTGCGGCTGAAGTTGGGATAATAGTCCTCATAGAAGTCTGCCATTGATTTCAGACTTGAGGTCATCGGGAAGTATAAATCATCGGGAATAAAGAATAAATCTTTTCTGATGTCGTCGTTATCAAAGACGTACTGACCTCCCATAAGCACGTCGCCGCCCTCGGGCTCATAGATGCCCGCCGCTGTTTTAAGCAGGGTAGTCTTGCCGGCTCCGTTGTAACCGATAAGACCGTAAATGGATGACGGTTCAACGGTAAATGAAATGTCCTCGACCGCGGTAAAGTCGTCGAATTTCTTTGTAACATTTTTAAATTCAATCATTTAGTCGTCCTTCCTTTCCGTAAATATTTCGTTAATAATAGAGGCAATATCCTCTTTCTTTGCGCCGAGAGCCTTTGCGTTTACCAGCCCTGCGCGCAACTCCTCAAGCGCACTGTCAAGATATGCTTTTGTCTGTGCGTTGCCGTTTATAAAGATGCCTTTGCCGGCAACCGTGTAGATTATACCCTGGTCCTCAAGCTCAGACAGTGCCCGTTTAATCGTGTTGATGTTGACTGACAGCTGTGTTGACAGAACTCTCAGAGAGGGGAGCTGCTCGTCTTTTTTGAGCTCTCCGCGCGATACCGCAAGTATGATTTCCTCTTTTATCTGCTCATAAATCGGAGTTCTTGAGTGATAGTCAATCAAAATATTCAAAGGCGTCACCTCCGTAATCAGATTCAGCACTGTATCAACTGTGCTATCACAATTAGCACAGTTATACAATAGCACGGTATTTTTTGTTTGTCAACATTTTTTAAAAAATTTTTAAAAAAAAGAGAGAGCTGCGCTCTCTCCTTTTATTATATTCGGTTAAAAGCCGACAACCTGATGCGTTCTCGGTACTGACGGGGGATTTCCTATCATTCCGTATTTTTTTAAGGTTGCGATTTCAAGCATATCCTCATCGCTTATGTTAAAGCCGAAAACATCCGCGTTCTCTCTGATTCTTTCGGGGGACGACGACTTGGGAACGGGGACTGCGCCCTTCTGTACGATAAATCTTATGCAAAGCTGAGATACCGAAACGCCGTATTTCGCCGCCATATTTATCAGCAGCTCGCGTTTAAAGGCCTGTCCCTGAATAAGCGGACTCCACGCCTCGGGAAGAATATTATTTTCCTTGCAGTAGGCAACCATCTCGTCCTGAGGATTCTGCGGGTGCATCTGAACCTGATTTATCATCGGATAGACCGAAAAATTCTTTTTGAGCATTTCGATATGCTCCTCCATAAAATTGGAGGTGCCGACGCTTCTGAGCTTGCCGTCCTCATACAGTCTTAAAAACGCTCTCCAGGTTTCGCACAAATCTTCCTCGACTCTGTCCTGATTCTGTACGAGTACGGGCCAGTGAATAAGATAAGAGTCAAGATAGTCCGTGCCGAGCCGCATAAGAGATTTTTCGCAGGAGGCAATGGCGTTTTCGTATCCGTGGTCGTCGTTGGGAAGCTTGGAAACAAGAAATATTTCATCTCTTGAAACGCCGCTTTTTTTAACGCCTTTGCCGACGTACGCTTCGTTCTGATAAGCCGCCGCGGTGTCTATATGACGGTAGCCTGCCGATATTGCGGAAATAACGGCGTTTTCTGCGGTTTCTTCGGGCATCTTCCATGTACCGAAGCCGATGCAGGGAACCTTTACTCCGTTTTTAAGCGTATAGCAGTCTGTAAGACAATTCATAATTATCAACTCCTTACAAAGCAAATTTTAACATTAAAACATAAATAAGTAAATAATTTAATGAAAAAACCGAATAATAAAAAAGAGGTGTAAAAAATGATTTTTTTAAAGGCGTTTATTATCGGCGGACTTATCTGCGTTGCAGGTCAGCTGCTCATTGACCTGACGGGTATGACGCCTGCAAGAATACTTGTGCTGTTTGTCGTGCTCGGAGTTTTTCTCGGTGCGGTCGGCGTGTACGAACCGCTTGCCGAGTTTGCAGGCGCAGGGGC
>SVOA01000013.1 GCA_015066635.1 Oscillospiraceae bacterium | reverse complement strand
GGAACTAAACATTTTGATAATAAAAAGATAGTTATGCTGAACACTATTTTCGTTTTCGTTGTTAAGTATATCATCCGATGTGTAAAAAAATGTGGCAAATAAAAAAACAGACGGCGTAAAGGGCGCTGTTCATAAGGATGAACATCGCCCTAAAGCCGTCTGCAAATAGAGTGAAGATTATTTCTTCGGGTCAAATGAAGGATTAAAGGCGTAGAAATTCTTGCTGTTGAGCTTATCGGTCGCAAGCCTCAGACCCTCTCCGAAGCGCTGATAGTGGACGACCTCGCGCTGACGAAGGAACTTAATTGCATCCCTGACGTCAGGGTCATCAACAAGGCGCAGGATATTGTCATAGGTTACTCTTGCCTTTTGCTCTGCTGCAAGGTCCTCGTGAAGGTCGGCAAGTACGTCTCCCTTTGACTGCATACCTGCAGCCGTATAAGGTACGCCTGCCGAGCTTGCGGGATAAACGCCCGTTGTATGGTCAACGAAATAGTCATAGAAGCCGATTTTCTTGATTTCCTCATCGGTAAGTCCGCGCGTAAGCTGATACATAATTGCACCGACCATTTCAAGGTGTCCGAGCTCCTCTGTGCCTATATCGGTCAGCAAGCCTTTAAGTTCGGGATAAGGCATTGAAAAACGCTGTGAGAGATAGCGCAAAGAGGCGCCGAGCTCTCCGTCAGGTCCGCCGTACTGCGATGCGATTATCTTTGCATAGAGCGCATTGGGCGTTTTAATATTTACGGGATACTGTAATTTCTTTTCATACTGAAACATCAGGCATCACTCCTTCTTGTATTTTCCCAGGGCCACGGGTCATCAAGCCACTCGTTGCCGAAGGACGGCTGAACAAGAGCTCCGAAGTTCTCCTCAAACTCCTTGCGGAGTTTTCTGTACTGAGCGCTGTACTGTCTGTATCTTTCGGCTGCATTTTTGTCACCGGGATGAGTATCAAGATACATATGAAGTTCCCATGCGGCAAACTGTACCGCCGAAAGTCTTGCAAGTGCTTTCTGTCGTGTCATATACATTTACCTCCAAGAAACGGTTTATTAAGGTCGGCAAAAAGCGTACCGCATGACAGCGCGCTTTCGGGAGTGTATTCGGTTGTGTCAGTCTGAAACGGAATATATGCCATGGTTGTCGTTACCGTTTCGGGCAAAGCGCCGATGCCGAAATATTCGCTTTGAGCGGTTATATTATCGCCGTTAAAGTATTTATTTGACATTTTATTTCTCCTTTTTTATTATTGCTCCCTTGAATATTGTATGTTAAACGTTTTTATTCGGTTATAAAAAATAAAGACGGTTTTAACCGTCTTTTAGCATAAGATATTTTTGTTTTGTGGCTTTACCGCCTCTTATATGTCTTTCGCTTTTGTTGATGTCAAGAATTTTTCTGACCTCCCTGTAAAGCGAAGGGTTGATTTTTTTCAGCCTTTCCGAAACGTCCATGTGCACCGTACTCTTGCTGACTCCGTAATACCCTGCCGCCGCTCTGACCGTGGCTTTATTCTCTACTATGTAACGACCGAGCAAAACTGCCCTGTCCTCTGCCGAATATCTCAAAACAAACGCCCTCCTTACATACAGTAATAAGTATGTAAAGAGGGGCGGATATATTCTTATTTCTTATTTTGTACCGAAAATTCTGTCGCCTGCGTCGCCGAGACCGGGAACTATGTACTTATGCTCGTTGAGATGATCGTCAAGAGCCGCACAGTAAACCTCAACATCGGGATGCGCGTCCGTAAGGGCTTTAAGTCCCTCGGGAGCGGCAATAATGCACATAAACTTAACCGACTTGGGATTATTTATCTTTATCTGATTTATGGCGTCGATAGCGGAACCGCCTGTCGCAAGCATCGGGTCAAGTACAAAAACCTCTCGCTGTGAAATATCTGCGGGAAGCTTGCAGTAGTAAGGAACGGGCAAAGCCGTTTCGGGGTCGCGGTACATACCGATATGACCTACCTTTGCCGAGGGAACAAGCGAAAGAACACCGTCAAGCATTCCCGTACCTGCTCTTAAAATCGGGACAAAAGCAAGTTTTTTGCCTGCTATTACCTTTGCCTTTGCAACTGCAACGGGAGTTTCAATTTCAACCTCCTCGAGAGGCAAATCTCTGGTTGCCTCATAGCAAAGAAGCGCCGCAATTTCCGAAATAAGGGCTCTGAATTCCTTTGAACCCGTGGTCTTGTCTCTGAGAATTGAGAGCTTATGCTGAATAAGCGGATGATTGGTAATGGTTACGTTTGACATTTTTACTTCCTCCTGTATTTGTTATCAATTTTAATTATATAACCCCGCAACGTAAAATACAAGATTATTTTTGAGAGTTTTCTATATCGGTAAGCTGATCTATTCTTCTTTGATGTCTGCCGCCTTCAAAGCCCGTGTCAAGAAAGACGTCAACAAGCTCGTTGGCAAGTCCCTTGCCTACAACTCTGCCGCCCATACACAGCACGTTGGCATTGTTGTGAAGTCTCGTGAACTTTGCGCTGAAATAGTCGGAGCAGCAGGCGGCTCTGATACCGTTTACCTTATTTGCCGCCATTGAAATACCGATACCCGTGCCGCAGCAGAGTATCCCCATATTGTCCTTATCCTTTATAATCTCGTCACAGGTTTTCTTGGCGATAAGCGCATAGTCAACCGACTCGGGACTGTCAGTGCCGCAGTCAACGTACCTTATACCTCTTTCGTCAAGGTGCTTTTTAATTGATTCCTTCAAACTGTAACCGCCGTGGTCTGCGCCTAAATAAATCATATATTACTGTCTCCTTTTAAATTATTTTTCTTATTTAATTCTCTCTGAGCCTGAGGAACTCTGAGGTAAAGCGGAAGAAGCTCCGCAGAATTAACCGTCGGCTCCCCTCTCATAATTCTTTCGTAAGCTATAATCGAAACGCTCTTTGCATCTGCGTAACGGCAATTCTCATCCGAGGCGGTAAGTCCCGCAATTTCATCTTTAAGCGCGTTATACACGAGCTGTGTGCCGTCTCCCGTCAGAATAACGCCGTTTTTTGCCCTTAAAAGCCTTTCTTTAAGCTCAGGGATAAGAATTGCCTCATCCTCGCAAAGCCTCTCCGAGCCGTAAAACGAAGCCGTATAAACCTGATTGCATCTTGCATCCATAACGGCGCATACGGTTTTGCCGCTGTCCCTATAAGGAAATGCCGCAGCTTCAAGCGAAGAAACCGCAAAGCAGGGCTTTGCAAGCGCATCTGCAAGTCCCTTTACAGCCGCGACGCCTATTCGCACGCCCGTGAAAGAACCGGGTCCCGAGGTACAGGCAAAAACGTCTATACTGCTTATGTCCGTTCCGCTGTCCCTGACAACCCTCTCAAGCATCGGCATAAGGGTTTGTGAATGTGTAAGCCCGTTTCTGACAAAATCCGAGCCGATTATTTTACCATCCTCGCAAACAGCAACGCTTGCGCTGACAGAGGAACACTCAAGCGCAAGAATTCTCATAACTCATAATCACATCCGTCAATTTTTATAATTCTTTCATCATTGTCTGCGCCTTTTTCGATATAGATTTTAATTGCGTCTTCGGGAACGGCATTTTCTATATTCTCGCTCCACTCGATGCAGATAACGCTGCCCATATCCATATACTCAAAAAAGCCCGTGGAATAAAGGTCGTCCCACGAGGAAACGCGGTACATATCAAAATGGCAGAGCTCACTGTTTTTACCGTAAACATTGACTATGGCAAAGGTAGGACTGCTGACCTCACAGTCAAGTCCCATACCCTCGGCAATACCCGTTACAAAGGCGGTCTTGCCCATACCCATAGAGCCGAAAAAGGCAACCGTGTCCCCTTTTTTCAGCTTCTTTCCGAGCTTTTTGCCCAATTCAACTGTCTGACCGTAGCTCTTTGAAATAAAGCTCTGCATTGAATCACCTTAAATATTTTAACACTAAATTGCATTTCAGTAAATAGTTTTTTACTTGAAAAAACTTTCAAAAAATACTATAATACTTATATTGAATTTTAAAAAAGGAGGCGATAGTCTGAAACGTGCGCTTTACGCGGTCGGTAATTTTTTCAAAGGTACCGATCTTTATCTTTTTGCCATGTGCCTTATCGCCTCTGCTTTCGGTTCGGTTGCGGTTATGAGCGCAACGAGATACAGTCTGCAGGAGGAGCAGGTTATTTCGAGAGATTTCCTGATTATGATAATCGCTATCGCCATAGGTATTACTCTGTCGCTGATAATCTCGGAAATCGACTATCAGATATTCACACGCTTCTGGCTTATCATTGCAGGCGTTTCGCTGGCTATGATGATACTGCTGTTTTTCTTCGGAACGGGTCCTTCGGCAAGAAGCGACGTTCACACCTGGCTTAAATTCGGTCCCGTTAACTTCCAGCCGTCCGAGCTTTTAAAAATCGGGTTTATTATAACCTTCAGCGTACACCTTGAAAGGCTGAAATACAAGATAAACAACTTTTTCAGTATCCTTCAGCTCGGCGCTCATGCGGCAATTCCCACGGTGCTTGTCGCCGCTACGGGAGATATGGGTTCCTCGCTCGTTTTTATAATTATCGCGGCGGTTATGCTGTTTATTGCGGGAGTTCACTGGGGATATTTTGTCGGAGCGCTTGCACTTATAGGTGCCGCCTCCCCTCTTGTATGGACCTTTGTTTTGAAGCAGCTGCAAAGAGACAGAGTTCTTGCGCTTATCTATCCTGAACTTTATCCCGACATTATTTATCAGCAGAAATACGGTATGAACGCTCTCGGCTCGGGAGGTTTTACCGGTCAGGGACTTTTTAAGGGTGCGTACACTCAGGCAGGTCTTATTCCCGAAGGTCATAACGATATGATTTTTACCGTTATCGGCGAGGAAACGGGACTTATCGGCTGCTTTGCCGCGCTTCTCTTATTGACTCTGATTATTCTCAGAATAATCTCAACGGGCAAAAAGTCGAGAGAAACCTCGACTAACCTCATCTGCAGCGGTATGGCTTCAATGATAGCCGCACAGATGATAATAAACGTCGGTATGTGCCTTATGCTGCTCCCCGTTGTAGGTATAACGCTTCCGTTTTTCAGCGCGGGCGGCTCGGCTAACCTGTGCGTTTATCTCGGCATAGGACTTGTAATGAGCATTTACAGACACAACTGTAATCAGGAAACAGTCAATATAAAGATATACGATTCTCTTATGTAAAGGAGTTTTTATTATGCAGGAATACTGGATGACGGTAAAAGAGCTTATCAACGGACAGACAACTGCGGCAACCGTTATATTTTACATAGTTTCCGTCATAGCTCTATGGAGAGTTTTCAATAAGGCGGGAGAGCACGGCTGGACTGCCTTTATACCGATAGTCAATATGTATAAAATGTGTAAAATTGCGGACGGCTGCGGCTGGAAATTCATTTTGTACCTGATTCCGATAGTAAATATCTTTTACTATATCGCGGTCAATATCAGAATGGCAAAGGCTTTCGGCAAGAGCGGTCTTTTCGGAATAGGTCTTATTTTTCTGAATATCATTTTTGTCTATATACTCGGCTTCGGTTCCTCGGAATACATAGGTCCGAGAGGTCTGCCGAGAAAAAGATAAGCAAAAGAAAAACGCCTGACTTTGAGTCAGGCGTTTTTTTATACCTTTGTGAGCTTGGCGTGCTTTGCCATAAGCTTTTTTGTGCCTCTTTCGATAAAGGCAATTTCGACGAGCATATCGTTGCCCATAGGATGAACGGCGGTTATTACTCCCCTTCCGAAAATCTTATGCTCGACGGTATCTCCGACCTTAAAATCGGGTTTACCGCTGTCGTCTGCAGGCTTGTTAAGTCCGGAAAAGCCGCGGTTTACCTTTTTTTCGGTGCTCTGTTCCGGAGAACCCGTAAACGTTCTTACGGAAGAAGCATATCCGAAAGCCGACTGCTGTGTATGCTCAAGAAGTTCTTCGGGAATTTCCTCAAGAAATCTTGACGGCTTATAGAAACTTGTAGAGCCGAATACCATACGCGATTTTGAATTTGTCAGATAAAGCATTTCCTTTGCTCTCGTGATGCCGACATAGCAAAGTCTTCTCTCCTCCTCAATTTCATCCTCGCTGTAAAGACTCTGAAAACCGGGAAAGACGCCCTCGTCCATACCGCATATAAATACGACGGGGAATTCAAGTCCCTTTGCCGAGTGGAGCGTCATAAGCACAACCTTATCGTCCTCACTGTTATAGTTGTCAATATCGGTCATCAAAGCGACCTCTTCGAGAAAGTCATACAGAGTACCCTCGGGGTTTTCCTCGCTGAATCTCGTAAGCACCGCGCCGAGTTCGTTAAGATTCTGAATTCTGTCCTCAAGTTTTTCCGGCTCGCTTTTCAAATGCTCTGCGTAATTGGTTTTTTCGAGTACATACGCGAGCAATTCCGTAAGACTATGGCTCTCGGAATATTCGGAAAAGTCATGTATCATATCGGTAAACTCTATGAGCTTTGCGGCACTGCGCTTTAAGACCTCATATCTGTCTGCCGTCGAGAAAACCTCAAAGAGCGACACGCCGAGCGTATCGGCTATCTGCGAGGCGTTTGCAAGGGTTGTTGCGCCTATGCCCCTCTTGGGCGTGTTTATAATTCTTTGAAGTCTGACTTTATCGGACGGGTTATTTATTACGCTTAAATATGCAACTGCGTCCTTTATTTCCATACGGTCATAGAATTTATGACCTCCGATTATTCTGTACGGAATAGCATTTCTTACAAGCGCGTGCTCAACCGAGCCCGACAAGGCGTTCATACGGTAGAGAACGGCTATATCGCTGAATTTTCTGCCCGAAGAAATCTGTTTCTCTATCTGCTCGGTAATATACCTGCTCTCGCCCGTTTCATCGGCGGCGGTATGCCAGATAATTTTTTCGCCCGTGCCGTTTGCCGTCCAGAGATTTTTGCCCTTTCTCGCCGTATTGTTGTCGATAACATTGTTTGCGGCGTCAAGAATATTCTGGGTAGAACGGTAATTCTGCTCAAGCCTTATGACCTCGGCGTCGGGGTATCTGTCCTCGAACTGGAGTATATTCTCTATGGTAGCGCCGCGGAATTTATATATACTCTGGTCGTCATCGCCGACTACGCAGATATTGCGGTAACCGTCAGCAAGCAGAGAGGTTAGTCTGTACTGCGCATAGTTCGTGTCCTGATACTCGTCAACCATAACGTGGCGGAAGCGTGTCTGATAATAGCCGTGCACATCGGGAAATTCCTCAAAAAGTTTTATTGTATTGACTATAATATCATCAAAGTCCATGGCGTCCGCGGCAAATAGCATTTCCTGATATTTTTTATAGCACTCGCCGATTTTTGACAGTCTTACGTCCGAACCGTTTATTTCAAGATATTTTTCCGGCGACATAAGTTCGTTTTTTGCCTTGCTGATTTCGCCGAGTATGGCTTTGTGCGGCAGAAATCTGTCCTCAATGCCGAGCAGGGACTGACATTCCTTGATAAGCCGCTTGCTGTCGTCGGTATCATAGATGGTAAAATGCTTTGAATAACCTATTTTTTCTCCGTCGCGTCTTAAAATTCTGACACAGCAGGAGTGAAAGGTGCTTGCCCATATATCGTAAGCCTTTTCGCCGAGCATTATTTCAAGTCTTTCCTTCAACTCGTTTGCCGCCTTATTGGTAAAGGTTATTGCGAGTATCTGCCACGGCTTTACGGCGTTTACGCTGAGAAGGTCGGAAATATTATCATAAACGCTCTTATCGCCTGCGAGGTACATTTCCATCATTTCAATATCAGCAACGTCGGGAGTCCTCTCAAAGAAATCGGAATTATACGCGTCGCCGTACTTGATAAGATTGGCAATTCGGTTGACAACAACGGTTGTCTTTCCCGAGCCCGCGCCTGCAAGTATTAAAAGCGGTCCTTTTGTTTTAAAGACCGCTTTAAGCTGCATATCGTTCATCCTTGAAAATTCTTTTTCTATTATCTTTTTTCTTAATTCTAACGCTCTGTTAATAATCTCTGTCATTATATTCTCCGGGTTATTTAAAAAGGCTGTTTCCCCTTGCATCTATTGCAAGGGTAAGAGGAAAATCTCTGAAAGTCAGCTTCTTTACAGACTCACAGCCGAGGTCCTCAAAAGCAATAACCTCGCAATCTGAAATACATTTGCTCGCAAGTGCGCCCGCACCGCCTATGGCGCAGAAATACAACGCCCTGTTGCGTACTATGGCGTCGATAACCTCAGCCGAACGCGGTCCCTTGCCGACCATGGCGGTAAGTCCCATATCAAGAAGCTTGGGAGCATAGACGTCCATCCTTGACGAGGTAGTCGGTCCGCAGGAACCTATTGCAAGTCCCTCAGGTGTAGGCGTGGGTCCCGCATAGTAAATAACTGCGCCGTCAATTCCGTAAGGAAGCGTCTTGCCGTCCTCTATGAGTTTCATTATTCTCTTATGCGCGGCATCCCTTGACGTATATACCGTACCCGACAGATAAACCGTGTCGCCTGCTTCAAGATACTCCGCCGCATTTTTCAGCTCTGATGTTGTAAGAGTATATTCCTTCACGCTCAGCCCTCTTTGGATAAATTGGAATAATCGGAATCGGGCTGAATATTAAGATCCTCGTTGAACTCGGTGTGAGGAGGATACTGAATAAACGTAAGTCCGCTTCCGTCATTACTGTCGATAACGCCCGTTGCATCGTCATCAAGGTTAAAATCTGCCTTGAGTTCGGGCTGGAATACCGAGTCCTGACGCAGACTTAGATTTTTAGCCGCGGCTGACATCCTCTGCGCGAGAACCGCAATATTTGCGTGAAGCTCGCTGACAGTTCTGTTGAACGAATCCGAAATCTTATCAATTTCGCCCGAAAGACGTGTTATTTCGGTTGCCTGCCTTGATATGTCCTGAGAGAAGCCCTCACTTGTCTTATGGGCCTTTTCATTAGCGGCGGCAACGATATTTTCAGAATATTTGCGCGCATCAACAAACGCGGCTCCGAGCCTTGCCTGAGCTTCCTCTATTTCACGGCTGCCCTTTTCAAGCTTTGCTTTGGCATTTTCGTACTCATCGGCAACTGCTTTAAGAGAGTCAAGCTCGGATTTCATTTTAATATTTGTATTACTGAGAACGCTGATTTTTTCCGTAGCGGTTTCAAGCTCTGCCTTGCAGGCTTTCAGCCCGTCGCATTCTCTTGTAAGCTCGCGTATCTGACTGTTAAGACCGAGCATTAAATTGTCCTTGGCCTCTATGTCCTTTTTAAGCGACTCGACTTCATTTTTAAGCTGCTCAACAAAGGAAAGAACGTCCTCTTTTTTGAAGCCGCCGAAAACGCTTGTTCTCATGATTTTGTCATCCATTTCAATACACCCCGTACGGATAATATTTTTTTATGTATGTTGAAGTATATTGTAACAGATTTTTAAATTAAAAACAACATTTTTATCCCTCATTTTTAAAAATACGGGACGAAAATATTTGCATTTGCCGCTTTTTTGTTATACAATATATCCATAAATGAAAGGAGAAGGATTTATGGAGAATAAAAATAAACTCGCAAGCGCCGCAAAATACGCTTTTGTTACGGCAGGCGTAGCGGCTACGGCATTTGTGCTGTCAGGTAAACTGATGTATCACCTTGTACTTTCAAGAACCGGTATGAACGGTCCCATAGGTACAAAGGCTTCGGAAAATGACAAAAAGAAAAAGATGGCAGACGAATACATTGCAAAGCTTGAGGCAATTCTCGACACTGGGTCTCAGTGGTTTGACGATACTCTCAAGGAAAAGGTTACAATACCGAGCTATGACGGTAAAAATCTGCACGCCGATTTGTTCAGAAGCGAAAAAGACAGCGATATTTATGTAATCTGTATTCACGGTTACACCTCAAGCCCGAGAAAAATGGGTATATACGCACAGAAATTCTATGAGTGGGGCTACAACGTACTTATGCCCAGCCTCAGAGGACACGCAGATTCCGAGGAGGAATTTATCTCGATGGGCTGGAAAGACAGACTTGACGTTATCGCATGGATAAACTACCTTGTAGAGTTCCATCCCGACTGCAAAATCATACTTCACGGCGTTTCAATGGGTGCCGCAACAACAATGATGACCTGCGGCGAGGATTTGCCCGAAAACGTTAAGCTTGCTATCGAGGACTGCGGCTACACAAATGTCTGGGACATTTTAAAGCACAAGATGACTCAGATGAAGGTGCCTGAATTCCCCTTCCTTTACAGCGCCAACGACGTCAACAAGCGCAAGGCAAAGTTCTCGTTCAAAGAGGCTTCCTGTACCGAGCAGTTAAAGAAATGCAAGGTTCCCATGCTCTTTATCCACGGCGAAGCAGACAACTTTGTTCCCTATGATATGCTTCAGATAGTTTATGACGCGTGTGATTCCGATAAGGATATGCTTTCCGTTCCCGACGCTCCTCATGCACGCTCGGTATGCGCGCATCCCGATTTGTACTGGAATAAGGTAAGGGAATTTATTGATAAGCACATCTGACATTAAATACATATACAGCGGCAGAGTCGGTACTCTGCCGTTTTTTTATTCATATAAACAAAATTATCGGAATATTATTGTTAGTGTAATGATGTTTAGGAGGTATTCAAATGGCAGAAAGAAGCATATATTCCGATATTGCCGACAGAACCGGCGGAGATATTTATATCGGCGTCGTAGGTCCCGTAAGAACGGGAAAATCAACCTTTATACAGAAATTTATGGATACGCTTGTAATACCGAATATAGAGAACTCAGCCGTAAAGACAAGAGCAGTTGACGAACTGCCTCAGTCAGCGGCTGGCAGAACAATTATGACAACGGAGCCGAAATTCATACCCGAAAACGCCGTTGAAATAACTTTGCCCGAAAACGCCGCGCTCAAGGTCAGGATGATAGACTGCGTAGGTTATATAGTTCCGAGTTCCATGGGTTATATTGAGGGAGAACAGCCGAGAATGGTGCATACTCCGTGGTTTGAGGAGGAAATACCCTTTAATATGGCAGCCGAAATCGGCACAAAAAAGGTTATTACCGAACACTCGACGATAGGACTTGTTGTTACGACGGACGGCAGTATAAGCGATATTCCGAGAGAGGAATACGAAATTGCCGAGGAAAGAGTCATAGACGAATTAAAAGAGCTTAACAAGCCGTTTATAATACTGCTTAACTGCACATATCCCGACAGCGAAAGCGCCGTAACACTTGCAAGAGAGCTTTCCGAAAAATATTCGGTACCTGTTCTGCCCGTAAACTGTCTTGAACTCAACGAGAGCAAAATCAAGGAAATTCTGACACAGATATTATTTGAATTCCCGATAAAGGAAATCGGAATAAAGCTTCCCGCGTGGCTGTTGAAGCTTGAGAACACTCATTGGCTCAAAAGCAGCATACGCGAACAGATAAACACGTCCTCCGAGGGGCTGAGCCTTGTCAGAGACATAAATCTGCTCACTGACGGACTGCGGACAAACGAGTATATCAGGCGTGCGGAAATCGGCAAAATGGACCTCGGCAAAGGCAGTGCCTTAATAGATATTGAAACTGACGAGGGTCTGTTTTATAAGATAATAACCGAAAAAACGGGCATTGAAATCGAAAACGAAGAAGGTCTGATGACGCTTATAACGGAACTGAGCCGTTCAAAAGCCGAATATGAAAAAATCAAATATGCGCTTGACGAGGTTGAAAACACGGGATACGGAATAATTATGCCCGGACTTGACGAATTAACCTTAAAGGAGCCCGAAATCATTAAACAGGGCGGACGCTACGGCGTAAAGCTGTCTGCCTCGGCGCCCTCAATACATATGCTCAAAGCAAACATTGAAACAGAGGTTGCGCCTATAGTCGGCACTGAGAGTCAGTCCGAGGAGCTGATTAAATATCTGCTTGAGGGCTTTGAGGAAGAGCCAACCAAAATATGGGAATCAAATATTTTCGGCAAATCGCTAAACGAGCTCGTAAACGAAGGGCTGAGAAACAAGCTTTTTCACATGCCTAACGAAGCACGGATGAAAATGCAGGAAACTCTGCAGAGAGTTATCAACGAAGGCTGTAACGGGCTTATATGTATAATTCTTTAATAAAAATCATAAAAAGGCATAATTAAATTATGCCTTTATTTTTTGCATAATTTCTAAAAATGCGCAAAAAATACTATCAAGCGTTAAAATGAGGAGTTGAAAAAATGCTTGACAGAATTGCGTTGATTATTCTCGTGATAGGCGGTATTAACTGGGGTTCAATAGGTCTGTTTCAGTTTGACATTGTCAGCTGGATATTCGGCGGTCAGGGTGCGGTTTTAAGCAGAATTATTTACACACTCGTCGCCCTCTCGGCTATCTGGTGTATCTCGCTGATGTTCAGAGAAAACGAGCTTGTTGAGGAAATTCATCACGAAGATTAAAAAAGGCGAAATAAAAAGCACCGTTGAAATCAACGGTGCTTTATTATAAATCTTAAAAGGAATTGTTTGATTATGCCTCTGCAGCAATCTTCTGAAGAATCATCTTTGCGTCAAGAACAGTAATCTTGTTGTTGTCGTCCATATCGGAGATCTTCTGCTGAGCATCGTTAAGCTTTTCAAGACCTGCAATATGCTTGAGGACAAGCTTTGCATCAATGATAGTAACTCTCTGGCTTAAGTCTGCATCGCCCTTTTCGTACTCGGCATAGTTGAAATCATCGTATGTTGAGTCATTGTATGCAGCGAAATTAGCCTCAGCAACATTGATGAGAATGTCGCCTGTACCTACTGCAAGAAGATAACGGTAACTGCATGTATAGTTAATCTTAAGGTAAGAAATCTTACCGTTACCGTAATGGTTCTCGTCAGTTGCCTCTTCAAATCCTACAACAACCTTCATCGGTGAGCCGGGACCTTCTTCGCCTGAATAAACAATACCGGTAGATCTGCTTGTTACGACTGCGCCCGCAGCGGAATCTGCAATCTTGTTTGTAACTGCCTCTGCGCATGCTGCCGAGAACTCATCGCCTGTAGCAAAGTTATTTGTAAGATGTCCAATACCGGAATCTGCTCCCGGATTCTCCTGAGAGGGCATGTAGAATGTAATCTTACCGTCAGAGAACTGAGGTGTTGCATCTACATCAAGGTCATTTACCGAAAGGGTTGTCTCTTTAAGTGCATATCTGTCTTCAATATATTTTGAAGAATCCTTACTTGCAGGAACTGTTGCATTGTATGCGCCGAGCTCCATAACCTTTGTAAGAGAATCTGTCTGAGCCTCGTTCATTTTGCCTACAAGAGCCTCAACGCCCTTATTGATAAGGAAGTTTACATCATAATTATTGTCGCCGATTTTGATACCAAGATTATGAGGTGCCACTCTCATACCGCAGGTGCAGACATCCGCATCCTTTTCACCGCATGTGCAGCGTTCCTTCATACCGGCAACCTCAGCAGCAACCTCTTCATCGGAGAGCCAACTGAAGTTCTCTCTGACAAACTGCTCCATCCAATCATTGTTATGGCACTCAATTCTGTTACCGAATTCATCCTGATGCTGCTGACATACGGGGCATGTATCATCACAAACCCATTTCGTATGGGCTGATGTATCGTGGTCGCCTTCTTTACATGGAATAATATTACCTTTTTCGTCAACTTCATTATTCTTACATACCGGACAATTCTCGCCGTCACATACCCACTCATACTTAGTTATTGATGTGCCTGCCAAATTATCAATAGCGATAGTAAAACTGTCGATAGCATTAAAGATAGTAGCCTGACCCTGATCAACAAGAGTTCCAAGAGTCTCATAAGCATTCTCTGTAAGGTCAAGTTTGATTGAACCGTTACCTGCATCATCTGCTATCTTCGTGAAATAATAACCTGCTTTGTTCTGAACAGCGTTTGCAGTACCCTCGTTAATCATCTTAACAAGCTCTGCAAAGTCAAAATCGTTGTCCTCGTCAAAATACTCAAATGAACCGTAAGATACACGGCCGCCCGACTGAGCCATCATCTGCATCTCGGTACCGTTTACGGTTAATGTAGCGCTTGCCTGAATTGTATATTCAAGCGTAAGCTCCATAAGTCTGTCATCGCCGTCAAAATCAGCGTTAATATAAATATCGGTGTATTTGAACATACAGTCGGTCATCTTGACGCCTGCTTTGTCAGCCTTTGAAATAAAGCCTGAAGCAAAGCCTGAAAAGTCGGGATAAACCTTAGTAAACTGAGGAATTACAGAATCCGTAACCTTATCGCCGGCCATAATGTCAATATCTTTGAATTTAAGCGAATTGCCGCTGACTTCCTCAACAAGGTCGGGGTTAATTGAAAATACTGCAAGAGCCTCATCGCCGAGTGACTCAGATGCAATAGAATTCTTTCTGACTTCCTGATCTTTTGATGTTGCCTCGCCGAAAGTGTTTGCAAGATTCTCGGGGTTGTCTGTCTGGATATTGCCTATAGGTCCTGTAATATTCTGAGAAAGAATATATGTAGCAATAGCAGAAAAGTCAGGATATGCCTGATCGCCCTGATCAACCAGGAACTGGCTGTACTCAGGATAGTAAGACTTAATAACGGTCCTGAGATAATTTTTGGAATCGCCGTCAACCGTAGCAGCCATCTGCTGGATATTACGACTGAAGTAATAACCTGCAGTATGACGGGTAACATTGCCCGAACTGTCTTTTTCTTCCGTAATTGCTTCTTCCGTAGCCTTTGCGATTTTGTTGATTAAAGCCTCTGCCTCAGACTCGCCCTCGGCAAATACGCCGAAGCTTACCGAAAGACAGGACATAATCATCAAAACTGAAAGAAGCACTGCTAAAAGCTTTTTCATTTTGTGAGTTCTCCTTTTAAGAAAAAATTTGTTATTGCTGTACCAAATGGGCAGAATTATCCCATATAGGTACATAAATACATATTCATAATATCACAAAGGAATTTTTTTTGCAATATCAATTTAAAAATTATTTATTTATTTTGAATATTTGTACAAAATGATAAAAAAGTCCGTTTCAATTTATATAAAAAATAAATTGTTTGTAATAGTTTATAAACTGTGGTATATTATAAAAAAATCGGAGGTGCGATATGGAATACGGAAAACTGCTTGACTGCCTGCTCACTCTCGGCGAGCAGATGCTTATATGCGGCGCCGAAATAAGCCGTGTCGAGGACACGATAGGCAGAATTTCGGATACCTATAATGTGGAAAAGACAGATGTGTTTGTCATTACCTCCGTTATGTTCCTGACGCTTACCGACGGCGAAAGCAATACCTTTTCAGGTACAAGGCGCGTCAGCAAGTACAACACCAACCTTGACAAGCTTCATAAGTACAACGATTTGTCAAGGCAGCTCTGCGCCGAGCCCGCCTCGGTTGAGGAGTTTGAGCAAAGGATAGAGGAAATCAAATCCGAAAAGCCCTATCCTCTCCCCGTTCAATGTCTTGTGTGCGCCATGATTTCGGCTTCGTTTACGCTGTTTTTCGGCGGAGGTTTCCGTGACGCGGCAGTTTCCGCAGTAATAGGAATAATTCTTAAACTCGTTATATTCGCACAGAGTAAGACAAAAGTTAATATGGTTTTTTCCAATGTCATCAGCTCAGCGGTGCTCAGCGCTCTCGCCCTGCTTGCAGTTAAATCCGGTATCGGGCAGGAAGCGTCAAAAATCATTATAGGCAATATAATGATACTTATACCAGGCGTAGGTCTTACCAATTCAATACGCGATATAATCAGCGGAGATATTATTTCGGGTATGCTCAGACTTTTTGAGGCGGTAATCGTTTCACTCGCTATTGCGGCGGGTTATATTCTGATGGCTGTCGTTTTCGGAGGTGTCGGAATATGAGTAGCTTAAACGTATATTTAATTCAGATAGTTACGGCGTTTTTCGGCTCTATGGGCTTTTCGCTCATGTATAACACAAGGCGTACAAAGATGCTCATTTCCGCTTTCGGCGGAGCAATCGGCTGGAGCGTGTTTATACTTATGACGCATTTTTTATCGGGCATGGACTTCCTTGCCTATTTTGTCGCTTCGATGGCAGTTACGGTTTACGCGGAAATCTTTGCGAGGATAAAGAAAACGCCGACCACCTCCTTCCTTGTAACGGGAATAATTCCGATGATACCCGGAAGCTCGCTGTACTACACAATGAGTTACGCTTTTAAAAACGAGATGGACGAATTTTTCAGCACGGGAATTTACACTCTGAAGGCAGCTCTGTCGCTTGCTATTGGAATTATAGTAATATCCACGGCGGTCAGAATGGCAACTGCAACGGCAAATAAACTGTTTAAGAAGAAATAATTTAAAACTTATCACACAAAACACTTGCATTTTCAAATAAGTTATGATAATATATTCGGGCAGTTGAAAAACTGCCCTGATTATTTCGGGGTGTGGCGCAGCTGGTAGCGCACTTGACTGGGGGTCAAGGGGCCGCAAGTTCAAGTCTTGTCACTCCGACCAACAAGCACGGATAGCCGTTGGCTGTCCGTGTTTGTTTTTTTGTTCAAATGAGAGGGACAAGACTTGAACACAGTCCATCTTTTGCGTAAGCAAAAGGGACATAAAATAAGATTTGTTTGCGAAGCAAACTCTTGCAGAGGCTTGCCCTCTGCAAGTCTTGTCACTCCGACCAGTGAAAGCAGATAGCCAACAGACTATCTGCTTTTATTTTTGTTTTTTGTAAAAAATTCTATGTTAAAAAAATGTCAGTTGCTATTGAAAATGTATGTCCGTTGTGATAAAATATTTTTCGGATATGTGCATTTTAAAACGTATATCCGTACTTTGTTAAATATTGTGCCTTTCTGTATGAAAAGGCCGGTAAAAATAATACAAGGAGGATGACTTTTTATGGTCTATTCATCAGAAGTAAACGGTATGTGCTGTGTTCATCAGGGCGTAGCCCACGGCGCGGCTCCGATACCGGAAGAAGCAAAATGGGTTAAAGCCCGTGAAATAAAAGACATTTCAGGCTATACCCACGGCATTGGCTGGTGCGCTCCCCAGCAGGGTTGCTGCAAGCTTTCGCTTAACGTTAAGGACGGAATTATTCAGGAGGCTCTCGTTGAGACTATCGGCTGCTCGGGTATGACTCATTCAGCCGCTATGGCATCCGAAATTCTCCCCGGCAGAACTCTCCTCGAGGCTCTCAATACAGACCTTGTCTGCGACGCTATCAACACGGCTATGAGAGAGCTTTTCTTACAGATAGTTTACGGACGCACACAGTCTGCTTTCTCAGAGGGCGGACTTCAGATAGGCGCAGGTCTTGAGGACCTCGGTAAGGGCGCGCGTTCCATGGTAGCTACCACCTACGGCACTCTTTCAAAGGGACCCCGTTATCTTGAACTTACGGACGGATATATCACCGAACTCGCTCTCGATGAGGACGACGAAATAATCGGTTATAAGTATGTTAACTTCGGTAAAATGATGGACTTCCTCAAGGCAGGCGACGACGCCGCAACAGCTCTTGAGAAGGCTTCGGGACAGTACGGCAGAGTTAATGATGCCGCAAAGTTCATTGATCCGAGAAAAGAATAATTGAGGAGGAAAGAATAATGGCTAAATTTGAATCTTACGAAAGAAGAGAAAAGCAGATCCTTTCCAAGCTCGCAGAGTACGGTATCGGATCAATAGATGAAGCAGAGAAGATTACAAAGGACGCAGGTCTTGATGTTTATCACATGGTTGAGAATATTCAGCCTATCTGCTTTGAAAACGCAAAGTGGGCTTACACCGTAGGCGCCGCTATCGCAATTAAGAAGGGCTGCCGCAAGGCTGCAGACGCTGCTGCCGCTATCGGCGAAGGACTTCAGGCGTTCTGTATCCCCGGTTCCGTTGCAGACCACAGAAAAGTCGGTCTTGGCCACGGTAATCTCGGCAAAATGCTTCTTGAAGAGGACACAGAGTGCTTCGCTTTCCTTGCAGGTCATGAATCTTTCGCAGCCGCCGAAGGCGCTATCGGTATTGCCGAGAAGGCAAACAAGGTTCGTCAGAAGCCCCTGAGAGTTATCCTTAACGGTCTCGGCAAGGATGCGGCTCAGATTATTTCAAGAATCAACGGTTTCACTTATGTTGAAACCGAATACGATTATCACACCGGCGAGCTCAAGGAAGTTTTCCGCAAGTGCTATTCAAAGGACCCCAACTCTTCAAGAGCAAAGGTTAACTGCTACGGCGCCAATGACGTTCAGGAAGGCGTTGCAATTATGTGGAAGGAAAACGTTGACGTTTCCATCACAGGCAACTCAACCAACCCGACACGTTTCCAGCATCCTGTTGCAGGCACTTATAAGAAAGAAAGAATTGAGGCAGGCAAAAAGTATTTCTCAGTTGCTTCCGGCGGCGGCACGGGCAGAACGCTCCATCCCGACAATATGGCAGCAGGTCCTGCTTCCTACGGTATGACCGATACAATGGGCAGAATGCACTCAGACGCTCAGTTCGCAGGCTCGTCATCAGTTCCCGCTCACGTTGAAATGATGGGACTTATCGGCGCAGGCAACAACCCGATGGTTGGTATGACCGTTTCGGTTGCCGTTTCCATTGAGGAAGCTGCAAAGGCAGGCAAGTTTTAATAGCCTAAACAAATAAGTACAGCACCCTTAGATTTAAGGGTGCTGTTATTTTTTATTCTTTTTTCATTGATTTGCAAATCCTGTTATATATCACTGTCAGTATCAATGCAAGCAACAGGAACACTCCTATTCCCATAATCAGCATCGGAAGCATAAACAGATATGCAGACAGCATATTCATCTCTTTGCTCTTAAAAAACAAATTCCAGAAGAATTCGGGACGGTAAAACGGATACGCAAAGAAATGCTTTGAAGTCAGCGCTCCTCTTGCTATTGAAAACAGAGAATACACAAAAGGATAAATGCCGACTATCGGTATTTTCTTTTTTTCTATCTGTTTTGATGTCGGCGGAATAAGGAAAAGAATCAGCATAAACGGAGGCATTATCATATGATGGAATACCTGTACCGTTGACAGCATTATATGCTGGAATCCGTCCCAGTAAAGAGGCGGTGTCATTCCCATAGGAATTCCGCTGCAGTAAACTGCGCCCGTTACAATAATATAGGTCGTTACCGTCAGTCTGACAATGGGATTAAACGCCATTTTCTTTGCTTTGTTATTGCCGAACACGGCAAACGCAAGGCAGAAAAGATAAAAGCAGACATACAGATTTGACTGTACCGTAAAATACGAAAAGAAATTAAATCTGCCGTAGTCAACCGGATAATACTGCGGGTCATATTCAAACTCATAGCAGCACACTCTTAATACAATAAGCGCCAGTGCAAAAAGTCCGACTGTAAGCAAAAACGCTCCGAAAAGCTTATTCCTCATCAAAGGTCTTTCGTTATTCTCCATACCCCTGTCCCCTTTTTATTATTCAGCCTTATCCTCTGCCCGCTTGGCGATTATGTAATCGTGAACTTCATCAGCAAGCTTTCCGTAAATTTTGAATTTGCTTCTGAAAACGATAAGCGAAAGTATCATAAACACTATCGGCACACCGAAGGCAACAATACCTATGCCCGCCTTGGTTGCTTCGTTAAAGCCTCTGCCCGAAGCGTTCTGCGCATTGTAATCCATAAGCTTTAACGAGCCGAAAAGCACGATGGTCTGAAGGGTGTAAGCCATCTTCTGCAAAAAGCCCTTCATTGAGAAGGTAATACTCTCGTTGCGCACGCCGTTTCTGTACTCGCCGTAGTCAACAATATCGGCAAGGAATACCGTCTGCGAAACGAACATGGAGCTGATACCGATAGACGCGATTATATAGCAAATATCAAGCGCTATCGTGATTTTGAGTACAGTTCCGAAAAGAGTCATAAGCGCATAGCCGACTATGCAGGTGCAAAGCGAAATCGAATAAATCGTGCGCTTTGTGAATTTTACCGAAAGCACGGGAATTACAAGCAGACCGAGTACCGAGCCTACGGCGCCTATGGTCTGGAAAAGCGACTGCGCCTTTGGATTGCCGAGCGTGTCTGCAAAGTAATAAGTCGCCGTTGAGCTTGTGAGATACCAGCCCGCATTTGACAGCATAGCGAATATCATAAACACAACAAGCTGGTCGTTTGTACCTATTACCTTGAAAATCTGCTTTAAGCTGAATTTCTTTTTCTCGTTATATACAACGTTTGTTTCCTTTGTAGTAAGTACGCAAATAAGCGAGAATACAACAAGAGCGATACCGCATATTACCGCCCATTTTGCAAAGCCGGACGCGCTGTATCCCTTCTCGTCAACCTGCTCCATATCGTTCGCGAGCATCGGAACTATAATGGGAGTAAGAATAGTGATTATTCCCTGACCGAGTCCCGAGAAAGTTCTTGCAACGGTTGATACGAGATTTCTCTCTTTTTCGTCGCTCGTAAAGGAAGGCACCATTGACCAGTAAGGTATGTCAGCCATAGTGTTGGTCATACCCCACAGCACATACATTACCGCTATATAGACATAGAGCTTTGTGCCGCTCATACCGAAGGAGTTAAAAAGCAGCGCAAGAACTACCGCATTTGATACCGCGCCTATAAGTATCCACGGACGGTATTTGCCCATCTTTGTACGGGTGTTGTCAACTATGGTGCCCATCATCGGGTCGTTAACTCCGTCCCAGATTCTCGCTATCGGAGTGAGCATAAGCAGGAAGCCTGCTTTGAGACCGAGCACGCTCGAGAGATAATAGGAAAGGAACGAATAGAACATTCCGTAGCTGAGGTCAAGTCCTATTGCACCTATTCCGTAGCCGAGTTTTCCCTTGATAAATTTCAGATTATTCATATACCGTTATAACCCTTTCTTTCCCCTTTTGAGGAAGCTTACCCTTCTTGCGCGCAATATTGCGGACAGAGCTTATCAGCCCAAGTATTACCGAGAAGAATATAACCTCCTTAGGGAAGGATAATGTGCTTTCAAACACCGACATGGCAAAAAAGCCGATAAGAGACGAAGCCAAAGCAATCGCATAGCGCTTATACCAGCCTCTTATGTCGTAAAGTTCAAATATATTCTTTATAACCGTAATCATTATTACGGCAAAAAGCAAGGTTCCTATAACGCCCGTTTCCGTGAGTATTTCAATAAAGAGATTGTGGGCGTTTGCAAAGAAAAGTCCGTCCTTAAAGAGTATCCGTCTGACATTGTCGCTTCCCGCGCCGAGTCCGAAGGGATGCGCAACGAAGGCGTTAAGGCAGGACTTCCATAAATCAAGACGGCTGTTTGTCGAAATATCCTGCGCCGTTGTAACGCCGCGCCTGAAATAAATTACCAACAGCATTGTCATTGACGAAACCGCCGCAACGGCAGACATCAGCTTTGCAGGTTTCTTGCCTGCAAACGACAGAAGCATCAGCGAAACAATAACCGCAAATACCGTGCCTTTAAGGAAGGTAAAGAGTATTCCGAAGAAAATCAGAAGCGCCGACAGAATTGCAAAGCCCCTGCGCTTTTTGGTCTTTCCGTAAAAGCCGAGAAATATCGCTATCGGAAAAGCCGTTACAAGGAAAGTGGACAGAGCGAGCGGAGTCATAAAGGTTGACGAAACTCTGTCGTGCGCGTCCTCAAGAAACAGCGGATACATCACGATATGCGAAAACCAGCTTGAAAGATTCTCGTAAAGCGGACTCGGTACAAGCTCGGGCTTGCCGACAGCCATAAAAGACATCTGAATAATTGCCACCACCGAGCTTAACATTGCCGAGCCGACAAAGCAAAGAAGGACGTTTTCAATTTTGGTTTTGGTATCGCACAGATTAAAAATAATAATAAACAGCGCAATACCGCACATCCACATCACAAAGGAATACAGCGTGTTCGTTTCAATCTCGGACCATATTACCGTTATAAACAGAAACAGGTCAAAGAATATCAGCAGCATTCCCGTAAGGTCTGCGGTAATTCTGTTTTTCTGTATGTAATTGTGAACCAGATAAAAAAGGAAAAGAAGCGCCGTCAAAGCTACCGCAACGAGCTCGGGCAAAAGTCCGAGAAGCAGAATACCGACGGTCAGCAGCTTATAGTATGCCGAAAAGCGCTTTTCCTTCATATACTGAGGAATCATATATTCACTTCCGTATAAAGGATATGGGTTATATTACCATATTTTGAGTGTAAGTTCAATGTTACTTTATGACTTTATAAATAAGCGGTTTTTTCTCGGGCTCTGCCCACGAGGACTTAATGCAGGAATTAAACAGCATTTCGGCCTCGGGAATTTTTTCCTTACGGTTTGTGTAAAGCGTTGCAAGCACGTCGCCGGGTTTTACTCTGTCGCCCGTCTTTTTACGGAGAATAATTCCCGCGCCGTGGTCTATGGAATCCTCTTTTGATTCTCTGCCCGCGCCGAGTATCACGCTGACTATACCGACTTTTTCCGTATCGAAGCCCGTAATATAGCCGTCAAACGTGCTCCTGACTTCGCAGGAATATTCAGACCTCGGAAGAAGCGACAAATCTTCGATACAGCGGACATCTCCGCCCTGCGCCGAAATCCACTCCTTCATTTTTTCATACGCTCTGCCGTCCTCAATTACGGCTCTGACTTTTTCCTCGGCTCCTCTGAGAGTTGTGCCGAGACACAGCGTTACCATAAGCGAGGCAAGTGTTACGGAAACTTCGTAAAGGTCGTTTTTCACTTCGCCGCGAAGAACTCTTACCGCCTCCTCAACCTCGAGTGAATTGCCTATGTTGTTTCCGAGAGGGGTATCCATATCGGTAATAACCGCCGCCATATTTCTGCCGCAGGAAATTCCGATTTTTACCATTTCCTCTGCAAGCAGCTTTGCGTGGCGCAAATCTTTCATAAACGCACCCGAGCCAACCTTTACGTCAAGGACTATCGAGTGAGAACCCGCCGCTATTTTCTTTGACATAATGCTTGACGTGATAAGCGGTATGCTCTCAACCGTTGCCGTAACGTCGCGCAGGGCATACATCTTTTTGTCTGCGGGCGTGAGGTTTCCGCTCTGACCGATTACGGCTATTCCGACCTTTTCAACCTGGTCGAGAAATTCGTCGTTTGTGAGCGTGGTTTTATATCCGGGAATTGACTCAAGCTTATCAACGGTACCGCCCGTATGCCCGAGTCCTCTGCCCGACATTTTGGTTACCTTGCCGCCGAGACTTGCAACTACGGGAGCGACTATAAGGCTTGTCTTGTCGCCTACTCCGCCCGTTGAGTGCTTATCGACGGAAAATGTTCCGAAACGCGAGAGGTCAACCGTGTCGCCCGAATGAGCCATAGTATCTGTAAGACAGACGGTTTCTCTTTCGTTCATACCGTTAAAATATATAGCCATCATCAGAGCCGCCGCCTGATAATCGGGAATACTGCCCTCGGTAAAGCCCCCGACAAAGAATTTAATTTCCTCGTTTGTCAGAGAGTCGCCGTTTCTCTTTTTTTCAATAATGTCATACATTCTCATAGGTCTTACCTCATTTTAAGTTCTCGCCACCGAAGGCGCAAGGAAGCATTTCGGCGAGTGTTACGATTTTGAATTCATTATCATCCCGTACCAGCAGAATTCTGAAATCTTCTCCGCAGAATTCAGACATAACCTGACGGCAGACTCCGCAGGGAGTTATACTGCCGTTAAGCTTATCGGAGTCGGTGTTGCCTCCCGCAACGGCAATTTTAACGAATTCCCTTTCCCCCTCGCTTATTGCCTTAAAAAATGCCGTCCGTTCGGCACAGACGCTCGGAGAAAAAGCCGAATTCTCTATATTACATCCCGTAAAGACCTTACCCGAGGCGCACTCGAGCGCCGCACCGACGCTGTAATGCGAATAAGGCGCATGGGAAAACTTCCTCATTTCTTTTGCAAGAGCGCAGAGTTCCGTGTCAGTCATTTTATCACTCCATTTCGATTTGTTATCGGTTTTTTACTATTTTTACAATTCTGCTCGTTCCGAGTCTTGTCGCGCCGAGACGCATAAACTCCTCCGCATCGTCGAGCGAGGATATTCCGCCTGCTGCCTTAATCTTTACTCCGTCGGCAACATTGTCGGCAAAAAGCTTTATGTCCTCAGGCGTTGCACCTGCCGACGAAAAGCCCGTCGAGGTCTTGATATAATCTGCTCCCGACTCGGAGACAAGGGCGCACATTTTGACTTTTTCGTCCTCGGTAAGCAGACAGGTTTCAATTATAACTTTCAGCACTCTGCCGTTGCAGGACTTTTTGACCGCTTTGATTTCGTTGAGAATATTCTCATATTTTCCGTCTTTGAGCCAGCCTATATTGATTACCATATCGATTTCATCAGCACCGTTTTTAACGGCATCCTCGGTTTCAAAGCATTTGACCGCCGTTGTGTTATATCCGTTGGGAAAGCCGATAACCGTGCAGATTTTCATTTTTTCGCCGACGTATTCCTTTGCCTGTTTTACATACGAAGGCGGAATACATACGGAAGCCGTACCGAATTTAACCGCGTCGTCGCAAAGCTGCTTTATTTCGTCCCACGTTGCGTCCTGCTTTAAAAGAGTATGGTCGCAAACCGAAAGAATTTTATTTATATCCATAATAATCTCCTGAATATTGTGGTATCCTTTAAAAAAAGGCTTAACGAAACCTAATTTAACAAATTGATTTATAGACTTGCGAACAGAACCATAATCCACTTTATTGTAAACACTATAAATTTTCTTCTGTAATTCATTATAAAGTTGTTTGAAAGTGTTTTTGTCGTCATCATTTTCATATTTAATACGGTCTAACATCGTACTATTTTCATCTATAAAATCAACGATGAGTCTTAAAGTATTATTAAATTTTGAACCATAAATGTCAGTATATTCTACAGTTAATTTCCAATACTCATCATATCTTTGATTTTTCTTTGCCGTTTTAGTACTCATTATTATCCACCTCTATTGTTTAATAATAACATAAATAGCAAAATAGTCAATAACGAGTACCCCTCCTCACACCTAAAGGTGTGAGGAGGTTATGGTTGTGGGTAAAGCAATGATATAATTAAGCCAAAAGACAGATTTCTCCCTCTTGCGGTGCCCGAAATCCTTACGGCTTGAAGCGCCTGCGGATTTCGACCGCTGCGCCGACATTACTTTCGCTTCATCCGCCGCAGGCGGCGCTCGGTAATGTTGCCCAACGAGCTATGCTCGACAGACTCATAACCGAACATCTATTGATTAAAGCCTTATCCGTAAAGAGAAAAAGCACCCACCGTTTCGGTGGGTGCTTTTTTACTGGTTGCGGGGATGGGACTTGAACCACATGACCTCCGGGTTATGAGCCCGACGAGCTACCAACTGCTCTACCCCGCGATATTTAGTTTGCTCTGTTGAGCGCTCATATATAATAATACAATTTCACTTAGTTGTCAACCTTTTTTTATTCTGATTTTCAAGATATTGACCTTGCGTAAAAATTCTGTTATTCTGTATTTAATAATTATTAAAAGGAGAGTGTTTTTATGAGTAATATATTAACTGCATTTTTCAGCGCGTCGGGAGTTACAAAAGCCGCCGCCGAAAAGCTCTCGGAGGCAGTCGGCTCCGACATTTACGAAATCAAGCCGAAAGACATTTACACCGACAGCGACTTGAACTGGCGTAATCCTCTGTCAAGAGTAACCAAAGAACAGATTAAAAAGGCAAGACCGGAGCTTGCGGACTACACGCTTGACATTTCGGGCTATGACGAAATTCTTTTGTGCTTCCCGATATGGTACTATGCCGCGCCTAATATTATACACAGCTTCCTTGAGGCGTACGATTTTACGGGCAAAAAAATAGTCCTTTTTGCCACCTCGGGCGGCAGCGCGCTCGGAAAGAGCTGTCAGAAGCTTTTAAAGAGCGTTTCGGAAAAGACGGAAATCGTTGACGGATGTATGTTAAACAACGGCGTTGACGCGGAGGAAATAAAGAAATTCCTTTAAAGACAAAAAACGGGCAGGTAACTGCCCGTTTTATTATTTTATTTAAGCGTTCCGAAAATACCTCTTATCAGCTGTTTGCCGAGCTCTCTGCCTATGGTGTTTGCCGCAGAGTTAATCGTCTTTTGCATCGGGGAGGTTTTGCGTCTTGTCGAGGAGTAGGTAGATTTACTCTTTGCCTTCTGCGAGAGTTTTTCTCTCTCCAGACGGAGCTTCTCTTTTTCCTTTTCAAGCTTTGCTCTCTGCTTGTCAAGCTCGGTTTCCTGCTTGGCTTTTTCGAGCTCTGCTCTTTCTTCCTCAAGCTGCGCCTGCTCCTGCTCGTATGCCTCCTGCTGTGCCTGATGCTGTGCGGTGAGCATTTCGTAAGCGCTCTCTCTGTCAACGGTCTGATTATACTTAACGCCGAGAGGACTGCTGTTTATAACTGCCTGCAATTCGGCAGGTTCAACTGCGTTCATTGAACTTCTCGGAGGCAGAATTCCCGCTCTCTCAACTATTGTCGGAACGCCTTTTTCATCAAGTACGGAAACAAGGGCTTCGCCGACAGCAAGTTCCTGAAGGACTCTTTCGGTATCAAAGTTCGGATTTACACGGAAGGAACGCGCCGCATAATGAATTGCCTTCTGCTCATTGGGAGTATATGCTCTCAATGCGTGCTGAACGCGGCTGCCTATCTGTGCGAGCACAGTCTCGGGAATATCCGACGGGCTCTGTGAAATAAACCATACCGAAACGCCCTTTGAACGGATAAGGCGTACAACCTGCTCGACCTTCTCTATAAGCGCTTTGGGCGCGTCGTTAAAGAGAAGATGCGCCTCGTCAAAGAAGAAGGCAATCTTCGGCTTGTCAAGGTCGCCTGCTTCGGGAAGCATCTCGTAAAGCTCGGAAAGCATCCACAGAAGGAAGGTAGCGTATAAAAGAGGATGCTGGAAAAGTTCCGAACACTCGAGGATATTCATAACTCCCCTGCCGTTTTCGTCCCAGTCAAACCAGTCTGCAAGATTAAGCGCAGGCTCGCCGAAGAATATATCGCCGCCCTCATCCTCAAGAGTTAACAGCGCCCTCTGAATAGCGCCTATCGACTGTGAAGTAACGTTGCCGTAAGTCAGCTTGTACTCATTGGCGTTGTCGCCGACGTGCTGTACCATTGAACGGAGGTCCTTCAGGTCAAGCAAAAGAAGTCCCTTGTCGTCTGCAATTCTGAATACAATTCTCAGCACGCCGCTCTGCGTATCGTTAAGTCCGAGCAGACGTCCGAGCAGTTCGGGACCCATTTCGGAGACCGTAGTTCTGACGGGATGTCCGTTCTGCGCATATACGTCAAAAAATCTTACGGGATATGAGCAGTATGTGAAATTCTCAATTCCCATAGTGTCTATTGAACGGCGTATATGCTTATTTTCGCATCCCTCTTTGCACATACCCGTAAGGTCGCCCTTAATGTCAGCCATAAAAACCGGCACGCCCAAATCGGAGAAGGACTCGGCGATAACTTTGAGCGTTACGGTTTTGCCCGTACCGGTAGCGCCCGCGATAAGTCCGTGTCTGTTAGCCATAGAGGGCTCGAGATATACTCTGTTTTCCCCCGTTGCAAGCCATATTTTGCCGTTGTCGTTCATATACATAACAATACCCTCTCATTTGTTTGATGATATAATTTTACCATACACAGCTTAACAATGCAATAAAAAAAGCCCTTTACGGGCTTTATTTTATCTTTGTGATTTTATGCTTTTTGACTAAATAGACGTTTTCGCTGATGTCCATCATCGCTTTGTCGTTCATTGAGTCTGTATAGAAGTTTTTAATTATCACATCGGGATAGCGTTCTTTGAAATACCGTACCTTATTTTCAAGAAAACAAAGTCTTTCAAACTTGCCTGTTTCAGGGTTAACCGAAGAAGTAACCGTGTTTTTAAGCCCTATGCGCGAAGCGATTTCATCAAGAATAAAGTCAAGAGTTCCCGAAACTATAATATCGTCATCACGTCTTATTTCCGAATACCACGGCTTTATTTTCTTTTCATTTTTGTCCCAGAAGTCGGCTATATACTCAGAGGGGTTGTCCACGTTGACATAATAACCCTCAAGGAAAGAGGCAAATGCCTTCAGAGCCTCTTCGACGGTAAAAAGGTTAAATTTCTCCTTAAACGCCACAACAAGCAGTCCCGGAATATACTTCCATATCTTTATATCGCGGCGCGCAAAGTACATAAAATAGTCGGCAAGAGTCTCTCCGTCATATATCGTATTGTCAAAATCGTAAACGTTAACTTCCTTCATCTTACTTCTTGTTCTGTCTGAAAATTATGTCGAGCGCTTCCTTATAGTTTTTAAACTGAAGCTTGGGGAAAATGGTCTTGAGTTTTTTAAGCTGAGACTTATCGCCTCTCATCCTCTCAACAAGAGATTCGATATGCTTGTTTGCCTTGATTTTATCTGAAATCTCATCGGGCGAAGGAATAGACTTAACCTTCTCGACAAGCTCGTCCACCTTTTCGTCGGTTTTGTCTATGCCCTGCTGCCAGTTCTCAACCGTGTACTGCTGAATTTCCTTTAAGGAATTAACTACATCCTTGAGACTCTGAATTGTAAGCGTTGCGTCAACAAGCAGTATTGAGTAAACTACAAGGGCGGCAATAATTCTTATTTTGATGGGAATCATATCGGTAACCGTCATTACTGCGGGCTGTATGAACTTAATAAGCACCGCAACGCCGAGTCCGAAAAGAATTGATGAGACAAGACAGATTCTGCCCTTTATATTGAACTTCTGATTTGAATAGTCCCACCACTTGGAGTGAAACGCCTTTTCAAGCACATAGTGGGTAATGTACTCAACTGTATCGCACAGCAGAAGTCCCAGACCGAAAAGCGCAAAGAAATTTGTGATTTTGCCGTACATCAAGAGCGTACAGATTACTGCGCCCGTGCCGTATATGGGACAAAGCGGACCGAAAAGGAATCCCCTTTTAACGCCCTTTTTATCTCTGACGGCAAAGAGCAGGGTTTCCATTATCCAGCCTGCAATGCTGTAAAAAATATACCATAAAAAATAATTAACTATCTGTGTAACTATCTGCATTGTCCGTTATCTCTCTTTCCACTGCGAAATATATGGGCAGGAACTTATAACTCTGCTTAAACATATCCATATTGGTACAGTATTTATCGACAAGCGTAAGTATCATACCTTCTTTTGACTTCGGCGGCAGAAGGTGCATGGGCCACATATGAGAAATAATCATATTCTTTTGCCTGTCCGTAAGCATGCCGATATACTCTTCAGCGTTAAGGACAGCCATTCTGGGATGATACCACGCATGGAGAGTGTCGTGCTTTGTAATATGCCAGTCATAAAGATAGAAGTCATGCAGAATTGCGGCTCTCGTCGCCTCCTCTGCATTACAGCCGAGAAGGGTACTTATTTTAAATGTCAGAAACGAAACAAATACGCTGTGAAAATGACAGGTAATTGTTTTGTGGTGACGGTATTTTTTCATCTCCTCAAACTTGGGATGAGCAAGTATATCCCCGACCGTATTACAGTACATCTCTATCCACGCTCTCTCGTCGGGAAGGCTGTAATCGGTTATTTCGGGTAAGTTTTTAACGACCGTATTTAAAAGCATAATACTCTCCGTTTTTTATTTGCGTATATTATATACCATATTTTATAAAGAGTTGTTAACAAAAAGTGAATTTTAGAGCATTATATAAAGCAAAGCCATAAGCAGGTCCTCGCCCGCGCCGTCAGCCTTCAGAAGCAGTGCAAGCGCGAGAAGCAGAGATTTATCGGGATCTCTGAAAATATCGCTTATTACCGCGGGAGGTTCAACGGTATTTCCGGGCGCGGAAGCTTTGTTTGCGTCGGAGAAAACGTCGTCAAAGCTTCGATATTTTTCTTCCTTTCTTTCGGGAATATTGTTAGGCATCGGTATATGCTCGGTCTTTGGCGCTTCGGATATGGTACTGTAAAACTTTTCACGCAGCTGTGAGATATTTTCGTTTTCAGTGCCTTTAACGGCGTTTTCGCTCTTTATCTGCATATTCCTGACGCGTTCAAGCGCGGCTTTTTGCATACGGTTTATTTCCTCATAGTTATATTCTTTCATCAGAACAGTCCTTTCAGCAGCGGAAGTGTGTCCATAAGCTTGAGAAATTTTGCCGCCTCCTCTGCTTTCTTGCGTCTTTCGTCGCTCAGAAGCGGAAGCAGCGCTTTGATAAAATGTGTCTTGTCGCTCTCTTTGTTAAGCTGGGCGGCGACCTTTAAAAGCATTTCCGAGGTGCCGCTGCCGAGCAAATCGGAGAGCGTTCCCGCCTGCTGAGCGGTGTTCTCTGCAGACGCTTCGTTACCGCCGAGAAGTCCGTTTGCAACATTTTTAAGCTTTGACATATCCTCGGGGCTTAATGAATTCAGCAAATCATTTATAGAGTCCATATTATTCCTCCCTGAATTTTTTGAGTATTTCCTGAGCCTTCGGCGAGTTCAGAAGCTTTTTTATCTTACCGTCATCGCTTAAAATACTTTTGAGCTTTTTATTTTGTTCCTCTGTCAGCTTTGAAGTCAGCTCCTTTTGAAGCTCCTCTTTAGAGGACGCATTTCTGACCTTATTGAATAATTCGTTAATACTGTTGTCATTGTGCATTGAAATCTTCCTCCCTGTTTGGTATAATAATTTATATTATTTTTAAGGGAGGAATATGTATGAGAGCAGTTGTTGTCTCGGACTCTCACGGCGACGTTAATTCGCTTATCGGCGCTGTCAGAAGGCACTCAAACGCCGATATGGTCATATTCCTCGGAGACGGCGAAAGAGATATTTACGACAGCGAATTCTCTGCCCTGCTGAAAAATAAAATGCTTGTAGCCGTAAGAGGCAACTGCGACCTTTATTCACAGCTTCCCGACGAGGAAACCATCAGTCTCGGCGGCAAAAAGATTTATTGCCTTCACGGACATACAAAGGGCGTCAAGCACGGCTTTGAGAATCTCGAAAGCGCGGCAGTAAAAAAAGGCGCAGATGTCGCCGTTCACGGGCACACGCACGAGCCGAGAGTCAGTTATTCCGACGGAATATGGTATATGTGTCCGGGTTCGGTTAAAACGGGCTGGTACGGTATAATAGACGTTGACGAAAAGACGGACGGGATATTCTGCTACCTTCAGAATCTTTATTACGAGGTAAAGAAATGATTTACAAAAATGCAAATATCATTTTTGAAAACGAGATAAAAAAAGCCGACCTCATAACAGAGGACGGCATTATAAAAGAGATTACGCAAAACGCTGTCGGAAACGGCGCGGAGGTATATAACTGCGAGGGTTTATATCTGTCGGCGGGACTTATCGACCTGCACGTTCACGGCGGAGGCGGATATTCCTTTATGGGAAACGAAAGCGATATACTGCACGCCGCCGAGGCACACAGAAAAAACGGCGTTACCTCGATTCTGCCCACGGCGCTTGCCGACGGGCTTGATGTGCTCGGATGCGTCTGCGAAAACGTAAAAAGGGCGAAGCGCAAAAACAAAAACATACTCGGCGTACACCTTGAGGGACCGTTTCTCTCAAAGGAAATGTGCGGAGCGCAGAATTCCGATAAAATGCTTATCTCCTCGCGGACAGATTATATGCCCTTGCTCGAAAAATACGGAGATATTATAAAAATGACGGGCGCGGCTCCCGAACTTGACGGAGGTTTTGAACTTGGAAAAACGCTTGCCGACTTCGGTATTGTTGCCTCCGTTGCCCACTCCTCGGGAGACTATGACACGGCAGTAAAGGCGCTCTCATACGGATACTCGGACATTACTCACATATATAACGCCTGCACATCTTACCGAAAGGACAGCGCATACAGAAAAGCAGGCACAGCTGAGGCAGGTCTCAGTGAGGACGGATACACCGTGCAGGTTATCGCTGACCTGATTCATCTGCCTGCAGGACTTATTCGTTTAATTCATAAGGCAAAGGGCGCCGATAGAATGTATCTTATTTCGGACGGACTTGAATTCTCCGCTTCCGAATTTGTCGACGGCGCACGGGTTATTCAAAAAAACGGCGTTGAAGCGCTTATAAAGGACGGCGCTGCGTTTACTTCGGACGGCAAACGGCTCGCAGGCAGTATTGCAAGCGGAATTACCCTCGTTAAAAATGTGTATAACACGGGCATAAGTCTTACCGACAGCGTTAAAATGATGACGCTTACTCCTGCAAAGGTTGTAGGCGCCGACAGAAAGGGCAGAATCAGAACGGGCTGTGATGCGGATATAATTGTTTTTGATAAAGAATTTAATTTAAAGCATATTTCGGCATAAATAAAAGGCGGTTTATAACCGCCTTTTTATTTATCTTCTTCTGTTATTACTGTTGTTACGCTTCTGCGGAGGTCTCTGCGACTTTGCCGCGGTCCTCGTAACGTCATACATTTTAGGCGCCTTGCCTGCGCGTCTGCGCCTTTTGACTTCCTTCTGCCGTTTTGTAAACCAGACAGCGAACACAATTACCGCAACGGCAAATATACACAGGAAAATCGGCGAAGTAACAATAACCTTCAGTATATTAAGCACGAACAATAACGGGTTGGCTCTGACATCCTCAGCCGCAACGAGGTCAACTGTCGCAATTTCAGTTTCAGCATACATAATTCTCGCCTTGCCGAGCACCTCGCCCTTTTTGACAGGTGCGTTGACCGAGGTCTTTGTGCTCTCGGGTATGGCTTCTATAAGTACCGCTTTGTCGCCCGTTCCCGTGGGTACAAGGGCGTTGACCTCCTCCTTGGGAACAAGTCTTACATGGTCCTTTTTAAAGGAAAGCTTTACGTCAACAACGGTTACTATCTGCGTGGGGTCCGCAATTTTCTCAAGTCTGATGTTTTTATAAACCCATTTATACAGCTTGACCGTTTCGATAAAGGCAAGGTTTTCGGGGTTGTTGTCGCCGTTTAAATCTTCTTCAGGCGCACCCATTACAATACAAAGATAATTGTAACCGTCCTTGCTTGCTTTGGTAATGACGCAGTGTCCCGCACCCGAGGTTGTGCCCGTCTTGATACCGTGGACATATTCGTAATAATAGGTTTTAAACGACGGGTTAAGTATCCAGTTTGTCGAGGTAAAATTTCTCTCCTTGGGGTTTATGTTTGTCGGCGGGAGAGTGAATTTGTACTGGTCGCAGATTTCCATAAACACGGGTAAGGTCAGCGCGTGCTTTACAATAAGCGCAAGGTCGTTAGCCGTGGTGTACTGACCCTCGTCATCAAGTCCGTGAGCGTTGACATAGTGAGTGTTTTCGCAGCCGAGAGATGTAACAAAATCGTTCATCATGGCAACAAAGTTCTCTATGCTGCCGCCGCCTATATAATCTGCAATAATATTCGCCGCTTCGTTAGCGGACTTAACCATCATACACTCAAGCAGCTGTCTTAATGTAAGCTGCTCCCCTGCCTTGATGCCTGCCATTGACGAGCCCGTGCCGTTGAGCAGGGATATACAGTAATCGGGAGCCGTAACAGTAACGTCAAGGTCCTCACACTTCTCAATGGCAAGTATAGCCGTTGTAATCTTTGTAAGCGAAGCGGGAGCAGTTACGACATTTGCATTTTTATCAAAAATAACCGTGCCGTTATCGAGACTGAAAAGCAAAACTATATTTGCCTTGGTTTCAATTTCCGAATTATATGAAGCGTAACCCGTTACCGAAAATACGGGAGAAACAATCAGTACAAGACATATTAAAACGCTGAGAATTCTTTTCATTTTTTATTTACAAACCTTTCACAATAAAAATACTCTATGCTATTGAAAATTCACTTAAAAAAGTGTATTATATTATGGTTGAATTGATTTTATTATATCAAATCAAAACACAAATATCAACTGTATTTAGGAAGTGAAAAAATGATTTATGTAACCGGCGACACTCACGGAGAAACCGAGAGACTTTCCCCCTCCCGTCTGAGATTTATGAAGGAGGGCGACACGCTTATTATCTGCGGAGATTTCGGCTTTATCTGGGACAACGGTAAAAAAGAGCAGAAAATAATTCGTCAGCTCGGCAAGAGAAAATACAATATCTGCTTTATAGACGGCACGCATGAGAATTTTTCGCTTCTCAATGACTATGAGGTCAGTGAATGGAACGGCGGCAAGGTGCATAAAATATATGATAACCTCTATCATCTTATGAGAGGTCAGATATATGATATTGACGGCTCGCTCGTCTTTACCATGGGCGGCGGAGAAAGCCCCGACATTGACATCAGGACCGAACAGAACGGCTGGTCTAAGGAGGAAATACCCACTCAGGACGAGCTTATGGAGGGCATTAAAAACCTTGAGAAATACAATGACAAGGTTGATATAGTCATTACTCATGAGCCCCCTACAAGAATCAAGGGCTTCCTTCAGCTCAAAGATTACGACAATCTCAGAGTTACGGCGCTCAACGCCTACTTTGAGGGAATTGCAGAATCGTGCAAATTCAAAAAATGGTTCTTTGGAAGTATGCATATTGACAAATATGTTTCCGGCACTCATACTGCCGTATTCAAGAACATAATCAATGCCGAAACCGGAGAAAAGGTTTAAAAGGATAACTGCCTATGGAAAATGAAAAAATGAATAAGAAAATCAGTCCGGGAAATCGTCTTACGGCTAACCTGCTGATGGCTGTCGCCGTAATTGTAATCGTTATCGCGGTACTCAAAGCGCCCTCCGGTGCTCCCAAGGAGGATGTTACCGAAACCGTATCCACGGAAGTAACGGAACCCGTTACACAAGCTGTTACCGAGGAGCAGACCACCGAGGAGCCCACAACGGCGCTTCCCGAGGTCGGAGAGTATTCGCTCGACAGCAAGGGCTCGATAGTTATTACGAGCAATGCTGCTATGGAGGTTTATTCGATTTCAACGGCAAAGCTTCAGGGCTACGCCTCGGTAATAAACACCTTTGCTGCTAAAGTTCCCGATAAGCAGATTTACTGTATGCTCTGCCCCACGCGAATTGCCTATTACGGTCCCGAACCGTACAGAACGGGCGGACATTCTCAGCTTGACGGAATCGTTACCGCTTACTCAGCTCTGGCCGGAGATAACATTAAGATTATCGACGCTTACGACGCTTTGTCAAGGCACACCGACGATTATATCTTCTTCAGAACAGACCATCACTGGACAGCGCGCGGAGCGTTTTACGCCTATCAGAGCTTCTGCAAGGTTGCAGGACTTACGGCTACCGAGCTTTCGGCGCATCAGAGCGGTCAGCTTGACGGCTTTGTAGGAAGTATGTACCGCTATACAAACAGCGAGGCGCTTCTGCAAAACCCCGACTATGTCGAGTACTTCTACCCTCTGAGCGAGTCTGACGCACAGTATTTCTCAAATGCAGATATGTCGGACGGCAGGGCGCTGAGAATTATCACGACAAATATCACGGACCGCGCAAGCAAGTATATGTGCTTCATTCAGGGCGACAAAGCTCTTGAAAGAATCGTTACGGGAAATCCGTCGGGAAGAAAAATTCTCGTTATAAAGGAATCTTACGGCAACGCGCTTGTCCCCTTCCTTATCGATAACTACACAGAGGTATATGTCCTTGACCCACGTCAGGACGGCGTTAATGATATGAATTTAAAAAAATTCGTTGATGACAACGGTATCGGAGAAGTTTTATTTATAAACTATGTTATGGCTCCGTCAAACAAGATTTATATGAACGCTCTTACAAATATCGTTAACAAGGAAGAGACTCCTCCCGCTGAGGAACAGCCCGCAGAGCAACCTGCCGAGCAACCCGCGGAACAGCCCGCACAGTAAAAGTTAATAAAAAAAGAAAATTGCCCGGGACTTTCGTCCCGGGCAATTCTTTATTTGTGTTTACTTATTTGATTGTGCAATACATGAAGTACTTGTAGCCGAGCGGGTTCGAGAAGAAGCCGTCAACTGACTTGCTGAGCATATAGAGGTCTGTGTAATAGTAGATAGGTGTGATACAACCTGTCGACATAAGCATATCCTCTGCAATATGCATCATAGCGTAACGGTTTGTCTTGTCTGTGCAGGTCTTAATCTTGCCGATAAGAACGTCATAAGTCTCTGCCCAAGTGCCGTTTTCAACCTTTACGTCATAGCCGAACTTTGTAAGGTCTAAGCTGTAGCCCTTAACCTTCTCATGAGCGCCCTTGCCGAACTGAACATCATTGTTACCTGATGCTGTGGTCCACATATCAAGGAAGCAGATCGGGTCATTGTAGTCTGCGAGCCAGCCGTTACGTGCGATTGAATAATCGCCTGCCTTACGGGTGTTAAGGAATGTTGCCCACTCCTGGTTCTCCATATTCATGGTGATACCAACGTTTGCAAGTGCTGACTGGATGTATTCGCCGATAGCCTTGTGGCCTTCGCTTGTATTATAGAGATAAGTCATGGTCGGGAAGTTTGTGAACTTGCCGGTTGCCTCATCAAACTTATAATACTTCTTGAGTGTCTCAACAGCTGAATTGAAGTTAGCCTCAACAGCGTCCTTGGAAGCGTTGAAGTAGCCGTCAAACTCAGTGCTTACGCCTGTGTTCTTGTAGAACTCAGAACCGTCAGCGTCTGTAAGACCCATAGCAACGAAGGAGGAAGCGGGAAGCTGTCCGCCCTGTGCGATTTCGTCAACAATATAGTTACGGTCGATAAGGAGAGAAACAGCGTTTCTGATCTCTGCCTTAGCCTTCTCAGCCTCTTCGCCCTTTAATGTAGAATCAGCGGGAAGAATGTTCTCGTTGATGTTCCAGCAAACATAGTAAGTACCGATCTGACCAACGTTGAAGAACTCGTCGGGATATTCAGTCTTAAGAGTTGCTATTTCGTTTGTGGGAACGTCATCAATAAGGAGCCATTCGCCGTTCTTAAAGTTAGAAAGCATATTGTTTGCATCATCTGAGAGATAGAAGTTAATGGTTTCCATTGTAACTTCGTCTGCATCAGGATGATCAGGATTCTTTGTAAGAGTAATAAGCGAATTGTGGTCCCATGATGTGAGCGTGTAAAGACCGTTGCAGATATAAGTTGCAGGATCTGTTGCCCATGATTCGTTAGAAACAACATCTTCTCTTACCGGGAAGTAGGTCGGGAAAGCAAGAAGCTCATTCCAGTAGCTTACTGCGTTAGCAAGAGTAACTTCGATAGTCTTGTCATCAATTGCCTTAACGTTAAGCTTTGCATCGGGGTTTACATAGTTGCCGTCGTCATCGGTTTCCCAGATGTCTGCGTAGCCGTCAACAACTTCAAACATGTAGCCGTAGTCAGCAGCAAGTTCTGTTGAAGCAGCTCTCTGCCATGCGAAAACATAGTCATTAGCTGTAACATCTTTGCCGTCAGACCACTTGAGTCCGTCCTTAAGAGTGTAGGTGTAAGTAACTTTGCCGTCCTCACCCTCTACGCCCTCAACGAGCTCTTTTGCCGCGTCAGCAACTATCTCAAGCTTACCGTCTTTATCCTGCTGCCACTTTGCAAGACCTGAGAAAAGGTGTGCAAGAAGTGTTGCACCGTCAACTGCTGAGTTAAGAGCAGGATCGATGGTGTCGGGTTCAGTAGAAAGACAAACTGAAATAGAAGCTTTCGATGATGTTCCCTTACCGCACGCTGCAAGGCTGATAACCATTACAAGTGCAAGAACAACAGCGAGAATTCTTTTCATTTTCATTTTGAATTCATCCCTTCTTGAAAATAAAATATTTTTTGTACAGATAAACTGTACTGTTTAACTTATATAATACACCTATTTAACGGAAATTTCAAGTATTTCAGTCGTTTATTTCCTCTAAACGGTGGCAGGCAACAAAATGGCCCGATGAAACTTCCTTGAATTCAGGCATACTCTCGGCGCATTTGTCGCACGCATAACGGCATCTCGTTCTGAAAGGACAGCCCGAAGGAGCGTTGAGAGGACTCGGAATATCGCCTGTAAGGACGATTCTCTTGTTTGCCCTTGCAACCTTGGGGTCCGGTACGGGAACAGCCGAAAGAAGCGACTTTGAATACGGATGGAGAGGACGGTTGTAAATCTCCTCGGCAGAGGCGAGTTCAACCATATGTCCTAAGTACATAACCGCAATTCTATCCGATATGTGGCGTACGACAAGGAGGTCGTGCGCGATAAAGAGATATGTAAGTCCGAGTTTGTCCTGAAGCTCGTCGAACATATTGATAACCTGCGCCTGAATTGAAACGTCAAGAGCAGAAACGGGCTCGTCGCAGACAATGAAATCGGGGTTGACCGCAAGTGAACGCGCTATGCCTATTCTCTGGCGCTGACCGCCCGAAAACTCGTGGGCGTATCTTGAAGCGTGCTCGCTGTTAAGTCCGACGTAGTCCATAAACTGAAGGATTTTCTCCTCCCTCTCCTTTTTATTGGAGCAGAGTTTATGAACGTCAAGGGGTTCGCCGATAATATCGGAAACCGTCATTCTCGGGTTAAGCGAGGAATACGGGTCCTGGAAAACCATGGTGGCTTTCTTTCTGAATTCCTTAATATCGGAATTGGTCTTTATCTGCTTGCCGTCATACCAGATTTCGCCGCCAGTGGGCTTGTAAAGGTGGAGAATAGTTCTGCCGACCGTGGTTTTGCCGCAGCCCGACTCGCCGACAAGTCCGAGAGTTTCTCCCTTATTGATGGAGAAGCTTACTCCGTCAACCGCCTTCAGAGGCTTTGAACGGAACATTCCCGTGTTAATGTTGAAATACTGCTTTAAGTCTTTTACTTTTATAAGCGGAGTTTTATTGTCAGCCATTATTCTTCACCGCCTTCCCCGTCAAGAGCTATTGTGCCGTCATCAAGTCCCTGCTTAACGTTCATCCAGCAGGTAGCATAATGCTCGTCATTGATTTTCATCCTCTCGGCGCGGTGGTTAATGCAGATTTTCATTGCATTGTCACAGCGCGGCGCAAAAGGACAGCCCTTAGGCATATTCAGCAGGTCTATCGGCGTACCCGTTATGGGCTGAAGCTTGCTGCCTGCCGTATCCGCCGTGGGAATTGAACGCATAAGTCCCTTTGTATATTCGTGGCGGGGATTGTAGAAAATCTCGTCCGCAGTACCCTGCTCACAGATGGAGCCTGCGTACATAACGATAACCTCGTCACACATCTGGGCAACGACACCGAGGTCGTGCGTAATCATAATTATAGCCATTCCGAGTTCCTTCTGAAGGTCGGACATAAGCTCAAGTATCTGTGCCTGAATTGTAACGTCAAGAGCCGTTGTGGGCTCATCCGCAATAAGTATATCCGGCTCGCAGGCAAGCGCCATGGCTATCATAACTCTCTGACGCATACCGCCCGACAGCTCAAACGGATACTGCTTCATACGCTTTTCGGGCTCGTTGATATTAACGAGTCTGAGCATCTCAACAGCACGGTCGTAAGCTTCCTTACGGGTACGGTTTGTATGGAGAATAATTGGCTCCATAAGCTGTTTGCCTATTGTATATGTCGGGTTAAGTGATGTCATGGGGTCCTGGAATATAATGGAAATCTTGTTTCCCCTGACAGACTTCATTTCCTTTTCGTCAGCGCCGACAAGCTCTTTGCCGTCAAGCTTTACGGAACCGCCGATAATCTTACCGGTTCCTGCAAGTATCTGCATAATGGAATATGCCGTAACCGATTTGCCCGAGCCGGACTCGCCGACTATGCCGAGTACCTTTCCCCTGTCAAGGAAGAAGGATACGTCGTTAACCGCTTTAACCTCTCCTGCATCCGTAAAGAAGGATGTTTTAAGGTTACTTACTTCAAGTAATGCCATAATTCAACGTCCTCCTTTAATTATTAAGCTTCGGGTCAAACGCGTCGCGCAGACCGTCACCGAAAAGGTTAAGACTGAGAACTATAAGCGAAATAACTATAGCCGGAATAACCAGACGGTAAGGATAGCTTGTAAGTCCGTTCAGCGCCTCTGACGCAAGAGAGCCGAGCGACGGCATCGGAGCGTTAACGCCGAGACCGAGGAATGAAAGATAGCTCTCTGTGAAAATTGCAGAGGGAATCTGAAGCGCTGCGGATATGATAACAACGCTGATACAATTGGGTATAAGGTGCTTTCTGATTATCCAGCTTCCCTTAGCGCCCGTTGCCTTTGCCGAGAGAACGTACTCCTGCTCGCGCAGAGAAAGAATCTGTCCTCTGATAAGGCGGCACATACCTACCCAGTAAAGAAGGGCAAATACGAGGAAAAGACTGATAATATTTGCGCCTATGCTCTCAAGCGGCGTTCCCGATATAACGGGAGTGAGCGTCATTTTGAGCACCGTTGAGAGAAGAATAACAAGAAGCATATCCGGAAGCGAATAGATAATATCGACTATACGCATTATGATAAGGTCAACCTTACCTCCGAAATAGCCCGAAATCGAACCGATTAAGGTACCGATAATAAGAACGATAATACTTGCAAAGAAGCCGACCGCAAGAGAAACCCTTGTGCCGTAAATTACGCGTATGCAGTAATCTCTGCCTGCGGAATCGGTTCCGAAAATATGCGGGAAAACCTTTTCGCCCGCTTCTATGGCAGCCTTTTCGGAGGCGCCGTATTCAAATGGCTTGAGGTTGTTGTACGAAGCGTCAACAGGTTTGCCGGGCTGAACGCCTAACTGTGTTTCGTAGGCATAGGGCC
>SVOA01000012.1 GCA_015066635.1 Oscillospiraceae bacterium | reverse complement strand
AACCCCGATTTTAAGGCAGTTATAGCGGAAAAGAGGCGATTTTAGGGCTAATCATCCTTATGAACAGTGCCCTAAAACCTGCTTTTTATTTTTCTATAAGGCATACACAATGTGCCGCTATTCCTTGTTTTGTCCCCGTAAAGCCGAGTCCCTCTTCGGTGGTGGCTTTGACATTGACGCAGTCCCTGTCAATTCCGAGAGCCAAAGCGATATTCTCTCTCATTGTGTCGATATACGGCGCCATTTTGGGTGCCTGTGCAATTATTGTAGCGTCAATATTAACGGCGTTATATCCCTTTTCGGCTATAAGCGAAGCAACATTTTTAAGCAATTCAAGGCTGTCTGCTCCGCTGTACTCAGGGTCGGTATCGGGAAAATGCTTCCCTATATCTCCGAGGGCTGCTGCACCGAGCAGGGCATCGGAAACGGCGTGAAGCAGGACATCTGCGTCAGAATGACCGAGCAGTCCGATACCGCCGTTTGGTATTTCGGTGCCGCCTATGATGCACTTTCTGCCCTCAGCAAATTTATGTACGTCGTATCCGTGACCTATTCTAATCATTTTGTTCTCTCTTTCTTATAATCGCCTCTGCAAGCGTTATGTCCTCGGGCGTGGTAATCTTTATATTGTCATAACTGCCCTCTACCATCGTAATCTGATGACCGTATTCCTCAATGAGACGGCAGTCATCTGTAAAATTCTCCGCCGACTTTACCGAATCAATGGCATTAAGGTAAAGCCGCCTTGAAAAGACCTGAGGCGTCTGGACAGCCCATAGATTTTCTCTGGGCGGAGTTGACACAATTACCGAATTCTCATCCACAACCTTTATAGTGTCCTTAACCCTTACGCCCGTCGCCGCAGCGCCCGTTTCAAAGGCGGCAATAAGAGTGTCCGTGATAATGTCAGGCGTTACAAGGGCTCTCGCTCCGTCGTGAATCGCAATAAATTCGCTCAACGGAGAGCATCGGCAAAACGCATTGTAAACGCTTTGCTGACGGGTTGCGCCTCCCGTAACGATTTCTTTAACCTTGAGCACTCCGTAATCTCTGAGCATTGAGTGCATTTTGGGTATGTCCTCCTCACGCGCGGCGACAATAATTTCGTTTATCAGCGAGCACTCGGAAAACGCTCTGAGCGTCCTGATAAGCACAGGAACGCCATCAATCAGCAGAAACTGCTTATTGATGCCGTTCATCCTTGTTGAATTACCTGCGGCGACAACTATAGCCGTTACAAACGGATAGCTTCCCCTGCCGGTATCTGTATTATGATTTAAAATGCTCATTGTATCACCCTTATATCTTATGGGCAGTTTTTTCCTACAATGATATATTACACTAAATTTTCAATACTTGCAAGTTTAATGCAAAGACAAAGCACCTCGGCAGCCTTTTTAAGCTCGGGAACTGTCGGGAAAGTCGGTGCAATTCTGATGTTACTGTCCTCGGGGTCAATTCCGTAAGGATAGGTTGCTCCGACCTTTGTAAGAACTACGCCGAGCGAACGGCAGAGGTCGCCCACTCTTTTTGCCGAGCAGGTTGTCGTATTGAGACTGATAAAGTATCCGCCGTTAGGCTCTGTCCACTCTGCAAGTCCGTACTCGCCGAGTTCGTTTCTGAACGCTTCGAGAACTATCTCAAACTTGGGAGCTATGAGCATTGCGTGCTTTTTCATATGCAGTTTAATGCCCTGCAGGTCTCTGAAATATTTTGCGTGTCTTAACTGGTTTAACTTATCATAACAAATAGTCTGATATTTTAATCTGTCAATTATCATTTTTATATTGTTGTCGCTCGCCGCTATGCACGAAACTCCGCCGCCCGGGAAACTGATTTTGGCAGTTGAGGTAAACTCAACGAAATAATCCTCGGTACCGAATTCACTGCACGCGTCAAAGATATTGAGGAGTCTGTCGGGCGTTGCGTTGAGGTCGTGGACCGCATAGGCATTATCCCAGATAACACGGAAGTCCTTTGCCGCAGGTTTCATGGCGGCAAGAGCGCGCACCTTCTCGTCGGAATAGGTTATCCCCGTGGGGTTTGAATACTTAGGCACGCAGAACATACCCTTTACGCTCGGGTCTTTGATAAGCTCATTGACTGCCTCCATATCGGGACCGTCCGCCCCGAGAGGCACGTTTATCATCTTTATTCCGTAAAATTCACATATACCGAAATGTCTGTCATATCCCGGCACGGGACAGATAAATTTAATCTCCCCTTGCTCGCTCCACGGCTTGCCGCCCGCTCCCTTGAGCATACACTGAGTTATAAAATCAAACATAAGTGCAAGACTTGAAGTACCGCCGAGAATTATATTCTCGGGTTTAACCTCAAGCATTTCTGCAAAAAGGCGCTTGCACTCGGGAATGCCGTCAAGCACACCGTAGTTGCGGCAGTCAAGTCCGCTTTCCGCTTTGCAGTCGTAAACGCCTACTACCTCTTTGAGCATATCCATCGAAATATCAAGCTGGTCAGCCGCAGGCTTGCCCCTTGACATATCAAGTTTAAGATTTTCCGCTTTTATCTGCTCATACTCGGTTTTAAGCTCCGAATACATTGCGAGCAGTTCTTCACGGCTCATTTCCGAAAATTGCATTTATTTTCACTCCGAAATTTAAAATTTGCAAAATAACAGTTAATATTTTAATACATTTTATGCATTTTTGCAATATATGTTTATAATTCTTGCAAAAATTTTAGTTTTATAACAATTAGTCCAAATATAATATATGGTTTTAGTGCATTTTAGATAAAATAAAACCTCAATTTACAATATTAAAAAAACGGTGTATAATATCAGCGAGGTGTTGAAATATGATTTTAAAACTCAAACCCGTATTTAAGGACTATATCTGGGGCGGAAATAAATTAAAGACCGATTTCGGTTTTGACACAGGTCTCGACAAAACTGCGGAGGGCTGGATGCTCTCGTGTCATAAGGACGGGGAAAACACCGTCGAGAACGGCGGATTTGAGGGCAAAACGCTCAATGAAGTAATTGAAATCTGCGGACGGGAAATACTCGGAAAGAACGGTCGGAGATTTGATTTTTTCCCTATTTTAATAAAGCTGATTGACGCAAAGGACAACCTCTCGATACAGGTACATCCCGACAACGACTACGCTCTGCGCGTTGAGGGAGAATACGGCAAAACAGAGTGCTGGTACATAATCGACTGTGAGGAAAATGCGGAGCTTATCTACGGCTTTAAAAGAGAACTTACAAAGGACGAGTTTGTCAAAAAGATAAAGGACAACACCTTCCTTGACGCCGTAAACCGCGTCAAGGTGCATAAGGGAGATTTATTCTTTATTGAAGCAGGTACTCTGCACGCTATCGGCAAGGGCATACTTCTGTGTGAAATTCAGCAGAATTCCAACACCACCTACCGTGTTTACGACTATAACCGAAAGGATAAGGACGGCAATACCCGTCCGCTTCATATCGAGAAAGCTGCCGAGGTTACAAAATGCGAAATGCCGAAATACGGCACAAAGCCCTCGGGAAAAGAGATTAAGACCGACGGCGGAAGCTTCAGAGAGCTTGTCAGCTGCGATTTGTTCAAGGCGGCAAGACTGGCGCTGAGCGGCGAAATGCACTTTGATTGCGGTAACGAATCTTTCGTTTCCCTTCTCGTGCTTGACGGAGAAGGAAAAATCGAAAACGCTGACGAAACGCTGGCATTTAAAAAGGGCGACAGCTTCTTTATCAGTGCAGGTTCAGGCAGAATATCGCTGTCGGGAAATGCCGAAATCATCAAAACCTCGGTATAGGTATTGACATATCGGCGTTATGCTATATAATATAAATATAAAAGTTGTCTTCAGGGCGGGGTGCAAGTCCCCACCGGCAGTAAAGTCTGCGAGCGTTAGCTGATTCGGTGAAATTCCGAAACCGACGGTATAGTCCGGATGAGAGAAGATTCATTTCTTTTGATTTTATGCTCCGAAGATATTTCGGAGCTTTTTTCTGTCCGACAGCTTTTAAATATTTTTAAAAGGATGATTTTTATGTCAAACAAATCGCTCAACAAAACAAGGGTAATAGCAGGGTGCGGAGTGCTTACGGCTGTCGCGGTTGTGCTTCAGTATCTCGAGTTTCCCCTGCCTATGCTTATTCCCCCGTTTATCAAGCTTGATTTCTCCGATTTGCCCGAGATTATAGGCGCGTTTGCTTACGGCCCTCTTGCAGGCGTAATTATAGCGCTTGTAAAAAACATAATTCACATGGCTGTCAGCCAGTCGGGCTTTGTCGGCGAACTTTCCAACTTTATACTCGGAGCGGTATTCGCATTTACGGCGGGTATCATTTACAAAAAGCACAAGACAAAAAAGACTGCTCTTGCAGCAGGTATCTGCGCCGCTGTATGTATGGCAGCGGTTTCGCTTCCGCTTAACTATTTCGTTATTTATCCGCTTTACTATAATCTTCTCGGTTTCCCCGAGGCGGCTGTGCTCGAAATGTATCAGTCAATTCTGCCTTCGGTAAAGAATATGGTTTCGGCGCTGATTATCTTTAATATCCCGTTTACACTCTGCAAAGGACTTATCGACGTTCTGTTTACAATGCTTATCTATAAACCCTTGTCCCATATTCTGAAAGGCAAAAGTTAAATAATATGTGAATTTATCTTTTGTTCGGTTGACAAAAGATATATTAAGCAGTATAATTCTATGCGACAAGAAAATAAACATCTCCTTATAGAGAGTAACGGAGGGACAGGCCCACTGATGTTACGGCAACCTGCATTCGCAAGGTGCTAAATCCTGCGGTTTTTACCGAAAGATAAGGTGTTTCAAAGCACCTTTCGGGGTGCTTATTTTTATGTTAATAATTTTTAGGAGAATAAAAAAATGGCAAAGCATCTTTTTACTTCGGAATCTGTTACAGAGGGACATCCCGATAAAATCTGCGACAAGATTTCAGATGCCGTACTTGACGAAATCCTCAGGCAGGACCCCGATGGCAGAGTTGCCTGCGAAAGTATGTGCATCACAAATCAGATTATAGTTATGGGCGAGATTACCACCACGGCAAAGGTCGACATCGAGAAAATTGCCCGTGAGGTTGTATGCAGCATAGGCTATGACAGCGACGACAAAGGCTTCAACGCAAACACCTGCAACGTGCTTACTATTATAGACAAGCAATCAGGCGATATTGCTATGGGCGTTGACAAGTCCTATGAATTAAAAGAAGGTCAGGATGAGGACTATAACCTGCACGGTGCAGGCGACCAGGGTATGATGTTCGGTTATGCGTGCGATGAGACCGACGAGCTTATGCCCCTGCCGATTTCACTCAGCCATAAGCTCGCAAAACAGCTTACAAAGGTCAGAAAAGACGGCACTCTCCCCTATCTCCGTCCCGACGGCAAAACTCAGGTTACCGTTGAATATGACGAGAACAACGAGCCCGTAAGAGTAAACACGGTTGTTGTTTCCTCTCAGCACAGAGACGATGTCGAGCTTGACCAAATCAGAAAAGATATTATGCAGTACGTTATCAAGCCCGTAATTCCTCACGAACTGTTTGACGACCATACGATTATCTATGTAAACCCCACGGGAAGATTCGTTACGGGCGGACCGGCAGGCGACTCGGGACTTACCGGCAGAAAGATTATCGTCGATACATACGGCGGAATCGGCAGACACGGCGGCGGCGCTTTCTCGGGCAAGGATCCGACAAAGGTTGACCGTTCAGCAGCTTACGCGGCAAGATACGTTGCCAAAAATGTTGTTGCGGCAGGACTTGCAAAAAAATGCGAAATTCAGCTCGCATACGCGATAGGCGTTGCCCATCCCGTTTCGGTAATGGTTGACACCTTCGGCACAGGCGTACTTGCAGACGATGTACTTGAAAAAATCGTAAAAGAGACCTTTGACCTCCGTCCCGCCGCAATAATTGACTATCTCGACCTTAAAAAGCCGATTTACCGTCAGCTTGCCGCATACGGACATATGGGCAGAGAGGACCTCGGCGTCAAATGGGAAAAGACCGATAAGGCGGACGAGCTCAGAAAACGCGCAGGTATCTGACAGTACATAATATAACGGCAGACTTGAAAGTCTGCCGTTTATTTTTTGCAACTTTGCCCTTTATCTGCATAAACTGATAGAGGTGCAAACAGGCAATAAGCAGAAGACGGTAGCATTTTTGCTCTCAGAACAGCCTTCTTACAAAATGCTTTTGCACGAAAAAAAGGGAAGCGTTTTTGCGCTTCCCTTTGGTTTTAATTTATCAGTCTTCGTTTTCTTCCTTAACCTTATCAATAACCTCCTGCGGAATTGCCTCGCCGTGCTTAACGATGAGAATGCAGATGAGTGAGAGAATAAAGGCTATCGGGCAATAGTAGAACAGCGACATATATGTTCCCGTGAACATTCTTACGATACCGTAGATTATCGGTGTCGCTATCTGTGCCGAGAAGGTTGCCGTGTAATAATAACCCGTGAAGGTTCCGACCTTATCAAGTCCGCCGATTTCAAGAACAAGCGGAAGCGTGTTAACGGTAATAAACATATTTGCAGCACCGCCGACAATAAGAGCAACCCAGATAAGAATTCCGCTCATTGAATCAATGCCCATCTTTTGTGTTACAAGGTATGCGCTGAAGGCTAGAATAAAGATAACAAGACCTGCAAGTATGGTCTTTTTGCGTCCGAATTTTTTACCGAGCCAGCCTGCGGGAATTGCCGCAACAGCGCTTGCGGCCGCAAATGCAGTGGTCATAATGGTTGCCTGAGCAGTGGTCTTATTAAGAATTTCAGCCGCAAACAGAGCGAAGAATGTGGTAACTGCATTTGTACCGCAGAACAGGAAGAAAAGTCCCATAAGCATAAAGATAAGACTTCTTCTCTCGCCGGGAGCAAGTTTCTCTGCTTTTCTGGCTTCCTTTTCAGCCTTTGCAGCTTCCTTCTCTGCCTTTCTTCTGGCAGCTTCATCAACTATCTGATTATTCTCAGACTGAATCTTGATACGGCTGTCGGGTTCCTTTACAAAGAAAAGAACAACCAGCATACCGATTATCATAACAATTCCGCCGAGCAGGAAAACATAGGGGAAGGTTACAAACTCATCCCAGCTGTCAGCCTTTGAATCCGCACCCGTTGCAGCACAGTAAAGAGCCGTAACGATAGTACCGGCAAAGAGTCCTATTGCGCCGCCTACGCCGCCCATAAGGTTGATAATGGCGTTTCCTTCGGAACGAAGCTCATTGGGAGTTAAGTCGGGCATAAGAGCAACAACGGGAGCACGCCACAGCGACATAACAAAAACGAACAGTATAATGAATACCATTGTCAGCGGAAGCGAGCCGAGTTTGATGGCGATTATCGGAATAATTGCAAACAGCAAAGCCGAAATCGGAGCGCCGTAAATAACATAGGGACGGCGTTTGCCGAAACGTGAATGTGTGTTATCGGAAAGCTTGCCGAAGGTCGGCTGGAAAATGACTCCGAAAATATTATCAAAGGTCATTATAATACCGATAAACAACGGTACAAGCGTAATTCCGCCGGCTGCGGTTGCAACTTCCTCGCCGTTGGCTGCCGCAAACTTGGCAAGTGCGGGGAACATCTGATTAAGCTTTGTACTCCACTGAGTAACAAGTACGCTGTCATTTAACAGTCTGTTAAGTATTTTTGTAATGTAAGGGTCATAGATTGCCCATGCGATTGAGGACGCAAGAAAGCCGAAGCCCGTAAGTATGGTGTGGGGATAATGAAGCTTTCCGTTATCCTTGGCGCAAAAATATTTGCTTGACATTTACCTTCTCTCCTTTTTGAAAGATTACTTTATAATTGTATCAAAATACAGCTGATTTTTCAACTGAATATTTTAATTATTATCCTCTTTTTCCTTTATTATAGGTCTGCCCTTTTTGTCAAGACCGTTTCTGCGGTATTCGGTGCGTTTTTTACGCATATGGTTTATAAACAGTTCGGAGGCAATAAACACCGCAGTAATAATGACCGCCGCGATAATTCTGCCCGCTGTAAGTGTAAGCTCGCCGGAATTGACAAATTTGCCGTCGGAAAGCTTTGAGAGTACGCCCGACAGTCTGATATACGCCTCATCCGCTTCCTTGGCGCTGACTGAATACGAAAGCGCCTGATTTGCCTTTTTGATTTCATTCTCAAGATGAAGTGCAGATTTTGAGGAAAGCATCGACCTGTCCGTTTCTTCCGCTTCCGAAATCAGAGCGCCGAGTTTTTCTCTTGATATTGAAAGTCTTTGCTTATATTCGTTGAATGCCCTTACGTCGTCGGTTATTATTGCGGAAAAGCCCCTCGAGGTTATATCATCCCAGTAAATCGCAGTATCGCTTCTTTTACCTGCAGTCTTTGCCTTTGTCATATCAGCAACAAATCTGATTTTGCCCGTATAACGGGAAATTATGTTTTTGCTGAAAGCTACCGAATACGGGTTGCCGCTCGAAAGAAGTATGCCCTGAGCTTCATTGTTTATTGCCGATTTGATATTCGGTATAAGATTCCAGATTACGTTGCCCGAATAAACCTGAATTATCATAGGTTCTCTCTGCAAGGTGCGAAGCCATTCCGAAACCTCGCCTTTTTTTGCACGGGCAATTATAATACAGTTCTCAATGAGGTTCTTTTCGGTTATAATACTATATACTTCATCACGGTCCGCCCACTCGCAGTCAATTATGATAAGCGTGTGAGGGTATCTGCCGAGCGCATCCTCAAGCGAAATTTCTCCGCCGTATTTAATAAGCACGGCATCCGTACCGAATTCATTTGCAAGGTCAATATCCTGCTGCGTATCGCACCTTGCAATACAAACAAGCTCTGATTTCTGACCCGTGAATTTAGCCGCTCCTGTACTTTCGGCAAAAGAGCCGACCGACAGCAAGAGCACCAAAAGCACCGCAAGAAGTACGGTTATTGTTCTTTTTGGGGACTTAATTCTCATCAAGACTCTCCTGACAACATAAATTTTCAATAATTATATCAAAAAAATAAAAATTTTACAATAGGGAAAAAGTCATATTTTGATAGCATTTACAATCTTATCCACAATATTTTGTAGAAAAATAAAGTTGCACAAATTTTTATAGATAATTTTTATCTTTTTGCTCGTTTTTTGTTGTTGCAAGACGATTTTTTTTGTGCTAAAATAACTTCACTATTGATTACTTAGGGGATAACTGATATGCCGTTTAATGCAAACCTGAAAAGGCTCAGACAATCGAAACTGCCGCCTCTTACTCAGACAGATTTAGCAAATGTTCTGGGTATGACGCAGCGTAAGATTTCGTTCCTTGAAACAGGTGTTACAGAGCCGTCGCTTGACGACATTAAGGCAATATGTATGTATTTTAACGTTTCGGCGGACGCTCTGCTCGATTTGCCGGAAACGCTTCCCTATATCAAAGGCAATGACTAAAAAAGAACTTGCCCTTAAATCAGTAGAGGCTTTAAAACAGAGTTATCCCGAAGCCATATGTTCGCTTGATTATGAGAACCCTCTGGAGTTACTTATAGCGACACGGCTTTCGGCACAGTGTACGGATGCGAGAGTTAATTTAGTTACTCCCGCGCTTTTTTCTAAGTACAGAACTCTTGATGACTACTGTAACGCGGATGTTAAGGATATTGAAACGATAATTCACTCCTGCGGTTTTTATCACGGCAAAAGCAGGGACATTATCGGAATTGCGCAGAAAATCAAGTCGGATTTCGGCGGTAAGGTTCCGGACAGCATTGAGAAACTGACATCTCTGCCCGGAGTCGGCAGAAAAACCGCAAATCTGATTATGGGAGATGTTTTCGGCGCTCCCTCCTCTGTCGTTACCGACACACATTTAATAAGGATAGCAAACAGAATAGGTCTTGTTAACACAAAAGACCCGCGGAAGGTTGAGGACGAACTCAGAAAGCTTCTGCCGCCCGATGAGAGCAACGACTTCTGCCACCGCTGTGTTCTTCACGGCAGAGCCGTATGCACGGCGAGAAAGGCAGACTGCGAAAAGTGTTCTCTTGATTCCTTCTGTAAAAAGAATCTTAAATAATCAGGTATAAATATGTTTACGGTAAACTTTGCGAATTTCGGCTCGGGCTTTGCAATTCCCGTCGCCGTGGTTGACAGGTATCTAAAGATGGCTTCGTTCTGCGCGGTCAAGTCGCTGCTCTGGATATACAAAAATCAGGGCGGCAGTTTTACCTGCGAGGAAATAGCCGCAGGTATCGGCTCGTCCGCCGCCGACACAAAAGAGGCGCTTGACTATTGGGTAAACGAAGGTCTGCTTATTGATACAGACAAAGGCGCAGACGCCGCCTCCCCTGTTGTCAGCGACTCCCATCTTAAAAAAGAAGACGTCAAACAGCCCGTTAAAGAAACGGAAAAAACCGCTGACAAAATCAAGCTCAAGCTTCCTACCTATAAAGATTTCAGTACGAGAACGGATGAGGACAAAAATTTCTCGGGACTTGTCAATCAGGTTCAGATTATGCTCGGCAGAAGCGTAGGACATAATCTCGGCGTTGTATTGCTGATGATGTATGATGTTTACGGAATTGACGAAGGCGCCATTTGTACTTTAATTCAGTTCTGTATCGACCGTAAAAAGACATCCGATTCATATATCAAATCCATTGCGGAACGCTGGCACAAGGATGATATACTGACTCTCGACGACGCAAACAGATATGTAACGGAGCACAAGGACATAGACTCGGTTTACGCGGCGTTCGCCATGGATGTAGGATTAAGCGCTTCAAAGCCCACCCCCAATCAGGAGGAATTCTTTGTCAAGTGGAATAAAATGGGCTTTACGGTGCAGATGATGGTACTTGCCTATAACGAAGCGGTTGACTATACAGGAAAGACTGCTCTGCCCGCCTTCAGGTATGCCGATACGGTGCTTGAGAACTGGAACAGGCAAGGCTTCAAAACTCCCGAGGATGTCGAAAAAGGCAGGGACAGTTTTAAAAAGGTAAAGGAAAAAGAGGACGCGTCAAAGCGTTCCTATGATATAGACAAGGCTAAAAAGGACTTAGAAACTAGAGAAATCGTCTTTAAGAAGAAGAAAAAGAGGGGTGAAAATAATTGAAATACAGCAAGGTTGTTGTGGACAGAGCTTTAGACACTCTTCGTATCAGAAGAGAAAGCGCTATACTTGATGCAGATAAAAGACGCAAGTCTTTTACAGAAAAGTGCCCTGAAATTGAAATCATTGAAAGAAGCATGTCTGAAATAGGACTTGAAGCAATTAAGGCAATAAGTACCGATCATAATCCCAAAGAAATGATTAATGACTTAAAGAAAAAAAGCCTTGAGTTTCAAAAAGCAAAAAAAGACCTGCTTGAAAGCCAAGGTTTTGCAGAAGATTATCTGGATATACATTATACCTGCCCGAAGTGTAAAGACACAGGTTATGTTAACGGTATTGTATGCAGTTGCTATAAAGAACTCTTAAACAAATATAATTACGAATTATTATCAAAAAAGACAAGTTTAGCTCTTTCTGAATTTGACGATTTTGATTTATCATTATACAAAAACCCCAATGACAGAAAGACAATGTCAGATATTCTTAACTACTGCAAAGAATATGCGTCCCAATTTGATTTATCCTGTCCGAGTATTTATATGTTCGGAGAAACCGGACTCGGCAAAACGCATCTCTCGCTTGCCATTGCGGGCGAGGTAATAAAAAAGGGCTACAACGTTATTTACGGCTCGGCTTACAATTTCTTTAACCTGCTTGAAAGAGAGCATTTCGGACGCAGTGAAGAAGCTGACGGGACAACCGAAGCAAGGCTCATCAACTGTGATTTGCTTATAATCGATGACCTCGGCTCGGAGTTTATTACGCAGTTCTCAGTAGCAGAGTTATATAATATAGTTGATTCAAGGATTTCAAAGAGTCTGCCGACAATAATAACGTCCAATTTTTCTTATGACGACATCGAAAAAAAATACAACATCAGATTAGCGTCAAGGATTATGAACGACTACTATTCGCTCAATTTTGTCGGAGACGATATAAGACAGATTAAGAAAGATCTTGACGATTAAATAATAAAAGCACTGTTCAAATGAACAGTGCTTTTTAATTATCGGTTTATTCCTTTGTCTGCTCCTGCTCCCCGTCAACTTCCTCGGTTTTGAATTTGCCGAGCTTGTTACCGCTGACCTTGATGATTTCGGGGGCTTTTGCCTCCTTTTCCTTTTTGCGCTTCTCGTCAGCGAGTTTCTTTTTGAGCTCGTGCTCTTTTTGTTTGAGACTGAGTTCCCTTGCCTTCTCCTCAATATCGACCTTATTCTGCTGAAGTCTTGCACTGAGTCTGATAAGGAAAAGACTCATTTCGCGAGGAGAAATAAAGATGTAATGCTTTTCGGTTTTTTCTCCCTTTACCTTACGGTTATAGCAGATAGCAACTCTGTCAAGCGAAAGCGCGACAATGCTCTTGTCCCTGGTTTCAAAGTCGCCGTCCTCAACGTCAACAATGTCGGTATATTTAATCTTGAAGCTTCTTATCGGGAAATCGTGGATAAGCAGATAATCGTCGCAGAACTTATAGTAAGTAAGCATTATAAGCGGAATGATAAAAATAATATCAACCGCAATAAACGCCGCGCCGAGTTTCAAGGTAATATTACTGTCGATAAAAATTCTCGCAATAAAAAGAGCCGCCGCAACAATGTTAAAAAGCACAACAAAAAGTTTGAGCCATCCGCTGACTGCCGACTGAAATTTTAACTGCATAGCATTACCTCCCGATAACAATATAAATAATTATATACTTTATGAGCAAATATGTCAAATTCCGCGCCGTATCCCCTACCGTTACATTTTTTGGTTGCGCATAAAAAAGTTTTTATGGTAAAATATATTTATAATAAATCCGAGGTATATAATATGAGTAAGAAAAAAGCCGCGTTCCTTATTCTTACAATTTCATATTTTTTGCTTACCGTCTGCGACCTTTTGCTGACCTTTATTGCAACTCCCGACCTGGAACTTGAGGGAAATCCTCTCGTCCGCGGCTTCGGTATGGACTGGTTCGGTCTTATAGCGGTAAACATACTGACCTATACATTGTATTTTGTAATGGCGTATTATTCGTATATAAAATACAAATCTCCGAAGTCGGCTGAAACGCAGGATGTCAGACGCTATCTTTCGGATATAACCTACGGAGACCCCGAAAAGGTCAATATCGGTATGTGGCGGCTGCCGAAGTACTGGTCGCCTCAGGTTGCCTGTCTTTGTTTTGCCGTGAGCACGGCTATGCCCATCGCGAGACTTGTGATAGTCTTTGAGTGGTACTTTATTCTCAAAGGAATCGAGGCATCTCTGTTCTTTTCGATAGTAGCCGTTTTCCCGATGGGGAGAATTGACTTTTTCATCGCTCTTTTCCTCGCGTGGGGACTTACCTTTGTATGGATATATTCGGAATTCCACGCAAACAGAGACGCTGTTTTAAAAGAAAAGGAATAATTAAACGGCAAATAATTCATTTACGGACGCTCCGAAAAAACGGGGCGTCCCGTTTTTTTACCTTTAACAACAAAATATGTAATTTTGGCTTGAAAGACACAACAATATGTGGTATAATTTCACGGAATTATATAATGGGGAGAAATTGAGTTTTCTTTACCTTATACAAACCCGTACAGGAGGTACGAAATATGAAAGTAAATTTTACGGAAACCGTACTCAGGGACGCAAATCAGTCCCTTATCGCCACAAGACTTCCCATAGAGAGCTTTGAGGGAATACTCGAAACTATGGACAAAGCGGGCTACTACTCTATTGAGTGCTGGGGAGGCGCAACCTTTGATTCCTGCCTTCGCTATCTTGACGAGGACCCGTGGGAAAGACTCAGAAAAATCAAAAAGAAATGTCCGGGTACAAAGCTTCAGATGCTTCTGCGCGGACAGAATCTTCTCGGATATAAGCACTATCCCGACGACGTTGTCAGGATGTTTGTAAAAAAGAGCGTTGAAAACGGCATTGACATAATAAGAATTTTCGACGCGCTCAATGATGTGAGAAATATTCAGACGGCTGTTGACGAAACGCTTAAAAACGGCGCTGTCGCCTCAGGCGCGATAAGCTATACAAAAAGCCCTATTCACAATCTTGAGTCCTATGTAAAACTCGCCAAGGATATGGAGAATATGGGCTGTCAGACTATATGTATAAAGGATATGGCAGGTATTATCGGCCCTAAAGAAAGCTATGACCTTGTCAAAGCGCTCAAAGAAAACGTAAAGGTTCCCATAGCGCTTCATACCCACTCGACTACGGGACTTGCGATGCTCTCGCTTCAAAAGGCGGTCGAGGCAGGCTGCGACATAATCGACACCGCAATATCCTCCTTCTCGGGCGGCACATCACAGGCGCCCACGGAGACCGTGGCTTACGCTCTTGAGCAGGAGGGCTACGAAACGGGACTTGATACAAAAGTATTAAAACAGATAAACGATTTCTTCAGACCCGTAAAGGACGAATTCGTAAAAAGCGGAATGCTTAACCCTGTTGTGCTCTCAACCGACACGGACGCGCTGAGTTATCAGATACCCGGCGGAATGCTCTCTAACCTTGTCGCTCAGCTGACCGCACAGAACAAGATGGATAAATTTGAGGAAGTTCTGCTTGAAACCCCGAGAGTAAGAAAAGACCTCGGCTATCCTCCCCTTGTAACGCCGATGAGCCAGATGGTAGGCGTTCAGGCGACGGCAAATGTACTTGCAGGCGAAAGATATAAGAATATTTCAAAGGAAATAAAGGCATATATAGCCGGCGAATACGGCAAGGCGCCGGGAGAAATCAATCCCGAGCTTCAAAAGAAGGTGCTCGGAGATGCCGAACCCTTAACCTGCCGTTTTGCAGACACCCTTGAACCGCAGTTCGATAAGGCAAAGGCGGAGCTCGGCGACAGAGCAAAATCCGATGAGGACGTGCTTTCTTACATCGCTTTCCCGACTCAGGCGGAAGCCTTCTTCCGGAAGCGCGAGCAAAAAGAGAAAAACACCTTTAAATATTCAATAAGGCGCATAGATTAAGGGGGTATTTACAGTGTTATTGAAGTATGAAAACGGCATAAGTATTCCCGAGGCGCTGAATATCTCTCTTACGGGAATTCTCGTTGTTATGCTTATGCTCGCAGTTCTTGCGGTTCTCGTGGTACTGCTGTCAAAGGGAGTACGCTTTGCCGAGAGCATGGCAAAAAAGGAGCAAAAAGCACCCGAAATAAAAACTCCCGTAAATACGGAAAAGCCCGTTAATACGGTTACGCTTCCCGATACCGATTCCGAAGGACAGCTTGATTTATACAAGACGGACGAAAAGACCGCCGCCGTTATTATGGCAATAGTTTCAGACGAAAGCGGTATTCCTCTGAACAGACTTAAATTCAACTCGATAAAGCTTATAGAGAAATAAGGGAGAAAGACGATGAAATATATAGTTACTTTGAACGGAAAAGATTATGAGGTTGACGTTACCGAGCTTGACGAGGCAATAGTTACAAACGTCAGCGAGGCAAGGCAGAACACTCCTGCTCCCGCCGCCGCTTCAGCACCTGCAGAAAAGCCGAAGGCAGAGGTTTCGGGCGAAGGAACACCGGTAAAAGCACCCATGCCCGGTACCATACTCAAGGTCAACGTCGAGGAAAATCAGAAGGTCAACGAGGGCGACGTGCTCTTTATCCTTGAGGCAATGAAAATGGAAAACGAAATCGTTTCTCCCGTAAGCGGAACGGTAACGAAGCTTGTCGCCTCCAAAGGCACAAGCGCCGCAACCGACGATATACTCGCCTTTATCGGATAAACGGAGGAAGAAAAAATGTCACTTATAAACGCAATTTCGGAATTATTGCAAAGCTCGGGCTTTGCAACCCTTGCGTGGCAGAATTATGTAATGATTCTAATTTCATTTATTCTTTTCTTCCTCGCAATAGTTAAAAAATTCGAACCGCTTCTGCTTGTGCCGATAGCCTTCGGAATGCTGCTGGCAAACATCTATCCCGACATTATGTACGACCCGCTTATGATGTCGTCGTATTCGGGCGAAATAGTCGAGGGCGCGCACTGGTACGACGCAGGAGTTTTAAGACTTATATATGCAGGTGTGAAATCGAGTATATTCCCCTGCCTTATCTTCCTTGGCGTAGGTGCCATGACGGACTTCGGCCCCCTGCTTGCCAACCCGTCAAGCCTGCTTCTCGGCGCGGCGGCGCAGTTGGGAATTTATGTCGCGTTCCTTATCGCTATTTCGGTAGGTCTTATCCCCGGTTTTGAGGGTTTCACTCCTCAGGAAGCGGCTTCAATAGCTATCATAGGCGGCGCCGACGGACCTACGGCAATTTACACCACAGGCAAGCTTGCGCCGCAGCTTTTGGGACCCATAGCCGTCGCGGCATATTCGTATATGGCTCTTATCCCTCTGATTCAGCCGCCGATTATGAAGGCGCTTACCACAAAGAAGGAAAGAGAAATCAAAATGGACCAGATGCGCAAGGTCAGCAAGGCGGAAAAAATTATTTTCCCAATCGTTGTTACCGTACTGTGCGTACTCTTTATACCGTCAACGGCTCCGCTTATCGGTATGCTGATGCTCGGAAATCTCTTTAAGGAATCGGGCGTTACGGAGAGACTCTCGGAAACGGCTCAGAACGCACTTTGCAATATTGTTACGATAATGCTCGGCGTTACCGTCGGTGCAACAGCCGAGGGCAAAACCTTCCTTGCATTAAAGACTATACTTGTTATCGTAATAGGACTTCTCGCCTTCTGCTTCTCAACAGCAGGCGGAGTGCTTTTCGGCAAGCTGATGAATGTTGTCACAAAAGGCAGAGTCAACCCGCTTATCGGCTCGGCAGGCGTTTCCGCCGTACCTATGGCGGCAAGAGTTTCGCAGGTTGAGGGCAGAAAATACAACCCCTCGAATTTCCTGCTGATGCACGCAATGGGACCTAACGTCGCGGGAGTTATCGGCTCGGCAGTCGCTGCGGGCTTCCTGCTGTCGGTGTTTGGATAATAAGGTATAATTTAAAGGACTTACCGAGGTAAGTCCTTTTTCTTTTTATTCAATTCCCCAGCCGCTTATATCGCCCGACTGCAGGGCGCCGATAATCTTTTCCCGAAGCGCGGGATAATCTTTTTCAAGATTTTTCAGCAGTTCCTTTACCCTCTGCCTTTCGGTAACTCTGTCGGCAGGGCATTTGCTCTTTACCACAGGCAGGTTTTCATTTTTTACGGTTTTTTCTATATCCTTTTCGTAAAGGAAAATCAGAGGTCTGATGAGATACAAATCTTTTACCGACAGATACGAAACGGGAGAGAAACAGCCGATTTGACCGCCGTCAAGCAGATTCATCATAAAGGTTTCGGCGGCGTCGTCAAGGTGGTGTCCGAGCGCTATTTTATTGCAGCCGAGTTCCTTTGCGGTATCGTGGAGTATTCCCCGTCTCATCTTGGCGCACAGAGCGCAGGGGTTTTTCTCTTTTCTCTGTTCAAATATAACGCTGTAAAGCTCAGTACTCTTTACGGTGTAGTTTACCTTTAAGCTGTCGCAAAGCGCCTTTATTTCAGTAAAATCGCCCTTTTCCCCGTAGAAATTATAATCGAGCGTTACTGCCTCAATTTCAAAAGATTTCGGGTAGAATTCACGCAGTCTTGCAAGAGCCGTAAGCAGGGCAACGGAGTCCTTACCTCCCGATACTCCGACGGCAATTCTGTCGCCCTCATCTATCATATTGTATTTGTCAACCGCCGCGCGGCACAGACTTAACAGTTTTTTCATATTACGTCCTCCGAGGTTTATTTTACCTTAAATTCCTTACAATGTAAACTTATAATTTTCTTTACAATAAATGATTTTGAATATATAATTAAATTATAAAGTTTTGGGGGTGGCAAAATGATTAACTTAATGCCTTTATTCAAAAAATACTGGGATGTGTGCGTCGGGGGTAACGACGAAAAGCGAATCAACTCTCAGACGCCTCCCGAAAACGTCGAGGTCTTTGCCGATATCCCGTATATTGATGACGGCAGATGGGAGCACCTGCTTGATGTTTATGCACCCAGGGGCAATACCGAAGTTCTGCCCGTAATTATAGATATTCACGGCGGCGGCTGGATGTACGGCACAAAGAGAATAAATCAGTACTACAATATGACGCTCGCCGACAAGGGTTATGTTGTTTTCAGCATCAACTACCGCCTTGTCCCCGACTGCGATATTGCTGAGCAGCTTCAGGACTGTATGCACTCCTTTGAGTGGATAAAGAAGAACGCAAAAAAGTATAACGGCGACTTAAAGGAATTATACGTTACGGGAGATTCCGCAGGCGGTTTCCTTGCGGCGTTTACGACTATGCTAAATAATTCGGAGCAGCTTCGCGAGGTTTTCGGCACGGTCTCGCCCGACTTGAATATCAGAGGCGTTGCGCTGACCTGCCCCGTATGTTACATGGACCCGTCCGATTTTACGGGAATTTACACCCGTCAGATGCTCGGCAGGGACTATAAAAACAAAAAGTACGCCGCATATGTCAACCTTGACAGAGCGTTAAAGGAGAGTTCAATGCCCCCTACCTATCTCATTACCTGCGGCGGCGATATGCCTGCAAGAAAGGCAACCTTCAAGGCGTATGAGGACCTTGAGGACGCGGGAGTCAAGTGCAAGTTAAAATACCTTCCCGACAAGAAGCTTATGCACGTTTTCTGCATTACCGACCCGTTTGCACCGGTTTCGGCAGAGGTTAATAACGATATGCTTAAATACCTTACGGCAAACAAATAACATATCCCGACAGACAAATCCTCTGTCTGTCGGGTGTTTTTCTGCGTTTTTTGCAAAAATAATAAATAAGTAAATTATATGAATTCGTGAGAAAAACAGAGAAAACGCGAGATTTGACCGTTGACGGTTAAAAATTTAAAAATAATTGTTGACTTTGAGTTTTTCGGGTGGTAATATATTGGAGCATCAAAAAATTATTTGGAGGTAAAGTTATGTCAACTTATATGCCTAAGGCCTCAGACATCAGCCGTGACTGGTATGTTATTGACGCAGAGGGCAAGACTCTCGGCAGCGTTGCTGTTGAAGCTGCTACACTTCTGCGCGGTAAACATAAACCCACCTTTACACCTCACGCTGACTGCGGCGACTTCGTAATTATCACTAACTGCGAAAAAATCGTTCTTACAGGCAACAAGCTTGAGAAGAAAATGTATTACCATCACACAGGCTACATCGGAAACCTGAAAGAGATCAAGTACAAGACTCTTATGGCTGAGAAGCCCGAGTTCGTTATGACAAAGGCAGTTAAGGGTATGCTCCCCTCAAACTCAATCGGAGCAAAATCTCTTACAAGACTTCACGTCTATGCAGGTCCCGACCATCCGCATGCGGCACAGCAGCCTAAGGTAAGAGAATTTTAAGAAAGGGAGGCAGATTAAATGTACGAAACAACACCTTATTTTTACGGTACAGGCAGAAGAAAGAAATCAGTAGCGCGTGTTCGTGTTTATGCCGGTTCGGGCAAAATCACAATCAACGGCAGAGATATTGACGATTATTTCGGTCTTGAGACATTAAAGCTCGTTGTACGTCAGCCTCTCACTCTTACAGGACTTACAGACAAGTTCGACATCGTCTGCACAGTTGCAGGCGGCGGAGTTACAGGTCAGGCAGGCGCTATCCGTCACGGCCTCTCAAGAGCTCTCCTTCTCTATGATGAGAACCTTCGTGTTCAGCTCAAGAAGGCAGGATTCTTAACAAGAGACCCGAGAATGAAGGAAAGAAAGAAATACGGACTCAAAGGCGCACGCCGTGCACCTCAGTTCTCAAAGAGATAATTTCATTATCCAATGCATACAGCTCTCGAAAGAGGGCTGTATTATTTCTTCAACAATATGAAGGGAAGGTTCTGCTTTGACAACTCAGACAATTTTGATAATTCTTTTCTCAGTTTTGATTGTTGCAACAATCTTTATATTACTGGTTTTTAAGGAAAAGAAAAGTAATACTGATTCTTATAAAAAAGCTAAGTCTACTCAGAACAGAAAAAGACAAACAACTTCGCTCGGTTATACAGCTGATGAAGTCAGAAACAAGCGCTATATTCTCACAGGATACCTCGGTACTCAAAACCGATTTTATTCTAATTACGTCAAAAATCTTAATATCCTTCTTCGTCAGGAAGAAAGAATAAGGATTCAAAACATCGGTGAATTTGACGATCGCATTTCAATAACCGTTGATTTTCATAATCTTACAGTCAGTCAGGCAGGAAGTTTGTATAACAGGCTTATAAAAGCTTGTAATAAAGATGTTGTATATCTATCTGCCATACACGGATAAAATAACGGTACAGCTATAAAAGAGATGATAGAAAAAAAGCATTCCGAAAAGATATCCTCAATTATCCCCGATGAAATCAATCCCGGTCAGACTTTAATAATAATCAATGCAAAACCTCTAAGTTAAAACTATCATACAGCTCTCGCAGGAGGGCTGTATTTTTTATATTGAAAATTCCTTTTAAATGTAATATTATAATTACATAACAATTTATAAAGGCGGTATAGACATGAAAGAAAATGTTTTTTATTTTGTAGTAGGTTCACAGTTCCTTTACGGCGAGGAAACTCTTGTCGAAATTGACAGACACTCTAAGGAAATGGTTGACGGTTTCAATGCCGACAGCAATATTCCCTGCACGGTCAAATGGTTTCCCTGCGTCAAGACAAGCGAGGAAATTTACTCGATAATGAACGAGGCGAACAATGACGATAACTGCGCAGGCGTCATTACATGGATGCATACCTTCTCCCCTTCCAAAATGTGGGTTAAGGGACTTACCGCGCTGCGTAAGCCGTATCTTCATCTCAACACTCAGTACAACCGCGAAATTCCGTGGGATGAAATAGATATGGACTTTATGAATCTTAACCAGTCTGCGCACGGCGACCGCGAGCACGGTTATATTGCGGCAAGACTACGTCTTAACCGTAAGGTTATCGCAGGTTACTGGAAGGATGCGGAGTTTACCTCCGAAATCGGCGTATGGATGCGCGCTGCTGTCGGCGCAAAGGAATCAAGACAGCTTCGCGTACTGCGCATCTCGGACAATATGCGCAACGTTGCCGTTACCGAAGGCGACAAGGTTGAAGCTCTTATCAAATTAGGCTGGTCAGTTGACCACTACGGCGTAGGCGATATTATCCGCGAGGTTGAGGCGGTAAGCGAAGCTGAAATCGACGCACAAATGTCTGAATATAAAGAAAACTACATAATGGACACCGATAACACCGAAGCAGTACGCTATCAGGCACGAGAAGAAGTTGCGCTCAGAAAATTCCTTGACAGAGGCAATTTCAAGGCCTTCCATACCAATTTTGAAGATTTGCAGGGACTTCGCCAGCTTCCCGGACTTGCCTCACAGGACTTGATGCTGAAGGGCTACGGTTTCGGCGCAGAGGGCGACTGGAAGGTTGCCGCCATGACAAGAATTATGAAGGTTATGGCACAGGGAATCGGCAAAGGCACCGCATTTATGGAGGACTACACCTACCATCTTGAAAAGGGCAACGAAATGATACTCGGTGCTCATATGCTTGAGGTATGTCCTTCGCTCGCCTCGGAAAAGCCGAAAATTCAGGTACATCCCCTCGGCATAGGCGACAGAGAGGATCCTGCAAGAGCGGTATTCAAGGCAAAGAAAGGTCCCGCTATTGTCGTTTCGCTTATTGATATGGGCGACCGTTTCAGGATGATAGTCAATGACATCGAGTGTCAGGAGCAGATAAACGATATGCCTAAATTACCCGTTGCGGGTGTTCTGTGGAAACCGATGCCCGACCTTAAAACCTCGGCAACTGCATGGATATATGCAGGCGGCGCTCATCATTCCGTGCTTTCGTACGACCTTACCGCCGAGCATATGCGTGATTTTGCAGAAATAATGGGAATTGAATTCGTCCATATAAACAAAGACACAAAGATTAACGAATTCCGTAAAGAACTTGAATATAATGATGTGATTTGGAGGAACAAATAATGCTTGAACAGTTAAAGCAGGAAGTGTTCAGAGCAAATCTTCTGCTTAAGGAATACGGGCTCGTTGTACTTACATGGGGCAATGTATCTGCAATAGACCGTGAATCGGGTCTGTTCGTAATAAAGCCCTCGGGAGTATCGTACGACACAATGAAGGCTGAGGATATGGTTGTTGTTGACCTTGACGGCAACGTTGTCGAGGGAAAGCTCAACCCCTCCTCCGACACCCCGACACATTTGGAGCTTTACCGTCAGTTTAAGGACATAAAGGCAGTTGTGCATACACATTCCCCGTGGGCAACAAGCTTTGCACAGGCAGGCAGGGAAATTAAGGCATACGGCACAACTCACGCAGACTTTGCCAACCGTGCAATTCCCTGCACAAGAGGACTTACAAAAGACGAAGTGGCAACCGACTATGAGCTTAACACGGGCAAAGTTATCGTGGAATGCTTCAATAATAACAGAATAAACCCGTCAGACTGCCCTGCTGTGCTTATCCACAGACACGGTCCTTTCTGCTGGGGCAAAAGCGCCGAAAAAGCAGTTGAAAATGCCCTTATACTCGAAGAGGTTGCAAAGATGGCATACCGTACCGAGCAAATCGCGGAACACGGCAAAAAACAGCCCGGAATTGAGGACTATCTCCTTGACAAGCACTATCAGCGTAAGCACGGTAAAAACGCCTATTACGGTCAAAAATAAAGCAATAAGGTAAATATCCGTCCCACGGTTAAACGGGACGGATATTTTTTTATTATAAAAATAAAAAGAGCTGAGTAAAACGGGTAAGTGGATTAATTTGGAGTTAAGGAAATTTTAATACTTTGATTTTTACAAATAATTGGTGTTAGAAATTAACGCCAATTATTTTTTTTGCCTAAATATTTGGTGGTGCTTTTTGGTGTTCAAAATCTTAAAATATTATAGTAACAGAAAGGATAATACCGCCTATGTTATAGGTGCCGGTGCTGCAGGAGAAATCGGATATAGTTATATTGACTTTTGGGCAGCTGATGATTGTTATACTTTCGATTGTCCGCCTGACCTTAACAACAGATATTTGTACTTTGTCTTAATGTCTCAACAATCTAAAATATTATCTCAGGTAAGAAAATCAAGTATCCCACGCTTACCGAGAACAGCAATTGAACAACTTGTTATTCCCGTTCCTCCCATTAAAGAACAGGAAAGTATACCCTTCAGGTGATAAATCAGTATAAAGAAGATGAAGGCACTCACAAAACCCGTTATGATGTAACAATCCTTGTCAACGGACTTCCGCTTGTGCATATTGAATTAAAGCGTAGAGGCGTTGCAATTAAAGAAGCATTTAACCAGATTGAACGCTATCAGCGTGACAGCTTCTGGGCATCTGCGGGCTTGTTCGAATATGTTCAGATTTTCGTTATATCAAACGGCACAAATACGAAATATTACAGCAACACCACCCGTTTCAATCATATCAAGGATATGACGGGTGCGAAAGCGAAGAAATCAAAGACATCCAACAGCTTTGAATTTACTTCTTTCTGGGCAGATGCAAACAACAAGATTATTCCCGACCTTGTTGATTTTACAAGGACTTTCTTTGCGAAGCACACTATTCTCAATATACTTACAAAATACTGCGTATTAACGGCGGAAAATCTTCTGCTCGTTATGCGCCCGTATCAGATTGTTGCTACTGAAAGAATACTTAACAAAATTGAAATCGCCAATAACTACAAGCAGTACGGCACCGTTCAGGGCGGCGGATATATCTGGCATACTACCGGCTCGGGCAAGACGCTGACATCCTTTAAAACTGCCCGTCTGGCTTCAGCTCTGCCGTATATTGACAAGGTGCTTTTTGTCGTTGACCGTAAGGACCTTGACTACCAGACAATGAAGGAATATGACCGTTTCGAGAAAGGTGCCGCCAACAGCAACACCTCAACGGCTATTCTCAAAAAGCAGCTTGAAGACGATAACTGCCATATAATTATTACAACAATTCAAAAGCTCTCAACCTTTGTTAACGGTAACAAGGGACATGAAGTGTTTAACAAGCACATCGTAATTATATTCGATGAGTGCCACCGTTCGCAGTTCGGCGATATGCATACGGCTATTGTTAAGAACTTCAAAAAATACCACCTGTTCGGATTCACCGGCACGCCGATATTCTCGGCAAATGCGGGACATGTTAAGAATCCGCACTTCTTCACGACCGAACAGACCTTCGGTCAGCAGCTGCATTCATACACAATCGTTGACGCTATCAATGACCACAATGTTCTGCCGTTCCGTGTCGATTACATCAAGACAATGGAAATGGATGAGGAAATTATTGACGAGCAGGTATGGGATATTGACCGTGAAAAAGCATTTCTCGCTCCAAAGCGCATTGAGCTTATTACGGAATATATTCTCAACCATTTCGACCAGAAAACTTATCGCAATAATCAGACCTTTACATTCAACGCTTTGCAGAATATTTCCGATGTTGCAAGCGGTAAAAACAAGGTACAGGAAATCCGTGAAAAGCAACGCATAAACGGCTTTAACTCAATCTTTGCAGTTTCATCTGTGCCTGCAGCAAAGCTGTATTATGAAGAATTCAAAAAGCAGATGGCAGCCAATCCTGAAAAGGCGTTGAAGATTGCTGTCATTTATAGCTATGCCGCCAATGAAGAAGAGGCAGACGGCATAATCGACGAGGAGAATCCCGAGGATACAAGTGCTCTTGATAAGACATCAAGAGATTTCCTCGAAGAAGCAATTCAGGACTATAACAAGATGTTTAAGACATCTTACAGCACTGACGGCGACAGGTTCCAAAATTACTATAAAGATGTATCGCTTCGTATGAAGAACAAGGAGCTTGATATGCTTATAGTTGTCAATATGTTCCTGACCGGCTTTGATGCGACAACGCTTAACACCTTGTGGGTTGACAAAAACCTCAAGATGCACGGCTTGATTCAGGCGTTCTCAAGAACGAACAGAATTCTGAATTCCATAAAGACTTTCGGTAATATTGTTTGCTTCAGAAATCTCCAGAAGCGTGTTGATGATGCGATTTCGCTGTTCGGCGACAAAGAAGCAGGCGGTATCGTTGTTCTCAAGAGCTTCAACGATTACTATTACGGCTACGAAGCCAAAGATTTAAACGATAAGTCTGAAGTCGGATATGTTAATATGGTTGAGGCTTTTATTGAGAAGTTCCCCGTTGATATTCCGCAGATTATCGGCGAGCAGAATCAGAAAGACTTCATTTCGCAGTTCGGTGCTATTCTCCGCCTTCGTAATGTACTTATAAGCTTCGACGAATTCGAAGGTAAAGATTTGTTCTCGGAAAGAGACCTTCAGGATTATCTGTCCAAGTATCAGGACCTTCGTGATGAATGGAAAGAAAAGCGTAAGAAGGGCCAGCTTGAAGATGTCAATGATGACATCGTATTTGAGGTTGAGCTCATTAAGCAGATTGAGGTTAATATTGACTATATCCTTCTGCTGGTTGCTAAATATCACGATTCGCATTGCAGCGATAAGGAAGTTCTTATTTCCATCCGCAAGGCCGTTGATGCAAGCCCTGAACTCCGCAGCAAGAAGGACCTTATCGAGAACTTTATTGCCGGTATCAATGATGTTGACGACGTTCTGACAGAATGGCGTTCATTCGTTGTTGAGAAAAAGGAAGAAGAACTTCAGAGAATCATCAAAGAAGAAAACCTTAACGAAGCCGAAACAAGGAAGTACATCGAAGGTGCATTCAGAGACGGTGCTGTTAAAACCACCGGAACGGATATCGACAGAATCATGCCTAAGATTTCACGCTTCGGCGGCGGTGACCGTGAAGAAAAGAAGGAAACGGTTATCGAAAAGCTTCAATCGTTCTTCGAGAAATTCTTCGGAGTATAAATATTTTACCCTCCATTTCGAAATGGAGGGTATTTTTCTTTGTTCACAAAAAATTTTATAAATAAAAAATCCTGCCGAAAAAATTTTTCGACAGGATTTAAATTTTGCTCAACACCAAAATAATCCAAATTGAATTATAAAAATGCTAATTATTAAACACCAAAATAATCCACTATAAATATTTGAATTATTTTAAAACTCCAAAAATATCCACTTACCCGTAAAACTCAGCTCTTTAAAAATTGTTTATCAGAAAATTACTACCGACTGATTAAAGCTATCGGGCGTTGTCATAATGACATCCTGATAATAGTAGTCAAAGCCGTCAAGCACCTTATCGCCGTCGAGGTCGGCTGCATAGAAGTAAACCGTGTCAGCGGTTATACCTATTCCGTCAAAGAATGCAGAATCTTTGAGGATGTCGTGATCATCGCTGTCAACGTCTGCGTCTCCGTCAACGTCGCCGTAAAGGATAATGGTTGCTTCATCATAAACCGTATTATGATTATCCGCGTTTACGCATCTGATAAGGTAACCCGTACCTGCCTTTTCAGTTTCCGTCAGCTCGGTAACTCCGTCAGCTTTTAAGATGATAATTGTTCTTGCGTCATTTACAAGACCCGCCTTGATGTCGGCTACCGTATTTGCCGTAGGATCAATACCTACCATATAGTTAGCCGTTGTATCTCTGAATACTCTAAGCGAATGTGTATCCTTAGTAATGATATTCATATAGGTAAGTCCGTTGACCGCTGCTTCAATATCAGCAATAGCCTGAGCGATTTCGGCAGCCGTTGCTGCTGAATCGTCATAAACCGTCTGACCTGCATCTATTGCATCGAGAAGATCTCTTATGCTGTCGGGTGTGTAACCTAATGTCTCAACAGCCTGTGCATCAGCAATAGCCTGAGCGAGAGCAGTTCTGTCAATAAGGTTATCTATGGCATTCTGAAGCTCTGTAATTGCCTGAGCAACGTCGGAAGCCGTAGCGTTGTCATCATAAAGAACAACATACGCGTCATCTATTTCATTTTGAAGAGCTGTTGCGGAATCGCCTGTATAATCATCCTGATCGATTGCCTCTGCCTGATCGATTAAATCAGAGAGTGAAGACTTATCAACGGTAAGATTATCAACTGCATTCTTAATATCTTCAATTGCCTGAGCTTTTTCTTCTGCCGTGGCATCAGGGTCATTGAGAAGGTCATCGGCTATCTGGATAATATCCTCAAGGTCCTGAATACTGTCGGGAGTCATACCCGTTGTATCGGTATTCTCCGCTTGCTCCTTGACATATTCAAGTATATTGTCAAGAGCGTCGTTGATAACGTCAACTGCATCGGCAATTTCCTGAACCGTTGCGTCGGTATCGGCATTAACTGTCTGACCGTCGGTTATCGCATCCTCAAGCGCTTCTGCAAGAGTCTGCGGAAGGTCTGTCGTGTCAACCGACTGACCTGCGGCAATTGCTTCTGTAAGTTCCGTCTTATCGGGGGTAAGACCGTCTGTGGCATCCTGAAGGTTCTCAATAGCCTGAGCTTTTTCTGCAGAAGTTGATGTCGGATCGTTCAGTACGTCCTCTGCCGCCTGAATTGCATCCTCAAGGTCCTGAATACTGTCGGGAGTCATGCCGGTTGTATCGGTATTCTCCGCTTGCTCCTTGACATATTCAAGTATATTGTCAAGAGCGTTGTTGATAGCGTCAACTGCATCGGCAATTTCCTGAACCGTTGCGTCGGTATCGTCATTAACTGTCTGACCGTCGGTTATCGCATCCTCAAGCGCTTCTGCAAGAGTCTGCGGAATGTCGGTTGTGTCAACACCCTGTGCTGCCGTGATGGCTTCCTCAAGCTCTGTCTTGTCGGGAGTGAGATTATCAATGGCCATTACAAGAGCATTTATCGCATCTGCCTTTTCCTGATCAGAACCGCCGTTATCTATAAGATTCTGAGCATCATCAAGTGCATCTTCAAAATTTGTCTGTGTTATCGGAGTCATTGCAGTTGCATCAATATTATTTGCATCGTTTACTATGCTCTGAAGAACATCGTCTATTGCATCCTTAAGAGTCTGAATTGCATCATTTATATCCTGAACGGTTGCAGCATCATTATCATATACTGACTGACCGTCTGCAATGGCATCCTGGAGCACCTGAACAACTGCGGGGTCAATAATTGTTGTATCAATAGCCTCGGCAAGATTTATTATTTCTCCAAGTTCTGTCTTGTCGGGAGTAAGAGCGTCAGTTGCAGAAACTATACCGTTGATGGCGTCAGCCTTATCCTGTGCTGTTGCATTGGGATTGCTGGTTACCTGCTCTGCTGCAGCTACGGCATCTGTAAATGCGGTTTTGGAAGCAGATGTCATTCCGTCTGTGGAAACATTATTTGAATTTGCAATTACATCACTGAGAAGATTGTTGATAGCATCTATCAAATCATCTGTTGCATCATCAATTATGCCCTGATTTGTACCGTTATCGTAAAGACCTGCAGGTACATTCCCGGCAGCAGTCAAAGCATCCTGAAGAGCCTGATAGGTATCAGGTGTGAACAAATCGCTGTCTGTAATTGAAGAAGCTGCTGCAATGGCCTCGTTAAGCGCTGTATAGTCGCAGGGAGGATTCTGATTCTGTGCATCGTTGAGAGCTGCTATTGCATCCTCAAGAGCCTGAACCGCATCATCAATAGCCTGCTGGTTTGTGCCGTTCTCATCATCATATAGTCCCTGGTCAAGGAGGTCCTCAAGAGCGTCCTTAGCATCAAGGAAATCCTGATAAGCATCATCGTCATACTTACCGTTGTCATTGTTAATTGCGTTGGCTTCATCCATAACATCATTTGCAGACACTGTGTCGCAGGGCTCGTTGACATGAGTCTGATACAGAAGCGAATCAATAGCTTTGAGAAGATCAGCCGTTGTACGGTCTATCAAAGTCTGATTTTCATTTGTATCTACAATATAAAGGTTGCGGTCAATTGATGTTGCCGCTGCGTATGCTGTCTCAAAATTAGTCCAAACTTCGGTTATGAAGTGGCTGTCTGCATTATTGTTGTACTCTGTCTTTTTCTGGTTTGCAAGAGCAATAGCTGCATCAAGCTCGGTGTAGTCGCAGGGAATCTGCATTCCATTGGGTATGATAGCCTTTATCTGTGCTACAAGAGCGTCTATTTCGCTCTGCTCATAGTATTCGGTACCGTCAAGGACATAGTTGTTTTCAATATTATCGAGTATTGTTCTCAAATCATCAAGCTGACTCTGCGAGAAGCCCGAATTACTGTTGTTATAAACGCTTTCAGCCTTGTTAACCTCGTTGATAAGCTCACGAAGGTCGGTTACGTTTATTGTGAACTCTATGGGCTCGTTATCATTGGAAAGATAATATGTTCCCGTACCCATGCCCAAAATCTTGACGCCGCCGGTTTCATATTTCATATCCCACTTGGGATGATATGTTGCCGCACCGTCAGCGTTAAAGGTATAGACAAATCTCCAGTTTACAACGTTTGTAATGCTCTGATATACAAAGTCATCGTCTGTACCGTGGTTCTCGCCGGGGAAAGCTCCGTCGGGATCGCCTGACGGGAAATCGCCTGCGTTGCCGGTTGTGCAGTAAGACTCAAGATAGCCGGTCTGCGGCAGAAGAGCCGTAAAAGCCTGTGTATCGGTATCATCCATAAAATAGAGCTCATGGATAACGGCATAATTAGTACCGCTGTTTTTGAAGCCTGACAAATCGGTATAGAAGGAGAAGGTTTCGTCATCGGCTATCTGAACAAAGTTAAAGGTTGTATCCTTAACCCACATTGTAACATAGTGTTCGCCGCGTCCGTCATTATTATCGGCTGACGGAATATGGTCCCATCTGCCCGATGAAGAAACGGGGCCGATACCGTTAAGAGCAACTGCGTAACCCGCATAGACATTCATATCTCCGGTAACGGGATAATCATCATCGATATAGTTACCGAGAGAATCGGTCCAGCCGTCAAATTCATATCTTGCAAGGGTGGGTTCGGCTATGAACTTATCGGTAGCATCGTGGAAATTATAACCCTTTGAGGGGTCAACGGTATTCTGTGCATAGAGAACACCGTCCGAATAATAATTTATAAGATACATTCTGGAAGGAAGAAGATTGTCAATAGCTGTCTGTAAAGTCAAAGCAGCGCTGTCAATAGTATCCTGGTTATCTCCGGTTCCGTCCTCCATAAGGAAACGGTCAACGGCTGCCGCATCGCTGTACGCTGTGCTGAATACATTGTAAAGCGTCTCATCGTAAAGATGTCCGCTGAGTCCGCCGTTAATATTATCCTCTATTGCAGCAGCTCTCGCGAGCTGTGCGTCAAGGTCTGTGTAATCACAGAGAAGTCTTGCGCGAAGCTGGGCGGTAAGAGTGTCAATTTCCGACTGCGAATAATATGTTGCGCCCGAGAAATCTCTTGTGCCGACAATATCGGAAACATCCTCATTGATATTGTTTGCTATTGTAATTAGCTGACGAATTTCACGAAGGTCAATAACAGTGATAGTGAAAACAGGGTTTTCGTTGATTGCAACACTATCAACATTGAAGTTTGATGTGGTCCACGGACCGCCGTCAGTACTTGCAGCGCCGCTGTTGAAGTTTATTTCCCACTCGGGGGTATAAACAGCTGAACCGTTTGCCGTAAAGTCAACCTTAAAGCTGTAATGAGCAATCTGAGCGGCAGCTAAAGCGTAACCGTACAGTCCTATGCCGTCAGGAGAACCGTTGGAGTTTTCATTATCAACTTTACCGCTGACATGCGTCCATGTCTCGTTAGTTACGACAGATGAATAAACCGTATCATTGTTATAGTTGGTATTAACGTAGTTAATCCTTGCGCCGTTAAAACGGTTGTTCTTCTGAGCGTAGAAATGAGTGGTGTAGCTCATTTCCTGATTGTCCTCAGTCTGCATAAAGAAGAAATTGGTTCCCGCAACGACCATGGTAACATACTCGGGACCCTGAAGATCAAGTGCGGAATAGTTATTCTTAAATCTTGAATAATACTTGTCTTCAGGTGTTTCCTTTGAGCGAAAGTTCCACTCGCCGGAGCTTACAACAGGGGCGGTTGCCGCAGTCGAAACGAATATCGACATAGGAAGCATAGTCGCCACCAAGAGTACGGAAAGCAAAATGCTTATTGCCTTCCTTGAATAGTTTTTCATTCTCATAAATCTGTCCTCCCAAAACAAAATGGTTTTTACTTAATTCGATAAATATTATATATAATACAATATTGCCGAAAGTCAGTATATCATATTGCAAAACAACAATCAACTGTTTTTTATTGATTTTTTCACGGTTTTTTCTCGTTAATATTTTAACTTTTTGTATATTGTACATAAAGAATGAGAGTGATTTGTATATTTTGCATAAATATTCAGCGGTTTCGAATTTTTATACATAGCCTTGAAACAAATTAAACCCTCCTCACAAAAAAGCACTTTTTTCAAATATAATCTTGACAAATTCTCCCCTTGCATATATAATAATTTGGCATTAGCAAATGCGCTGATAGCTCAGCTGGATAGAGCATCTGCCTTCTAAGCAGAGGGTCGGGGGTTCGAGTCCCTCTCAGCGCGCCATATACGGTGGGTATAGCTTAGTTGGTTAAAGCGCCAGTTTGTGGCACTGGAGACCGTCGGTTCGAATCCGACTATCCACCCCACTTCATAAAAAAGAGACCTCTAAAAAAGGTCTTTTTTAATATCATTATATTCATATATACCCTGGGGTGTCGTCAAGCGGTAAGACACAGCACTTTGACTGCTGCATTCGTAGGTTCGAATCCTGCCACCCCAGCCAAGAAACGAAAGACAGAGTTTATCTTTGTCTTTCGTTTTTTTCGGATAGGATTCGAACCTACCGTCCGTCTTTTGCGTAAGAAAAAATCGGGCGCCTGAAGAGCGCCCCTGCAAATAAAACTACTTCCCGTCCCAGAGAAATCTCTTTAAATCAACTGTTCCGTCGTCGCTTACCTCGACTCCCTCATTTCTCAGCAGGTCTGTCTGCGCATTCTTACCTCCGAAGGCAAACGCCTCGGAAACCCTGCCGAAACGGTTGACTACCCGATGGCAGGGAATCTTTCCCGGCTCGGGATTGACGTGCAGAGCATAGCCGACAACCCTTGCAAGACGCGGGTTGCCCGACAAAAGAGCTATCTGCCCGTAGGTTGCGACCTTACCTTTGGGTATTCCGCGAACTGTTTCGTAAATTATTTCAAAAGTATTCATTTTTCTCTCCCCGACACTCTGACGGCGAAATCGCCCGTTTTTTCTATTTTGGATTCGGTATAAACAGAAAACTCAATATCCTTTATATCAATATCCCCGTTTTTAAAAGCCGAGGGATATTTTCTCTTTATCCTTTCGGTAATTCCGAAAACATCAGCGCTGTTATTTATTATACACTCTCTGAGCGAAGTTTCAACAAGTTTTGTCGTTTCTGCGGAAGTTAACTCTTCTGTTTTCTTTATAAATTCTGTATCTGCGGGTTTTAGAAAATCACGGTTGTTTTCGGCAAGACTGCAGGTTGTCCGAATTCTGACATGCGTCCTGATTTTATCGGTGTTTTCAAAATTGATTTCGGTTTTGCTCTTTATAATATTAACACTCAGAACGCCCCCGTCACTCATAATTCCGAGTGAGCCGTCGCGCACCCTGTTTTTAAGGAAGCCGATGCCTTTAAAAACATCGGGATTCAGTATATTTACAAGTTTTCCGTCCTTAAAAAGACCTGCGCCCGTAACCGTCAGGAATTCGGTTTCTTCTCTGTCGTTTACAGCTATTACAGGCAGGACAAACGCCCTGTCGGTAAGCACGGAATTGATTACCTCATACAGCTCCGTCGCACAGTTTTCTGGCTTTGAAGCGCTCTGCTTAAGGACTTTTTCACAAATTCGCGCGGGAATGACATTTTCGCCAAGAGCGGCAAAGACAATGTCCTCTGCCCTGCTCTGCGAAACAGCAGAAATAACTGTAAATCGGTTTTCGGCATCGCGTATGAATTCGTCAAGGCAGTAAGTTATCCCAACTCGTGCAAAATTACTGCCGAAAATCACAATTCTGTTTTGTGAAACGAGAGGCATTTTGCCCGTGGCGGATGCGAGATTTTTAAGCGCTTCACTTAAAGAGAGCGCCTCGGTTTTATAACATTTCACCAGACTGTCAGGCGAACTGTCAGACGAGGAATTTGTCGAGACATCGGTATTAAGCGTCTGAAAGCTGATGAGCAGTTTGCCGTTCTCCGCCGTGTCAAATCCTATGCCCTGAATTATTACTCTGTTTTTAATTTCACGGCTTTTTGTGTTCCCCGAGCAGGACGTAAAGCTCAATAATGTTACAAAAAGTACCGCAAAGCAAACCGCTTTTTTCATGCTTTTTTTCTCCTTACGCACAGTAACAAAACGGGTATCACAACAACAAAAACCACAAACAGAACAAGCCGTATTTCAAGACTGCTGAAAGCCTCGTAAAGCATCAGGTTTTTATTTGACGCTGCCGCCGTAACCGCCGAAACAGCGAAGATTATCAAGCTTACCGTCATTGTCCCCGTTTGTTTATTCACGCCCGAAGCACAGTCTTTGAAGCAATAGGCACAAAGGCTGATTCTGACAAACGCCGACAGTATCCACACACCCGTCAGAAGTGAGTCCATACGCTCTATGACACTGAATTCCGACAGTTCAGCCATCGCGTGATACGGAAACATCGATACTGTGCAAAGTTCTCCGAGAGAGCACATCAAAAAGAAGGTAAGCACTGTTACAAAAAGTGTCAGAATTATCCACCACACCGTAAATTCCCTTTTTATATTTCCGGATGTTTTCGGTATCAGAGTATAGATAAAAACCGGCTCCGACGTTCTCATTATAACCGTTAAGCTAAGCAGAAAGAAGGGTTTTGTTCCGCTGTAAAAAAGCGGAGTCAGATTATCAGTATCAAGCTTTGACGACAGAGAAACCAATATAATCACAAGCGCTACCGTCAGCACAAATGCGCCGAAAGCCCCTGTTCTACCTATGCTTTCAATACCGTTTGAAACGGCATAAACCGCGGCTGCAGCGGTAATAAGAACGATGGGCAGGACAGGCGCGTTGCAAAACATTACCGACGACACAAAAAAGACAAGTCTTGAAAACGTAAATGCCATCAGATACAGAAAATACAGCGCATATATAAGCGAAACCGTTTTGCCGAGTTTCTGTGATATTTGACCTGCAAACTCCTGCAGACTCTTTCCCCTTTCGGAAAGAATAATCGCAGGGATAAAGAATATCACTTCCGCAATACCGCCGACAAACGCCGCCAGTATATAATCGGAGAGTCCCGCGTCCGAATTTTGTGAAGGCGTAAAGGTCAGCGTTGAGAGAATTCTTGACACGAAAAGCAACGCAAAAAGCTGTTTTGCAGATATTTTTTCCTTTGTCATTACCGTTCCATCCTGTTTATAAGAAAATGACGTCTGCCGAGTTTTCTCCAGTTCAGTCTTACAAATGTATCCCTCATAGCTTCAAGTGAAAACGGCATCAAAGGTGCCGTTTGCGAAACAGAATAATCGCCCGTTACCGTCATATTTAAAACAAGCACGGTAAAACCGACCGTGATACCGTAAAAACCAAAAAATCCGGACAAAAGCATAAACATAAATCTGAGCAGGGAGATTGGCTGATACAGATTCGGTATCACAAACGAAGTAATAGCCGAAAAAGCGACAACTATAAGCATAGGCGAAGCGATAAGTCCCGCAGAAACCGCGGCTTCCCCTATAACAAGACCGCCGACTATGCTCACGGCAGAGCCGACAGCGCGCGGCATACGCAGACCCGCTTCCCTGACGATTTCGTAAACAAAGTGAATAAAAAGAGTTTCAATAAGCACGGGAAACGGAGTTATGCTCTCCTGCACCGCCATATCGTATAACATCGCGACGGGCAAGGCCTCCTGATGAAATGTGCATACCGCTATATAAAAGGCGGGCAGAAGCACCGCCGTAAAAAATGCGGTAAGCTTGATAAGACGGGCAAATAAAGAATAAAAAGGACGGAAGCTGTAATCGTCTGCCGTCTGAAAATTCTCAAGAAAAAGAAACGGAACTATCACGGCATAGGGCGTGCCGTCAACGATAACCGCTACCCTGCCCTCTGCCATTTCGGCGCAGGCTATATCGGGTCTTTCTGTAGTACCTACGGAAGAAAAAAACGATAGATGATTATTGTCTAAAAGCTCGGAAACATATCCTGAGCCGAGTACGGTATTGAAATTTACGCTCTCAAGTCTTTCCTTTATTTTTGCAAGCGTTTCGGGTTTTGCCGTATTTTCGATATAGCATATACACACGGTAGTACGGCTGACGTCTCCGAGCACCATATTCTCCGTTTTGAAAAGCGGTGTATGAAGCCGTTTCCTCATAAGCGCAACATTATCCTTGAAGCTCTCGCAGAACGCCTCGTGCGACGATCTTTCATCCACCTCGGTAAGAGCGTCGGATATGCTCCTCTTGGGAAAGCCCTGCGCTCCGAAAAGCGCGCAGTAATCTACGCCGTCAAGCATAACTGCAAAGCACCCCGACAGTACGGCTTCGGCAATTTCTCCGTATTCGGCTTTAATTTTACGGTCAATTCCCGCAACTGTGTTTTCACAGATAAGACGCATCATTCTGTCGGCTTTCAGACTTGAATTATCGCTTGTAAGAATAGGGTTTAATATCTGTTCGCTGACAAGCAGATTATTGCACATCCCGTCAGTCATAATAAAAAGCGCCTCAAAACCGCCGACCTCAGAGCGTTCAATCAATACATCCGAACAGTTTTTAAAAATATTCCCGAATACCTCAAAATTTTTCAAAACGCTTTTAGATATTTTTTGTCTGAAACCGTCATTTATGTTTTCGGCAGTTACTCTGCTGAATTTTGCGTTAAAATTATCAGCCATACCATCACCTTTATTTGTTATTGCCCGAAACAGATGTATTATTCCGTACAAAGCAGCAAATGATAAAGCAAGGTGATTAAATGCTTATTGTTCTGATACGGACTCTAATTATTTATATTGCAATAATATTTATTATGAGAATACTCGGAAAGCGCCAGATAGGAGAGCTTCAGCCTGCTGAGCTTGTTATCACGATAATTGTTTCACAGGTGCTTTCCATCCCGCTTGAAAATCTTGATATTCCGCTGTTTCAGATGTTTGTGCCTATTCTGCTGCTTGTAGGATGTGAAATTCTCGTGTCCGTTCTGAGTCTTAAAAGCGGAAAATTCCGTTCGCTTGTGCAGGGAAATTCCGTTGCAATTATCGAAAACGGTATTCTTAACGAAAAACGTCTTCGCGACCTGCGTTTTACGGTTGACGACCTTATGGAAGCGCTCAGGAAGAAGGACGTCTTTGATATATCCGAGGTGGAATACGCCGTAGTGGAAACCGACGGAACTCTGAGCGTTATGCTAAACGGAGCAAGCTCCCTTCCCACGGTTTCGGATATGAATATTACAAAGCAGGTCTTAACGCCCTACGTTGTGGTTTCCGACGGAGAAGCCGTAAAGGACGGTCTTGAAAGCTGCGGCTCCGACAAGGACGAAATCGCCAAAATCCTGTCCGCTCAGGGTTTAAGCGTAAACGAAGTGTTTATTATGACGCTTGATAAGGAAAAGAACTGTTACATCATAAAGAAAGAAGCGAAAAAATGAAAAGACTGATTATTGGAATAATTTTTATCGTAATTTCGTTTACCGTTTCCGTTTCCTCGTATTTCTGCGTTAAAAACGTCTGTAACGGACTTTACGGCAGTTTGTCGCAAACCGAATACTCCGCGGACAAAAGCACCGATATGGCATTAAAAAATGCCTCTCTTGTAACCAAAGAGTGGCAGAGCAAAAAAATCATACTGAGTTTTTTTGTAACGCACGACCGAACAGACAAGCTTGATAAAAGCTTTGCCCGACTTGACTACTGCGTCCGTAATAAGGATACCTCGGAAATAAAAAAGCTGTGCTCCGAAATCAAAGCACAGCTTGAAATAATATCCGACAGTCAGACCCCCGATTTAAAAGAGGTTTTCTGACATTTATTTTAACCGCTTCGTCATAAGCAGGGCGTCCTCTTTCGGCGCTGAATAAAAGTCCCTGCGAAGTCCTGCTTTGAGAAAGCCGTATTTTGTATAGAGGTTTACGGCGCTTTCGTTTGACGGTCTTACCTCAAGGGTAATAAAGTCTGCGCCTTCGTCTGCCGAGGACGTAATAAGCTTCTCAAGGAGCATACTGCCCGCTCCCCTTTTGCGGTATTCTTTTTTGACCGCAATATTAGTAACCGAAACCTCTCCGAGCACGTTATATGCGCCTATATATCCTATGATTTCGCCGTCAAGACGGGCGGTAAAGAATCTGTGATGCGGATTGTCAAGAGCTTCCCTTAGTGAGGTTTCGCTCCACGGGGAAGAAAAGCACTCCTTCTCTGTCAGGGCTATGCTCTCTATGTCGCTGTATTCGGTTTTACCGACAGTTATTTTTTCCATATTATCCCTTTGCAAGATACCATGTTTTGCCCACATTGGCATCACTTACAAGACGCACCTTCATTTTGCAGGCGTTTTCCATTTCTTCTCTGACGAGATTTTTAACTGTTTCCGCTTCGTTTTCCAGTACCTCGACAATTATTTCGTCGTGAACCTGTAAGATGAGCTTTGCATCAAGCTTCTCCTCTTTAAGTCTGCGGTAAACGCGTATCATAGCAATTTTGATGATGTCGGCGGCAGTTCCCTGAATAGGCATATTTCTCGCCACTCTCTCGCCGAATGAACGAATCATTCCGTTTGACGAGGCAAGCTCGGGCAGATACCTTCTTCTGCCGAAAAGCGTGGTTACATAGCCGTCTTCCTTTGCCTTTGAAACGACATTTTTCATATACATATCAACGCCCGAATAGTGGTGCAGATAGTCCTTTATATACCTGTCCGCCTCTGCTCTCGAAACGCCTATATCCCTGCCCAGAGAAAAGGCACCGATACCGTAAACTATACCGAAGTTTACCGCTTTTGCCCTCGTTCTCATAAGCGGAGTTACCATTTCAAGAGGCATATTGAAAACCTGCGAAGCAGTTACCGTGTGAATATCTACGTTGCTGTTAAAGGCATCTATCATATTGCGGTCGTCCGCTATATCGGCAAGAACGCGCAATTCTATCTGAGAGTAGTCTGCATCAACAAAGGTATAGCCGTCCTTAGCGACAAAGAATTTTCTCATTTCCCTGCCGAGCTCTGTCCTGACGGGAATATTCTGCAAATTCGGTTCAGCCGAGGAAATTCTGCCCGTTCTCGTTTCGGTCTGATTAAAGCTCGAGTGAATTCTGCCGTCGTCGGCAATTTCCTTCAGAAGCCCGTCGCAGTAGGTAGATTTGAGCTTTGCATAGGTACGGTATTTCAATATATCCCTTACGATTTCATGCTCGGCGGCAAGTCCCTCAAGCACGTCTGCATTGGTTGAATAACCTGTCTTTGTTTTTTTCTTTGTCGGTATGCCGAGCTTTTCAAAGAGAATTTCTCCTAACTGTTTTGGAGAGTTGATGTTAAACTGCTCACCTGCAAGCTTGTAAATCCTCTGCTGAAGTACGGCAATTTCGGCGGTGATGCGTTTGTCAAACTCCACTATGCCGTCTCTGTCAACCTGCATGCCCTCCGTTTCCATTGAGGACAGTACCTTTGCGAGAGGCATTTCGATTTGTTGAAAAAGCTTTAACTCGTCAAGTCTTTCAAGTTCGCTCAAAAGCTTGTCGCACAGTACAGCGAATGATGCCGTATTGCCTGCAAGAGCGCTGTCATATTCGTTTACAGGTACGGAAAACTCGGCAAAGAGTCTTGCCAATGAATATTCCTTTTCCGAGGGATTCAGCAGATAGCCCGCAAGCATTGAGTCAAAGTCAAAATCAGGCAGGTCGATTCCCTTTCCGAGGTAATAGGAATATATCGGTTTTGAGTTGTGAGTGTACTTTTTAACACTTTTATCGCTTAACAGCTCTGCAAATTTCAAAATCAGAGATTTGTCGGTAATTGTAAATAGATAATTTTTATCTAAAGCACACACGGAGGCTATTTCCCCGTTTTCAAATTCCGTAAGAAAATACAGTTTACCGCTGTTTTTTACCGCTTTTTCAAGCTCGGAATATGCGTTTTCTTTGACTTCATAACACTTTGCCTCTGCCTTTTCCGACTCGGTGTGTACCGCCGAGGCGTTAAGCCCGAGTTTTTCCAGAGTCTTGAACATCTCAAGCGAAACAAGAAGCTTTGTCGCGTTACTTACATCGGGCGCGCTCTTTTTATATGCCGAAATGTCCGTGTTTACGGGCACATCCGTAAAGATGGTGCCGAGTTTGTAACTGAGCTTTGCCATTTCCTCGTCATTTTTAAGCTTGTTTTTAAGATTATCGCGTATGTCGAGAGAGTCGATATTCTCATAGATATTGTCAACTGAGCCGTACCTGACTATAAGTTCCTCAGCCGTTTTCTGCCCTACTCCTGCAACGCCCGGTATATTATCCGAGCTGTCGCCCATAAGCGCCTTTATATCCTTTAACTGAGGAGGAGTTACGGAGTAATCTTCCTTTACCTTATCCGTGTCATATACGGTGGTCTGCGGTTTGCCCATCTTGGTAGCGGCAAGCAGAACGCTGACATTTTCGCTTACAAGCTGAAGGCTGTCTCTGTCCCCCGTTGCAATATAACACTCATCGCCGTCCTTGATATGGGTTGCAAGCGTTCCGATGATATCGTCCGCCTCATAGCCCTCCATAGTTACTGTTTTATAGCCGAGATAAGTGAGCAGTTCCTTTAATACGGGCATCTGCTCGGCAAGCTCTGCGGGCATGGGCTTTCTGTTTGCCTTATAACCGTCGTACATTTTATGTCTGAAGGTCGGCGCGCGCAGGTCAAAGGTTACCGCAACGCTGTCGGGCTTAACGTCCTCCTCAAGTTTAAGCAGGATATTCATAAAGCCGTAAATAGCGTTGGTGTATCTGCCCTCTTTGGTTGTAAGAAGCTTAATTCCGTAAAAAGCACGGTTTAAAATGCTGTTTCCGTCAAGAACTAAAAGTTTCATCAGTATTACTCCAAACAAATTATTATGGAATTATTGTAACACATTTTTTGAAGTTTTGCACTATTTTGTTGTGCGGGATAAAAAAATATGATAAAATAGTAAAAAATTATTTCAAGGAAATTCTATGCAGTTAGGTAATCTGAAAATTGAAGGCTTTGCAGGACTCGCTCCCATGGCGGGAGTGGCGGACAGAGCATTCCGTCAGCTGTGCCGTGAATACGGTGCGGCTTATACTGTTTCCGAAATGGTCAGTTCAAAAGGGCTTACCATGGGAGACAGAAAGTCAAAAGAACTTATGAAGCTTACAGACGTCGAAAGACCGTGCGGAGTGCAGATTTTCGGCGCAGACCCCGTCATTATGGCAGGCAGCGTCAAAGCGGTAAGCGAAACGAATCCCGATTTTATTGATATAAATATGGGATGTCCTGCGCCTAAAATTGCAGGCAACGGCGGCGGTGCGTCGCTTATGAGAGATATACCGAAGGCGGGTGACATCATACGCGCTGTCACTATGGCAAGTTCCGTTCCCGTAACCGTAAAAATGCGCTCGGGCTGGGACAGTGAAAGCATAAATGCGCTGAGTCTTTCCAAAGCGGCTGAGAAATTCGGCGCGGCGGCAGTTACCGTTCACGGCAGGACAAGGGCGCAGATGTACGCTCCTCCCGTCAATACGGATATAATTGCCGAAATCAAAAAAAGTATATCAATTCCCGTAATAGCAAACGGAGATATTACCGACGGTCAGAGTGCCGCACTTATGCGTGAAAAGACAAACTGCGATTTTCTGCTTGTCGGCAGAGGCGCGCTCGGCAGACCGTGGGTCTTTTCGCAGATTAACGCGTATCTTTCCGACGGAAGGATAATTCCCGAACCGCCCGTCAGCGAAAGAATGAGAGTTATGGTAAAGCATATCAAGCTTATCTGTGAATACAAAGGAGACAGAGTCGGCATAAGAGAAGCAAGAAAACACGCGGCGTGGTATATGAAAGGAATACGCGGCGGCGCGGAATTCCGAAGACGCGCAGGTACGCTTGAAAGCATCGAGCAGCTCGAGGAAATCGCATTTGAAATATGTAAGGAAAATGAATAAAAAATTCAGGGGTGGCCAACGGTCGCCCCTGTTATTTTCAGCCCATGCAAAAAGAACCCTCTTTTTCAAGAGGGTTCTTTTTTATTGTAATTTTACTTATGCGTTAAACATACCGTTCTGGTCCATACGCATAATTATCGAAGCTATCTGTGCTCTGACAGCCGTGC
>SVOA01000011.1 GCA_015066635.1 Oscillospiraceae bacterium | reverse complement strand
TTACGGGGATTTTTAATTGCTTTAGGGACAAAAGGACAAAGCCAAAACCTATTCATCCTTGTGGACAGCGCCCTTTAAACCTGCTTTTTTGTTTGTGCTTGTGATTTGTTATTCCGCGCTTCTGTTAACGCTTTGCTCGGCTTTCATAAGAAAATCGTAAACGGGTTTTAATTCAATAAATCTTTTACCCATTTCCTCGGCTAATCTGTCGCTGAAAAGTAAGTTGAATTCCTTGGTTTCCGCTACGGCGCAGAAGTTTCTGATGTTGAGCCATTCAAGGTCGTCCTTATCGGCGTCGGGGAATCGGTTTTTCTTATAAGGATTTGTTTCAAGCGTTATTTCGGGGTGCTTTCCGAGCACTCTTTTTGCTTTTAAATAGGTCTTGTCGTGCTTCTTTACAAGCTCCCTTATTGCCTCAATACTACGTGTTCCCGCGTGGTAATAGCCCACGCCGTAAACTATGCCTCGGGGAGAGAACTCAAAGAAATAGCAGGGGAGTCCCTCGTAAAGCTCTCTGCCGTGCATAAAGCCGTACCAGACATTATCACGGAAGGTTGACTTGTCTTTTGTAAAGCGGGTATCTCTGTATATTCGTGATATTCTCATCGGGTCGCAGCTTAAATTCTTATCAATTTTTTCGATATAGGGCTGCATATTCCTGACGAATTCGCGGAAGGGCTCAACCACGAGCTTTTTGTGATTTTCCCTATGCTCGCGGTACCACTCCTTGCTGTCCTTTATTTTGTTTTCAAATAAGAAATCAAGTGCTTCAGGTGTAATGTTCATGGCAATTCTCCGTTATTTTTTCTGTATATATTATATAATTCTTTAAATTGTATTTTCAAGCATTTTTTGTTTTAATTTTTGTTGAAAATAATCAATATATGTGTTACACTTAATTCATAAATTTATATATTGGAGGATTGAATATGAATTTGCAAAAGGTTATTGACCGTAAAGACGAAGCTGCTAAGTATATGATTGATGAAATCACTCATATAATCAGAAGCTTTGAAAAGAGAGAACCCGGTTCAAAGGGTGAGCTTCAGGCGTGCGAATACATGGCTGACGTACTCAAAAAGGACTGCGGCTGCGACTCTGCCGAGGTTGAGTCGTTCAAGGAAAATCCCGGTTCGTTCTTCGGCTGGATTTACTTTACAATCACAATGGTTCTTGCCGCAATAGCTCTTTATTTTGTTTTCCCGCTTGCATCGGTTATTCTTATCGTTATCGGTCTCGCTATCGTACTTCTTCAGTTCGGCTTTTACAAGAAGGCCGTTGACTGGGCTTTCCAGGAGAAAACCGGACATAATGTAACCGCCGTTAAGAAGCCGACAGGCGAGGTTAAAAGAAGAATCGTATTTAATGGACATCCCGACGCAGCGTGGGAGTGGCCCGTAAACTACGCGCTCGGCGGCGTCGGTTTTGAAGGCCATGCAATTATCTGCGGTATAGGCGCAGTATTCTTTATCGTCGTTTCGATTCTTTATCTTGCAAAATTCGGTTTAAACGGAATTTTACTTAATCAGGGACTCAGCTATGCGAGCGCACCGTGGTTTGTAAAAGCGGCTTTCTGGGGACTTCTTTTTGTTCCGTTTGAGTTCGGTCTGTACTTTATGTGGAATAAGAACAGAATCGTTGACGGAGCCAACGACAACCTCACAGGCTGCTATATGGGTATCTCCGTTCTCAAGTACTTAAAGGACGAGGGAATTGAGCTTGAAAACACCGAACTCGCAGTTGTACTTACGGGCTCTGAGGAAGCGGGCTTACGCGGTTCAAAGGCGTGGTGTGAGGCTCACGAGGGAGAGTGGCAGGACGTTCCCACATTCTTCATTTCCTACGATACAATTTTTGACCCGAAATACCTTATGGTTAACTACCGCGACCTTAACGGTACGGTAAAGGCCGATAAGGATGTCTGCGATCTCTTTATGGAGGCAGCAAAGGCTGTTGACGTGCCGATTAAGAAGGGCTGGGTTCCTCCGCTCGGCGGCGCAACCGATAACGCAGCTTTCTCACAGGCAGGTTTCCGCTCAACAGGTATTACGGGACTTAACCACAAGCTTGAGGATTATTATCATACCAGACGCGATACTTATGATAATATGAATCCTGCAGGACTTGCAAACTGCTTTGCGGCTTCCGTAAAGGCGCTTGAAATGTTTGACGACGGCGCAAAACAGTAATTAAAAAATAATAACAAAAGCTCCTCATTTGAGGAGCTTTTTTCTGCCTTATTTCTTTGAAAGACTTTTCATTTTGTCGCCGTGCTTATATTCGTCAAACATAACTCTCTCAAGCTCAGGGTAGTCCGCTATGTACGGTCTGTATCCCTTACCGCCAATATATTCTCCCTGCGCGACACCGAAAAGAGAAATGCGTCTTGGCATAAACTTATAGAGCTTTTGAACCATATTCCCAAGTGCTTCACCGGGCTTTAAATTCTTCCCGGTATATTTTGAAAGAATAGCAGCGTGTTTGCCCTCATCCTTTGCCGCCTCAAGAAAAGCCTCCTTTTCCTCGGGAGTTTTTGCAATTTCGGCTAATTTTCTGTACATATAAACTGCGTCAAGCTCTCCCTGCTGAAAGATGACAAAAGCATTGTATGTTTTTCTATCCATAATTAACCTCCGTTTGTAATTTAATAAAGTATAAAAAAATAACCTGCTTTTGTCAATTAAAAACAGGTTATTTTTTAATTATTGGTTAGTCTTTTCTCTTCTGCCGATTTTAATTATCCTTGCAATCGACGGGCTGAAAATAAGATTTACAGCAAGCTCAATCAGGAAGTTAATTCCTATCATAGAGATAAAAATGTATTTGATTGCGCTTGTACCTTCTCCCGCCCAAGACTGAATAGTCGGCATAAAGAAAGCAAAGCAGCCAAGTACAAATACTCCCGTATTTACAATCGGGGTAAAGATACCCGAAATGTAGGTCGCCAGTGTATCGTTTTTCTTTTTAAGAAGATCATACACAAGACCCGAAACAAAGCCTGCGAGTATGCCCTTGAGCATTACAGTTAAAACGGTGCCGGGAATTGATACCGCCATAAACGGAGCCGCGTCTCCCGAAACGAGTACCATAAGTCCGAATACTCCGCCGAGCCATGCACCTGCCCATTTCCCGTACAGTGCCGCGCCGACTACTATCGGTACAAGAGCGAGCGTAATTGAGAAAGGTCCGATTTTGATGGTTGAGGCAACAAGCTGAAGCACTACTACAATTGCAGTCAGCAAGCCCATCATAACAAGACTTCTCGTCTTTTGATTCTTTGTCATATTTATTCCTCCTTGCTGTCTCTCCCGTAAGGGATGAGGCGCATAATTTAGAACTTATTTATTTCTGTCAAATATATCCTTCAGTCCTTTAAGGATAAGATAATTGTCATATATAATTTCGTGTTTGCACTCGGGGATAATGTATTTTGCAAGTCCGCCCGTTGCAACAACGGTTTTCGGCTCCCAGAGTTCTTCGGTAAATCTGTCAAGCATTCCGTCTATCATACACGCCGTTCCGAAGATAACTCCCGACTGCATACACTCAACCGTGTTTGTCGAGCAAGCCTTTGAAGGAGCGTTCATAGCTATTGTCGGCAGCTGTGAACTCGTTTCAGTAAGTGCATTCAGTGAGATTTCTATACCGGGGGCTATCATACCGCCGAGAAAGCTTTTTGTCTCATCAACCGCATAAATCTTTGACGCGGTGCCGAGGTCTATTACAAGAGCGGGCAGGGGGTAGTGCGCAATAACTCCGACAGCGCCTGCCGCAAGGTCTGCGCCGAGAAAAGCAGGGTTGTCAATTTTGATGTCAAGACCTGTCTTTATGCCCGGAGCGAGTACGATAACCTTTTTGTTAATTGTCTCCACGGCCTCGACAAGAGTGTTGGTAAGTTCGGGAACAACCGAGCTTATAACCGCGCCCTCGATTTTTGAGGCGTCTATTCTGTGAAGCGAGAGTATATTTATAAAGTCTATGGCATATTGGTCGGGAGTTCTCTGCCTCTGTGTGGCAAGTCTTGAAATAAGGGCAATTTTGTCTGCGTCAAACAGACCGAAGGTAATATTTGTGTTGCCTACGTCAACCGTTAAAACCATATTGAAATCACCGCCTGAAATCAGTTTTCCATATTATACAATAAATATTTTAATAATGCAATAAAAAAGAGGTCTTACGGATGTAAGACCTCAGTAAAAGGTAATTTAATTATTCTTCTCTTTTCTTTCTTGTGAGTACAAATGCTGCTCCTGCAAGAAGCGCAAGACCTGCTACCGAAGCAACGGTATAATCGCCTGTCTTTGCGGTTTTGCCCTGGAAGCTTGAGGAGGACGAGCCGCCCGATGAAGAAGAGCCTGAGCCTGAAGATGAGCCCGAATTGCTCTTTTTCTCTCCGCCTTCATCTCCGCCGCCGAGTCCGAGAAGACCCATAACAGTTGAGAGAATACCGGAAATCGGAGAATCTCCGCCGCCGATACCGCCGAGGAGATCGACAATTCCGCCGCCTGCTCCGCCGCCGGGAATAATGTCTGAAATCTTATCTATTGAAATATTGTTGATAGCGTCCGAAATCTTTGAATACATATCGTCGTCAAGAGTTCCGTTATCGTGGAGGGTATCAAGAATCTTCTGAATTTCCTCTGCGGGAAGACCTGCGAGCTTGGAAGCTATCTTGGTTACCTTATCGGTTGTTCCGATAGAGTCGTCATTGATAATGCTTGTAATCTCGTTAATAATGTCGCTCTCGGCCTTTGTTGCCTCGCCGAAGCTCTCGTCAGTATCGATGGCCTTTTTAAGAGCATCATAAACGTTCTTTTCAATAACAACGTCATTGTAAAGCTGTTCTGCAGCGTCTGCCGCATCCTCTTTGGTCTTAACTCCCGCTTTTTTGAGAATATCAAGTACGCTGTCGGCAGCCTTTTTGACATCCTCCTCGGATGAACTGTCCGTAATACCCGAAACAGCGCTTGTAACCTTTGAAACGGTATCGCTTGTGGGTCCCAGGTCAATCGCAAACGATGAAACGCAAAGGGCAAAAACAAGACAAATGGAAATTAAAACCGTTAACGCCTTTTTCATAATAAATTACCTCAGAAATCTAAATTATTTACGGGCGAACATATTACGCCGTATACACTAAATATAATACAATATAATGTGTCTGATGTCAACAGAAATTTATATAAATTATATAGTCTTGTTGACTAATTTGTAAAGCAAATATATAATAAAGACACAAAAGCAAACGAGGTAACGATTATGACAAGAAAACACGCAGGGCTTATACTTGCCTTTTCACTGCTTATTTTTATTGCGATAGCCGGTATTATTCCGGCTGTATTCGGACTTGAGGTGTTTATTTTCGGCAGGAAGTTTACCGAATTTTTCGGCGTTATTGCCGCTGCGGCAGCGGTGCTTATCTGCATTTTTGTTTTATCGCTTATATCGGAATACTCCGAAAAAATTCCGAAAATTGCGTCGGTTGTGCTCAGGGTATTGATTATTGCGTTTACGGTAATTTTTTCCTTTCTTTTTCTTGCGGTTTCCGCATTTTTTACGGAAAAGAGGGTTTACAGAAATATTTCTGACGACAGACGGCACGAGGTAATTATCAGCGAGGATTCAACCTTCGGGGGCTATAACGCCGTGCTTTACAGACGGTACAGTCCGTTTTTAAAGGGCGAGGAGCCGAGCTTCTATATTGACGACCTTGCAGGGGAGCCCGATTTTACCGTAGATTGGTATGAGGATGGATGTTCAGTAACTTATGAGCACTATTCCGAATATCTCGGCGCAGAGCCGACGGACTTTACCCAGCGCCTTTATTTTAACAATCAGAACATCGAACAGTAAAAAAACGGCATCATACGATGCCGTTTAAACTTTATTCGGTATTACGGATACATTTCGTCAAAGACAAATTCTTCTTTACTGCCGTCCGAGTGAACGTGAAAGCAGTGCTTTCCGAGTGAAAAAATCGGACGGTCGTTTTTTATGCTGTCCGAGTAAACGCACTCGATTTCGGGCTTTTCGTCTGTGAAAAGTTCATTAAAGCGTCTGACTTTTTCCTCTCCGCGGCAGTTTTTATAAAGCAGGGTACCCGTCTTTCTGTCGTGTCGTGTGCAGATAAGGTACTCAAAGCCGAGCCTTTTCTGTATTTCCTCAAGCAGAAAATCGGGACTTGCGCTGATAACTATTGCAGGGCGCTCCCTGCTTTCTTTACGAGCCCACGGGTAAACGTACTTTTCGTATCTGTCCCAGAAGCCTTTGACGTTTTTTTCGAGGTTAATAAACCTGACAAAGATGAATATGTGCTTTTTAAAGCTGTTAAGACTTATTATGCGAAAAAGCAGAAGCAGTGCGTCCGCAAAGTAATAGGGGAGGAGAAGAAAAAGCAGAGGATGACGGAGTATGCAGTAAATCGCAAAGCGAGAACCGCTGTCAAATGGTATGACCGTCCTGTCAAAATCGTAAATATCCGCTTTCATTTTTTTCTCCCGTTATTTTATTTCAATTCCTCGTTAAGAGTCTGCATCGTAACTTCTTCTTTTGCATACTCGGAAAGATACTTTTCCTGGTAATAGTTCTCGTTTGTCGAGGTAAGAGTACCGTCTGTGCCGATTAAGAGCACGCCGCAGCCTCTCTGCGAGCCGAGCTTGGAAATTCCGCTGTATGCAAGATAGTCAATGCTCATGCCGTAAGTAAGTTTAATGCCCTTGTATGTAAGCGAAAGGTTGTTAAGGTGATCGTGTCCGCAGAATACGGAGTCGGCAGAGCCGATTTCAGACGCAGTTTCAAAGAGTTCGTCGTCATGAATTCCGCAGTAAATAAACTTGCCCTTTTCGCCTATGGTGCCGTAGTTGTAGCTGACGTTTTCGGTGTCCTTGTAGCCGTTTGCAACAAATTCGTTCCATGCGTCAAGATATTCCGTCAGCGGAATGTGCATAAACAGAGTTGACTTGACGGTTGAGGGAGTGCCGTATTTCTCATAAATTGCGTAATCACTCGAAGTCATAACTTTATTGTAATTCGCCTTTGTAATATCCTCCATCTTTGACTTGTACCAGTCAACCTGATTCTGATGGATATTGTCATACTTCCAGAAAATGCCGAAGTAGTCGCCGTCAACGTATGAATGCGAGTCAAACAGCACAAGCGAACGCACAACAATTCCGTCGGAATTCTTTACGTTAAAAATCTGATTTCCAACGCCGTCAACGTCCTCGGGACCTGCCTGCATAAGGCAGTGCGGGAAGTTTTCACTCTCATAGAATTCCGTCAGCTCTTCTCTCGAATAATAGCTGTACGCCTCGGTATCATGGTTGCCGTAACAGACCGTCCAGTAAACTCCGAGACTCTCCATAAGATTTGCAAAGAGCTTCGCGGCTGACTTGTTGTTGAAGGTACCTGCCTGGAAGGGAACGGGGTAGGAGATGTCACCTGTAACGATAACAAAATCGGGCTTTTCCGTGCTTACAAGAGAAGCGACCGTGTTCAGAGCCATTGAGTCCTTGCTTATTGACATCCAGCCGCCGCCGAGATGTACGTCTGTCAGCTGAAGAACCTTAATTTCTCTGTCGGTTATTATTTCCCACTCGCCGTTGCCCGTGTTTTTAAACTCGGGGAGCGCTTCGGAATATTCAACCTTTTTAAAGGACTTTGCCTTTTTGAGATTGGCGTTCAGACCGATAACGGTAATTACGGTTGTAATCACGATAAATGCGAGAATAATGCCGAAAAGAGACAGGAAAAATCTCTTTGTCCTTTTTCTTCTTCTGGCTTTTTTCTGCGCCTTTGCTTCAAGCTGTTCAGGGGTTAATTGTTTTTTACTCATAATCCTTTACCTCTTTATTTTTATATACAGCAGGGCGTTTAATTCCGACTGTATTATATTTTCACAGTTTGTTACGGTCTGACACGCATCTGAACTGTCGCTGACCGTTATTTCCGCGTTGAAAACCTTGCGGTGCGCATAAGAGTGGCACTCTACGGAGACAACGTCTGCTACGCCGTCAGTTTCTTTCAGAAGGTTTTTTGCCTCGGCGCAGATTTTGTCGTCCCTTCTGCCTATAAGACTTCCGAGCGTAGATTTGATTGAACCGAAGCCGCTTATTATTATGATAACAGAGGCTATAATTCCCGTAACAGAGTCAACGGCATATCCGAGCTTTACCGTCAATGTAAACGAGATTACGATACATACCGACATCATAAAGTCAAGCGTACTGTCAATGCCTATATTGCGCAGAATTTCGCTGCCGAAGCTTTTACCCGCTTTTCTGAAAGCGACTGCAAGAAAGAGTTTGACAAATGCGCCTATGGCAATGGCAACCGCATATTTTACCGAGAACCATACGGGTACGGGGTACATTAGTCTTTGCAGGGACGTATAGATAAATGCAAAGCCCGTGCCGAGTATGACCGCCGACAGCAGAAAATTGACAACGTCCTCTGTCTTGCCCAGACCGAAAGGATATTTCTCGCTCGGCTTCATTGAAGAAATGCGGAAGCCCGCTGCCGCAAGTGCGCAGATAAAGGTGTCCGCAATACTGTTAAGCGAGTCAATATATATGCTTATGCTGTTTGAGGAAATTGCTATATAAAGCTTAACGAAAAACAGCGCAAGGTTTATTACTGCCGCGCCTGCACAGATGAATTCCGTTTTTCTGAAATCGTTTATGCTTTTCATACTCTAACCCTGTAAAAACTTTATTAAATATATTCTATCATTTATAAAAAAATAATTCAATAAATATTTTGTAACAAAAAAGCTGTCCCCGAAGGAACAGCTTTTATTTAAGGTTTTATGTATTCGCTTTCGGGCTTAATACATTCCGCCGCCTGCCTGAGCCATAGCCGCCGCAGCCGCTGCCTCGGCCTGAGGGTCGGGGATGTCGGTTACGAGAGACTCTGTGGTAAGCACCATAGCCGCAACGGAAGCCGCGTTCTGAAGTGCCGAGCGTGTAACCTTTGCGGGGTCAAGTATGCCTTTTTTGAACATATCGGCATATTCCTCTTTTGCAAAGTCAAAACCGTAGCCCTTCTTCTTTGAACTTACTATATCGTTAACGATTACCGAGCCTTCAAGACCTGCGTTCATAGCTATCTGGCGAACGGGCTCCTCAATGGCCTTGAGTACGATGTTAACGCCCGTCTTTAAGTCTGCGTCGTCTGTGTCAAGAAGCTTTGAAACCTCGGGAATTGCATTAAGAAGCGCAACGCCGCCGCCTGCGACACAGCCCTCCTCAACAGCGGCCTTTGTGGCTGCGAGAGCGTCCTCAATGCGTAGCTTCTTTTCTTTCATTTCGGTTTCGGTAGCGGCGCCGACTCTGATAACGGCAACGCCGCCTGCAAGCTTGGCAAGTCTTTCCTGAAGCTTCTCACGGTCAAACTCGGATGTTGTTTCCTCTATCTGAGTTCTTATCTGAGAAACTCTTGACCTGATGTCATCCTTTTTGCCTGCGCCGTCAACGATGGTTGTGTTTTCTTTTGTAATCTTAACCTGCTTTGCGCGTCCGAGCTGAGAAATATCTGCGTCCTTGAGTTCAAGACCGAGGTCGGAGGTAATTACCTGACCGCCGGTAAGAATAGCAATATCCTGAAGCATTTCCTTTCTTCTGTCGCCGAAGCCGGGGGCTTTTACGCATACGCAGGTAAATGTTCCTCTGAGCTTGTTTACGAGAATTGTCGAGAGTGCTTCGCCCTCAACGTCCTCTGCGATAATAACGAGCTTCTGACCTGCCTGAACAATTTTTTCGAGCAGGGGAAGAACCTCCTGAATTGAAGAAATCTTTTTATCTGTTATAAGAATATATGCGTCGTCGATAACTGCTTCCATCTTGTCTGCGTCTGTTACCATATAGGGCGAGATGTAGCCTCTGTCAAACTGCATACCTTCAACAACGTCGCTGTACGTTTCGCTTGTCTTTGATTCCTCGATAGTGATAACGCCGTCCGCGGTAACCTTTTCCATGGCCTCGGCAATAAGCTTGCCTATGAATTCGTCCGCTGCGGAAATGGTGGCGATTCTTGCTATATCTTCAGTTGATTTTACGGGCTTTGCGTCTTTTCTGATTGCCTCAACTGCAGCGTCAACCGCAAGCTGCATACCCTTCTTTACTACCATCGGGTTTGCACCTGCCGCAACGTTTTTCATACCCTCGCGTACAAGCGCCTGAGCGAGCAGAGTAGCGGTTGTGGTGCCGTCGCCTGCAACGTCGTTTGTCTTGGTCGCAACTTCCTTTACAAGCTGTGCGCCCATATTCTCAAATGCGTCGTCAAGTTCTATTTCCTTTGCTATCGTAACGCCGTCGTTTGTGATGAGGGGAGCGCCGTATTTTTTATCAAGGACAACGTTTCTGCCCTTGGGTCCGAGCGTAATTTTAACTGTATCGCTTAACTTGTCAATACCGTTCTGTAAAGCCTTGCGTGCTTCTTCGCCGTAAATAATCTGTTTTGCCATAATGAATTACCTCCCTGATTATTCTACTACTGCAAGAATATCCGACTGACGGACAATGATATATTCAACGTCGTCAATCTTAACCTCGGTGCCGGAGTATTTGCTTGTTATAACTCTGTCGCCGACCTTAACGTACATTTTAACTTCCTTGTCGTCAATAACGCCTCCGGGGCCTACGGCTACAACCTCTGCAACCTGCGGCTTCTCCTGAGCGGAAGCGGCAAGGATAATACCGCTTTTTGTGGTTTCCTCAACTTCGACAGACTTGAGAACAACTCTGTCTGCAAGTGGCTTAATCTTCATATTTAATTCCTCCTGAAAGAATAATAAATGTAGTTTTAGCACTCTTGTCTTTCGAGTGCTAAATCTATTTTAGACCTTTTACGGAAAAAATCAACCCCTTTTTGGTAATTTTGGAAAAATTAACACTTTTTTAATAATTGCAGTCTTTCCTTTTTACGATTATATTACGATTTTGCCGAAAAATATGTCGCTGAAGGGTAATAAAAAACGCGCCGCCGAAATCGTCATCATCACGGTTGCGCGTCTTTTTTCTTGAATAGATTTTCTTGCTCGGCTTTACCTTTGTTACAGGGCTTTTTTTACCCCAGCCGGCTCTTTTCTTTGAGTTAAGCTCTTTTTGCTTTTTCTTTGAGAGCTTTTCATAGCTTGTGAATTTTTCCATAATCATCCCTCCAAAAAACATAATATCATGTTCTGTTTGTTTTTTCAAATAATTGTAGAAAATTTTTATATTGTATGATATAATAATTATAAATATTTTATAAAGGGGCGTTTTTTATGTCAAAATGGGACAGAGATTATCTTGATTTATGCCGTAAGATATTATCCGAAGGCGTTGAAGTTGAAAACAGAACGGGGATAAATACAATAAAAATTCCTTCACATCATTTCCATTTCGACTTGTCGGAGGAGTATCCCATATTAACGACAAAACAGCTTTTTATCAGACAGGCTGTGCTCGAAATGCTCTGGATATATCAGGCCCAGTCCAACGACGTGCGCTGGCTTCAGGAGAGAAACGTTCACATCTGGGACGAGTGGGAGATAGACGAGAACGGTATCTGGACCGCCGAGCAGATGCTCCCCGATGAGAACGGCGTACTGACAAAGCAGATTATTCATAAGCAGTTCCCCAAGGAATATGCACATACCATTGGCACTGCTTACGGATATATAGTAAATAAATTTCAGATGACTCAGAATCTTATCGATAAGATAAAGAATCATCCCGAGGACAGAAGGATGGTTATGACCCTCTGGCAGAACGACTATCTTGAAACCGCCGTTCTCCCGTCCTGCGTATGGTCGAGCGAATGGGACGTAACCGACGGCAAGCTTAACTGCTGGGTACATCAGCGCTCGTGCGACGTGCCGCTCGGACTTCCTTTTAATGTAACACAGTACGCAACGCTTCTCTGTCTGCTTGCAAAGGTTTGCGGACTCAAGCCCGGTACGGTTGACTGGAGCATAAAGGACGCGCACATCTACGTCAATCAGATTGACGGAATCAAAGAACAGATTAAGCGTCAGGATGAAAACGGAGATTTACCCGCACCTACGCTCTGGCTGAATCCCGAGGTTGACGACTTCTTTAAATTTGACAACTCCAAGGACTGCCTTGACATCAAACTTGAGAACTATCAGCACATGGGTAAAATTCTTTTCCCGATTGCACAGTAAGGAGATAAAATGTCAGTTTCTATTATCGCCGCGGTTGGCAAAAACCTTGAATTAGGCAAAGACAACGACCTTATCTGGCACTTTAAAGAGGATATGAAATTCTTTCGCGAGACCACTACGGGGCACACCGTGATAATGGGCAGAAAGACCTTTGACTCGCTTCCGGGCGCTTTGCCGAACCGCAGAAATATTGTCATTTCACGCAACAAAAATCTGCTTCTTGAAGGAGCAGAGGTCGTTCCGAGCGTTGAGAAGGCGCTGAAAGCGGCGGACGGGGATGAGATTTTCTGCATAGGAGGAGGCAGTATTTACAGCGCTTTTCTTCCGATTGCTGACAGGCTTTATCTTACCGAAATTGACGCCGAGTGCGACAGCGCAGATATATATTTCCCCAAGTTTGACAAAAATGATTATACCCGAAAAAAACTGACCGACTTTGAAAGCAACGGCGTTAAGTTCTCACATATTCTCTATACCAGAAAGGCAAAATGATATGAATTTACTTGTTATAAACGGCTCGCCGAGAACTCTCGGAAACTGCGACAGACTTCTGTCGGCTCTGCTCTCTGAGTTTCCGCGCGACTGTAACGTAAAGCGGTTTGATGCGTTTTCGCTTAACCCTGCCGCGTGTAACGCCTGCGGATACTGCAAGGCTTCGGAGGGTTGTTCCAAAAAGGACCTTGAGGAGTTCTTAGGATATTACAACGAGAGCGATGCCGTAATAATCGCGACTCCCGTTTATAATTACACCGTTCCTGCTCCGATGAAAGCTCTGCTTGACCGTTTTCAGAGATTTTACGAGGCAAAGAACAGACGCGGAGAGGAGCACGCCTTCAGCCGTCCGAAAAATGCGGTGCTTATTGTTACCGCAGGATGCGACGGACGTGTCGGCTTTGAGATTATCAAAAAGCAGCTTGAGGGCGCTTTTGAAAATATGGATACGACTCTTGTCGCCTCAATGCTTGTAAATTCAACAGATACAAAGCCTTTAAGCGACTTTGATTTACAGAAGGCAAAAGATTTGCGAACTTATTTTTAAACGGAGAGATAAATATGAGCATTACAGAAGTAAATCTTGCCAACTATCAGGCGGAGATTTCAAAAAGCGAAAAGCCCGTTTTGCTTGACTTTTATGCGGACTGGTGTCTGCCCTGCAAGGCGGTGGGCGCAGAGCTTGAGGCTCTCGCCGACGAATATGATAAGGTCAAATTCTGCCGTATGGATGCAGAGAAAAATGCCGATATTGCCATGATTTACGGCATTATTTCGGTCCCCGTGCTCGTTCTCATTAAGGACGGCAGGGAGGTTGCCCGTAAACTCGGCAGCTGTGAAAGGCAGGACATTATCGACTTTGTCGAAGAAAATATGGGTTAAAATATTTTTAAATATTTTAAATAACAAAAAAGGAGAGGTGTATAAAAAAATTATCAGCATAGTGCTGATAGCAACAATGATTATGCAGATGGATAAAAACGGAATGTTCTGGTCATTATCATAAACAATTAAATATTAAAAGCTCCCTCGTTGAGGGAGCTTTTTCTTGCACGGGCGTTAACAGACCGCCCCTACGGGAAAGTGTGTGTTATATATTGTTTATTCTGTAACTTAACATCATAAGACTGTCGGAGAGATGGACATTTTCAACGGCAACGCCCGGATAATTTGCCGCAATATCGTAATGGCTGAAATTCCAGAAGCCTTTTATTCCGAGAGGAATAAGCTCGTCTATGATTTCCTTTGCGTTTTCGCTCGGAATACACAGAACGGCAACGGCTGGGGAGTTATCCCTGCAGAAGTTATACATACCGCTGATGTGTCTTATAGGGATGTTCCTTACCAGCTGACCTGCAAGCGCTTCGTTTTTGTCGAAAATACCTATCAGGTTGAAACCTCTTTGCTCAAAAGACATATGCGTTGCGATGGCTTTGCCGAGGTTTCCCGCACCGATAAGAATCGCCTTTATGTTATTGTTTACGCCGAGAATTTTGCCGATTTCCTTATAGAGCTGCTCTACGTTGTAACCGTAGCCCTGCTGACCGAAACCGCCGAAGCAGTTTAAATCCTGCCTTATCTGAGAGGCGGTCAGCCCCATCCTTCTGGAAAGCTCTCCCGAGGAAATACGGACTGTTCCCGATTTTTTAAGTTCTCCCAAAAATCTGTAATATCTCGGCAGTCTTTTGATTACGGAAACGGAAACTGCTGTATTTTTTGACATAGCGTTTACCTCACTTTGAGAGCTTCTGTACGGTTTCCATTACATAGTTACCGAACTCCTCGCAGGTTGCTCCGTCATCGCGGCCCGTGATTTTAATTCTTGCATCCTCAAACATACAGAAGTCAAGAGCCTTTTCAAGCAAATCAGCCTTGTCCTGCATACCGATATGTGAGAGAAGCATAACGCTTGCCCTGAGCATTGAGCATGGGTCTGCATACTTGCCTCTGCCTTCCTTCATCATTCTCGGACCCGAGCCGTGAATTGCCTCAAACATAGCGTATCTCTTGCCGAGATTTGCGCTGCCTGCGGTACCTACGCCGCCTTGGAATTCGGCAGCCTCGTCCGTGATGATGTCTCCGTAGAGATTAGGCAGTACAAATACCTTGAAGTCTTTTCTTCTCTTTTCGTCAATGAGCTTTGCCGTGGCAATATCAATGTACCACTCGTCTGTTGTGATTTCGGGATATTCCTCGCCGACCTTTTTACAGATGTTGAGGAATTTTCCGTCCGTTGTCTTGATAACATTTGCTTTATTGATGATGGAAACTCTGTCCTTGTGATTCTTTCTTGCGTATTCGTATGCCATTCTTGCAATTCTTTCGCTGCCTTCGCTTGTTGTAACAACGAAGTCGATTGCAAGGTCGTCGTCAACGTTAACGCCCTTTGAACCTACAGCATAAGCGCCCTCGGTGTTCTCTCTGAAGAAGGTCCAGTCAATGCCCTGCTCGGGAATTTTGACGGGACGTACGTTTGCAAACAGGTCAAGAGCCTTACGCATGGCTACGTTTGCGCTCTCAATGTTGGGCAGACCGTCGCCCTGCTGAGGCGTGGTGGTCGGACCCTTGAGGATAACATGACATTTTTTGAGCTCCTCAAGCACGTCGTCGGGGATGGGCTTCATTTTTGCGATTCTGTTCTCAATGGTAAGTCCGTCGATTACCTTGAATTCGACTTTTCCTGCCTTGACCTCGTCTGCGAGCATATATTCAAGCACTCTTGCCGATTCCTTTGTGATAATCGGGCCTATGCCGTCTCCGCCGCATACGCCGATAACGATTTTATCAAGCTTTGAATAGTCGATATAGTCCTTTTCCGCTTTGATTCTGTCAGAGCGTTCCGACTGTTCGCGTACAAGTTTCTCAAACTTTTCAACCGCCGCCTGTAATCTTTCTTCTGTCATCTTTTTATCCTCCGTAAAATTATATGTTTTCCTTTGTGTAATTGAGCAGACCGCCGTCGAGAATAATATCCTTCTGTCTCTGCGAAAGCTCATATTTCAGTTCGTATCTTTCGCCCTTGGTAATATTGTCAAGGTAAGCTGTTTCGCCGTTGATAACAGCCGACTTGATACCGTTCAAAGCGAGCTCGTCGCCCTGGTCGATTCGGTCGTAATCGTCGGCATTTGCAAAGTTAAGCGGCAGAATTCCCGCGTTAATAAGGTTCGCGCAGTGAATTCGCGCAAAGGACTTTGTGATAACCGCCTTGATTCCGAGATAGAGGGGAACAAGCGCGGCGTGTTCTCTTGACGAACCCTGACCGTAGTTTGCGCCGCCTATGATGATGCCCTTGCCTTCCTTTTTACACCTCTCGGGGAATTCCTTATCGCATACCGCAAAGCAGAACTGCGAAAGGTGGGGGATATTGCTCCTGTAAGGAAGTATCTTTGCGCCTGCGGGCATAATATGGTCGGTGGTAATATCGTCGCCGACCTTGAGAATTGCCTTTGCAACAATGCTTTCGGGCATTTTCTCGCTTGTCGGGAAAGGTTTGATGTTGGGACCGTAAAGAACCTCAACGCTGTCCGCCTGTTCGGGGGAAGCAGGGAGCTCTATCATATTGTCATTAACCGTGAAAGAGGACGGCATGGTGATTTTAAGGGGTTCGCCGAGAGTCCTCGGGTCGGTAAGTTCGCCCGTAAGCGCCGAAACAGCCGCAACCTCAGGACTGACGAGATAAATACCTGCGTCAGCAGTTCCCGAACGTCCGAGGAAATTTCGGTTGAAGGTACGCAGAGAAATGCCTGCCGAATTGGGAGACTGTCCCATACCGATACACGGACCGCACGCACTTTCAAGTATTCTTGCGCCTGCGGAAATCATATCGCTCAGCGCTCCGTTGAGAGCAAGCATATTGAGCACCTGCTTTGAGCCGGGAGCTATGGAAAGACTTACGTTTGGAGCAACGGTTTTGCCCTTCAGGATAGCGGCAACCTTGAGCATATCCATAAGCGAGGAGTTTGTGCAGGAGCCGATGCATACCTGGTCAACCTTGATAGTGCCGATTTCCTTAACTTTTTTAACTCTGTCGGGCATATGGGGCATAGCCGCCATAGGTTCAAGAGAAGAGAGGTCAATTTCTATCGTCTCGTCATAAACCGCGTCGCTGTCAGCTGACAGCTCGGTATAGTCGTTTTCGCGTCCCTGCGCTCTGAGAAAATCTCTTGTAATCTCATCTGAGGGGAAAACGGAAGTCGTGGCACCGAGCTCTGCGCCCATATTCGTAATGGTTGCTCTTTCAGGAACGGACAGAGTCTTAACGCCTTCACCCGTATATTCTATAATTTTGCCTACGCCGCCCTTGACGGTCATAATTCTCAATACCTCGAGAATAACGTCCTTAGCCGCAACGTATGGCTGTAAAGCACCCGTGAGGTGTACGTTGACGATTTTGGGCATGGTAATATAATATGTACCGCCGCCCATGGCAACAGCAACATCAAGTCCGCCTGCGCCCATGGCGAGCATACCTATTCCGCCGCCCGTGGGAGTGTGGCTGTCCGAACCGATAAGGGTTTTACCCGGTTTGCCGAATCTTTCAAGGTGTACCTGATGGCAGATTCCGTTACCGGGACGGGAGAAGCGTATTCCTCTCTTTTTTGCAACGGACTGGATAAATCTGTGGTCGTCCGCATTTTCAAAACCCGTCTGAAGCGTGTTGTGGTCGATATATGCAACGGATAACTCCGTCTTTACCCTCTCAATACCCATAGCCTCGAATTCGAGGTAAGCCATAGTGCCGGTTGCGTCCTGCGTAAGAGTCTGGTCGATTTTTAACCCGACTTCGCTGCCGGCAGTCATTTCTCCGCTTACAAGATGCGACTTGATAAGCTTTTGAGCAACTGTAAGTCCCATTGTGTTTCCTCCTTAGACTTGTTTAATTTTTTAACAAAGTTTATTTTATACTGTCAGCGGCACTTTGTCAACATATTAACAATAAAAAATTTATTAAAAATCAACTACTTATTGATATTTTTTTCGGTATGTGATACAATATATTGAATTATTGTTTAATATTACTGTGTTTTTTTACGGAGGAATATAAATGGCAAACACATCAAATAAGAAAAAGCCCGTCAGAAAAACGGCTCCCGCAAAAAAGGGAACTGCGTCAAAATCGGGCGCACAGAGAACCCCTGCGCAGAATAACGCTCAGAGCAGGACGAATTCAAGCGGCAGAAATCAGATAGCCGCCATAATTCTTTTTGCCTCGGCGCTGTTGCTTTTGTTCCTTGTTTTTGTCAGCGGTTCGGGAATATGGGGTGCGCTGCGCAGTCTGCTTTTCGGACTGTTCGGTTTTACGGCTTATCTGTATCCGTTTATCCTTATTTACATAGCTGTAATGGCAACACTTGACCGACTTGATTCAAAGGCAAGCTATAAGGTGATAGAGAGCGTATTCCTTATAACCATTATTGCTTCGGCAATACATATTTTCAGTTTTTCGGCGGAGAAGGCGGACTATCTTACCGATATAGCAAATGCTTTTAATAATTTTAGAGAAAACAACAGCGTTTTCGGCAGCGGTGCTCTCGGAGCTGCTTTCGGAGGACTTGTGCTTCTGATTACAGGCAGTTCAAAGGCTCCCGCGGTTGCAATAATAATCGTTCTGCTCTTTATAGCGCTTATGCTTGTTACGGGCACTACTCTTATTAAGCTTTTCAGAGGCGTTGCCTATCCCGTAAAAAAGGTTTCAAAAATGACGGGCGACCGTTTTGCCGAGGATGAGGAATCAGAATACGCCGAAACCGAAAAAGAGGAAAAACCGTCAAGAAAGCGCAGAGAGAGAAATCCGCTTGACGAGGAATTCCCCGAGCTTGATATTGCCAAGGGACTGCCTGTTGCTGCCGAAACTGCCGCAGAGCAGGACGACACGGGTATTGCAAAACCCGTTCAGCTTGACGACATCATAAGACATATTAACGGCGAAAACGTTTTTGACAAAAAGGCAGAGGATAAGAAACCCGAAAAGGAAAAAACAGCCGAAATCAAAGGCGCTGACGCCGAGCCAAAAAAAGAAAGCATGGACGGAGAATCTAAAAAGGTTGAATTCAAACTTCCCGGACTTGACTGCCTTGCCGCGCCGAAAGCGGCAAAGAGCGGAGACTATGAGCAGGAATTAAAGCAGAATGCAACCAAGCTGGTCGATACGCTTAAAAGCTTCGGCGTCGATACGAGAATAGTCGATATCAGCAGAGGTCCTTCGGTTACAAGATATGAAATTCAGCCCGCCGCAGGCGTAAAAATCAGCAGAATAACAAACCTTGCCGACGATATTGCGCTGAATCTTGCGGCGTCGGGCGTCAGAATAGAAGCTCCCATTCCCAATAAAGCGGCGGTAGGTATCGAGGTTCCCAACAAGACAAGAGCGGCGGTTACCTTCCGTGAGATGATAGACACGGACCTTTATAAAAAGAACGTGGAGCATTCCAAGCTCAGCGTTGCTCTCGGCAAGGATATTGCAGGCAACTGCACATACGCCGATATTTCCAAAATGCCGCATCTTCTTGTCTGCGGTACTACGGGCTCGGGTAAATCCGTATGCCTTAACACAATGATAGTTTCGATACTCTTTAATGCAACTCCCGACGAGGTCAAGCTTATAATGATAGACCCCAAGCAGGTTGAGTTCACTATTTATAACGGAATTCCGCATCTCCTTATACCTGTTGTTTCTGACCCGAGGAAGGCTTCGGGCGCTCTTTCGTGGGCGGTAGGCGAGATGCTCAGGAGATATAAGCAGTTTTCCGATAACAATGTCAGAGACATCGGCGGATACAACAGTATCTGCGAGAGTCTCGGCGAGGAGAAAATGCCTCAGATAGTCATCTTTATTGACGAGCTGTCAGACCTTATGATGGCGGCGCCTCACGAGGTTGAGGACTCAATTTGCCGTCTTGCACAGATGGCAAGAGCCGCAGGTATGCACCTTGTTATCGCCACGCAGAGACCTTCGGTTGATGTTATTACGGGTCTTATCAAGGCAAATATACCTTCAAGACTTTCGCTCAAAACCTCGTCTCAGATAGATTCGAGAACAATTATTGACGCTGCGGGCGCAGAGAAGCTTCTCGGCAACGGCGATATGCTTTTCTATCCCGTCGGAATTGCAAAGCCCGTCAGAATTCAGGGCTGCTATCTCTCGGACAAAGAGGTTGAGAACGTCGTCGAGTTCCTCAAAAAACAGCAGGAAACTCAATACGACGAGGAGGTTATCGAGGAAATCAACCGTCAGGCGGCGATGGAGAAGAAAAAGGGCGGAGCGTCTGTCGAAGATTCCGACTCGGATGCTTCCGATTCCGACGAAATGCTTCCCAAGGCAATTGAGGTTGTCGTTGACAGCCAGATGGCTTCGGCAACTCTCCTGCAGAGAAAACTCAAGCTCGGTTATGCCCGTGCGGCGAGAATTATTGACGAACTTGAGGAGAGAGGCATCATAGGACCTTACGAGGGAAGCAAACCGAGGAAGGTACTTATTACCAAACAGCAGTGGTACGAGATGAACGCGCTTGCTCAGGGCGGAGCGGAGGCCTCCGTTCCCGCAGAGGCAATAGGACAGACTACTGCCGACGAGGGCGTACTCAGCGTTGACGGATATGACGGATAACCATGGCTTCTAAATATCTTAAAAACAAGCAGGACAGCAGAAAACTCCTGCTTGTTCTTATAGCGGTACTTGTGTTTTTAATACTGTTGATTCTTGACAGGGGCGGTTTCGTTAACTGGCAGGATGTTACAAGGCTTACAGGTCTTAATGACGGAGTCGTTGAGCAGGAGGGTAAGCTTTATGCCCATTTTATAAATGTCGGGCAGGGCGATTGCTCGCTGATAAAATGCGGGGACGATACCGTTATGATAGACACGGGCGAGCCCGATTCCTTCAATGCGGTTAAGGCGTATCTTAATTTATATAACGTTAAGGAAATTGATTACCTTATTCTTACCCATATGCACTCCGACCATATAGGAAGCGCTGCGGATATAATCAGAAAGTATAATGTCGGCAAAGTGATTATAACAAAGCTTGACGAGGAAAATATACCCACGCTTTACTGCTACGAAGATTTACTCGACGTACTTGCAGAGGGTAAATGCGAGGTCTATGCCGCAAGGACGGGGGACAGTTATGAAGTAGGCAGTTTTTCGTTTGATTTGCTCGGACCCGTTTTGCAAAACGCCGAGGACCTTAACGACACATCCGTAATAGTTAAGATAAAATACGGGAATTTTTCAATTCTTTATATGGGAGACGCCTCGTCGGCAGCGGAAACTGAGCTGCTCATAAACGGCACGGATGTTTCTGCAGATGTAATCAAGCTCGGTCATCACGGCAGTAATTCCTCGTCCTGCGGGGAGTTTCTCAATGCAGTCAGACCTCAGGCGGCGATTATATCCTGCGGACTTGACAATCCTTACGGGCATCCCGGCAAATACACGCTGAAAAGACTTGAAGCAAGAGGTATTAAGTATTACAGAACCGATATTTCGGGCAATATTACCGTTATATCCGATACGGAGAGCTTTACGGTAAAGGAGCAGGGGGAGAATAATTATGACCTTGTTGCGCGTTGACAGAATTGAAAATAATACTGCCGTGCTTGAAAACGGCGGTCGGTTTGTTAATACAGACATTTCCCTTCTCCCTGACGGCATAAAGGAAGGGGATATTCTGATAAGGTATAAAAACGGTAAATATAAATACGATAAAAAGAGAACCCGTGCAAGAAAAGAAGAACTGCTTAAAAAACAGAATTCGTTATTTGAGAAAAAGGAGAACGGCAAATGAATCAGCCCGAAAATGAATTCGATATAATGAACCCCGTAAGCGATATAAAGGAGAAACTTGACTATCCGACTCTGCGCGCGGAAGCGGAAAACAAGCTTTTTAACAGCGTCAACAGTATAATTGACTTTTTCTGCGCAATGGTTATAGCGCTTGTCGTTTGCTTTATATTCTTTGCGCTTTTGTCCCTGCTCGGACCGTCGGGCGGACCTTTGGGAGCCGTGAATAATATTTTTATGTGGATAAGCATAGTTTTGATGTTTTGCTCGGTTATCGGTATGCTTACCTGCTTCAAGCGTATAAAAACCTATGTTTACTACTATAAAGCAGACCTTCGCAGAATTCGGGAGAAGCTTACCTACAGCGATATTTATATGGATATTCCCGCTGAAGATATCAACAAATACAACAATTTTTTCCGTCTGATAAAGCGTTCTTTACAAAATAGGAAAAAAACACTTGAAAAATAAAAAGATTAGTGCTATAATCTTTGGGCAATTCACACACATGGGGATTATTGCAAAATTGCATCTTACGGTGTCTTGCATTAAGAAGAACTGTGTGGAGGATAAAAAATAAGGAGGACATTTATTATGTCAGTAGTATCAATGAAACAGCTGCTTGAAGCAGGTGTACACTTCGGTCATCAGACCAGAAGATGGAATCCGAAAATGGCTGAGTACATTTTCACAGAGAGAAACGGCATCTATATCATCGACCTTCAGAAGACAGTCAAGAAGCTCGAGGATGCTTATATGGTAGTCCGTGATATCGCCGCTGAGGGCGAGGAGATTCTCTTTGTAGGTACAAAGAAGCAGGCTCAGGATTCCGTTAAGGAAGAAGCTATCCGCTGCGACATGCCTTACGTTAACGCACGTTGGCTCGGCGGTATGCTCACAAACTTCAACACAATCAAGAGAAGAATCAAGAGACTTGAACAGCTTCAGGCAATGAAGGCTGATGGCACTTTTGAGATGCTTCCCAAGAAGGAAGCCGCAAAGCTTGAGCTCGAAATCGAAAAGCTCGAGAAGTTCATGGGCGGTATTACAAAGATGAACAGACAGCCTGCTGCCATGTTTATCGTTGACCCGAGAAAAGAGAGAATTGCTGTTGCAGAGGCTCATAAGCTCGGTATTCCGATTATCGCTATCGTTGACACAAACTGCGACCCCGACGAAATCGACTACGTTATCCCCGGTAACGACGACGCTATCCGCGCTGTAAAGCTTATCGCAGGCGCTATGGCTGACGCAGTTATCGAAGGCAGACAGGGTATGCAGGGTTCAGCTGCCGTTGAGGAAGCCGACGAGGCGGACGAGGAAGCAGAAGCAGAGGAAGCTGCAGAATAATTTTTGTAAATTCAGCCCGTGCAAATAATTTTTGTACGGGCGTTAATTAAAATACGGAGGTAAAATTATGGCATTTACTGCAAAAGACGTTGTTGCTCTTCGTGAGAAGACCGGCGTAGGTATGATGGATTGTAAAAAGGCGCTTGTCGAGGCAGACGGCGATATGGATAAGGCTGTTGAGATTTTAAGAGAAAAGGGACTTGCTTCAGCTGCAAAGAAATCTTCAAGAGTAGCGGCAGAGGGTACGGTTTCAACTTATAACGACGGCAAGGCGGCATCTCTGGTTGAGGTTAACTGCGAAACAGACTTCGTTGCTAAGGGCGAGCCCTTTGTTAAGCTTGCAAATCAGATAGCAAAGACGGTCGTAGAGGCCAACCCCGCTGATATTGACGCACTTCTTGCATCAAAGGTTTCAGACGGTAACGGCACGGTTGAGGAGGCAGTTCAGGAAGTATTCCTTGCCCTTCGTGAGAATATGAAGGTTCGCCGTTTTGAAAGAATAGAGGGACACGTTGTTTCCTATATTCACGCAGGCGGTACCGTAGGCGTACTTGTAGCGTTTGACGCTGATGACGCAATAGCCGCAAAGCCCGAGTTTGAAACTATGGGTAAGGACGTTGCCATGCAGATAGCGGCTATGAGCCCCGAGTATCTCGGTAAGGATGATATTTCGGATGACGAGCTTGCAAAGATGAGAAACATCACCGTTGAGAGCGCGCTCAACAAGCCCGATTCACTTCCCGCACCCATCCTCAAGGACCTCATCGCCACAGCTTGCAACGAAAAGCGCTGGAGCGACGCAGATATTGCTATGTACGAGGAAAAGAAGGACAATATGAAGTTCCTCTTTAACTTCCTTTCCGAGGACGCTATTCCCGTACTTGCACAGATAGCTATGGAGAAGAAGGCTGACATCACAGCCAACCCGATTTTTGCAAAGGTTGTTGACGGCAGAATCAATAAGCAGATTAAGGAAATCTGCCTTCTTGAGCAGCCCTTCGTTAAGGAAGACAGCATGAACGTTGCAAGATATGTAGCTTCTGTTGCCAACACGCTCGGCGGCGACATCAAGGTTTCCAAGTTCGTACGCTTTGCCAAGGGCGAGGGAATTGAGAAGAAGCAGGACGATTTCGCGGCAGAAATCGCAAGCATGGTTAAATAATTGAATTAAATATAAACGGACCGCATTTCTGCAGTCCGTTTGATAAGGAAGCGTATCGAAGTGGTCATAACGGGCCTGACTCGAAATCAGGTAGCCTTCACGGGCTCGTGGGTTCGAATCCCACCGCTTCCGCCATGAAACAACGGACAGGGTAAAACCCTGTCTGTTTTTTAATTAAAACAAGGTGGGATTCGAACATAGTCCATGTTGAGCGGTTTGCCGTAAGGCAGAGCGAAACGGACATAAAATCACGCAGGTCTGCGAAGCAGACGAATCTCGCACGAAGTGCGAGTCCCACCGCTTCCGCCATGAAACAACGGACAGGGTAAAACCCTGTCTGTTTTTTAATTAAAACAAGGTGGGATTCGAACATAGTCCATGTTGAGCGGTTTGCCGTAAGGCAGAGCGAAACGGACATAAAATCACGCAGGTCTGCGAAGCAGACGAATCTCGCACGAAGTGCGAGTCCCACCGCTTCCGCCATGAAACAACGGACAGGGTAAAACCCTGTCTGTTTTTTAATTAAAACAAGGTGGGATTCGAACATAGTCCATGTTGAGCGGTTTGCCGTAAGGCAGAGCGAAACGGACATAAAATCACGCAGGTCTGCGAAGCAGACGAATCTCGCACGAAGTGCGAGTCCCACCGCTTCCGCCATGAAACAACGGACAGGGTAAAACCCTGTCTGTTTTTTAATTAAAATAAGGTGGGATTCGAACATAGTCCATGTTGAGCGGTTTGCCGTAAGGCAGAGCGAAACGGGCATAAAATCACGCAGGTCTGCGAAGCAGACGAATCTCGCACGAAGTGCGAGTCCCACTGCTTCCGCCATTCAAACAACGGACAGGGTAAAACCCTGTCTGTTTTTTTATTAAAACAAGGTGGGATTCGAACAAAGTCCGTCTTTTGCGTAGTAATAAAAAAGAAACGGCAAAAGCCGTTCCTTTCCTTTTTGTGGAGCGGATAATGGGAGTCGAACCCACCTGTTCAGCTTGGGAAGCTGACATTCTACCGATGAACTATATCCGCGTGCTTTTTTATTTTATATCAAATAAGTAAAATTTGCAATAATTTTGTGTTCTTTTTTATCGACATTTATATTCTTATTTAATTGACAAACAACCTTTTTCTGTGTTAAAATATTTGAAATTTTATATTGGGAAAGAATAAATGTTTTTGAAGCGAGGTACAGAGTTATGGCAAAGTTTATCAATGAACCTTCACACACCTTTAACGAGTATTTGCTTATTCCCGGCTTTTCTTCGAGCGAATGTGTTCCTGCAAATGTTTCGCTGAGAACTCCGCTTGTAAAGTTCAGAAAGGGCGAGGAGTCCGCAATTACAATGAATATCCCCATGGTTTCTGCGATTATGCAGGCTGTTTCCGGAGATAAACTTGCGGTTGCTCTTGCGACTGAGGGCGGTGTTTCCTTTATTTACGGCTCACAGTCCGTTGAGGACGAGGCAGCTATGGTTAAAAGGGCAAAGTCATATAAGGCTGGCTTTGTTAAGTCTGATTCAAATATCAGACCTGACGGAACTCTTGCTGAGGTTATTGCCCTGACTCAGGCAACGGGACATTCAACTATTGCCGTTACCGAGGACGGTACAAACGAGGGAAAATTAGTAGGTATTGTAACAGGCAGAGATTACAGAATCAGCCGTATGTCTCCCGATTTGCAGGTTAAGGAATTCATGACTCCTTTGGAGAAGCTTATAACCGCTAAGGAAGGCACAACCTTAAAGGAAGCAAACGACATTATCTGGGAGCATAAGCTCAATTCACTTCCCTTAATTGATGACGAAGGCAAACTTTGCTATATGGTATTCCGTAAGGACTACGACTCGCACAAACAAAATCCCAATGAACTTCTTGACAGCCATAAGCGTTACGTTGTAGGCGCAGGTATCAATACCAGAGATTATGCCGAGAGAGTTCCCGCGCTTATAGAGGCGGGTGCAGACGTGCTCTGCATAGATTCCTCCGAAGGCTTCTCTGACTGGCAGAAGCTTACAATTAAATGGATAAGAGAGAATTACGGCGACACCGTTAAGGTCGGTGCAGGCAATGTAGTTGACGCAGAGGGCTTCCGCTTTCTCGCGGACTGCGGTGCAGACTTTATCAAGGTCGGTATCGGCGGCGGTTCTATCTGCATTACCCGTGAAACCAAGGGCATAGGCAGAGGACAGGCAACTGCGCTTATCGACGTGTGCAAAGCCCGTGATGAGTATTTCGAGGAAACGGGAGTATATATTCCCGTATGCTCAGACGGCGGTATCGTATATGACCACCATATGACGCTTGCGCTTGCTATGGGCGCGGACTTTATTATGCTCGGCAGATACTTTGCGCGTTTTGACGAGAGCCCGTCAAACAAGGTAAGCATTAACGGTACATACTATAAGGAATATTGGGGCGAGGGCTCTGCAAGAGCCAGAAACTGGCAGCGCTATGACCTCGGCGGAGATAAAAAGCTTTCCTTTGAGGAGGGTGTTGACTCATACGTTCCCTATGCCGGCTCGCTCAAGGACAATGTCGCTCTTTCGTTGAGCAAAATCAAATCGACAATGTGCAACTGCGGTGCGCTGACAATTCCCGAGCTTCAGCAGAAGGCAAAGCTTACGCTTGTATCGGCGACCAGTATTGTCGAGGGCGGCGCTCACGACGTTATTCAGAAGGATACAAGTCCTACAATTAAATAATTTTAAATAAAACGGGTCAGGGTGTTTTCCGTAAGGATGCTAAACCATGACCCGTCTTTTTTTATTACGTTGAAAAGCTTTTTATTATATGGTATTATTCTGCTATAAGATAAATGAAAGGAGGGCTTCGGGATGAACGAAAGAAAGAGAACGCTTCGGCGTATTGCTTTGTATTATCTTTTGCTTGCCTTCAATATTATTCCCAACGCAAACATAATTCCCGACAGCTTTCCTACCCGTAACGTTTCGACAATTTATCTTTTAAGCGTGTGCGTGTGTCTTGTGCTTTACTATTACCACCGCGTAACGCCTACGGGAAGTCTTTCGGTAATGATGAAATCAATATCGTGGATGGCGTTGTTTCTGATACTGCTTCGCGGCATTAAATACAGCGTATTTGCCGAGATAGCCGTTTTTGCCCGTCATATATGGTATCTGTACTATGTGCCCATGCTTTTGATACCCTTATTACTGTTTTATATTTCGCTTCTTGTAGCGCCAAAAGATGATTTCCGCATCCCTAAGGGCTGGTACTGGACGCTTGGCGTAACCGTCATATTTATCGCTCTCGTCCTTACAAACGATATGCACCAGCTCGTCTTTTCGTTTAAACCGCAGTTTGAGGGTTGGGATAACGACTATACATACGGTGTTCTTTTTTATGCGGCAACGCTCTGGAGATATATTCTTTACGTTGCGGCAATAGTTATGCTTGTTATCAAATGCCGTATTGTTTCGGCAAGGAAAAATGCGTGGATTATAGTTATTCCCTTTGCGCTGGGAATTGCGCTTAACCTGCTTCTCGTTACGGGAAAAATTCTCAAAGCGAACGGTGCAAATATACTCGAATTCCCCGAAATTCTTATCTGTACGGTTGCGGTTGTGCTTGAATGCTGTATTCAGCTCGGTCTTATCCCGACCAATACCGATTACGGAAAGCTGTTTCAGAAGTTTTCTATTTCCGCGCAGATAACCGATAAAAAAGGAAATGCCGTTTACTCGTCATATTCGGCAAAACCCCTTACTGCAGAGCAGTTTTCTATGACGGGTGGCTCCCGTATTGACGAGCATACCGTGCTTCATAAGATGGAAATACCCGGCGGCTTCGGTTTCTGGCAGGACGATATGACCGAACTTGACCGACTTAACGTCGAGCTTGAGGAAGCGAAGGAAGGACTTGCGGAAGAAGCCGAACTTATCAGACTCCGTAACGAATTAAAGGAAAAACAGACAAAAACCGAGCAGAGAACTCTCGTTTACGATACTATTGCGAAGCGAACCCAAAGGCAGTCGCAGTTAATATCGCATTATGCCGAAACTGCCCGAAAGTCCGACGATATAAACGTCAAGGAAACAATGCGCGGCAGAATTACGCTGCTCGGCGCATATATTAAGCGCTATGCCAATCTTATGCTTCTTTCACAGGAGAGCAGCGCTGTCGAGTCGGGCGAGCTCGGACTTTCGGTTTCCGAGGTGCTTCGCTATCTTAACTTCTGCGGAATTCCCGGAGAGTTTTTTTCAAATGCCGGCTGTACCGTTAAAGCTGACGCGGCGCTTTCGGTATTTGAAGCTTTTGAAACCCTGCTTGAAACCAATATTTCAAGCATTAAAGGCGCGTTTGTAAATCTGTCGGGGCAGGACGGAGTTTTATTCAAACTCACTCTTGAGAATCTTACCGAGTCATTGACGCAAAATGATATAAACGCCCTTTCTCTTGTCGGCGTATCCTATGATATTTTGCAGGAGGACGGAGTAGCGTATATAAGCTTCTCTCTGCCGAAGGGAGGCGAAGCAGTATGATTTCATTCAGCGTTCTGTCCCCTCTTATGCGTTCCGTTTTTGCTCTGTGGGCGCTGCTTCTGTGCCTTAGCTGTATCGGAAGCGGTATGCTTGCCGTTGTTAAAAAGAGATTTAGTTTCACGGCTTTTGCTTTTATTCTGTTTGTTCCGTCATATCTGTTATGGCAGATAATATTTGATTTCTCGCTTCATGTCAAAATCGGAGCAGCTGCTCCGATTACCGAAACCGTATGTGGTCTTTCGCGGGTTTACTGGCTTTGCGCGTTTCTGCTGCTGAGCGTTTTGTCGGTAATTCTGCTTATGTCTAATCTTAAATACGACAAGACGTTTATAACTCCGGGAGCTATTAAGGTCTATCTTGACAAGATGCCCTGCGGCGTTTGCTGTTGGCGTGAGAACGGGCGTGTGCTTTTCTCAAATATCTGTATGAACACTCTTTGTGCCGCGATTACCAAAAATGCGCTTCTCAACGGAAATCAGTTCCGCGACGCAGTTCGGGACGGAATAAAAAACGTTGACGGCAAGGTCTGGCGTTTTGTGAGCCGTGAAATAAACGTTGACGACGAAATGCTTTACGAGATGATTGCGTCCGACATTACCGCGGAATATGCAAAAACCGAGGCGCTTGAAAAGGATAAGGCGGAACTTTCACGCCTTAACAAAGAGCTTCGCGAATACTATTCGAGCATTGACGAGTCTGTTAAAAGGCAGGAAATTCTGCAGGCAAAGATGAATATTCACGATGAGATGAACCGCCTTATGCTTTCAACCGTTGCGGCTGATAAAAACGACGCCGCGGCGCTTGACAATATCTTTTCTCTCTGGGAGCATAACGCACTTCTTCTGTGTATGGAAACAGACAGCAGGGCGAATATCAGGCAGACAGGCGCGCTTGACTCTCTCGCAAAGGCGCTCGGCATAAAGGTTCTGTGGAAAAGCGATTTGCCCGATATACTTGACGGCAGTCAAAAAGAACTGTTTTTCTTTACTGCGCAGGAGGCGCTTATAAACGCCGTAAAGCACGCAGGGGCAAAAAATCTTGAAATATCCTTTGAAAAAACTGAAGGTTCGCTTATCTGCCGTTTTACAAACGACGGAAAGCTTCCCGACGGGGATGTATGCTTTGAAGGCGGACTTGCGAATATACGCCTTCTTGCCCGTAAGCAGAACGCAGACATCTGTACGGAACTCGGACCAAGGTTTACGCTCGTGCTTAAATATCAGCCGATTGGCTGATGTTTTTTCCGAAAATTGAGTATAGAATAAAAGCGAGGGGGGATTAAAATGCCATACAGCGTTCTCATTGTCGAGGATCAGGCGATGCCTCGCGAGCTGTTTGAAATATATATCAATTCAAGCGAAGATTTTAATCTCCTGCTTTCTGTTGAAAATGCGTCGGCGGCTTTTTCGGTCTGTCAGAACAACAAGGTTGATTTAATCCTTATGGATGTTATGACCGAGCTCGGACACAGCGGACTTGACGCTGCCGAGGAGATAAAAAGCGAGTTTCCCGAAATCAAAATAATCATTGTTACCTCAATGCCCGAATACTCATGGCTTTCACGGGCGAGGAAAATCGGCGTTGATTCTTTCTGGTATAAAGACGGTCAGAAAAACAGCATACTTGAGGTCATGAAGCGCACTATGGAGGGCGAGCATATTTATCCCGACGAAACACCGCTGATTCATATCGGAAACGCGACCAATCACGAGTTTACCGAGCGTGAGCTTGATATACTCAAGGAGCTTACCACGGGCGACACGAATGCGGCGATTGCCGAGCGGCTCAACGTATCGGTTGCAACTGTTAAAAGCCATATACAGCACCTTATGGAAAAAACGGGCTTCAAGACGCGCACCGAGCTGGTCAGCGAGGCGAGAAGCAAGGGAATAGTTATCAAGGACTGATGAGTTTTTCATCAGTCTTTTTTATTGTAAATCTGAAAAATCATACTTTTGGCTGATGTGCAAAAATGCTTAAATTGTTATAATGAAAAAGCAATAATAGTATAATTGCATCCAAAAGCAACAAAAAAGGAAAGGAAGTACTTTATGAAAAAGACGTTATCAATTCTATTATCATTCATTATGCTTCTCAGCATAATATCCGGACTGAGCTTTTCGGCTTATGCTGATACTTTTTCCGGTTATAACTACACCGTAATTAACGGTAACGAAGCGGAAATAACCGGTTATTTCGGCTCCAGTCCCACGACCTTGGAAATACCGACCAACTGCAACGGTAACACCGTAACGAGCATCGGAGAAGGTGCTTTTTCGGACAGAGACGATATTCAGGTCGTAACAATTCCTGCTACCGTAACGAAAATAGAGGATTATGCTTTTGATCACTGTACCGGTCTTAAGAGCGTTTATATAAACGGTACTTCGGTAACAATAGGTGAAGGCGCGTTCTACGGTTGCACGTCTTTAGTTGGATACGGCGGCACAGGCTCGATTGCTTCTCTCGGTCTCAACTGCTTCACAGACTGCACTTCGCTTAAGACAATAACCATTTCGGCGGCAACCACGTCAATCGGAAACGCCGTATTTGCAGGTTGCACCGCACTTGAATCAATCAGCGTTGAAAGCGGTAACAAGTATTATTACGCAACAGACGGCGTACTGTTCTTTAAATCCGGTGATACAAGCCTTATAGCTTATCCCGAAGGCAATACCGCAACAAGCTTTACGATTCCCGACGGCGTAAAGAACATTCGTTACGGCGCATTCAGCAACAACAAGTATCTCAAGAGCATCACGATTCCCGCTACCGTTACAAATATTGATGACGGCGCGTTTAATAAATGCACGGCATTGAAGGACGTTTACTACAACGACACAGAGGCAAAGTGGGCTTTGGTAAGTGTCGGAACAGAGGAAAACGCCGGCTTGATAAATGCGACAATGCATTTCAAGAGCGAACCCGATCCGGATCCCATCGTTTTCCCCGACGTTGCGGAAGGCGCCTGGTATTATGAAGCAGTTCAGTATTGCGCACAGCATAAATTCATAAACGGTTATCAGGACGGAAGATTCGGACCTAATGACGCGCTTCAGAGACAGGATTTCGTTGTTATTCTTGCCAATATAGCAGGCGCAGACCTTTCGGGATATACCTCATGCAAGCTTTCTGACGTTCAGATGAGCGCCTACTACGGCAAAGCAGTTGCGTGGGCAGTTGATAAAGGCATAATTGCCGGCTATCAGAACGGCAAATTCGGTGTCGGCGACCCGATAACAAGAGAGCAGGTTGCGACTATACTTTACAGATATATGAAGAGTCCTGCCGTATCCGATGTTGACTCAAAACTTGCTAAATTCCCCGACAAAGGAAATATCAGCGAGTTTGCAAAGGCACCTCTCGCATGGGCAGTTGAGAATAACATTATCTCAGGTATGCAGGACGGCACGGTTGCTCCCAAGAGCACGGCAGTCAGAGCGCAGATAGCTTCGATAATTATGCGTATGGACCAAAACGGTATGTTTAACGCATAAGTAAAATTACAATAAAAAGAACCCTCTTGAAAAAGAGGGTTCTTTTCGTAGGGGCGACCGGTGGTCGCCCTATAAAATCAGGCTCAATCTCTGAGGTTTTTTTATAATACACTCCCTTTCACTATATCTTATTACTAAAAAACCGTCCTTATGGGTTTAAAGCGGATGAAATTCAATAAAATTTAAAATTTTACTTGACTTTAGCGTGATAAAGTGATAACATACTAAACAGTTAATATAAAGAAAGCAGAGGAATAACTATGCAGCAGATTCATACAAAGTCAGTTGACAGACTTTTTGAGGCGCTCGGCACTCTTAAAACCAAGGACGAGTTCTACGCGTTCTTTGAGGATATCTGTACCATAACCGAGTTAAAGGATATTGCGCAGAGACTCGATACTGCGTTCCTTCTTAACGAGGGTATGAATTATCAGACTATCTCAAAAACCGTCGGCATAAGCACCGCCACAATCGGCAGGGTAAGTAAGTGCCTTAATTACGGTAGCGGCGGCTATAAGCTTGTAATCGACCGTCTTAACAATTCGGAGGCGCAGGATGAAGCTTGATTTAAAATATCTTGACAGTACGCAGAGAATCATCTTTTCACTTGTACCGCTTTATTCAAGATACGGTTATACGCCTTATAAAATGGGCAAGTTTGAGGAGTATGATTTATACAGTAAAAATAAGGACTTTCTTGTCTCCGACAGCGTTATAACTTTTACCGATACCAACGGTAAACTGATGGCGCTTAAACCCGATGTAACGCTTTCAATTATCAAAAACAGCGACCCTTCGGCTTCGGGAGTACAGAAGGTTTATTACAATGAAAATGTTTACCGCGTTTCCAAGGGTACAAACACCTTTAAGGAAATTCCGCAGGTCGGTCTTGAGTGCATCGGCGAGGTTGATACGTTTGACAGGGGAGAGGTGCTTTTGCTTGCGGCAAAGAGCCTTGAAACCCTCAGCGACAGCTTTGTGCTTGAGGTTTCCCATCTCGGTATTCTGTCGGCTGTTATCGACAGCATAACCCAGTCGTACGGCGTTAAGAAAAAACTGCTTGACTGTGTTAACGAGAAAAATCTGCACTCGGTTGACGGCATATTAAAGGAAAACAACATATCTTCCGAGCTTGCCGAGCCGTTAAAGCATCTTATTAATCTCTATGGAGCTCCGCAGAAGGTCTTTAAGGAACTTGAACAGCTTGAGTCAGCGCTTCCGATAAAGCCGCTTGCAGACGAATTCAAAGAGGCGCTCTCGATTTTTGAGGGCACGGGACTTGAGGACAGAATTCTTGTCGATTTCTCAGCCGTAGGCGACTTTAACTATTATAACGGTATTATCTTTAACGGCTTTATTAACGGCGTGCCTCACAGCGTGCTTTCGGGCGGTCAGTACGACAATCTTATAAAGAAGATGAAAAGAGGTCCTCGTGCTATCGGCTTTGCCGTTTACCTTGATTTGCTTGAACGCCTTGACACACAGTACGACGGCTATGACGCGGATGTTCTGCTCGTTTACGGCGACTCGTCGGATGTTAAGGAGATTAAAGCCGCGCAGGAAAAGTTCTTAAACGAAGGCAAAACCGTACTGTGCGCAAATAATTTCAATACAAATCTGAAATTCAGAGAATATTATAAACTTGAAAAGAGCGGGGTGATACCGTTTGAATACAATGCTTAATATCGCGCTTCCAAAGGGAAGACTCGGCGAAAAGGTTTACAATATGTTTGAGAAGGCGGGCTTTGAGTGTCCGTCGATTAAGGAAAACAACCGTAAACTTATATTTGAAAACTCCGAACTCGGTATCAGATATTTCTGGGTTAAGCCGTCGGACGTCGCCATTTATGTTGAGAGAGGCGCTGCCGATATAGGTGTTGCGGGTAAGGATATACTGCTTGAATACGAGCCTGACGTGTATGAGCTTCTCGACCTCGGTATAGGCAAATGCTCCATGTGTGTTGCTGCGCCAAAGGGCTTCCGCGACGACACAAAGCGCACGCTGAGAGTTGCTACGAAATTCTCTAAAATCGCACAGAATTATTATTCCTCGATAGGCAGGGATATTGATATAATTCATCTTAACGGCTCTATCGAAATTGCGCCTATTCTTGATTTGTCTGACGTAATCGTTGACATAGTTGAAACGGGCACAACTTTAAAGGAAAATGACCTTGAAGTTATCAAAAAGATTGTTCCGATAAGCGCAAGGCTCATTTCAAACAAGTCGGGCTTCAAGTTTAAATCTCAGATGATAGAGAGAGTAACTTCGGAGCTTCGCAGACAGGCGGAGGACAGAAATGATTAAGATAATGAAATACGGCGAGGAACCCAACGGCAAAATATTTGCAAGAAGCGTTCCGACGGCCGATGTCAGCGGTATTGTTGCCGATATTATTGAAAATGTTAAAGCAAACGGCGATAAGGCGCTCAAGGAATATACGGAAAAATTTGACGGCGCACGTCTTGACGGTTTTCTTGTCAGCGAGCAGGAAATAGGGGAGGCGGTAAATGCCGTTGAGCCGAAATTCCTTGAAATACTGAAAAGGGCGAGCGAAAATATTACAAAATTTCACTCGCGTCAGGTCAGAAACAGCTTTATTATCAATGACGAAAACGGCATAGTTATCGGACAGAAAATTATACCTGTTGACAGAGCGGGACTTTATGTGCCCGGCGGTACGGCGGCTTATCCGTCAACCGTTCTTATGGACGCGATTCCTGCAAAAATTGCAGGTTGTAAAGAGGTTGTAATGGTAACGCCTCCGAATTCCGAGGGAAAGGTAAATCCGGCAATTCTTGCCGCCGCGTATGTTGCAGGTGTCGATAAGATTTTCAAAGTCGGCGGCGCGCAGGCAATAGCCGCCCTCGCATACGGAACCGAGAGTATTCCTAAGGTTGACAAAATCGTGGGTCCCGGAAACGCTTTTGTTGCGGAAGCAAAAAAGCAGGTTTTCGGCGCTGTTTCGATTGATATGATAGCAGGTCCGAGCGAAATACTCGTAGTTGCAGACTCAAAATCAAATGCAAAATATGTTGCTGCAGATTTGCTTTCGCAGGCAGAACATGATAAAATGGCAAGTGCCGTTCTCGTAACGGATTCCTATGAGCTTGCAGTTGAGGTTCAGTCTGAAATCGAGAAACAGCTTCCGCTTCTTTCCAGAGAGGAAATAGCCCGTGCTTCAATAGACGTCAACGGTAAGATAATCGTAGCGGACAGCCTTTCTGTTGTTATTGATATAGCCAATGAAATTGCACCCGAGCATCTTGAACTCTGTGTTGACAACCCGTTTGACTATCTTGACAGCATAAGGCACGCAGGCTCGATTTTTATGGGCAGAAGCTGTCCCGAGGCGCTTGGAGATTATTTCGCAGGTCCCAACCACACGCTCCCGACAAGCGGTACCGCAAAATTCTCAAGTCCGCTTTCGGTTGACGATTTTATAAAGAAAACACAGTACACCTATTACACAGCCGAGGCGCTTGACCGTGTCGCAGAGGATGTCGCCTTCTTTGCAGAAAAAGAGGGACTTACGGCACACGCCAGGAGCGCTGTTATCCGCTCGGAGGATAAATAATGAGCAGATTTTTTTCCGCAAGACGCAGAACTTTAAAACCCTATGTTCCGGGTGAGCAGCCGCGGGATATGAAATATGTCAAGCTCAACACAAACGAGTCGCCCTTCCCGCCGAGCGAAAAGGCGGTAAAAGAGGCGTGCAAAGCGGCTGAGAGTTTAGAACTTTATTCCGACCCCGAGTGTACTTTGCTTGTAAAGAAGTTAAGCGAGGTTTACGGGGTAAACAGGGACGAAATTCTCTTTACAAACGGCTCGGATGAGATACTGAATTTCGCCTTTGCCGCTTTCTGCGACGAGGAGAATTACGCTGTTTTTCCCGACATAACCTACGGCTTCTATCCCGTATTTGCCGAGATGAACAATGTTCCCTATGCAGAGATACCTCTTAAAGACGATTTGACGATTGACGTCAGCGATTATATTTCGGTAAATAAAACTGTGTTTATTGCCAATCCCAATGCTCCGACGGGTATTGCGCTCGGGCTTGATGAAATCGAGAGCATAGTTAAGTCAAATCCCGATAACGCGGTTATAATTGACGAGGCGTATGTCGATTTCGGCGCCGAGAGCGCGGCAGGGCTTATTCATAAGTATAAAAACCTTCTTGTTACTCAGACCTTTTCAAAGTCTCGTTCAATGGCAGGCGCAAGACTCGGTTTCGGTTTAGCGGATAAGGAGCTTATAGCCGACCTGAATACCGTAAAATATTCGACCAACCCTTACAATGTCAATAAAATGACTATGGCGGCAGGTATCGGCGCCCTGAGTGATGAGGAATACACCCGTATAAATATTGAAACTGTAAAGGAAAACAGAGCATTCACGGCGGCAGAGCTTAAAAAGCTCGGCTTTGAGATGACAGATTCAAGCGCCAACTTTATTTTTGCAAAGCATCCCGCTGTTGACGGGGAAAAGCTTTATTTGCTTCTTAAAAAGAGGGGAGTGCTCATCCGTCATTTTACGCTTGACAGAATAAAGGACTATAACAGAATTACAATAGGCACCAAAGAACAGATGCAGATTTTAATTAAGAATATTAAAGAAATACTCGATACGGAGGTATGAAATATGAGAGAGTCGCAAATCACAAGACAGACTGCCGAAACCGATATTCAGTTAACGCTTAATCTTGACGGCAGCGGAAATAGCGAAACGGCAACGGGCTGCGGTTTCCTTGACCATATGCTCATGCTTTTTGCCAAGCACTCTAAATTTGATTTAAAGGTTTCCTGCAAGGGCGACACCTATGTTGACTATCATCACACGGTTGAGGATATAGGCATAGCTCTCGGCTCTGCGCTGTGCAACGCGCTCGGCGACAAAAAAGGCATAGTCCGTTATGCTGACACAACCCTGCCCATGGACGAGGCAATTATACTGAGCGCCGTTGATATTTCGGGCAGAGCATATCTCGGCTTTGATATGAATATTCCTGCTCAGAAGGTCGGCGATTTTGACACGGAGCTTGTGCAGGAATTTTTCCTCGGCTTTGTCAGAAACGCAGGCATAACACTTCACATAAGAGAACTTGCGGGCTCAAATTCGCATCACATTATTGAAGGCGCATTCAAGTCCGTTGCGGTAAGTCTGCGCAAAGCGTGTTCCGTAGATAAGGCTTTCAGCGAGGATATTCCCTCGACAAAGGGTGTGCTTTAATGACAGCGATAATTGACTACGGAGTAGGCAATCTCTATTCCCTGAAAAGCTCGTTTGCCGCTATCGGCGAGCAAGCAGTTGTTACGGGAGAAGAAAACGAAATAAGAAATGCCGACAGAATTATTTTGCCGGGTGTCGGAGCGTTTTCGGACGCTATGGAAAAACTGCGCAGGACGGGACTTGACAGAGTTCTTATTGACGAAGCCGAAAAAGGCAAACCCGTTATGGGAATATGTCTGGGTATGCAGATGCTTTTTGATAAGAGCTATGAGTACGGCGAATATGACGGACTCTCTCTTGTCAGGGGCAAGGTCAGACCCATTGCGGATGTTTCAAAGAATCTGAAAATACCGCAAATCGGCTGGAATTCGCTTATTTTTAAAAAGACGGACTGCCCGATTTTTAAATATATTAAGGACGGTGACTTTGTCTATTTCGTTCACTCGTATTATGCGGACGAGTGTACGGAATCAACCGTTGCGGTTACGGAATACGGGGCGTTGCTTACGGCGGCGGTACAGAATAAAAATGTTTTCGGATGTCAGTTTCATCCCGAAAAAAGCGGAGACACGGGGCTTAAAATCTTAAAGGCGTTTTGTGAAATTCAGGAGTAATTATGTTAATTTTTCCCGCGATAGATTTATATGACGGCAAGGCGGTCAGGCTCTTTAAGGGCGACTATAATCAGATGACGGTTTACAGTGATAATCCGTCCGAAATTGCGCTTGATTTTAAACGCAAGGGCGCAGAGTTTATCCATATAGTTGACCTTGAGGGCGCAAAAGACGGCACTTTGCCTAATTTTGACACCGTATGCAAAATAAAAAATGATAGCGGTCTTTTCTGCGAAATCGGAGGCGGTATACGTTCTCTTGACGCGGTTAAACGCTACATTGACGCAGGTCTTGACCGCGTAATTCTCGGTACGGCGGCGGTAGAGGATGAAGCTTTCCTGATAAATGCCTGCTCGCTTTATCCGGGCAAAATTGCCGTAGGCGTTGACATAAAGGACGGCTTCGTCGCGGTCAGAGGCTGGCTTGAAAAAAGCAGTATTGACGCGTTTGACTTTTGCGAAAAAATGCAGAGTCTCGGAGTAGACACCCTTATTTGCACCGATATTTCAAAGGACGGAGCCATGAGGGGAACAAATCTCGAATTATATAAATCTCTTTCCGAGCGTTTTAATGTCAATATTACGGCTTCGGGCGGAGTGAGCAGTATTTCCGACGTTGTTAATCTTCGCAAAATGGAACTGTACGCCGCAATTATAGGCAAGGCGTATTATCTCGGCAAGATAGATTTAAAGGAAGCAATAGAGGTTGCAAAATGATTACAAAACGAATTATTCCCTGTCTTGACGTAAAGGACGGCAGGGTAGTAAAGGGCGTGAATTTCAAAGCTCTCGGGGATGTTGCGTCTCCCGTTGATTTGGCTAAGTTTTATTCCCAAAACGGCGCTGATGAGCTTGTTTTTTACGATATAACCGCTTCCGCAGAGGGCAGAGCGCTGTTTACCGACATACTCTGCGAGACCGCAAAGAGCGTGTTTATTCCGCTGACAGTAGGCGGAGGCATAAATTCCACAGCGGACTTCGACAGGGTATTGAAATGCGGTGCAGACAAGGTCAGCGTCAATTCGGGCGCTATCCGTAACCCTGCTATTATCGGAGAGGCGGCAAAGCTTTACGGCGACCAATGTGTCGTTCTGAGCGTTGATATTAAAAGAGTTGACGGCGTTTTCAGAGTCTTTTCAAAGGGCGGACGCGAGAATACCGGTATGGAAGCCATTGAGTGGATAAAGCTCTGCGTCGGGAACGGTGCAGGCGAGGTCGTGGTAAACTCCATAGATACCGACGGCGTCAAAAAGGGCTTTGATATTGAAATGCTCGAAAAAGTCTGCGAGGCGGTAAACGTTCCCGTAATTGCTTCGGGAGGAGCAGGCTGTATGGAGGACTTTATAACTTTGTTTAAAGCGCTTCCCAAGGTTGACGCAGGACTTGCGGCGTCGATTTTCCACTTCGGAGAGGTAAAAATTTCCGATTTAAAACAAATGATGAAGGATAATTCAATTCCCGTAAGGATATAGGAGAAACGATATGATAAACATTGATGAGCTAAAATTTGACGAGAAGGGGCTTATTCCCGCGATAGTTGTTGACAGCGCGACAAAGAAGGTGCTTACTCTCGCCTATATGAACAGAGACAGTCTTGAAATCTCGATTCAAAAAAAGCTTACCTGCTTCTGGAGCCGTTCAAGGCAGGAATTATGGCTCAAGGGCGAAACAAGCGGCAACTATCAGCACATTATTTCAATTACTGCCGACTGTGATAAGGACGCGCTTGTTGTTTCGGTACGTCCCGACGGACCTGCCTGCCACACGGGAACGGAGTCCTGCTTTACAAACGAAGTCTTTGAGAGCGACGAGGAGGAGAATTTCTCGCTTGAAGCTCTTATGAAGCTCATAGAGGGCAGAAAGACCGACAAAAAAGAGGGCTCATACACAACCTATCTTTTTGATAAGGGACTTGACAAAATTCTCAAAAAGGTCGGCGAGGAGTCAACTGAGGTTATAATAGCCGCAAAGGCAGAGGACAAAAAGGAAACCGTTTATGAAATTGCCGACCTCGTGTATCATGTTATGGTGCTTATGATAGAGGCGGGAATAACTCTTGACGACATAAACAAGGAACTTGCCTCCCGACACGTTATAGATAAAAAAGTTAAACAGGAAAAGATGACACAATGATTCAGACAGACCTGCACATGCATACCTCTTACTGCGACGGCAAAAACACCGCAGGGGAAATGGTGCGCTCAGCCATTGAAAAGGGTTTTAAATGTATCGGCTTTTCGGGACACAGTTATACATACTTTGACGTAAGCTATTGTATGAGCAAAGAGGACACCGAAAAATACAAAAAAGACGTTTCATGGCTCAAAAGAAAGTATATAAAGAAGATAAACATACTCTGCGGAATTGAGCAGGATTTCTATTCCGAGGAGCCGACAGACGATTACGATTATGTAATCGGTTCGGTTCATTATCTTAAAAAGGACGGGGAATTCATACCCGTTGACGAAACGGCAGAGATTTTAAGGAACGCCTGCCATAAACACTTCGGCGGAGATATGTATAAACTCTGCGAATTGTACTTTGAAACTGTTTCAAAGGTTATAGAAAAGACGGGCGCAGACATAATCGGGCATTTTGATTTGATTTCAAAATTCAATGAGCAGGAAAAGCTCTTTGACGAAGAGGACCCGCGTTACAGAAGCGCATGGCAGAAAAGCGCCGATATTCTGATAAAATCGGGTAAGGTTTTTGAAATCAATACGGGCGCAATTTCGAGGGGATACAAAACTACGGCTTATCCCTCTGAGAAAATGATAAAATACATTAAAGAAAGGGGAGGAAAATTTATCCTCTCAAGCGACAGCCACAGCGTAGATACGATAGGCTTCGACTTCCCGAAATACGAAAAATTTATTGAAGATGTGATGATGGAATTAGGGTAATTTTCCTTAGTTATAAAAAAAATCATAAATTCGACATTTAATTGGTAGTTTTGCACATTGACCGAGATGTATGTTCAATGTTATAATGTAAACACAAGATGTAGATGTCCTGCAACTGACGGATAATTGTGGAGCACCACAGAGGAGCAGGAAGCTAATATTTGTCGACCGTCTGGGCATACTTGAACGAAACAAAGTCCGAGTGTGCCCTTTTAGTTTTTATAACGGAGGAATTCAAATGAAAAAAGTCGGAATTGTTATGGGAAGTGACTCTGACCTCCCCATTGTCAAAAAAGCAACCGATACGTTAAAGAGCATGGGTGTACCTTTTGAGGTGCACGTTTACTCTGCACACAGAACTCCCGCCGAGGCAAAGGACTTTGCGCAAAACGCAAGACAGAACGGCTTCGGGGTAATTATTGCAGCCGCAGGCATGGCGGCGCACCTCGCAGGGGCTATTGCAGCCAACACCACGCTGCCCGTTATCGGAATACCCTGCAAATCTTCAAATCTTGACGGCATTGATGCCCTTTTATCAACAGTTCAGATGCCTTCCGGAATTCCGGTTGCGACTGTTGCGATAAACGGGGGAGTCAATGCCGCTTTATTATCCTGTCAGATTCTTGCGCTTGAGGACAGCGAACTTGCCGATAAGCTTGTCGCCAAGAGAGAAGCCGATGCAAAGGCAGTGCTTGAAAAGGACAGAAACATAATTTCGCAGTTATAAATATTTTTACATACGGAGGAAATTGCTATGCAGAAGAAAGAACAGTTATACGAGGGAAAGGCAAAGAAGGTTTTTGCCACAGATGATGCAAATCTTGTTATCGTTTCATACAAGGATGACGCTACGGCGCTTGACGGACTCAAGAAGGGTACTATCTCGGGCAAGGGCGCTATCAACAACCGTATGTCGAATTTCCTTATGCAGATTCTTGAAAAGAACGGTGTTAAAACTCACTTTGTTGAGGAGCTTAACGACCGCGAAACAGTTGTAAAGAAGGTTTCGATAGTTCCTCTCGAGGTTATTATCAGAAACATTTCGGCAGGCTCGTTTGCAAAGCGCTTCGGCGTTGAAGAAGGAATTGTCTTTGCAGAGCCCACAATAGAGTTCTCATACAAGAACGACGACCTTCACGACCCGCTTATGAATGCTTATCACGCTATCGCGCTCGGCGTTGCTACCAGAGAGGAAATCGAGCAGATTAAAGCTATGGCGTTCAAGGTCAACGAGGTTCTTAAAGACTACTTCTTAAAGCTCAACGTTAAGCTTGTTGATTTCAAACTTGAATTCGGTAAGACCGCGGACGGCACGATAGTTCTTGCCGACGAGATTTCTCCCGACACCTGCCGTTTCTGGGACGCAGACACAAACGAGAAGCTCGACAAGGACCGTTTCCGCAGAGATATGGGCGGCGTTGAGGACGCTTACAATGAGATGATGCGCCGCGTTTTCGGCGACTGATATTATCGGAGGGTAACAACAAATGGGCGGATTTTTCGCAGTTGCTTCTAAAAAAGACTGTATGACCGATTTGTTTTTCGGCGTTGATTATCATTCCCACCTCGGCACGCGCAGAGGCGGACTTGCCGTTTATGACAGCGAAATCGGTTTGCAGAGAAAAATTCACAAGATAGAGAATTCACCGTTCAGAACCAAGTTTGAGCATATATTTGAGGAAATGAGCGGAACCTCGGGTATCGGCTGTATCAGCGACACAGACCCTCAGCCGATGCTCATACGTTCAAATCACGGTACGTATGCTATCTGCATGATAGGAATTATAAATAACTATAAGGAGCTGATTGAGCAGTATCTTTCCTTCAGCGGCGGACACTTTGACGCCATGACGGGAGGCAGGATAAACTCGACCGAGCTTCTTGCTGCGCTTATAGACCAGAAAAGCAATTTTACCGACGGCATCCGTTTTGCTCAGCAGTCGATAGAGGGCACGGCTTCAATTCTGATACTTAAGGAGGACGGCACAATTATTGCCGCACGCGACCTTGTCGGCAGACTTCCTGTCTGCATAGGTAAAAATGAGGATGGCTTTGCAGTTTCCTTTGAGGACTTCGCCTATCAGAAACTGGGCTATGAGGATTATCTTGAACTCGGACCCGGAGAAATTGTTGAGATTACTCCCGATAAGGTTACTCAGCTTAATAAGCCGGGCAAAAAGATGAGAATTTGCTCTTTCCTGTGGACATATTACGGTTATCCGACAGCCTCCTACGAGGGCGTAAATGTTGAAGCAATGCGCTGCCGTAACGGAATGATAATGGCTGAGAATGAAAAGGAACAGCTTGAAAAAGCAGACATTGATTATGTCGGCGGAGTTCCCGATTCGGGTACTCCTCACGCGATAGGCTTTGCAAATAAGAGCGGCATACCTTTTGCCCGTGCTTTTATCAAATACACCCCTACCTGGGCGAGAAGCTTTATGCCCGTAAATCAGACGGACAGAAATAAAATTGCAAAGATGAAGCAGATACCCGTCTTTGAACTCATAAAGAATAAAAACCTGCTGTTTGTTGACGACTCGATAGTCAGAGGCACTCAGCTTCGTGAAACGGTTGAATTCCTCTATGAGAACGGAGCTGCAAGCGTTCATATGCGCTCAGCCTGCCCGCCTATAATGTACGGCTGCAAATATTTGAATTTCTCAAGGGCGACAAGTGAAATGGAGCTGCTTGCCCGAAAGATTATCCTTGAAAACGAAGGCGAAGAGGGCTTTAAGCATCTTGACGAGTATTCGGACTCCTCAACCGAGAGAGGCAAGGCGTTACGCCGTATGATTTGCGAAAAATTCCATTTTGCTTCACTTGAATTTCAATCTCTTGAGGGCGTAATCAAATCAATAGGACTTCCCGAAGAAAATCTCTGCACATACTGTTGGAACGGAAAGGAATAAAGCTATGAATCTTAATTCTAAATCAGAAGCTTATGCAGCTGCAGGCGTTGATATAACCGCAGGTTACAAGTCGGTTGAGCTGATGAAGGAGCATATCAAAAGAACCGTTACCGACGGCGTTATGTCCGGTATAGGCGGCTTCGGCGGACTCTTTGAACTCGGTCTTGACGGCATTTCAAAGCCTGTTCTTGTAAGCGGAACCGACGGAGTAGGCACAAAGCTTAAAATAGCATTTTTAACAGGCAGACACGATACGGTAGGTATTGACTGCGTTGCCATGTGCGTAAACGATATTATCTGCTGCGGCGCAAAACCGCTTTTCTTCCTTGACTATATAGCCTGCGGCAAAAATGTCCCCGAGAAGATAGCGAATATTGTCAAGGGAGTGTGCGAGGGCTGTGTTCAGTCAGGCGCCGCGCTCATAGGCGGAGAAACGGCAGAGATGCCCGGATTCTATCCCGAGGACGAATACGACCTTGCGGGCTACTGCACGGGTATAGTTGATAAGGATAGAATAATTGACAATACAAAGATGGCTCAGGGCGATACGGTTATCGCGCTTGCTTCAAGCGGAGTTCACTCAAACGGTTTTTCGCTTGTAAGGAAGGTTTTTGATATAGAAAATGCCGACCTCAGTTCTCCCGTTTCGGAGCTTGGCGGCAAATCACTCGGCGAAGCGCTTCTTGAACCGACAAAAATTTATGTTAAGCCCGTACTTGCACTCATTAAGGAAATAGAGGTCAAGGGCATTTCACATATCACGGGCGGCGGCTTCTATGAAAATATTCCGAGGAGTATTCCCGACGGTCTCGGTGCAAAAATCGACGGGTCAAAGGTCAGAGTGCTTCCGATATTCGACCTTATTGCCAAGACGGGTAATATTTCC
>SVOA01000010.1:33601-46485 GCA_015066635.1 Oscillospiraceae bacterium | reverse complement strand
TACGGTCGGATTTGAGAACAAAATACTCGCAAGCACAATAGCGCTCATTTCAGTTTTATGGGACGCTGTTACCGACCCGATAATAGGTTACTATGCAGATAAGGCAAGCTCGGATAAGAGAAAATATATGCTGCGCGCAATTTTCCCCATGGCTATATGTTTTGTTGCGGCTTTTGTCCCTCTCGGCGGTATGAAGGAAATAGGAAAGTTCGTTTTTTATATCGCAATGACAATGCTTTTCTGGCTTTTCTACACGGTATATACAATTCCCTATTATGCGGTTGTTGCAGAGATTACCGAGGACTATGACGAAAGAACTTCAATCAGAGGTTTAAGTTCTCTTTTAAACACTATCGCTATTGCAGGCGGAAACATTATACCGTCCATACTTCCTTTGGCGCTTGTCGGTATTGTCGGCTCGGCGGCTATGGGTTGGTTTACAACGGCAATAATAGTAAGCGTTATCGCTATTATTTTCGGTCTGCTTGCCGTACTGTCGCTTCGTAATGTCAAGCTGCTTAAAGCCGACGGCAAAAAGATTGCCGAAGAACGCAGGGGCGCCGGAGATATTTTTAAAACCTATGCAGAGATAATAAAACTTAAACCCTTTATTGCCTTTGTTGTATTTATTTTCTTCTTCCTTGCAGGTTCGTCAATGCTGCAGGCAAATATTGTTTATATGATTAAAGACTGTATCGGCGTTGACTACGATAAATATGTCGCAGTTTTTATAGTCGGACTTGTGGTAACAATGGCGGCGGTAATCCCGATTGTAACAAAGGTTGCGGAAAAGACGGACAGACGTTTTACCTGCATTGTTTTCTTCTCAATCGCGTTCGCAGGACTTCTTGTGTCAAAGATTTACGGACTGCGCCGAGGCTCAATTCCGATGCTCGTTACACAGCCCGTATTTATGGGAATTGCAGGCGGTGCTTTCTGGACGGTATTCTATTCAATGGCGTACGACCTTGTTGAAATAGACGAATTTGTTACGGGTAAGAGAAGGGAAAGCGTTATAACCTCCTTCCCGCAGTTTGTACAGAAATTCGGCGCGGCTATAGGTATGTGGACAATCGGCTGGGTTCTGCAGTTAACAGATTATGACAAGGACCTTGCCGTGCAAAAGGCAAACACCGTCAACGGAATTGAGAATCTCTCCACCCTTTTCCCCGCCTTGCTGCTCGGCATATCAATTATCGGACTGATTTTTTATCCTGTTACAAAGGAACGTTTCCAAAAGCTTACGGTACAGCTTGAAAAGAAGCGAAACGGCGAAGAGTACAATACCGAAGGATTTGAAAAATTGCTTTAACAAAAAGGACTTGCAAATCATCTGATTTGCAAGTCTTTTATAAAATAAAAACAAGACAGTCAAAAGACTGTCTTTGGTTAATGGTCGGAGCGACTGGACTTGACAGTCTCGCTTCGCTTGCCTGTCTCGGCAACGATTTTTTGTCCCTTTTGCTCTGCCTTCGGCAAACCGCAAAAGACGGACCGTGCCGGTTCAAGTCCACTCTACTCTGTTATTTCAAATATAAATAAAAGACAGCGCATCGGCTGTCCTTTATTTATGGTCGGAGCGACTGGACTTGACAGTCTCGCTTCGCTTGCCTGTCTCGGCAACGATTTTTTGTCCCTTTTGCTCTGCCTTCGGCAAACCGCAAAAGACGGACCGTGCCGGTTCAAGTCCATTCTGTTATTTCAAATACAAATAAAGGACAGCGCATCGGCTGTCCTATATTTATGGTCGGAGCGACTGGACTTGAACCAGCGGCCTCTTGGTCCCGAACCAAGCGCGATACCAAACTTCGCCACGCCCCGATTTATTTGATTTTGCTTTGATATTATAATATAAAGGTCTTATAAAATCAAGTATAATTTTATTTTTAAAAATAAAATTGAAAAGTTTTATAAAAGAAATCAGATATTTTTTATTTTTTCCTTGATTTTTAGACCAAAATGCAATAGAATTTTAATGTATATTTTTACAATATCATTTTGGAGGTAGGATATATGTCAACAGAAACAAAAAAGTACGGCGAAGTCGCTTATCAGATAGTTGATGACGCCGCTCACAAAATCGGTTCGCGTCTTCCCGGTTCCGAGGGCGAGCATAAGTTCCACGATTATATCGCCGACAAGCTCAACGAAATCGGTGTAAAGCCCGTTAAAGAGGAATTTGCAGTTTCTCCGCGCGCGGGTATCGGCGGACTTCCCTATGCAGGCTATTTCGGAATAATTATGAGCGCGCTTGTTTATTTTGCACTTAACAATTATTACATCTGGTTTGCAATGGCTATTGCAGGTATATGCTTTGTAATTTGGCTTGTTGCAAGCTGCTTCCTTTACAGAACATGGTTTGATATGTTCTTCCCGCAGAAGGTTTCCTGCAACACCTACGGCGAGCTTCTGCCTGCGGACGGCAATTATGACTATACGATTATCCTTTCGGGTCACACCGACACAAGCTGGACATGGCGTCATTCGGAACACGCTTACAGACATAAGGATAAGCCGATTAAGGGCATTATTGCAACCTACGGTAAGGTTGGCTTCGGCGCTGTCTGCGTATTCCTTATAGTCGGAATTTCAATAGCTATGGCTGTTATCTACGGCGCTGCTATCATTTCGACAAAGCTCGGCGTTGACGCTTCGGGTTATGGCTTTACGGGCGAATGGGCTAAGAATATGTACGGTTTCTTTTCCAATGTTACACAGAGGCAGTCATACAAGGTATTTGAAGTTGTTCTTCTTTTCCTCCCCATTGTTACCGCTATCGGTTCAAGCTTTGTAGCTATGTGGAACGACAAGCACGAGGAAAACGCTTCAAGAGGCGCTATGGACAATGCTACGGGTATCGGCATAAGCTATGCTGCTCTTAAATACTTCAAGGAGAACCCCGACAAAATGCCCAAGGGCGCAAGAATTATTGACCTGAGCGTCGGTTCCGAGGAAGTCGGACTTCGCGGTTCAATGTACTTTGCGCAGGAGCATAAAATCGACAACTGCTGGAATATCAACATTGACTCTGTTGCAGACAAAGACTATTTCGAGGTTGTTATCAAGGACGACTGGCAGATGTGCCGCTTCGACAAAGACCTTGAAAAAATGTTCAAGGATACCTTTGCCGAGATGAATATTGAGTCCAAGACTAAGGGCTGTATCCACAACCCCGTCGGTGGCTGCGATTCAACGCCTATGACAAGAGCAGGTTTCAAGTCGGTAACATTTGCCGCTCAGAATCCTATTCTTACATATTACTATCATACCTGGCGCGATATGCCCGAGCGTTTTGAACCCGAGACAGTTGAAAAGGGACTTGACGTTGTACTCAGCGTTATTGATAAAATAGCCGATTTTCAGGAAACTAACGGTTTTAACGGCGTAAATCACTGACATAATTAAAATAACATTTTACAAGACCGAAAAGATTTCTTTTCGGTCTTGTTTTATACCTTTTGATATGATAAAATTTTAATATAATTCTGCGAGGTGATAAAATGATTAACGGTTACGACTTCCCGTACATTACATACTTTACTCAGACCGATATACGCGAGGAAAACATTTTCACGGGCAGCGAGGGAAACAATTTCAGATACAGACTTCTGCGCGAGGACGGTAAGCTCAAAGCAAGCGTATGGTATGAGGACATCTGCTTTGAAAAGGCAACTGCCGTTACAGACGAATTTTTTGAACTTACGGCAGACGGACTTGTAAAAGCAATAGAGTGGCTGAATTCACAAAAAAAATAAAAAGCAGTCGGCAGACTGCTTTTATTTTATATATTTGTCAAGGAAATCAATGGCGCACTCTATCCAGCCGTCTGCGTCCTTCCCCTCTGCGAGACCGACTCCGTGCCCTCCCGTTTCGTAAAGTCTCATTTCGCAGGGAACGCCTAATTTATCAAGACCTTCCTTTAACATTACCGAGTTTTCACAGTTGACGGACATATCGTCCTTATTGTGCCATGTAAACGTCGGCGGAAAATCGGCGGTCAGATTATTCTCAACCGAGCCTTTGCGTCGCTCAGCATTACCCGAAAACAGACCGAGAAAATTATCTCTCGACACCTTGTGAGTAAGCTTACCCATAGTTATAACGGGATATGTAAGAAGCAGTACGTCGGGTTTTAACGTAATATCCTTTTCGTACTTTTTATATTCCGTACAGAAATATGCGCAAAGATGTCCGCCCGCGCTGCTTCCCATAAGTGCAAAATGAGCCGTATCAATGCCGAATTCGTTTCCTCTTGACTTAATGAATTCAATGGCTCTTGCAACGTCATAAAGCGGATAAGGATACCTTGCGTTGCCCGCTCCTACGCTGTAAAAAAGCACAAATGCATTATATCCCCTTTGATTGAGCTTCTCGGCAAAAGGTCTGCCCTCGTTGGAGTCGGAAACAAACTTATAAGCACCTCCGGGACAGACGAGAACAAACGGTTTATTATCGCCTATCACATAGCTTTCAAGCCTGACGTCCTTCCTCTGAGGTCTTTCTTTTATTTCATCTTTATTATACAAATTATAAATCATATAATCACCTTTTATATTCTATCAAAAAAAGTCGGATAAGTAAATAATATATGTTCGCATTAAATATTGCACAATTTACGATTATATTATATAATAATAAATAATTTTAAAAAAGGAAAAGGTATTTTTATGCTTCAGTATGAAGAATTAAGATTAAAGCTTTTATCTCACGAGGACGCGCTCAAAGATTTATCTGACGCGCTCGGACTCGATAAAATGAAAGAAGAAATAACCGCTCTTGAGGCAAAGACTGCCGAGAACGGCTTCTGGGACGATATTCAGAATTCGCAGACCGTTCTCAAAAGACAGAGCAGTTTAAAAAACAGAGTTTCGGCATACGAAAAGCTTGTTCAGGACTATGACGACGCTCTCGTTATGATTGAACTTGCAAATGAGGAAGAGGACGAAAGTCTCCTTGACGAGTGCAGAGAAAATGTTACCAAATTTGAAAGCGACCTTGAGGCAATGACTCTGTCAACCCTGCTCAGCGGCGAATACGACTCGAAAAACGCCATTTTAACCTTCCATGCAGGAGCGGGAGGAACCGAGGCACAGGACTGGGCGGCAATGCTTTTCCGTATGTACTGCCGCTGGGGTGAAAGACACGGCTTTAAGGTTTCCACGCTTGATTACCTTGACGGCGATGAAGCCGGACTTAAATCGGCAAGCATACTTATCGAGGGCGAAAACGCCTACGGATATATGAAAAGTGAAGCGGGCATACACAGACTTGTAAGAGTATCCCCGTTTGACTCCGAAGGCAGAAGACACACTTCCTTTGCCTCACTCGAGGTTATGCCCGAAATAGATGACACAATAGATGTTGAAATTGCTCCCGAAGATATTAAAATGGACGTTTACCGTGCATCGGGCGCAGGCGGCCAGAAGGTTAACAAGACTTCCTCGGCAGTTCGTCTGACGCATATCCCTACGGGTATTGTTGTCGCCTGTCAGGTTGAGAGAAGCCAGCATCAGAACCGCGAGGTTGCGCTTCGTATGCTTAAATCAAAGCTTGTTGAAATCAAGGAAAGAGAACATCTCGACAAAATTTCGGACATTAAGGGCGACCAGAAGGAAATTGCCTGGGGCAGCCAGATAAGATCCTATGTATTTATGCCTTATCAGCTTGTCAAGGACCACAGAACCAACTTTGAAAGCGGTAATATTACCGCTGTTATGGACGGCGACCTTGACGGTTTTATAAACGCCTATTTAAAAGCCGAATCACAAAAGAATATGTAATTACAGATAATAAAAAAGCGATTCATAAGAATCGCTTTTTTTACTGCTTATTAAAGTAATTTTCGTCGGAAATGAAATACGTTCTTATATACCCGTCCGTTGAAACAAACACTATCTCGCCCGTTGACCTGAGGAAGTATATATCGTCATTGTCCTCTGCCTCGTGCTTATGCAGGGCCTTCGGATTTGAAATAACGGCGTTTGCTTTATCGACATAGTCCATTTCGTTTTTTGCGTCGACTTCGTTTCCGTGCTTTTCAAAATGAGACGTAAGCTGCTTTGACGTGCGGAAAGTAATGTTTGATATTTGAGTCTGTTTGCTTTCGTTTGCATCGCTCTGCGTAACAGCCGAAGTTCCCGAAACTGTTGTTACGGGCTTTACGGTTTCCGTACCCGAATCGGACAGCTTTAACACGCCAAAAATAACCGCAACAACAAGAACAGCAAGCGAGGATATTATTTTTTTGATACCTGATGAAGAAACTGATTTACTGCTCATTGCTTACCTCTGTTTTATTCTCAAATAATCTGTTCCAAATCTGTTTTAGTTTGTTCTCAGCAAACAGACAGAATTTATCGACCTTAATCAGTTTGAACAGCTCAAATCTCAGCATATCTATCATAATGCAGACAACAAAAATTACAAGTGCTGTGCCGAGTGTTGCAAGAACGAGTATAAACGGGCTGAATGCTGCATAGCCCTCAAAAAGACCGCCGATAATCTGTTCAAAGACGAACTTATTTGTATGTATGATATACACACTGAAAACAAGCGGAACAAATGCCGAGATTCTTGACTGTAAGAATTTGCTTTTTATCTTGATTTTTGAAAAAATGCCGAGCAATAATACAGAGTTTATTACCGTAGTCGGGAAAGTGTAATTCGTAAACATACTCGGCTTGAGATAAATCGACATCATACCGAATTCGTTTGAAATATAATCAGCCTGACCTTCCAGAACTTCAGGAGCATTCTTCAGATAATAATAGTTAACAACAAAATGGCCGCAGAAGGTCAAAGCAAGAGAAATAATCAGCAAAATAAACAGCCGGTATTTTTTGATTTTTTCAAATACGCGATACTTTGCGAAATATGCACCGAGGAAATACATTGCAATTATCCAAATATACGAATAACCGCTTATCGTGTGAGAAAAATCATTCTGCATTAATGCCGGTACAACAGAGTACATAAACAGCAGTATCAGGCAAAGGAACGCGAGTTTCTTTCTTGTGAATTTACATATTATAAAGTTAATAAACGGCATCAGAAGGAATAAAATCAGATATGCCGTAAAGTACCAGTAATAAAGCGGCTGATTCTTGACAAATGAAGGAAAAACAGTTAAAAGAATGTTTTTTAATGTTATATCCGTATTTCCGCTTACTGCAAACAGAATTAAAAATAACACACCGTAAAAAAGAACAATAAGGTATAATTCAACTATTCTTCTCGGTTTGAATTTAGATTTATAGCTGACGTATCCGCTTGCAAGCGCAAACAAATCAACACAGACATATACAAAGAGAGTCATAGCCCAACCTACAAAATAGTCAGACGAAAACGTTTTGACGGAATAGATTATACCTCCCTGCCCGAGTACATGAAGTACCACCACAAGATACATTGAGAATATTTTTAAAAGGTCTATACCGTAGTTTCTTTCCCTCAAAGCAATTCCTCCGCAAATATTATCTTAATAACGGCAGAGGTTTCCCTCTGCCGTTTTATAAATCAGTGCTCTATCCAGTCGCGTGAACGCTCAACGGCACGAAGCCAGCCATTATAATATTTATTTCTGTCGGCAATGTCCATCTTGGGTTCAAAGAGCTTATCAACCTGACGGATCTGGGCAAGCTCGTTTGTATCCTTCCAGAAGCCAACTGCAAGTCCTGCGAGATATGCAGCGCCGAGAGCCGTTGTTTCAACCATCTTGGGACGGTTAACGGGAGTTCTTATAAGGTCGGACTGAATCTGCATCATAACATCGGATACGGACGCACCGCCGTCAACACGAAGTTCAAAGAGGTTAATATCCGAATCCTGCTTCATTGCCTCAAGCAAATCTGTCATCTGATAGCAGATAGCTTCAAGAACGGAACGGCAGATGTGCGCTCTGTTGACGCCTCTTGTAATTCCGACAATAGTTCCTCTCGCGTACATATCCCAGTACGGGGCGCCGAGGCCCGTAAATGCAGGAACAAAGTAAATTCCGTTTGCATCGGGAACGCTCTCTGCAAGCTCGTCGCAGCGTGATGCCTTATCTATCATATTGAGGTCGTCGCGAAGCCATTTGATTACGGAACCTGCGTTGAATGCCGAGCCCTCAATGGCGTATGTAACTTTGCCGTTAAGTCCCCATGCAACGCCCGTAACAAGATTATTCTTGGAAACAACTCTCTTTTCGCCTGTATTCATAAGCAGGAAGCAGCCTGTTCCGTAGGTATTCTTTGCCTGACCTGCATCATAGCAGCCCTGACCGAACAGAGCTGCGGGCTGGTCGCCGATAGCGCCTGCAATCGGTACGCCCGCGAGTTCCTCAAGTCCCATAACGCCCGATGCAACCTCGCCGTAAACCATACTTGAGGGTTTTACCTCGGGAAGCATTGACATAGGAACGCCGAGTTTTTTGCAAAGATACTCGTCCCAGCAAAGCTTATCAACGTCAAAGAGCATAGTTCTTGAAGCGTTTGAATAGTCGGTTACATGAACCTTGCCGCCTGTGAGATTCCAGATAAGCCATGTTTCAACCGTACCGAAAAGTAGCTCTCCTCTGTCAGCCATCTCCTGAGCGCCCTCAACATTTTCAAGTATCCATCTGATTTTTGTCGCAGAGAAATATGCGTCAACTACAAGACCCGTATGGTCCTTGATATACTGTGAAAGCTCTGCGTCGGCCTTGATTTTTTCACACATTTCGGCAGTTCTTCTGCACTGCCAGACTATTGCGTTATAAATGGGCTTGCCCGTCGCCTTTTCCCATACAAGCGTTGTTTCACGCTGATTGGTAATTCCTATTGCGGCTATCTCTTCAACGGGAATACCGCTTGTGGCAAGTACCTCTGTAGCGGACTGAAGCTGTGAGAAAAGAATTGACATCGGGCTGTGCTCTACCCATCCTGCCTGAGGATAAATCTGAGAGAACTCGTGCTGAGCCTTTGCACAGATTTTACCGTATTTGTCAAAGAGTATTGCTCTTGAGCTTGTTGTGCCCTGATCAAGTGCCATAACATATTTTTTCATAATCAAAACTCCCCTGTTTGCGTTAAATTTTTAAACAAGTATTTAAAACTTATTTATTACTGAGTATTATAACAGATTTTTTAAATATAAACAATATAAATATAGCAATTTCTATTGCATATAATCAAAAAATATTATATAATAACTATACCTTAACTGAATCATGTGCCGTGTTGGTCCTGTGCGACAGAGCTCTGTGAATCATGTCAGGCGGGGAACCGAGCAGCATTAAGCGGTCAGCCTGTGCGATACAGTCAAGCCTGCGCGGTGCATGACTGAGTTAAGGCTATTTTTATGAAAAAGCGGAGTGAGATAATGTATCAGGTTCTTTACCGTAAATGGAGACCTCAGGTATTTTCCGATGTTGTCGGTCAGGAGCATATTACAAAAACCCTTATGAGTTCGGTTGAATCGGGAAGGGTTTCTCACGCCTATCTTTTTACGGGTTCCAGAGGTACGGGTAAAACAAGTTGTGCAAAAATTCTTGCAAAAGCGGTCAACTGCGAGCACCCCGTCGGAGGCAACCCCTGCAACGAGTGCGCCTCCTGCAAGGGAATAGATAACGGCAGCATAGTTGACGTCGTCGAAATAGACGCAGCGTCGAACAACGGCGTTGACAATATCCGGGACCTTCGTGAAGAAACAAACTATATGCCCTCTCAGGTAAATTACAGAGTTTATATAATCGATGAGGTTCATATGCTGTCAACAGGCGCTTTCAATGCCCTGCTCAAAACGCTTGAGGAACCGCCCGAGCATGTTAAATTCATACTTGCAACAACAGAGGTACATAAGCTTCCTGCAACAATTCTTTCAAGATGTCAGAGATTTGATTTCAAGAGAATTGCGCCCGAATACATAGTCGAAAGACTTAAATTCGTCGCTTCGCAGGAGAATATTTCCCTTACCGACGACGGAGCTATGCTTATAGCGAGAATTTCCGACGGCGGTATGCGCGACGCGCTGTCTTTGCTTGACAGATGCGCTTCATACAACGAAACTGTTGACGAGGCACTTGTTTCAAGGGCTTCGGGAATTGCCGGCAAGGAGCATATCTACGCGCTTACCGACGCAATACGTACGCACGACTGTCAGAAAGCGCTGAATATACTTAACGAATTATACAGTAATTCTTGTGATATGGAGAGAATGTTCTCGGAGCTTTTAAGTCATTTAAGAGATATGATGATATGCCTTACCGTGCCGAATTACAAGTCTCTGATACTCAATTCTGAGTCCGAAATTGCTAAAATCAAGGCGCAGGCGGACAGCTTTACGCTCGAAACCGTGCTTTCATGTATGGATACGGTAAACGCATCCGTTGCCAACATCAAAAGGGGCGTCAGCAAAAAGACTGAGGCGGAAATGGCTGTTATCAAGCTGACATCTCCCCGCCTTCAGAACGACAATACGGCTATTTTAAGACGCATTTCCGAGCTTGAGTCGGCTTTCAGAAGCGGTAAATTCATTGCGGACGCAAAGCCTGCGCCTGCAGAAGCGGTTTCCGAGCCAAAGACTCCCGAAATTATCAAAGAAGAAATCAAGGACGAATCCCCCGTTCCCGTCTTTGAGGAGGAAGAAATAAAAGCTCCCGAAATATCGGAGGAAACTCCCGAAGAATCGGAAAAAGTGTCCGAAGTTCCCGAAAGCAACGATAAAGAGAGTCTGCTCAACTGGTCAGAAGCGAGAGAGATTATCGAGAGCAAAAACCCGATGATTGCCAGCTTCATAAACAAATCAAAAGCCGTTGTCAACGGAGACATACTTGAAATTCATAACGCCAACCCTATACTCGGCAATTTCATAAAGGATAAGGATAATTATTCGGTAATTTCCGATGCAGTTGCTTCTGTAACGGGCAAGAATTATGTAATAAGACTTGTCGGCGAGGTTATTGCTCCGCAGGCGGAGATTCCCGTAAATCGTCAAAGCTCGGCAGAACCCGAAGAAAGTCCCCTTGAAGCTTTAATAAATAAGGCAAAAGGGCTTAATATTGAAATTAAGGAACAATAATATTAAGGAGATAAATAATGAAAGCAAGAATACCCAATCAGCCCGCGGGCGGAAATATGATGAAAAGACTCCAGGAAATGCAGGAAAATATGCAGCAGGTTCAGGAGCAGCTTGCTCAGGCTGAATATACGGCTTCATCCGGCGGCGGCGCGGTTGACGTTATTGTCAACGGCTCGCACGAAATCAAGTCAGTTAAAATCAAACCCGAGGTTGTTGACCCCGAGGATGTCGAAATGCTTGAGGATATGCTCGTTGCCGCATTGAACGAAGCTATGAGAAAAGCGGACGAAACCGCAGAAAGAGAAATGGGTAAGGTTACGGGAGGACTTGAAATTCCCGGACTTAACGGTATGTTTTAATGGCTAATAATATTCCGGCACTTGACAGACTTGTCGATGAATTCAGAAAAATGCCTTCAATAGGTATGAAGTCGGCAGAGAGACTCGCTTACTATATTCTCGGTCTTGAAGAAAAAGAGGTTGAGAATCTTACCGAGGCAATTTCCTCTGCCCACAAAAATATTCATCAGTGCTCTGTCTGCAGAAATTTAACCGAAAACGAGGTATGCTCTATCTGTCAGAGCGACAGACGGGACAGAAGTCTTATCTGCGTTGTTGAGGACCCGAGAGATGTTGCGGCGTTTGAGAGAATCAACGAGTACAACGGTCTTTACCATGTACTGCACGGCGCTATCTCCCCTATCAACGGCATAGGTCCCGACGAGCTTACCATCAAGGAGCTGCTTGCCCGTCTTAACGACGGCACAGTAAAGGAAGTAATTATGGCGACCAACCCGACTGTCGAGGGCGAAGCAACTGCTATGTATATTTCAAGACTTTTAAAGCCCCTCGGCATAGAGGTTTCAAGACTTGCATACGGTATTCCCGTAGGCGCAGATTTGGAATACGCCGACGAGGTTACGCTCTCTAGAGCATTGGAAGGAAGAAGAATTCTTTAATATGGCAAACGGTAACAGCACAGTTGCACAAAATAAAAAAGCCTACCACGACTATTTCATTTTAGAGGAATACGAGGCAGGCATTGAGCTGTTCGGTACCGAGGTCAAGAGCATACGCGCAGGCAAGGTTAATTTAAAAGACTCGTGGTGCAGTATAGTTAAGGGAGAAATATTTGTCAACGGTATGCACATAAGTCCATACGAGCAGGGAAATATCTTTAACAGAGACCCGTTGAGAGTAAAAAAACTCCTTATGCACAAACGGGAAATCAACCGTCTGTACGGCACAATAAAGCAGCAGGGACTGACGCTCATTCCCCTTTCGGTGTATTTCAGTAAGGGAAAGGCAAAGGTCAAGGTCGGTCTTTGCAAGGGTAAAAAAATCTATGACAAGCGTGAGGTAGCGGCAAAGAAGGAAGCCGCCCGAACTATTGACAGAGAAATAAAAGAAAGAAACAGGTAAAGCTTTGTATATCCTCATACGGGGATGAAAGGATTTCGACGGGGATTTTAAGCCGTGATAAGCGAGTGGTGGCAAGGAACCACCTTAAAAGCCTTAAATGTTTATAAAATAAACGACACTAACAAAGTTTTACTTGCTGCTTAATTTTTAGCAGCTGTTCCCATAGGAAGTACTGCGGTCCTTTCGGGAGCATCATGTAGCAGTAAATGTGAATGAGCGACCGCCTTGTAACTCATCACACATAACAGGGCTACCGAAGTTCTGAGCCTGTCATCGGGCGCTTTACAACGGGAATAACAAAACAATGACTACACTCGTAGAAAGTTGCGGGGAGAGATTTTCGGACGCGGTTTCGATTACCGCCATCTCCACCAAAAAAGCCGTACAGTTTTCTGTACGGTTTTTTCTTTTAATTGTAAGGTAATC
>SVOA01000010.1:0-33591 GCA_015066635.1 Oscillospiraceae bacterium | reverse complement strand
GTTTCGATTACCGCCATCTCCACCAAAAAAGCCGTACAGTTTTCTGTACGGTTTTTTCTTTTAATTGTAAGGTAATCGAAACCGTAATCCATCTTGTGTCGGTTCGCCGCAGGCGGAGACACAAGGGATATATAAATGCGAAAGGGTTGCATAGCAACCGAACGAAGCTTTGCGTAGCGAAGTTTCGATTACCGCCATCTCCACCAAAAAAGCCGTACAGTTTTCTGTACGGTTTTTTCTTTTAATTGTAAGGTAATCGAAACCGTAATCCATCTTGTGTCGGTTCGCCGCAGGCGGAGACACAAGGGATATATAAATGCGAAAGGGTTGCATGGCAACCGAACGAAGCTTTGCGCAGCGTAGCTTCGGTTTCCGCCATCTCCACCAAAAAAGCCGTACAGTTTTCTGTACGGTTTTTTAAATGGTATTGTAAACAAACAAATAATTCATTTATAACAAATTCAATTATATATAGCCATAAAATATATTATGCTATCTTAATATTCCGAACTATAATCTAATAACCTTTTTTAATACTTTATTAAATTGTTCTGGTGTATCCATATTGACAATATGACCAGCACCTTCAAATTCTACATATTCACTTTGTGGTTCAGATTCATGCCAAATCATAGATGCTTTTTTAGCCATTTCATTATCATATTATCCAACACCAATTAATAATGGATAGCTTCTTTCTTTTGTTTGATATTTATTTATCATCTTTCCAAGTGAAGCAAGATACGGTGTAAGCTCAATTCCTTTAACGTTGTTTATTGATAAGGACGGTAATATTGTTGACAGCCGCATCGGTTCCATGAGCGAGAAAATGCTACGGGATTATATTGCGGAAATAGACAAATAAAAAAAGCACTCGACTGAGTGCTTCTTTTATTTATACATATCGTCATTTGATCTGGAATACGGGTTTTTGTTGGTTTTGTATTCATCTTTGTCATTTGACCCCCAGCGGGCAAAGATTATCAGCATATACCGTATAATGCCGACAAGAAGCCATGCGCCGAGAGTCGCCCAGAACCAATACAGAGGCAGTCCTATAAGGAAATGAAGCAGAAGCGTTATCCACATCGGCAAAGAACATATCCAGCTGCTTATTCTCCAGAAAAGCATAAAGAACAAGCCGTACAGAAAGTCAAATATTTTACTGTCTTTCATATACTCTGCCTCCCTTTTTTATTTATCATAACACAAAAACGCCGTGCAGTAAACCTGCACGGCGCATTTTAATCAAAGTGTAATTTTGTAAAAGACCTTTTTGCCCTTTTTAATGATAATATAGCCCTTGTCAAAGTCGGACAGAGAGGCAGTATCAAACGGGGTAGCAACCTTAACGTCGTCAACGCTTACGCCGCCCTGCTCGATAAGGCGTCTGCCCTCGCCCTTTGAGGCTATCATACCTGCTTTGAGCATAATCTCATTTATCTGAATTTTACCGTCTGTAAAATCGTCTGCGCTGAGAGCGAAGGTCGGCATATTGTCGGTATTGCCTGCGCCCGAGAACAGCGCTTTGGCGCCCTCCTGCGCTTTTAACGCTTCGTCCTCTCCGTGAACAAGCTTTGTAAGTTCAAATGCGAGAATTTCCTTTGCCTTATTAAGCTCACTGCCCTGCCATGAGTCCATCTTATTGATTTCCTCAAGAGGAAGGAAAGTCAGCATTCTGATGCATTTGAGGACATCTGCGTCATCGACATTTCTCCAATACTGATAGAATTCAAACGGACTTGTCTTATTCGGGTCAAGCCAAACTGCGTTGCCCGCGGTCTTGCCCATCTTTTTGCCGTTGGAATCGGTCAGCAGAGTTATGGTCATGGCGTGTGCGTCCTTGCCGAGCTTTTTACGGATAAGCTCTGTACCGCCGAGCATATTGCTCCACTGGTCGTCTCCGCCGAACTGCATATTACAGCCGTAATTCTTAAACAGATAGTAGAAATCATAGCTCTGCATTATCATATAGTTAAATTCAAAGAAGGAAAGTCCCTTTTCCATTCTCTGCTTATAACACTCTGCACGAAGCATATTGTTGACCGAGAAGCAGGTTCCGACCTCTCTTAAAACCTCGACATAATTAAGGTCAAGAAGCCAGTCGGCGTTATTAACCATTATTGCCTTGCCCTCGCCGAACTCGATAAATTTCTCCATCTGCTTGCGGAAGCACTCCGCATTGTGGTCAATATCCTCACGGGTAAGCATTTTTCTCATATCTGTTCTGCCCGAGGGGTCGCCTATCATAGTTGTACCGCCGCCGATAAGGGCTATCGGCTGATTTCCCGCCTGCTGAAGTCTTTTCATAAGAGTCAACGCCATAAAATGACCTGCCGTCAGGCTGTCTGCGGTACAGTCAAAGCCGATATAGAACTTTGCTTTGCCCGCATTTACCATTTCTCTGATTTCTTCCTCGTTTGTAACCTGAGCAATCAGACCTCTTTGCTGTAATTCTTCATAAATTCCCATATATTTTTACCTCCGGATTATTTATAAAACAAAAATCCTCTGTCATCTGACAGAGGACGAATTACCGTGTTACCACCTCATATTTGCCGCGCCCTCACGGACACAGCCTCAGCGAGTATAAAACTCCGTACTGTAACGGGTACTCCCGTTTACCCCTACTGCCGTTTCAGGGTAACGACTCGGCGATGTATTTCGCAAGCTTTCAGTATTTCCTTACACCCAACGGAAACTCTCTGCGCCTTGAAAGAAATGCTACTTCTTCGCTTCACGGTCTTTATCTTATGTGATATTATACATTATTTATAAGTTTTGTCAACCGTCAATTCCCGCTTCATTTAAAAGCTGTCTTGCGCCGGCAAGCATGGCTTCGGATACGGTTGCGCCGCCCATAATTCGCGCAAGCTCGTTTACTCTGCCGTCATAGTCAAGAGATGTAAGCGAAGTAAAGGTCTTGCCGTCCTTCTCCTGCTTTTCTATATACATATGCTCGTCCGCATAAGCCGCTATTGAAGCAAGGTGCGTTACACAGATAACCTGATGGTTTTGCGATACGCTCTTTAATTTGACCGCAATTTTCTGCGCCGCGCTGCCGCTTACGCCCGTATCAATTTCATCAAATACAAGGGTAGCAATTTCATCCTTTTCGGCAAGTACATTTTTAATGGCGAGCATAATTCTTGCAAGTTCGCCGCCCGACGCAATTTTATGTAACGGCTTCGGCTCCTCGCCGAGATTTGCGGACAGGAAAAACTCAACGCTGTCTGCACCCGTTTCATTTAATTCGCATTTTTTAAAGTCAACAAAGAATTTAACCGACGGCATATTGAGAAACTCAAGTTCTTTGCAGACATTTTTGCAGAAGCTGTCCCCTGCTTCTTTGCGCACCGCAGACAGTTTCTCCGCCTTATCGGAACATTCCTTGAAAAGTACCGACAGTTTATTTTCAAGCTCAGCTTTGAGTGTGTCGGCATTTTCTATACTGTCTCTCTCCTTAACCGCCTCATCATAAAACTTCAGTATATCGCTCTCGGTTTTGCCGTACTTCCTCGACAGATTATAAATAACGTCAAGTCTTTCCTCGACAGCGTTTACGTCAGACTCGTCAAAGTCGAGCTTTTCAAGCAAATCTTTTATCTCGTCGGAAGCCTCGGAAAGAGAATACGCTGAATTCTCTATAAGCTCCGCTGTTTTATCTGTGCTCTCGGAAAAGCCCGAACAGTTTTTAAGGGAATTTACCGAAGCAAAGCTGAGCGAAACCGCGCCCTCGTTCTCCGAATTGCCGTTAAGCGCCTCATAGGCGTTCAAAAGAGCGGTCGAGAGTTTTTCCGAATTTCTGTAAAAGCTTTGCTTCTCTTTTAACTCGTCATATTCGCCCTCGCGTATGCCTGCGCTCTCGATTTCATTTATCTGAAAGTTGAGCATATCAAGGCGTCTGTTTTTTTGCTCCTCGTCAAAATTAAGCTTTGCGAGTCTGTTTTTAACGTCTGTGTATTCAGAAAAAGAAGCCGAATAATCTTCAAGCTCTTTTCCGTCGTCAGCGATACTGTCAATATAGCCGAGATGAAATTCGGGATTCAAAAGCGCCTGACTGTCGGACTGACCGTGAATATTTACAAGCGCTTTGCCGATTTTTTTAAGCATTGAAACTGTAACGGCAACACCGTTGATTTTACAGATATTCTTGCCGTCGGCAGACATTTTACGGCTGATAATAATTTCTCCCTCCGATTCGGGAGTTATGTCAAATTCCGAAAGAATTTCGCTGACAGTTTTACCCTTATCGAAAAACAGCGCGCTTACCTCCGCGTATTCACAGCCCGTTCTGATAAGCTCTCTTGATGTTCTTTCGCCGAGCACGGCATTAAGAGAATCTATGATAATAGATTTACCTGCGCCCGTTTCGCCGGTCATGACATTAAAGCCGTCCCTGAAATCAATGACGGCTTCTTTGATTATGGCAATATTCTCAATACGCAGGTTAGAAAGCATATCTTATCCCTCGTGTAAGAAAGTTAAAAGTTTTTCTTTGAATTCATTTGCACTCTGCTCTGTTTTAAGCAGTACAAACAGGGTGTCGTCGCCCGCAAGAGTTCCCACTACCTCGGAAAATTTCAGAGCGTCGATAGTTGCCGCCGCGGCGTTTGCAGTACCTGCAAAGCACTTTACGCAGCAGATATTACCGCCGACATCAATGCCTATAACCGACTGAGCAAAAATTGTATGGAATTTATTAAGATTATGGGAATTGTCCTCATTTATGGCATACTTCTGACCGAATTTGCCCTGAACCTTTATAAGATGAAGCTCGTTAATATCCCTCGAAACAGTTGCCTGAGTAACGGAAAAGCCATTTTTAAGCAGTTTCTCGAGCAATTCCTCCTGAGTTGCAATATCATTCTCCTTAATAAGAGATAAAATCAGTTCATGTCTTTTCTTTTTCATATCAGACTCTCCTTTGAGCAAGTTTACTGTTAAGTACGTCAATAAACGAATCGTTCTTTATTCTTATGAAGTCGGCATAGTCAGCCGATTTTTTTATCACAACCCTGCTTGAGGGTTTTATTACTATCGAATCTTCGCCGTCAACCGAAACGCAGATTTCATCTTTTTCGTCCTCGGGAACCGAAACGCAGATTTCCGATTCCGAGTCAAAAATAATTGAACGGGAAAACAGCGAGTGCGTACAGATGGGCGTCAGAACTATACTCTCGATTCTCGGGTCAACTACGGGTCCGCCCGCTGACAGCGAATATGCCGTTGTGCCTGTCGGAGTTGAAACGATTATACCGTCGGCATAGTACTCGTTTATTCTGTTGCCGTCGCAGGAAACATTGAGACGGACAAGTTTAATCATCTTTCCTCTCGCTATCACTATATCGTTGACACAGCAGCTTTCCTCGGCAAACATACTGCCGTCCGCGTCAAATATCTGCATTTCGAGAAGCATACGTCTGTCGGTGGAGTAATCGCCCTGAACAAGTCTTGACAGCAGTTCCGTTTCATGCTTTTCAAGTCCTGCCATAAAGGCAAGTCCTCCCGCGTTGATGCCGAGTATTGCTTTGGAATACTTATATGCTTTTTTTGCCGCGTGAATTATCGAGCCGTCCCCTCCTACCGCAACAACAATATCGCAGGACGAAAACAACTGAGCATCGTCAAGGTAAGCGTATCTGTCCGAAAAAACGCCTTTCATTTTTTTCTCAAACATAATTTCAACATTGCTGTTTTCGAGAAACAAACAGATATTCTTTGTTACCTCGGCGGCATTCTGTCTTGTCAGATTAGGTAAAAGCGCAATTTTCATTTTAATTACCTGCCTTATCAAGTAAACTGTGCGACTGCTCCACAACCGAGTTCGCAGCGTCAATTAAGAATTCTTTTTCAGCGCCGGACTTCCGGATATACATAAGGTACTCGATATTGCCCTCGGGTCCCTTTATCGGAGAAAAACTGAGTCCGAGTACCGAATAACCGTTTTCAAATGCAAATTCGGTAATGGTTTTTACTACCTCTTTATGAGTCGAAATCTCCCTGACAACTCCCTTTTTGCCGACCTTGTCGCGCCCTGCTTCAAACTGCGGCTTTATAAGGCATACGGCATAAGCGCCGTCATCAAGAAGATTATAAAGCACGGGAAGAATAATTTTAAGCGAAATAAACGAAACGTCCACGCTTGCGAAATCAAGCTTTTCGGCTATATCGTTTTCGGTAAGGTAACGGAAATTTGTTCTCTCCATATTTACAACCCTGCCGTCGCTCCGAAGTTTCCACGCCAACTGACCGTAACCGACGTCAACGGCATAAACCTTTTTTGCCCCGCTCTGAAGCATACAGTCGGTAAAGCCGCCCGTTGAGGCGCCTATATCCATACAGACCTTACCGTCAAGCGATATATCAAACTCTTTCATCGCCTTTTGCAGTTTAAGTCCGCCGCGGCTGACAAAGGGGAGTTTATCTCCCCTGACCTCTATTTTATCGTCGGGTTTCAAGGAATAGCCCGCCTTTGTGATTTTCTGAGAATTTACATAAACCTGACCCGCCATTATCAAAGCCGCTGCTTTTGCCCGCGACTGAGCGTAGCCCTGCTCAAAAAGAGCCGTATCAAGTCTTGTGTTATTATTCGGCATACTCATATCTCCAGGCAGACGCCGTAAATTCCGTCAGCGTCAAGTTTATATTTACCGTACAGTCTCGAAACGGGTGCGTGTTCGACAAATTCGTTTTCTACGGCATTTATTCTGTATGTACCCTTATAGCCGTTTTCCATAAGCATACTGACGAAGGTTTCTGCAATACCTCCGTTTTTGATGCCCTCCTCAAAGAACGCGGCATTGTTGCAGTGCGTAACAAATTCAACAGCATCGTTGTCAATGGGCTTAATCCGTGTAAGCTTCAGAACGCAGAAGTCTTTACCCTGTTCATTGAGTCTGTCGCACGCAGAAACGGCGTGAGAGAATATTCTGCCGTATGTAATAATAACGTTCTTTGCCTGAGGATTTCCGTAAACGGAATAGTTGTCGTTCCGTATCGCATACTCCTCGGGTTCATTTTTCTCCTCGCCTCTCGGATATCTTACGGCAACTACATTATCCGAATGATATATACCGAGGACAAAACAATGTCGGAGTTCGCTGTACGAACTCGGTGAATAAACAGTTATCTCGGGGATACTGTTAAGGAAGGACGCGTCAAGTATGCCCTGATGAGAGATTCCGTCCTCGCCGACAAATCCTGCCCTGTCAACGGCAATAATCATATGAAGCTTTTGCATTGTGCCGTCGTGAACGAGCTGGTCAAAGCAACGCTGAAGGAATGTTGAATAAACGGCAAATACGGGTACGCTTCCTCCCCTTGCAAGTCCCGAAGAAAACGTTACGGCGTGCTCCTCGGCAATACCCACGTCAAAAAATCTGTCGGGATATTCCTCGCTGAATTTTTTAAGTCCCGTGCCGAGAGCCATAGCGGCTGTAACGGCACAGATTCGCTTATCCTTGGACGCCATATCGCAGAGAAGGTTACCGAATTCCTCAGAGAAGTTTGTGCCCGAGTAATTGGGCTCTCCCGTATTTATGTTGAATTCCGAAACGCCGTGAAACTCACTCGGATTATTCTCGGCAAAGTCATAACCCTTGCCCTTGGTGGTGTTTATGTGTAGAAGCACGGGTACGCTTTTAACCATTTTAGCCGTTTCAAGCGCCTCGCAAAGCTGGTCAATATTATGCCCGTCAATGGGACCCATATAACGGAAACCGAGGTCCTCAAAGAAGGTACTTTTATACATAAAGTTTTTAAATCTTGTCTTAATTTTAAAAATCAGAGAGGATAACCTTTTACCGATTAAGGGAATATGATTGAGTAAATTCTCGGTATTCGCCTTTAAACGGTAATAACGGGGTGTGGAACGTACAACCGCAAGATATCTTGCAACCGAGCCGACATTTTTGGAAATGGACATTTCGTTATCGTTGAGAATAACTATAAGTCTTTTGCCGACACGCCCGGCATTGTTGAGCGCTTCATAAGCAAGTCCGCCCGTCAGAGCTCCGTCGCCTATAACGGCAACGGTTGTGTTCTTATCGTTTGACAGACTGTTGGAAATGGCAATTCCGAGCGCCTCGGAAATGGAAACGCTTGAGTGTCCCGAGTAGAAAATATCATGCTCGCTCTCGCTCGGCTTGGAGAAGCCGGAAAGACCCTTTTCACGGCGCAGAGTACCGAACTCATCATATCTGCCCGTAAGCAGCTTGTGAGTATAGCACTGATGACCGACGTCCCATATAATTTTGTCGTTCGGAGAATTAAAAACTCTGTGCAGAGCAATAGTAAGCTCCACAACTCCGAGATTGGAAGCAAGATGACCGCCGTTTTTTGAAACGGTGTCAATAAGGACCTGCCTGCATTCCTCTGCAAGCTTCGGCAAGTCTTTTTTGTCAAGCTTTTTAACATCTTCGGGAGATTTAATTTTATCAATATACTCCATTACGCACCTCGTAAGAAGATTTATTTATTTGTTTCTGTCTGCAAGCTTTACGGCAAATTCCTTTAGGAAAGAGGTATCGCCGTCAAAGGCGTCAAGAGCCTTTACCGCTCTGTCGGTCAAAGCGCGTACCTCGGCTTTGGCATTATCAATGCCCATAAGCGAAACATAAGTGATTTTTTCATTTTTTATGTCGCTTCCTACGGGCTTGCCGAGAGTTTCCGAATCGCTTGTAACATCAAGAATATCGTCAACTATCTGAAATGCAATACCTATGCACGCGGCATACTCCTCTGCCGACTTTAAAAGTTTTTTATCGTTTACGTTTGCCGCATAACAGCCGAGAAGCACCGCAGATTTAATCAGCGCGCCTGTCTTTAATCTGTCGATAGTCTGCAGTTTTTCAAGTGAAGGCGAGGTCCCTTCGCTCTGAAGGTCAAGCACCTGACCGCCTACCATACCGTCAACACCTGCCAGACGGGCAAGGACAGATATGGCTTTGACCTTGTTGGCGTCCGTTACGGAGGTTTGCCCGTCAAGAGCCGTTTCAAAAGCAAGCGTAAGAAGTCCGTCCCCTGCAAGAAGGGCATATTCCTCTCCGAATTTTTTGTGGCAGGAGGGTTTTCCCCTTCTGTAATCGTCGTTATCCATACACGGCAGGTCGTCGTGTATTAACGAATAAGTGTGAATCATCTCCACCGCGCAGGCAAACGGTATTGCATTATCAATATCGGCGCCGCAAACACGGCAGAATTCAAGAGTGAGAACGGGTCTGACTCTTTTGCCTCCGTTTTCAAGACTGTAACGCATTGCCTCGGTAATATAGTCCTGACCGTCTTTTGCGGCATAGACACTGTCGCCGAGCGCCTTATTTATGATGTCAATATACTCGCCGAGAGAATATTTTCTGTCCATATATTACTCCTGTAAATCTTTGTTTATAAGCTTTGTAAACTTCTGCTCTGCGGTATTCAGCTTTGAATTGCATATATCAACGAGCTTTGTTCCCTCTTCAAAAAGTCTTATAGACTCGTCAAGTGTGGTTTCCTCGTTCTCAAGCTTATTTACTGTTTCCTCAAGCTTTTTTAATGCCTGCTCATAGGTTAAGTCGCTCATAATATCTCCTTTACCTCACAAATTGCTTCGCCGTCGGAAAGACGGAGATTCAGCAAATCATTTGTCTTAATGTCGTTTACCGAGCTTACCGCTCTGCCGTTCTTATATACGGCTCCGTAGCCCCTTTCAAGCACTTTAAGCGGACTTAAAGCGTTCATTTTGGAAATTACTGCGCCGAATTTAAGCTTTTCCGTCTCTATTCTGTTTGACACGGAATTATACAGACTGTCGGAAAGAGAGGAAAGCTTCAGCTGTTTTACCTCAATGCTTCTCAACGGGTTTTTGAACTCGGGGGAATTTACAAGCCTCGATATTTTCTCACGCTCGCCGTCAAGTCGTGCTTTGACATACGCCGTCATAAGCGAATAAAGTTTATTTATATATTCCTTCTGTTCTTCTGAGTCGGGAACCGCATTTTCAGCGGCCGCAGACGGCGTTTCCGCTCTGAGGTCAGCAACAAAATCTGCTATTGTAAAATCTGTTTCATGTCCTACAGCGGAGATTACGGGTATTTTTGAATTATATATTTCCCGCGCAAGTTTTTCCCCGTTAAACGCCCATAAGTCCTCTGCGGAGCCTCCGCCTCTGCCTATGATGATTACGTCGCAGTCCGTCTGCCCGTTGATAGTTCTCAAACCCTCGGCAAGCTGCTCCTCGGCGTATTCTCCCTGCACCTGCGAAGGATAGAAAACAACCTCGGCATATTTGAAACGTCTTGAAAGAATATTGAGTATATCGTGGAGCGCCGCCCCCGTCGGGGAAGTTATGACGCCTATTTTTTCGGGATATTTCGGGATGGGCTTTTTATGCGCAGGGTCAAACAGACCTTCCTTTTCAAGTCTTTGTTTAAGCTGCTCAAACTCAAGCGCAAGCGCGCCTATGCCGTCAGGCTGCATATTCTCGACATAGAACTGATATTGTCCCGTTGCCTCATAGACGGAAACTCTGCCGCCTGCTATAACCTTCATACTGTTTTCGGGCATAAAGCGCAGTTTATCGGCATTTCGTGAGAACATAACTGCCTTTACGGCGCTTGATTCATCCTTGAGGGTAAAGTAAAGATGTCCCGTTCTGTGGAGTGTAAAATTGGAGATTTCTCCCTCAAGCAGAATATAGTTAAGATTCTCATCGCTGTCTATAATTGATTTTACATATTTATTAAGTTGTGAAACCGTCAGAACAACGGGCTTAACATCAAGCATAAAATCAACCTTCGTTATTTTTCAGATAAGTTAGATACGATATTCCCGCCGCATTGTCTGCCGAAAATGACGGCTCGGCAAAAACGGCATTATATTTTTGGATAAAATGATTTCTCAAAAGAGTATTTGACGAAACTCCGCCCGAAAACACAAGCGGCAGATTACCGTACTCCTTTATAAGCGCCTCCGCCATAAAATCTATACCCGATACGACGCTCATTATGCAGAATCGGGCAATATCGGCGTCGCTTTCGCCTGCATTTTTCATCTGAATACATTTATTCTCAATTCCCGAAAAAGAACAGTCTGCACCCTTTACCGAAGGTTTAACCGCAAATTCTCTGTCGGAATTCAGAGATAGTCTGTCAAGCTCCGCTCCGCAGGGAAACTTCAGTCCGAGCATAACTCCCGCCCTGTCAATGGCCTGACCTGCTTTCAGGTCAAGCGAGCGAGCTATAAGCGAAGTAACGAATATATTGTCCTTATCGGGCTGTACCAGAACAGCCTCGGTAGTGCCTCCCGAAAGATGAAACGCAATAAATCTCTCCGATAAAAGCTCCGTGCGTTCTGCACCGGCAAGCACTGCGGCAATATGCCCCTCCTGATGAGAGAAGGTATAAAGAGGAATATTCATAACGCCCGAAAGCGACTCGGCAACGTTTATGCCCACAAGAAAACACGGCATATACGAGCCCTCCCGTCTTGTCGGAGAAACGGAAACGCCGACTGCGTCCGGAGTACCGAAATCTGCTGTTGAAAACAAGTCGGTAATAATCTTTGAAAGAGCCGCCGTATGATGAAATACCGCGTCCGACTGACGCAAGCCCTTCTCCCCATCCTTTACGGGCAGAAGTTTCTTTTTCTGATAAAATATCCCGTCCTTATATACGCAGGCGCTTGTCGTGTAGTTGCTTGTATCCAAGCCGAGATAACTACTCATCCCTGCCGTCTCTTAAAAACTTGCCGAGAATTCCGTTTATATACGAAGCGTCGCTCTCGCCGCCGTAAGTCTTTGCAAGCTCAACCGCTTCGTTTACCGTAACGCTCTCGGGTATGGAATCAACGTACAGAATTTCACACAGCGCAAGTCTTAAAATCGCTAATGTAACCTTGGGAAGATGGTTAATCTTCCATCCGACGGCATACTCGGAAATAATACCGTCGATTTTTTCAATATTCTCAAATACGGCTTTAACAAGAAGTTCGCAGAAATCGGACTTTTCAAAGTTCCCAACTTCATAAGCGTAGGCAAAAAGGTCGCCCGTGTCAACCTCGCTGTTGAATTCCTTTTCAAAAACCATAATAAACGCCTGCTCGCGTTCCTGGGTGCGTTTCATAAATAACCTCCGAATAAAAAATGCCCTCTGAAAATTTACATTTGCAGAGAGCTTTGGCATTAAGCAAAATTAAGTTAATAAGGTTCGCAAAAGTAAATTTTTTCTTTATGTTTTTCTATATTATACCACAAAGAAAAAATTAAACAACTATTTTGCTTCAATTATAGTAATTTTTTCAGAAGAAATTTCAGTTTTATTCGTAATAATATCCTTTATTCTAAGACACAGCTCGTCGCTCATGGTGCCGTTCTGAAGTACAACCTCTGCCGTATCACTCAGACACACAAGCACGTTCCCGCCGCTTTTGGCGCTGATAAGATTCTCCATATCCGTTTGAAGCGTAATTCTGTCTGCAAGTCTTTCGAGTGCCTCACGGGCGCTTTTGCGGCTCTCGGCGTCAACCTCGCTGTTTTCAAGTATTTCCGTAAGCATCTGCTTTTCTTCGTCCTGAGACTTTGAACGGTTGAGAATTGCGTTTGCAAAAAAATCGCTGTCGGGCTCAGCGCTTACAAACTGCGCGTCTCCGAGGTTCCTTTGCGATTGTGTTGCAGTCTCCTTCTCCACCGATTCCGAATTTGCGGGCTTGGTGTAATACCAGTTTACAAACATGGCGCAGACAAGCGAAAACACAAGTACCGCAAAGACTATTCTTTTTCTTTTAACCTTGACATTCATTTCTGTTCCTCCGTATATTTCATTTTTAATACAGCTATGTTATTTTTGCTTATACCCGTCAGACTCGAAACGGCGTTTGTAATGTCATTTTTTACCGAGCCGATATTTCCGCCCTCACACACCACGGCAACGCCCTGTACCGCAGGATATTCCTTTTTTACCACCACTCCCTGCTCGCTGTTCCCGTTTCTGACGACTATGTATTCCTCCTCGCTTTTTTCGTTTCCGTCAGAGGAAAAATCGGACTGAGTGTTTTTTAAATATTCGCTCTTTTCCGTGCTGTAAAGCTTTACCATTACGATTGTTCTGCCTGCGCCGTCTATCTGCGATATTATTTCTTCAAGCCGTTTTTCAAGCGTTTTTTCGTAGTCCTGCTCGCTGACGCAGACAGAATTATCATCCGTATCCTTTTTTTCGGTTTCGAATTCGGATAAAACGATAAGACCTATACCTAAAAAGCCGATAATAACAAGAAGCAAAACCTTTTTGTTTTTCAGCAGGGCTTCTTTTATTTTTACAAGACTTTTATCCGACATTTACTGTCAGCTCCTTCTCTGTGAGTTCGGTATTTTCGGTCAATACGGTTACCGCCTTTTCCGCCTCGGAGCCGTCCGCAAGGGTTACCGTAACTTTATTGATTACAAAATATCCGTCCCCGTTAAGCTCCGTATCACAGCTGACGCCGAGACACTCAACGCCGTTTTTATCAAGAATTTTAACTAAACTGTCTTTGAGTGCGTCGGAATACAAATCTGCGCTTGTTTTGTTATAAACGCCGTCTGCTTTCTCAAAAGCAAATGAAGGTACGGAAAAATTTTTTATATTTTTAAATGGAAACAAAAACGAAAACAGAATAATAAGCGAAAAGCCGATTTCGGCGTATTTTTTAATACTTCCCTCGGGCGCAAAAAACCGTAAAACGGCGGCAAGCGTCATTACAACAATTAAATCGGCACACCATATTTTAATGCTTTGCATACTATCCCCTCACAGCGATAAGATTACCCGTTGTCAGTATAAAAACAAGCACGCAGAAAAGCAGTGTAACGTTTAATAATACGGCGCAGTCCGCAAGTGCTTTAAAGGAGTTTTTGATATGGCTTAAACCGAGCATTTCCCCGAGCGCGGAAATAAGACTCAGACAAAAATACCAGATTAAAAGTTCAGCAGTTTCGGGCAACACAATAACAACCGAAGCAAATATTGCAAATACTCCGAGCGTATTCTTTACAAGCGAAACGGAACCAAGCACCGAATTCACGGCGTCCCCGACAGATGAGCCGATAACGGGTATTATGCTTCCCGATACGAGCTTTATCCCCTTGAGCGCAAGACTGTCGGCATTTAACGCAAGGTTGGTTTTTATGTTGACAAAGCCAGTAAACAGCATTCCCGAAAGAGAAAGAAAAAGCGTCAGAATTCTTTTTAAAAGCGAGGTTAAACCGTTAAAGGATATTTTGCCGTCGGAAGAGCCGAAAACGTTTAAAACAGTTATTACCGAAATAACGGGCACACCGCAGTAATAAAGTCCGCCCGAGATAAACTCGGCAAACATCAGCATTCCTCCGCTGTAAGCATATGAAGTAAGCGGTTGTCCGCCCGAAGATACAAGAGCCGTAAAAACAGGAATAAACGCAAACATAAAATCGGAAAGCGTTTTCAGTACGCTGACAGAGCAGGCAAAGCACTCCGAAAACGGCACAAGCACCGTCATAAGAGCAAAGCAGGTAAATACAAAGCCGAAAAAATCACTGCTGTTTTTATACTTCTGCGTAAACCCGCCGACAAGAGATAAAAGAATTATTATAATCAGCGCTTTGCCGAGAGATTTAAACGGAACCGGGAGCTTGCCCTTAAAAACGTCAAAAACGGCTTTAAAGACCTTTTCGGCGGAGATATTGAATATTTCATCAAAACAGATACCGCTTATTCCCGCCTCGTTTAAAAGCTTCTCCGCAGAGCTTCCGAGAGTGCCGTAAATACTTTTATACTCCTCGTCCGAATCAAGAGAAAAGCAGGGAATACTGAATATCAGTATTATTGTCAGGGCAATTAAAACAACACTTATCTTTTTCATTTTATCCGCCGAGCAGAGCAAGCCCGAATTTAAGTATATTTTCAATTACGGGAAATGCCAGAGCCAGTATAAGCACCTTACCGACAGTTTCCGTTCCGGTTGCGAGTGCCGTTTCATTACAGTCCCTGCAAATATCCGCCGCCGTCTGCGTAACAAGACAGACAGCGGTAATTTTCAGAGCGGTTCTGACAAAAGCAATTTCCGAATCTCCGAGTGAAATCAGATAATCAAGTCTGTCCCGTGCAAATTCAAACGAAGCATATACTGCCGTAAAGACCGCGCAGATACCTCCGATTCGTATGAGAAACGACAACTCGGGTTTTACCGTTTTTATATACACTATGAACCCCGATGCTATCAGGGCAAGTCCTGCCGCCTTAAACATGGCTATAAGTCAAACAGCGACTTAACGCCTGAGAGAAGATTTGAAATCTTGGGCAGCAGCATCGCTATTATGACCGCGATACCCGACAGAGAAACAAGCAGCGCATAGTCGTCCCTTCCCGTTTTTGAAAGCACCTGATTTATTACGGCAACTATCAGTGCTATACCTGCAATTTTCAAAATAAAATTCAGTTCCATACTTCCTCCGTCAGCAGAAGAATATCAATATCAGCGCGCCGACAAGCGCTCCCATACTCTGCGTTACTTTGATTTGATTTACGGACTTTTCCTTTAAGAGTCTATTCCTTTGAGTAAGCAGCTCGGTATATGTTTCGCAGGTCTGTATCTGACCGTCCGCATAAGAGGTTCCGAGCTTTGACGCAAAGGAATTCAGCAAAGTCCTGTCCTCAGATTTAAGGCAGGACATTTCGCCGCATTTAACGAGCGCTCTGCTCCATGAGTCCGCAAAACTCATGCCTTGTCCCGTTTGGCTTAAAACAAGTTTAAGAAACTCGCTGTTACCGTTATCTGTCTGCGTCATTACGTCCGAAATAATATTAACAAGCGGCTGTCTTGAATACGCAATTCTGATTTTAATTTCTTTTATAAGCATTATAAAGAAATCAGTAACCCTTATGCGTTTTTCAATTTGCCTTGCGTAAAAAATCCCTGTCAAAACTGACAGAAGTGCCAAAACCGTCAGACCTGCCGTTTTCATCGCCATTACCCTTTATATTTATGATTTTAATAATTTTGCCCGTATTCTCATTTGTTCCGAGCAAAACAGCATAATCAAAAAGACCGCTTTCCGCGAGCATTTTCAGAGGCTTCCTCATAAAAATATCCGCAAGGCTGTTACAGTGAGCCGTAACGGCGAATTTAACGCCGCACATAATTCCGTTTAATATTGCTTCGGACTGAATTTCCGTTACCGTCTCATCACAGAATAATATATCGGGAGATAAACTGCGGACTGCAATTTCAACGGCGGTTTCTTTGAGATAGCCCGACAGAATATCGGTATTATATCCCAGCTCACAGCAGGAAACACCGTTCTGACAGCAGGCTATCTCGTTGCGTTCGTCAAGCACGGCGCATTTAAAATAAGCGCCCGTATTACCCGACGAAATCTGCCGTATTAAATCGCGCAGAACCGTTGTCTTACCGCACATGGGCGGTCCTGCGATAATGATATTCGGCAGCTTTGCATAATAAAGCTTTTTGATTATTTCATCCGCACAGCCGAATATCTCGCGTGAAATCCGCAGATTAAGTGAATTTATATTCCTGACCGAAAGTATTTTTCCCTTTTCGGTAACCGCGGTCCCGAAAATGCCTATGCGGTGTCCTCCGCTGACCGTAACGTATCCGCTGTTTATTTCGTCCTCGTGGGAATAGACGGAATAGCCGCATATTCTTTTTACCGTTTCGCTCATTTCGTCCTCGCTGACGGTCGGCAAAGTAGGAGAATAGATATAGGTAAGCCTTCCGTTTGAGTTTATAAAGGCGCTTCCCTTACCGTTTACCGCTACCAAAGGACAGCCCGTGCGAAGTCTTATTTCCCGTATGGAATCTTTCACATCTTCGGAAAGGGAAAAAATCATATTTTTAATATCCGGCGGCAGAATAAAGAGTATTTCGTTAAACTTTTTGCGGTTGTAAGCGTTCATTATTTACACCTCTGAAAATATATATTTGTACTTGTCCCAAAATATTCCTGCGCACTTGAAACAAACAGACATTTATGATAGAATTTATCCGAATGAGGTGAAAGCTATGTCCGATATAAAAAATAAATTCATAAGCAGTAAACGCGGAGCCGTTTTATACGAAAACAGATTTGTTTTGTTGGCTTCGCTTATTGCATTTGCGGTTACCCAGCTCGTTGCTTTTTGCTATGACCTGATACCCTACGGAGATATGACCATACTGAGAATGGATCTTTACCATCAGTACGGTCCGCTTTTTGCTGAGCTGTATGACAGAATTGCAAGCGGTTCGTCTCTTATTTACTCGTGGAATTCCGGACTCGGTTCCTCATTTCTCGGCAACTTCTTTAACTATCTTTCAAGTCCGCTGAGCATACTCGTTATTTTTTTCGGACATAAAAACATAACGGAAGCCATCTCCTTCCTTATAATGCTCAAAGCCGTGCTTTCGTCAGGCACTTTCGCCTACTATATAAAAAAGAGTTATAATCATAATTCCGTATTTATTTCGGGCTTCGGAATACTCTATGCCTTCTGCGGATACTTTGTAGCGTATTACTGGAATCTTATGTGGCTTGACGCCATGGTGCTTTTCCCGATTATAATGCTCGGAATTGAGAAAATCATAAAAGAAGGCAAGCCGCAGCTTTACTGTATAAGTCTTGCCGTAATGATGTTTGCCAATTACTATATGGCATATATGGTATGTATTTTCTCGGTGCTGTATTTCTTTGCCTTCTATTTCTCGGAATTTGATATAACCAAAAAGTTTGATAACAGACTTGATACAAAGAACGCTTTTAAAAAGCTTCATAATTCGGTCTTTTATATGAGCACAAAGAAATTTGCTCTGTACTCGCTTACCGCGGCACTGCTCGCATCAATAGCAATCGTACCGCTTATAAGCATACTTTCCGAGAGCTCGGCGACCTCGAGTTCCTCTCCGACAGGCTTCACAAAGTACTTTACGGCGTTTGACTTCCTTGCCAACCACCTTGCAGGGCCCACCGTAACCATAAGAAGCAGCGGAGATACGGTACTGCCCAATGTTTACTGCGGTATTCTGACTGTTATGCTTGTGCCTCTGTATCTTTTCTCAAAAAAGATTACGCTTCGTAAGAAGGTTTGCAGTATTATACTTCTGACGCTTCTGTATTTCAGCTTCAGCGTTAACTATCTCAATTATTTCTGGCACGGCTTCCACTTCCCAAACGACCTGCCGTACAGATTCTCATTTATGTATTGCTTTATTATGCTGAAAATTGCGTTTGAGGCGCTTATCAATATTAAGGAATACTCGGCTCGGCAGATACTTGCCGCAGGTACGGGAATAGTATTTTTCCTTGTGCTTGTTGAAAAGTTCACACAGAAAAACGTCGATAATACCGTGCTCGGTCTTTCCTTAATCTATACTGTGGGATACGTTATCGTACTTTATTTGTTTAACAACAAAAAATTTCAGAGCTCTGCGGTAGCGGTGCTGCTTGTGTGCTGTATTTCCTCTGAGGTTGCGCTCTCAAGCACAAACAATTACACCATGAATCAGTCAAAGCCCAACTACACCTCGGACTATGCGCAGTTCAGACACGCAAAATCGGAGCTTGATAAAATTGATCCGAGCTTTTACCGTATGGAGCGAACAGACCTGCGTACCCGAATGGACCCCTGCTGGTTTAATTACAGAGGCGTTTCGGCATTTTCCTCAATGGCTTACGAATCTGTTGCAAATCTCGCGCAGGAGGTCGGACTTTACGGAAACTATATAAACAGCTATACCTATAATCCGCAGACGCCTGTTTTCAATACATTTTTTGCGTTAAAATACATTGTTGACAATACGGGCGACGATTTAAGCTGTAACTACTATACAAAGATTATCGGCGACAATCAGTTTACGGTTTATGAGAATAACTATTATCTGCCCGTAGCCTTCTGTGTAAACAACGGTGCAAAAGACTGGAACAGCAACCTCTTTACCAATCCGTTTACTGCGCAGTCAGAGCTTTTCAGACTGTCAACGGGTATAGATAACGTCTTTACTCCCCTTGAGGTTGAAAACACCTCTTACAGCAATATAAACGAATTCTATGACGACGAATTTGAAAACGGAGAATTCAGATTTACAAAGACGGAAAAGGGAGAAATCGGAAGCGTTTGCTTTGAAATTACTCCCGACAGAACGGATAACGTCTATATCTATATAAAAGCCCCAAACATTGAAACGGTTGAGGTTTCGTCGGTAATGTATTCAAAAGCATTCAACAACTTTGACGAGCCGTATATTCTCGACCTCGGTCAGATGAATGCAGGCGAAACTATCTATGTTGATATAGCCATTAAGGACAGTTCAAACACGGGCGCGCTGAATTTCCATGCCTGTATGCTCAACAGGGAAAACTTTGAGCAGGGTTATAATTCACTCAAAGCGGGACAGTTCAATATAGACAATTTCAGCGACACATATCTTGTCGGCAGTATCAACGCAGAAACAGACAGCGTTGTTTATACCTCAATTCCGTATGACCCTGACTGGCATATATACATTGACGGTCAGCCGGCATCAAAGGATGATATGTTTAAAATCTCAAACGCTCTGCTCGGCTTCAATATCCCTGCAGGAAACCACAGAGTAACCTTACAGTATAAATCTTCGGGCTTCATACTCGGTGCGTTTATAACGGCAATTACGGTAATAATTGCGACTTTAATTATTGTTTTAAGGCGCAGAAAGCAAAGACCTGACCTTTGGGCGCAGTTATACGCCGCTCCCGAAATTCCCGAAGCGGAAACTTCATTTGTCGAGTTTACGGAAAGCGGAACAGTCAAACAGTACAGTCCGCCCGACATTAAAAACGTAACAGAGGAATAAAAATAAAGCCTTAGCTTAACGCTAAGGCTTTTAAATTTGTTTCTTTACTGTTTATCATTTTCATCGGGAGCGTCTGTACTCTGAGTAAAGAACTCAAAGTCCTGCCCCTGATTAAATGCCTGCGTGCTGTCGCCTGCTCTGAAAAATACGGTCAGCGTCTGGAAAAGAATCTTGACGTCAAGCCAGAGACTGTATTTCTCAATATACATAAGGTCGAGTACAAGCTTGTCCTTAGGCGAGGTATTGTATTTACCTGCTATCTGAGCATAACCCGTAAGTCCCGCCTTAACTCTCAGACGGTAGCTGAACTCGGGCAGATAGTCCTCGTATCTGTCAATATTCTCAACCATTTCGGGTCTCGGACCGACAAGACTCATATCGCCCTTTATTATATTTATAAGCTGAGGAAGCTCGTCAATTCTGAATTTACGAAGCAGTTTGCCGACCTTGGTAATTCTGTCGTCGTCCTCGGTAACGGAAACGTTGACGGAATTTTCCTCTCTCATTGTACGGAATTTATAGACCTTAAAGATTTTACCGTTTAAGGTTGCCCTCTTCTGTCTGAACATTACCTTGCCGCCGTCCTCCGCCTTAATAAGCAGAGCAGTAATGAGAAACATCGGAGAAAGAACAATAAGTCCGATAAATGACAGCAAAAGGTCAAAGGTTCGCTTAATAACTCTCTGCTCAAAGGTTAATTCCTTGACCTGAGAGGCGTAGAGAGGCTTGTCGTCAAGTATCGAGGTTCTGCCTCTGAGCGAAACAATATCCCTCATCTCAAAATTATAGTAAATGTTTTTGTTCTTATCGTAGCAGTACTCAATGAGAGTTGTTCTTGACGACGCGGGTACGTCGTACAAAAATACGGTGTCGCTGCGGTCGATTACGTCAAGAACATTGGGTGCCGTAAAGAGTATCATATCGGTAATAAGATACTGCTTTCTGTACTTTTTGATTTTAGGTACAATGCTGTTAAGCGACGGCTTTGAGGTTGTAATAACACAGCACTTTTCGGGAGAATTTATGAGGAAATAAATATAGTTTCCGAAATAAGTGAAGCCGACAATGAGTATAAACTGAAGTACATATACGAGAAGCAGCATATCGAGATTTTCAAGCTTAAAGCTCTGGTTATTCTCGTTGTTGGTGTTCATGATACACAGCTGGAAGTAGGTTATAATATCGGTAAAAAGCGTTGACAGACTCATTGAACTGATTATCGGTTTGCTCTTATAAATACCTATTCCGTAACCGCCGTAAATCGACATTGACGCAATACCTATAATCATAAAGCTCGACATAGTGATAGCCGCCGTTCTCGATGCGTGAAGCAGCCAGGCGTTCTCAATGCCGAATATTAAAAAGAATACCGCAAACAGCGATATGAAAAGCGCAAACTTTATTAGCATTACAACGGTGCTCTTGAAACGTTTTAAAAATCCCATTACTTCACCCTTCAGAAAAGTTTTTCGGTTACATAAATATACATCTTTTTTTTATTATTGTCAAACAGATTAAAATATGGCAGATAACGTTTTTTTGCTATACTTTTTTCATTTGTTTTTCCGTTCCTCAAAAAAATTATACAACCTTTGAGTAAAGTCAGGTGCCGTATCATATACAGCATGTCCGAAGCCGTTATACACATAAACCCGTACCGAGAGATTATTCTTTATGCAGTCTGTAATTTCCTCTGTTGCAGACAACCCCAAAACCGTATCCTGCCTATCCCCGACAACAAGGACGGGACAGGTTATTTTATTAAGTTGCTTTCTTATATCAAAGCCTTCTGTTGCCTTTGCAAGCCCGATAAAATGCTCAAGTTCTCTGTCGGTAACGCTTTGAGCTGCATTGATCCAAATATCTTTATACTGTGCAAAGATTTTTTCAGGATAAACGCTTTTGGCAAATGACAGATATAAGTCTTCGACTCTTTTCTGCGAGGCAAGAAAAATCCACTCATTGATAACCGAAGCTCGGGCGCTGTCTATATAAGCCGCCGTGGAGCATACAGCAAGTCTGTCAACAAGTTCCGGATGCTCTGCCGTCAGCAACATAGCTATCATACCGCTCTGAGAAACGCCGAAAAGGCAGATGTCATTTATATTTAAAGCTCGCAGAACAGTATAAATATCATCCGCCATACCGTAAACCGAATAATTCACGGGTAATTCCTGCCTGCGTTCAAATAGATAAACCGTATATTTGTCCAGAAAAACAGCGTACTGTTTTTCTATGGCATCGGCGACAGAAACAACGCTTTGAATACTTAACCCCGGAAGGATAACAAGCGTTTTTTTGCCGGTGCCGAATTTTATATATTCGGTTGTAAAACCGTTAACGGAAATTTTATCTTTAAATGCCATTTTTAAAAGTAAAGCGAATCAATCAAAGGTACATTTTCGCAAAGATATTTCTTACAAAAAGCTATAACCTGCTGAGCTTCAGCATCGTCGGGGCTTTTCTTTGTTCCGTACCAGCGAAGAAGCCTTGTGTAACAGATAACAGCCGCTTTTCTGATAATATCGTCAACGTACTGCTCATCCTTGCCTTCAAAGTAATACTTAACTGTGTATTTCCACATATCAATACACTTTTCTCCGGGAATTTCAAAGAAATTTGCGGCATTATCCGGATCGGCGCACGAATATCCGATATAAGCTGCATAAATTGCGGCGAACTCATATACGGGATGTCCCATTGAAAGAGTGTCCATATCAATAAGCAGGTTTTCGCCGTTCTGCTGCATAATATTTTTGACGTGATAATCGCCGTGAAGCATTGTGTTTGTTTCGGGGATTTCCTCAAACATTTTAAGGAGCTTATCTCCGATTTCGGCAGGCAGATATTCTTTGGTATAGTTTACCCATTTCATAGACTCCTGCTTTTTACTCGGCAGTTCGCCCGGTTTTAATTCGGTTGAATGGATTGTTTTTAAGATTTCAACGCTCTGTCTTGCAAGATCTTCGACATCTTCGCCCGCTCTTATAAGCTTTGCAAAAGATTTTGCGTTGAGCAGTTCAAAAACAGAGCCGTAAAGGTCGCCGACCTGAACAACGTCATATGGAATTGCCGTTGGAATTCCCATAACAAATGCCTTTCTTGCGAGTTCTCTTTCATTATGAATTTCCTCAAGCGCATCGTGATTTTTATAAACTTTGACGATTGTATCGGGATCCGTTCTGTAAACAATGCCGTTTGCACCCTCGCCTATTACCTCGCAGCCCTCTATCGAGAGTTTGCGGTAAGCTTTGGAAATATTCATCATCTCGGTAAAACCCGTCATATCAAAAATCTCGTAAACCTCTGAATTACAGTTGACGATTTTTGTTGAGGGATTTGCTTTTTTTAATCTGAGTATGACCCGAAGTCCGGCACTCGAAATATACTCAAGCTCCGAAGCGTCAAGGATAACGTCGCCGTCAAATCCGTTTAACTGATTTTGAATTTCGAGCTCTCTTTCAGCCGCGTTTGACGAGTCGATTCTGCCTTTTAATGCGATAGTTTTTTCCATAATAACCTCCTGCTTAAACACCCTTAAATATTAAATCAAAATAGTTTTTATATTCTTTATATGCGGCATAGTTCGAAAGTTCTGATGTATATTCAAGTACCTTCGAGTGATACCACATCTGCTCCCTTGGATCTTTTTCATTAAACTTTTCAAAAACAGAAAGTCCCTGTTTTAAAAAATCACGGTAAAGCGAGCGCAAATTTGACAGCTTGTCTGCAAGCCATATAACCCTGACATCTCTGTCATTACAGTTTTTAAGCTCCTCAAGCGACTCGACCTTGCGTATTTTCCAGCTCTCCGAGGAGCTCATCTGAGGACGCTTATCCTCGGTTTCACTTGCAACAAGATATGCGATTCTGTCGTCGAAATTTTCAAGTATATCGTCCGCAGTTACCGACGTGTCCTCTACCGTATCATGTAATACCGCCGCAGCGAGCACATCCTCATCTCTTGTCATTGTACCGGCAATAACAGCAACCTCTAAAGGATGTAATATATAACTGCTGCCGTCTTTTCTCTTTTGTCCTTTGTGTGCCTTTAACGCAAAGCGCACGGCGTTTTCAAAATTATTGCTCATATTCATCACCGTATCTTTATAAACTCAATAAATGAGGGTCATTGGGAAATTCAAAATATGTATCGGGATATGGCTCGTTACAGAGTGTAAAATGCCACCATTCGCAGTCTATCGGTGCAAAACCGTTTCTCACCATTACAGACTGAAGGAACATTCTGTTCTCATACTGTTCATCCGTAACGCCCATATAGTCAGGGTGTGAAATATCGCTGAAGAAGTCGAATGGACTGCCCATATCTATTTCTTTACCCGTTGCCATATCAAGGAGCGTCAAATCGACGGTACTTCCCCTGCTGTGACTTGACTTGCTCGCAATATATCCCTGCTCAAAAAGAGCCTGTTTCTCAAGATCGGGGTAGAAAAAAGGTTTCATTCTCTGGTCAAGATCCTCTATTCCCCACATCACAAAATGCTTAACAGCTGTCGCAGGGCGGTAAGCGTCAAATATTTTAAGGCGGTAACCCTTGACATTCATTTCATTTGCTACGGCTTTCAGAGCCCTTGCCGCATCTTTTGTAATAAGTGCGCACGGACTTTCATAGCCGTCTATTTTATCGCCTATAAAATTATATGTGGAAAAATATCGTATTTCCTGTATGATACCCGGTATGTAATCGGAAAGCAGTACGAAACCGGAGGTATCGTTTATCGCCATTTTTTCAAAATCAACCGCCATATCTTTCCCCTTTTGTCAAATTGTTTTTTTAATAGTCAGGATATTTTTCCCGTCAGTATAATCATAGGAAACGTTGTCCATATTCTTTTTTACAAGGAATATTCCCAAGCCTCCGATTTCACGTACGTCTGCGGACAGAGAAATATCGGGATCTTCCTTTTCAAGCGGGTTGTACGGGATACCGCTGTCGGCAAAAGTAATCGTAACTTCATTTTCCTCACCGGACATCGTGATTTCGGCAGTCCCGTTTTTACCGCCGTAAGCGTAAGAAGCAATATTTACAAATATTTCCTCAACTGCAAGGTTTATCTGCATTTGTGCTTTCATCGGACAGTCCGATTTTTCAAGATAACCGTCAACAAAGCCGATAACCTCGTCAAGGTTTTCCTTTTTTGCTTCAACCGTAAGCTTATCCTCGTTTTTGTTGCCCTTAAATATGAAACAGAGCATCGTAAGATCGTCAAACTGATCCGCATCTCCGACAAATTCGTCAACGGAATTCTTTACGTTGCTTAAAAGCTGCTCTGCCGAAACATTCCGAATACCGTCAAAACATTTCAGAAGTCTATCATCGCCGAAAAGCTCTTTATCGGAATTGTTCGCCTCCGTTACGCCGTCCGTATAAAGACAGAGAACGTCGCCGCTGTTAAACTTAATTGTATTCTCTTTGTATATAACGTCCTCCATTCCGGCAAGAACAAAGCCGTTTTTGGTTTTAAGGAAATCGGCTTTGTCTCCGCTGACTGCAACAGGAGGGTTATGACCTGCGCTCACATATGTCATCTCTCCGCTCGAAAGGTCTAAAATTCCCACCCAGAGCGTAACAAACATATCCGCTTCGTTTCTCGCGCAGAGGGAATTGTTTGCAGTTGCCATTGCCTGTGAAAGAGACGGAATATCTCTTATACAGTTCTGAAGCGTCATTTTAGCCGTAGCCATAAACAGCGCGGCGGGAACGCCCTTGCCGGAAACATCACCGATTTCAAAAGCAATACGGTTTGAGTCAACGAAGAACACGTCATAAAAGTCGCCGCCGACCTCTTTGGCCGTTTCCATAAATGCGCTTACGTCAATCTCTTTGCGTCCGGGATAATTTTCGCTTATCGTGGGAAGCAGGGAATGCTGAATTACCGTAGCAACCTCCAATTCGGACTGCATACGGCTTTTTTCCTCAACAAGACTCCTTTGTTTCTCCGTGTAGGTTATTATAGCTACCATCAAAGTAAAGCCGACAGCGTTTATAAGAATAAACGGCACTGCTATCTGCTTGACTATGTCAAGAGCCGTTTCAAACGGCTTAACCATAATGAGAACTATCCCGAGATGGAAAGCTTCTGACAGAACACCGAGCAAAAAAGAAAAATAAAGCTTTTTCATCTGTTCGTGGCGTTTCATTGAAAGCAAACCGCTGATTAAACCTATACAACAGGTCGCAACAACGCACGCCTGAGCGGTAATGCCGCCGAGAGTCAGTCTGTGTATGCCTGCAATAAGTCCGGCAATGATACCGCCTACCGGTCCGCCGACAAAGCCCGAAAGCATGGGGCCTATGTCTCTGACCGAAACAACTGCGCCGTTAAGATTAAAGCCGGAAAGATTACCGTAAATTCCGAGCGCTCCACCGAGTATGCCCGAAATAACCGAATATTTCCATTTCTTGTCGGACTGCATATATTTTGAGAGTATATCACTGCCGCCGATAAACGCGGCTATTACAAGTATAACCGCCGACGTACCTATCAATTTTGTAAAAATTGTATTATCCATTTAATCAAATCCGTTCTTTGATACAGCAATTAGATTTATTCAATATTCAAAATACCCGAAAATCCTGTTAACTCAAAAATATCCATTACCTCTTCCCTGACATTTTTAAGAGTCATTACACCCTGCTTGTTCATAAGCTTCTGAGCTTTGAGAAAAACCCTGAGCCCTGCTGATGAAGTATATGTAATATCCTTTAAATCAAGTATAAGCTCAGTAATACCGTCTAAATTATCAGTAATATGCTTTTCAAGCTCCGGTGCTGAATTTGTATCTATTCTTCCCGATACACTGACTGTAAGCGTATTGCCTTCCTTTTTGCTTGAAAAATTCATAAATAACACCTCTGTTTAAATATTATATACTAATTATAATTAAAAACCGTAAAAAGTTCAACATTTTATCGGCAAATTATTAAGAAATATTAAACATTGCAGATTTTCAGTTATACGGTATTTACATCCTTAATGTCTTGCTGTCGGCATCCGTGATAATCGGGCAAAATTTTTTGTTTTTTAATATTGCAAAAATTCCCCGAAGCAAATAACACTTCGGGGAAAATCGGTTTGGATTTTATTTGTTTTTTCCGTTGCACTTTATATCAAAGCTCGGATTGAAGGCATAGAAATTTTTACTGTTCAGCTTGTCGGTTGCAAGTCTGAGCGCCTCTGTGCCTACTGAGGACACTTTGTTGGACACATTGATGATTCAGCACAGGTATTTTACAAGATGCGGACACACTACAAAAAAGATATTAAAAGAAACGGCTGAGCCGGACAAGCAGTATGCTGTTAACTATGATGTAAGAGTCTATGCGGCGTAAAATTAACTGCCTACCCCCTGCTAAGTAATCTGACACTAATAATGAAAAAAGGCTCGGATAAACCCGAGCCTTAAATCTTATTCTTAACTCTATTCTATGCAAGACCGTTTATGCGTTTATCAAGATAGAACAGGTCAAACGCATCAACTGCTTTGTCCTTATTGATGTCGGCATTGTAATAAACCGGAGTGATGATAACACCGTTGTCATAGCTATCCTTTATACTGTCATATTCTGCAGAGAGATAACTCTTGTCAAGCAGGTTTGCAGGATGATTCTCATCAGAGTCAACGCCTGAAATATGCGACCTTATCATTGCATAGTCAGCAAGATCAATATTGCCGTCCTGATTGACATCGCCGTCATCGGTATCGGGTGCGTAGAAAATCCTGTCAAGCTCTGCTGCATCAAATACGTCAACACCGTCAAGGTTGAGGTCGGCTTTGGCGGCTTGCGTTTCGGTCATTGTTGCCTCACCCTGCGAGGCGGCAATAATAAACGCAATATCGTTTATGTCCTCAACGTCATCCTCATTTATATCATACTTAAGCACGCCGGCAACAAGAGTTTTATCCGCAAGCTTTGAGTTGTCGGATACAGTACCTCTGTATGCACGTTTTCCGTCTATCAGTGTTTGACCGTCAACGATTTTAACCGTGCCGGAATAACTGCCGACAGTAATACTGCTGTCAGCGGTATTACAGCCCAGAGTGATTTCACCGTCGTTTATAGCCATGATTCCGGTTGATGTAAATCTGCCGCCTAAAATGCTTGTGTTCATGGCCATAATGCTTTTAAAGTTCACGTTACCGCCGCAAACCTTAAGGCTGTAAAATGTACTTACGTCGTTTATATTCAGAGTTCCGACCTGTCCGCTCTGCCCGCTCTGAGCATAAACATTCAGATGCCAGGGCGAACCGGAGTGTGCGTATGTCATTCCCTTAGCAGTACTCATTACGGCATTGTCGCCGAGGATAAGATTAACCGAATCCAAAAGCTTAAGCTCGCCGCTGTAAGAAATATTGTCCTTGACGAAGTACCAACCCTCTGTAAGAGTTGTTTCATTGCCCGTCAGTATATTCGCTACAACCGTCTGAGTGTTTTGGTTTTCATCAAGGTAATTAACTCTGATTCTTCCGCTTAAAGCATAGGTTGCAGTATAGGTAATATTATCCGTAACCTCGGCAGGCTCGGGAGTCCAACCCGCAAACCTGTATTCCATACCGTTTTCATCAAAATACGTTTCGGTAATTTCGCCGTTAAATATCGGCAAATCACCGTAAGGCACATTTTCATCCGTTTCAACGGTTACGCCGTCTATAACGAAGTTGACGGTGTAGGTGTGAATTTTAAAATCTGCCGTAACCGTAACGGCGGAGTCGGGCATTATAAAAATGCCGTCAGTTACGGTAATTTCATTGTTATTGCCGTCCTTAACAGTTAAGCTATCAAGATAGCATCCTGTATTTGGCGAAACGGTAAGCGTAATCTCATCGCCGAAATTCGCTCCGCTGACTCCTGTTACAGTTCCGTATTCATCAGAAGCATACGTAATCATATTATATGAGTACGGAACAAGAGTTTTTTCTTTAACCGCATCAAGATCAGCCGTTCCGGTAAATATCTCGGTCGCATCATTTGCATTTTTGAAGGATTGACCGTCGGCGAAGGTGATAGCTTGTATACCCGTACCCGTATTTGATATTCTATATTCTTTTGAATAGATACTGTCTGTGGGCTTTTTATATCCTATCGTAATTGCATTTTTAACAGCTATGTAACTGTTTACGCTCGTATTACCGCCGTAAATATTCATATTGCCGCCCATAGACCAGATAATAGAGCCGACATCAACCCGGCCGCCGTATATATCGACATCATAGGCAGTCATAATCGTATTCGCTATATTAACGTTGCCGCCGCAGATTTTAACGTAAGTAGCGACTATTCCGTCAGAGATTAAAGCTCCTGTCCTTCCTTCCTGACAGTATATGGAAAGACCTGCGTCAGAAAGAACCGAATAATTTGTTGTTCCCAACGTATTCATTGTTGCGCCGTCAGCCAAAATGATACGAACATCGCCCTTGAAGCTGAGATTATTGTTATATGTAATATTACCGTAAACCACATACCAGCCGCCGGGAAGCTCGGTCTCGGTGCCGGTAAGGGTGCGAGTGCCGGCATACTGCGTTACACCGTTTTCGTCAATATATGCCGTTCTGTCAACGGTTTCAAATACAGCGGTGTATGACATATCGCCCATAACTGCAAAAGGCTCGGGAGTCCAACCGCTGAAAACGTAGCCGAAATTGTCATCAACAGGCTTTTCGGGAGTTGCGCCGTCATAAGTGGGTATCTCACCCTGTGCGGCATTGGTGTCGGTTTCAAGCACCGTACCGTCGTAGTTTTTCCACTTGATTGTGGCGTTACTGTTTACGCAGTAGACAGTATTGCCGTTTTTATTAAAAAGTTCCGCTGCTTTTTCATAACCTGTAACATTTGTCGAGACGCCCGACAGACTTTCGTTAACAGTAATCGGAAGCGGAATGTAAACAGAAGCATTCTCAACCGGGCTGAGCAAACTGTTAAACGAAAAACCGTTTTCATTTTCATATAATTGAAAACAATTAATCGTATTTGCATGAAAAGTTATTTTTTTAAGCGAGGAGCAATGATAAAAAACGCCTATACCGAAGGTTCTGGTAGCACTTTGAAGCTCAATTTCCTCTAAGTATTCACAACCGCCAAAGACAAACATACCCAGATCACGAAGAGATGTCGGGAGACTGACCTCCGTTACATCGCATCTTTCGAAAATATAGTCGCCGAGCTTTGTAACACCTTCATCTACAATGATTTTATTTATGTAACCGATTTCTACAAACGGGCTCTGATTAGTTCCCGAATAATTCGGTGTAGCACCGCTGCCGTAAAGGCGCAAAGTTCCGTCGTCATTCAGCTCATAATAAACATTAGAACTGCCCAAACGACCTGTTTCGGTTTCTGCAGATGCTGTCAACGGAATTGCAGCAAGCAACAATATAGCCGCCATAAAAACCGATGTTATTTTTCTTAACAAGTTCATAAATTACTCCTTATTCCATTTGCGATATCGTATACTTTTGCTTATATAATATACCATAAATCTCAGCAAGTTTCAAATATGATTTTAAGAAGAATTTGTTTTTCTTGACAATAGACTTCTCCCGAATACGCGTCTAACGCATAGTTTTACTATGCAAAAAAGGCTGAGCCTTAAATCTTATTCTTAACTTAATTCTATGCAAGACCGTTTATGCGTTTATCAAGATCGAACAGGTCAAACGCATCTACTGCTTTGTCCTTATTGATGTCGGCATTGTAATAAATCGGAGTGATGATAACACCATTGTCATAGCTATCCTTTATGCTGTCATATTCAGCCGTCAGATAGCTCTTATCAAGCAGATTTGCAGGATGATTCTCATCAGAGTCAACGCCCGAAATATGAGCCTTTACTATTGCATAGTCGACAAGGTCAATATCGCCGTCCATATCTACGTCGCCTGCTTCGCAGTCATTTGCAAAGAGTATCCTGTCAAGCTCTGCGGCATCAAAGCCGTCAATAACGCCGTCGCCGTTAAGGTCAGCTTTCGCTTGCTGTGAAGCTGTCATTTCAACGTCTCCGACTGACGCAGAGATGATAAATGCAATATCGTTTATGTCCTCAATGCCGTCCTCGTTGATATCGTATATTCCCTGCTCTCTGAATACTGCCGTAACGGTTACATCGGAAGCGGGCATTGTGAAGGTATCACCGTTTACCGTAACCTTGCCGCCGTTTTTGTCGGTAACGGTATAGTGGCTGAATACCATATTATCATCAGAAGTGAAATCAAGTGAAACCGTATCACCCATATAAGCCTGAGACTTATCAGCCTCAACAGCACCGCCCGAAGCATTTACAACCGTTATATCGAAAGGCTTGGCTGTAAAGTACCCGTCCTGAACCTTCGCCATTGATATATCAACATTTTCGCTGTCAAAGGGCGTACCCGTTCCTCCGACAAGCTTTTCACAATTATAAAAAACATTCCAGCCGCTGTTTGCCTTCCACGCTGTATCGGCAGTTGCAACATAGATTGTTTCAAGATTCACGCAGTCGCGGAAAACCAACACCGCATTATTGTATTTCGGAACATTAAAGCTTCGCAAATCAATCGTTTTAAGCTGGGTACAGCCGGCAAACATAGTGCTTATATCTTTAAGACTTGAAGTATCAAAATTGCTTACGTCAATCGATGTAAGTCCACTGCAGGATGCGAACATACCGCCCATATCGGTTACCTTAGAGGTGTTAAAGCCGCTGACATCGATCGAGATCAAATTCTCACAATTATAGAACATATTCTTTAAAGATTCAGCACTTGAAGTGTCGAAGCCGCTGACATCAAGGGACGTAAGGTTTTTACAGCCGTAGAACATATCCTCAAAATCAGTTACCTTTGAGGTGTCGAAGCCGCTGACATCAAGGGACGCACCTGTGTAACCGTAGAACATTGAGTTCATATCCGTTACCTCGGATGTGTTCAGATATTCAATGCCTTCTATATCAGTTAACGAGTCGTACGCTGCGAACCATGAACGAGTATTCTTCGGTCTTGCTTGGACAAAGGAGGGGTCGAAAACAGCCTTAGTAATATACCGTATATACTTCCATGGCTTTATCGAGTCATCTTTAATCTCCCACGAATCCGAAGTCTCACGGTAAGGTCCGTAACGGAAGTACAGAATCTGCGTTTCGTAGTCATATTCCGCATATGCCGTAATGGGAAGAGCTTCGACCGTCACTGTCACATCGGAAGCAGGCATAATGAACTTATCAGCGTTTACAGGGATAACATTGTTATCTGCATCCATAACTGTAACCTTATCAATGACACAGTTTTCATCAGGCGTTATCGTTAATGTAATTTCATCGCCGTAGTTTGCACACTCCGGTCCCGATACGACGCACCGCTCGGTAACGTAATTAATGTTATAGTCCGCAATTGCAAAGCTTGAGCTGATTGAAACATCAGAGCCAGGCATTGTAAATCTGCCGTCAGTAACCTGAATCTCGTTTTCGTCAGCATCCCTAACGCTCAGTGTCTCAAGCTTATAACCTATTTCAGGCGTAACGGTAAGTTCTACCTCGTCGCCGTAGTTAGCGGTACTCGCGCCTGTTACAGAGCCGTTTTCGGCTTCAATATAATAGATATCATAATCAATCTTTTCAAAGGCAGCATTTACGGTTATATCCGATGCGGGCATAACGAACCTATCGTCTGTTATTGAGAACTCATCACCGTTTGAATCCGTAAAAAACACCGATTTTGCTTCATAATAATCATCGGATGTTACGGTAAGCGTTACTGTTTCGCCTTCATGAGCCGTGAGAACACCGCTGAGAGTGCCGTTCTGAGTATCGGAATACGTGATTCTGTAATAATCCCTTACGAACTCTGCACTGACTGTAACATCGGAAGCAGGCATATTGAACTTATAATCGTCGGTTACACTCACTTCGTTGCCTTCGCTGTCCGTAACTGTCAGTGAATTTAGCTTGTATGCCTCATCCGGCGTAACAGTAAGCTCAATCAAATCGCCGAGGTGTGCGGTCGCAACGCCTGTTACAGAGCCGTTCTGAGCGTCAGAATAGGTTACATTATAATCTATCGGACCGAATTCAGCCGTAACGGTAATATCGGAAGCAGGCATTACAAACTGATTATCTGTAATTTCGGTAACCTCGCCGTTCGAATCTGTATAATACAGTCTCTTCAAATCATTATTTGTATATGGGTTGACGGTTACGGTAACCGTTGTACCCACAGGCGCATTATTCGGCACCTCAATAGTACCCTCGCCCGAAGCCACCTCATAAGCGATTGAATAAATCCTGCTGAATTCGGCGGTTACTATAACATCTCTGTCGGGCATAACGAAGGCGCCGTCGGTAACGGGAATGTTATTTTTCTTTGTATCTCTTACAGCATATTTTTTAAGTCCGTAGCCTGAATCAGCGGTATTTGTAAGCCTGACAACTGTTCCCGTATGAACTGTCTCACAATCAGCGGTAACAGTACCGTGAGCTGGCTGAACAACCGTGATATCATGTATTTTTGAGTCAAGGTCGCCTACAAAGGTAGCATTGACAGAGTCGCCGAATTTTTCCTGATAGCGTGAAAGATACTGACTGTAAACATGGACAACAGTCTGCTTTGAGGGAAGAAGCTCATCAGCAGTATTGCTCCATGTCAAGCTGTCAGGATCTGCGAAGCTGTATATCTCAGTCGGCTGAGTTCCGTAAAAGGCACCGCCCGAAATGCTTGTAACCGACGCAGGAATATCAATGTAATCTATTGTGCCGATATAAGCAAAAGCATTATTTCCGATTT